>NZ_SLWM01000017.1:0-173199 GCF_004342085.1 Kribbella orskensis
CCCAGGGTGCAGGCCCCGGCCCCAGGGCCCCAACACCCACAGCCCCACCAACACCCCTGACCTCCGCCAGCCAAAACCATTCCCCAACAGGCTCTTACAAGCTGCCAGTCGTCGGACAGACCGCCAGGGGCGCCTGCCGAACTGGCGAAACACCGCCCGGGAGCTGTCGGTCATACCGGCGCTCGCGGCTGGCGTGCCCAGGTGCGGCTTGCACAGCCGTTCAGGGGTTGACGCCGGAGCAGCAGGGTTGCCCGCCCAGAATCTCGGTGGGCTACCCCGGCTCTCGGGGGTTGACCCCCGAGAGGGCGGCGGATTCGGGCGCGGGGGTTGACCGGAACGCGGAGACCAGTACGCCGATACGCCGAGCGCAGGGGACACGGCGTACCGGCGTACTGGTTGCTCTGCGGGGTCAGCCGCGGGCTACGCCGTCCTGGCGGGCGGCATCGGCGACGGCGGCGGCGACGGCCGGGGCGACCCGGGGGTCGAACGGCGAGGGGATCACGTAGTCCGGGCGGAGGTCGTCGTCGGAGATGAGCGCGGCGAGGGCTTCGGCGGCGGCGAGCTTCATGCCTTCGGTGATGCGGGAGGCGTTCACGTCGAAGGCGCCGCGGAAGATCCCCGGGAACGCGAGCACGTTGTTGATCTGGTTCGGGAAGTCGGAGCGACCGGTGGCGACCACCGCGGCGTGCCGGTGGGCGATGTCCGGGTGGACCTCCGGGTTCGGGTTCGCCAGCGCGAAGATCATCGCCCCGGGCGCCATCCGCGCGACGGCCTCCTCGGGCACTGTGCCGCCGGAGACGCCGAGGAACACGTCGGCGCCATCGAGCGCGTCCACCAGCCGGCCGGACAGACCGCCGGTGTTGGTGTCCTTGGCCAGCGACAACTTCACCGGGTTCAGATCGGCCCGATCCTCCGACAGAACACCCTTGCTGTCGACAACGGCCAGGTCGCCGACGCCTGCCTGCAGGAGGATCCGCGCACACGCCACCCCGGCGGCACCCGCGCCCGAGATGACCACCCGGATGTCCTCGATGGACTTGTCGGTGAGCCGGAGGGCGTTGCGCAGAGCCGCCAGTACGACGACCGCCGTACCGTGCTGGTCGTCGTGGAAGACCGGGATGTCGAGGCGTTCCTTCAGCTTGCGCTCGATCTCGAAGCAGCGCGGCGCCGAGATGTCCTCCAGGTTGATGCCGCCGAAGGTCGGGGCCAGCCGGACGACGGTCTCGACGAACTCGTCCACATCGGTGCAGTCCAGCGCGATCGGCACCGAGTCGACGCCGCCGAACTCCTTGAAGAGAAGGGCTTTGCCCTCCATCACCGGCAACGACGCGGCCGGCCCGATGTCGCCGAGTCCGAGTACCGCGGTGCCGTCGGTGACGACGGCGACCACGTTGGACTTCCAGGTGTACTTGCGGACCAGCGACGGGTTCTCGGCGATCGCGGTACAGACCCGGGCGACGCCGGGGGTGTAGGCCATCGACAACTCGTCGGCGTTGGTGACGTGCACGGCCGAGGTGACCTCGATCTTGCCACCGACGTGCAGGTCGAACACCGGATCACCGGCGTACGGGTCGGAGGCGGAGTCGGACGGGAAGGCTTCGGCAACCATGGTGACCCTTCGATGAACAGCGGAGCGGAGACAAAGGCAGAGCGGCCCACCACGAAGGGTGGGCAAGCGGTTACAGGGAAGTGGGGGCTGGGGCGGTTCGATCGGGTGCGTCGAGCACCGCCATTGCCACTCGGGGGTCACCCGTGGCTACGAGTAAACCACAGGCGGCACTGGTCTGCTCTGTGAGCACCCCCACAAGGTCTTCACAGGGCCCGCGGATGCGGCGGGACGGTGACGATCGAGTCTCGGCGACCGTTACCAGCCGACAGGCACCTGCCTGCTGTGTCAGGATGCGGTCATTCCGGGCCGGTAACGTCTGGACCGGAGTTCCAGTACAAGTGTCGAGGAGTCCTAGCGATGAACATCGTCCCCACCCTCCGCAAGAGTAAGGTCATGGCCGCCGCCGCGTCGGTCGCCGTGTTCGCTCTCGTCCTTTCCGCGTGCGGCAGCGACGAACCGAGCAGTGGCGGAGGAGGCGAGGACAAGGCCGCGGCGGCCGGCATCACGCTGGTCAAGTCCGGCAAGCTCACCGTCTGCACGCACCTGCCGTACAAGCCGTTCCAGTACAAGGACGGCAACAAGGTCGTCGGCTTCGACGTGGACCTGCTCGACCTGCTCGCCAAGGACCTCGGCCTGGAGCAGGAGGTCGTCAACATCGAGTGGGCCCAGGTCACCTCGGGCGCCGCCTTCCAGGCGAAGAAGTGCGACATGGGCATGGGCGCGATGACGATCACGCCGGCCAGGCAGGCCGCGATCAGCATCACCGCGCCGTACATGGACGCCACCCAGGTGCTGCTGGTGAAGAAGGACGCCCCCTACAAGTCGCTGGAGGACCTGAAGGGCAAGAAGGTCGGGGTCCAGGCCGACACCACCGGTAAGGACTTCGCCGACGAGCAGGCCAAGAAGATCGGCTTCACGGTCGTCGTCTTCAACGACCTCGCACTGCAGGAGAACAACGTCAAGTCGGGTCGCGTCGACGCCGGCATCAACGACAACGGCGTGCTCTACGACTTCGTCAAGGAGAACCCGGACACCGCCGTCGCGGCCGAGTTCAACACCGGCGAGCAGTACGGCTTCGGCGCGCTCAAGGACGGCAGCGGCCCGAAGCTGGTGGAGAAGTTCAACACGCTGCTCACCTCGGCCCAGTCCGACGGCAAGTACAACGAGATCTACAAGAAGTGGTTCGGGGTTGAGCCTAAGAAGTGAGCGCACCGATCGACACCGTTGAGCGGAAGGGGCTGAGCCCGCGGCAGCGGGCTCAGCGCTCCCGCTGGATCCAGTACGCGATCCTGATCGCACTAGTCCTGGTGGCGGCCTTCACGGCCGACTGGTCCCAGATCGTCAGCGTCTTCTTCAAGCCGCAGTACATCAAGGCGGCATTCGAGGACGGTCTGCTCCAAGCCCTGGTCAAGACGCTGGAGTACACCGCCGGCGCCTTCGTAATCGGCCTGCTCGGCGGCACCCTGCTGGCGCTGATGCGGCTGTCCAGCGTCGGCCCGTACCGCTGGATCGCGACCGCCTACATCGAGTTCTTCCGGGGCCTGCCGGCCATCGTGGTGTTCATCGCGTTCAGCCTGCTGCCGCTCGCGTTCGAGGGTCTGACGATCCCGCTCGACCCGTACGGCGTGGTCTGGCTCGCGCTGGGCATCGTCGCCGCGGCGTACATGGCCGAGGTGATCCGGGCCGGCATCCAGGCGGTCCCGAAGGGGCAGATCGAGGCGGCCCGCTCGCTCGGCATGCCGTTCGGCCTGGCGACCCGGAAGATCGTGCTGCCACAGGCGTTCCGGATCGTGCTGCCGCCGTTGACGAACGACCTGATCCTGCTGGTGAAGGACTCGTCGCTGGTGTTCATCATCGGCACCAGCGCCGAGGCGTACGAGCTGACCGGGTTCGGCCGGGACCTGGCGAACACCTACGCCAACCTGACCCCGCTGGTCACCGCCGGCTTCTGCTACCTGATCATCACCCTGCCGCTGGGCATCCTGGTCCGCCGGCTCGAGGCGAAGGCTGCGAGGGCGCGCTGATGGCACTGGTGGAGATCAAGAACCTGCACAAGTCGTTCGGTACCAACCACGTCCTGCGCGGTATCGACTTCACCGTCGAGCAGCGCGAGGTGGTCTGCGTGATCGGGCCGTCCGGCTCGGGTAAGTCCACGCTGCTGCGCTGCGTCAATCTGCTGGAGGTCCCGGAGGAGGGCCAGGTGATCGTCCGCGGCGAGGACATCACCGACCGGGACTGTCACCTGGACGCCGCCCGCTCCCAGATCGGCATGGTGTTCCAGCAGTTCAACCTGTTCCCGCACCTCAACGTGCTGGCCAACTGCACGGTCGCCCAGACGACGGTGCTGAAGCGCAGCTCGGCCGAGGCCGAGAAGATCGCCCGGGCCAATCTGGACCGGGTCGGCCTGAACGACAAGGTGCTCGCCTACCCGATGCAGTTGTCCGGCGGACAGCAGCAGCGGGTCGCGATCGCCCGGGCGCTGTCGATGGACCCGCAGCTGATGCTGTTCGACGAGCCGACCTCGGCGCTCGACCCCGAACTCGTCGGCGATGTCCTGACGGTGATGCGCAAGCTCGCCCTGGACGGGATGACGATGCTCGTGGTCACCCACGAGATGGCCTTCGCCCGCGAGGTCGCGGACCGGGTCGTCTTCATGGACGCCGGCGTCATCGTCGAGCAGGGCCCGCCGGCCGAGGTGATCGGCAACCCGCAGCACAACCGCACCCGCAACTTCCTCGCCCGGGTGCTCAACCCGACCCACGTCGAACCGACGTAGGACGGGCGATTCCTCGAATCCGGGGCCGGTTCCGCTGGGCGGGACCGGCCCCAGCCGTTGTGACTGTGCAGAGAACGGCCGCACGGTGGAAGATGTAGGCGGTGGGCCGACCACAGCCCAGGAGATCAGCCCGCCAGGGAGGCACAGCACTGTGAGCAGCACCGGACGACCCGCCGAGGTTCACCTCAGCATTCCCGCGGACAGCGCCTACATCGCGGTCCCGCGGTCGGTGGTCGGCAATCTCGCGGCCCGCAACGACTTCACCGTGGACGCGATCGACGATCTGCGGATCGCGGTGGACGAGGCTTGCGCGCTGCTGCTCCCGCAGGCCGCCGACGGCGTGCTCGAACTGGTCTTCGCGATCGACCCGCCGCAGCTGACCGTCCGTACGTCGGCCGTCGTGCCGAACGGGTGGAAGCCGGACACCACGTCCTTCGGCTGGACCGTACTGACCGCACTGGTGGAGTCCGTCGTGGCCGAGACCGTCGACGGGCGGCTCACGATCACCGTGTCGGCGTCCGCCACCGCCTCGGAGAAGGCGTGACCGACGAACGACCCCTGGCCGAGCCCCAGGAACCTGACCTACGCACCCGCACTGCCAGCCTCTTCCAAGCCATGGCGTCCGCGACCCCTGGCGACCCCGCGCACATCCTGGCCCGCGACGGCCTGGTCTCGCTGCACATGCCGCTGGTGGAACACCTGGCCCGCCGCTTCCGCAACCGCGGCGAGCCGTACGACGATCTCGTCCAGGTCGCCACGATCGGCCTGATCAAGGCGGTCGACCGGTTCGACTCCGACCGCGGGGTGGAGTTCTCCACCTACGCGACCCCGACGATCCTCGGTGAGATCAAGCGGTACTTCCGGGACAAGGGCTGGGCGATCCGGGTCCCCCGCCGGCTGCAGGAGCTCCGGCTCTCGCTGACCGCGGCGACCGCGGAGCTGACCCAGGAGCGCGGCCGGGCCCCCACCGTCGCCGAGCTGTCCGACCGGCTGGGGCTGTCCCCCGACCTGGTGATCGAGGGCCTGGAGTCCGCGAACGCCTACAACACGCTGTCCCTGGACGCCCCGGACCAGAACGAGGCGGACGCCACGACCGTGCTGGACGGGCTCGGCGGCGAGGACGAGGCACTGGAGAGCGTGGAGTACCGCGAGTCGCTCAAACCGCTGCTGGCCCAGCTGGACACCCGGGAGAAGCGCATCCTGACGCTGCGGTTCTTCCGCGGCATGACGCAGTCCCAGATCGCAGAGGAGATCGGCATCTCCCAGATGCACGTCTCCCGCCTGCTCGCCCGCACCCTCACCGAACTCCGCACCGGCCTCCTCAAGGAGTGACACCGGCTGGAGCGGCCCTCAGGGCCCGGAGCTAGAGGACTGGACGGTCCTTGGTCGGATTGTCGGCCAAGGCCTCCATCGACACCTTCTGGAAGATCCCGACCAGTACCGCGACTGCCGCGATGGCCAGAATCACGGAAACGGGCTTGGTCGATCCACCCCAGAAGCTGACCGCCATCAGCAGTTGGATGAGCTGGGCGAACACGGCCGGCCCACGGCTCCAGGTGGACGTCCGGAACAGCCCACGAGCCACCAGCAGCAGCGCCCCGCCGTACAGCAGCAGGAAGGCGGCGGTGGTCAGCCCGAGAGTGAGCCTGTCGTCGCTGATCGTTATAGCTTCGACAATTCCGAGAACGGCGACCACGAGCCCTTCCCCAGCGACCACAGCCGAGGCTAGCTTGAGCGGGCGCGGAGCGGTGGACGGCGTGGATTCGGTCGGCACAACCGCAAGCCTAGTAGTAACCCGTCCAGGTCTGGTCGGCTCCTTCTTCCCCTGTGGTGAGGGCCATCGGCAGTGGACGGTGGGCGCGTGGGGACGACGACCTCTGCCCCCGGCACCCATCAGGGTCGGAGAACTTCAGCCCCACAGGGATTCGAGGTTTTGCGTAACCTCAGGGCCGTTCGATCGGTTACTTGCAGTGAACGGGTGATTGCTGGAAGCTCAGCTCGTCCGTATTGCGGACGCGGTGAACCGCTGTGCACCGGTTCGTAGTGTTAAGGAAGTGTTGTGATCGGATCGACAAGTCCAGAACCCTTGTTTCGTCAACCCGAGATTGGGAACATGGAGGCGTTCGTGAAAACGTTCACAACGCTTCGCACCACCCCCGTGCGAGTACAGGCGCGCTGATTGGGCACAGACCACCATCAGCGCAGACAAACTACTGAGAGAGATGGGATCCGCCATGGATTGGCGCCACCGGGCCGTTTGCCTCGATGAGGACCCGGAACTGTTCTTCCCCATCGGTAACACCGGGCCAGCGATCATGCAGATCGAGGAGGCCAAGCAGGTGTGCCGTCGCTGCGACGTGCGTGAGCAGTGCCTTGCCTGGGCGCTGGAAGCCGGCCAGGACCACGGTGTCTGGGGTGGCCTGAGCGAGGACGAGCGACGCGCTCTCAAGCGCCGCAACGCCCGCGCTCGCATCCGTACCGCCTGAGCAGACCACGACGCAGGCCCCGCGGGATCCGCGGGGCCTTTCGATTGCCAGTTCGACCCGGGCAGCGCGTTGTATCTGAAGAACTGTGGACAAGGACCCACGGCTGTTCAGGGATAACGACCCGGCTCACTCCTTCACCGGAACGTCGAGCACCACCGTCGTTCCGGGCCCGTCGTGGCGTGGGTGGAACTCCAGCACCCCGTCGAGCTCACCGATCACCAGGGTGCGCACGATCGACAGGCCGAGGTTGCCGGACGTCTCGGAGTCGAAGGTCTCCGGAAGCCCCTTGCCGTCATCGGTGACCACCACCCGCAACCGCCCGACCGAGCGTTGGGCGGCCAGTTCGATCCTGCCCGACGCGTCTCCACCCGCCCGGGTGCTGAACGCGTGCTCGACGGAGTTCTGCATCAGCTCGGTCAGCACCATCGCGAGCGGGGTCGCCACCTCGGAGTCCAGTACGCCGAAGCTGCCGGTCCGGCGGATCTCCACCTGGGTGGACACCGTCGACACGTCGGCCACCATCGCCGCCACCCGGTCCGCCACGTCGTCGAAGTCCACATGCTCGTCGAAGGACTCGGACAGGGTCTCATGCACGATGGCGATCGACCCGACCCGGCGGACGGCCTCGGCCAGCGCGGCCTGGGCTTCCGGCACGGTGATCCGTCGGCCCTGCATCCGGAGTAACGCGGCGACGGTCTGCAAGTTGTTCTTGACGCGATGATGAATCTCCCGGATGGTCGCCTCCTTGGTGACCAGTTCCCGCTCCCGGCTCCGCAGCTCCGTCACGTCGCGGAGCAGGATCAGCGCGCCGACGTGTTCGCCGTCGGCCCGCAGCGGGATCGCCCGCAGGAACAAGGTGGCCTCGGGATTCTCGATCTCGAGCTCCTTGGCCGCCCGGCCGGTGAGCACCGAGGCGAGCACGTCGTCCACCTTGCGGCCGCTGTGGATCAGCTCGGCGGTGATCTCCTTCAGCCGGCTGCCGACCAGGTCGGTGACGAGTCCCATCCGGCGGTACGCGGACAATGCGTTCGGGCTGGCGAACGTCACCATGCCGTGCCGATCGACCCGGATGCAGCCGTCCCCCACCCGGGGAGTCGTCGACAGCAGGCGTTCCCCGCCGTACGGGAAGATGCCGTCGGTGATCATCCGGGCCAGGTCGGTGGCGCTCTGCAGGTAGGCGATCTCCAGTCGGGACGGGGTCCGGACCCCCAGCAGGTTGGTGTTCCTCGCGATCACGGCGATCACCCGGGTGCCCCGGCGTACCGGGATCGTCTCGACCCGGACCGGGACGTCGTCGCGCCACTCGGGGTCGCCCTCGCGGCAGATCCGGCCGCCGTCGTACGCCTGGTCCAGCAGCGGCCTGCGGTCGCGCGGGATGAAGCTGCCGACGATGTCGTCCAGGTACGCCGTGGGTCCCGTGGTCGGGCGCATCTGCGCTCCGGCCCAGAAGCCGAGCCCCTCGATGTCGGGCAACCAGAGCACCAGGTCGGCGAAGGACAGGTCGGCCAGCATCTGCCAGTCGGAGACCAGCAGTTGCAGCCGGTCCAGGTCCGCCTGGTCCAGCGTCGTGTGGTTCCGCGCCACATCGGTCAAGGACGGCACGAGGTCGAGCCTAGGGCACGCGACGAGCCCGGGCCGGGCAGCAGGCTCGACAGATCTCGCGGATGGGTGTTGATTGAGCAGGTCCAAGTGAAAGGATGCATCGGTGGAGTCGACGTACTGGCAGGACGTGATGGCCGCGGACTACGCGGTACCGCGCGACCGTGCGCTGACCGACCTCACCGAGGAGCTTGTCCGTGGCCTGGCCAGTACGAACCCGCAGGTGCGGGACGCGCTGGCCTATCCGACGCTCGCCACCTGGCTCGAGCGCGGGATCTACGACGACCTGCTGCCCGGTTTCGGTGACGGTCTCTGCGCCGGACTCGCCTACGGGCTCGGGGAGGACGGCACCGATACGGTGTTCCGCCGCTCCTTCACCGCGCTCACGCTCGCGGAGGTGATCCACCGCGACAACGCCGAGTTCCTGGTGCACGACGAGGTGGTGATGCGCTGGGGCGACCGGCTGGCCACCTGGCTGCTGCGCGAACGCGACCTGCGGGGCTACGTCGCGGACTGCGGCTGGGCCCATGCCGTGGCGCACGGGGCGGACGCGATCGGCGCGCTGGCCCGCTCCCGTCACTGTGATGCCGGCGTACTGCGGGCGCTGCTGGACGTCCTCGCCGACCGGATCGTGAAGGACACGCAGTACCGCTGGGTGCACGAGGAGCACGACCGGGTCGCGCACGCGGTGATGACGGTCCTGCACCGCAACATGCTGACCAGCGACGAGCTCGAGCGCTGGCTGAAGCCGGTCGCGGCGACCGCGGCGCAGCAGCCGCTGATGCACGAGACGCTGCCCGAGTGGCCGACCCCGTCGGTCTTCAACGCCCGCGGTGTCCTGCACGTGCTGCTGAGCCAGCTCGCGATCGGGGTGAAGGGCTTCCCGATCCCCGGCGACGACGAGCTGTTCGGCCGGCCGATCGAGGCTCGCGCCGACATGCTGCTGATGCTCACCGAGGCCGTCCGGTCCTCCCAGCCGTACATCTACCGCCCGGCGGCCAACCAGACCTAGAGCTAGCTGTGGGTCACTCGCTCCTGGGCACGGCAACACTGGCGACCGCGGCCCGGTGGTCGCTGCCCTCGATCTCGTACGTCTTGAAGTTGCCCGGGGTGATCCCGTCCGTGACGAGCACATGGTCGATCTGGGTCCGGAACAACGCCGGGCGATCCGCTGGCCAGGTCCCCTGCAGACCGGCTCCCGCCGACGGCGCCACGCTCTTGCAGTCGGCCCTGAGCGCGCTCCGGAAGTCTGCATGGTCGATGGTCGCGTTGAAGTCGCCGGCCACGATCGTCGGCTGACCCGCTGCACACCAACGCTTCACCACCTGCAGGTCCTGCTTCCAGGTGGTCACCTCGGACGGCAGCGGCGGGTAGCCGTGGTACGCGATCAGCCGCAGGTTGCCGAGACTGCCGCCGGTGACGATCACGTGGCCGAACTGGGTGGTCGTCTGCGCGGTGTCCGTCGTACCGGGCTGCTGCGCGCTGACCCTGCTGGGGTCGAGCGTCTCGGACCGGAACTCGACCTCGCCGAGCGAGTCCGACACCAGCACGCTGGTCGCGCTCTCCACCGCCGAGTTCGCCTGCTGGGTGTAGCCGCGGTAGTGCAGGCCCTGCAGGTGTGACTCGATCTCCTGCCGTACGTCGGCCTGTGCCTCGGGCAACGACACCAGGTCGGGCTGCCGGAGCCGGATGATCTTGGCGACCTCACCGGCATCCGCTCCCCCGCCGAGCACGTTCGCCACCATGATCGTCAGCTCCCGGGTCCCCGGCGGTGGCGGCTCCGGGTCGGAGAGGTACCTCGGCGCTGTCAGCGCGCCACCGGTGACGGCGAGCAGGATGGTCAGCACAGCGGCGATCCGCCAGTTCCAGCGGAACAGCATGCCCATCCCCACCAGCAGAACGAGCACCAGCGCCTGCGGCCGGAACGCGACCAGCTGGGTGAAGGGGGTCACCTCGTCCAGCCCGTAGAGCTCGGGATAGAGCGGCAGGGCAACCACCAGCAGGAACAGAACGGACAGGACGACTCGCCGTACTTGCCATGCTCCTGCTGCGTCCATGGCCCACCCTGAATCTAGTTCGACGGAGGTCTAGTCGCTGTGCGTGGCTGAACGGTAGCGTTCGCCGTTGCGCCTGTGTCCCGAGGAGGTTGCTGTGTCCAAGCTGTCCGCGGTCAAGCCCGCGTACTGGATAGCCGGCGTTCTGCTGGCGTTGTCGATTGTCGTACCACTTCTAGTCTCCACCTACGCCAAGGACGAACCCCGATTGTGGGGGTTTCCCTTCTTCTACTGGTACCAGCTGCTCTGGGTGTTCATCTCCGCTGCGACGGTGAGCATCTGCTACCGGCTGGTGATGGGCGTGGAACGGAAACGCCGGGCGGCCCAGGGGCTCGACGGCGCGGCAGGCAAGGAGGGTGACCTGTGAACGACGTCGACTGGGTTCAGCTGATCATCGTCATCGTCATCTTCGCCGCGGTCACGGTGATGGGCTTCATGGCTGCCCGCTGGCGCCGCACCGGTGAGCTCGACAGCCTCGACGAGTGGGGTCTGGGCGGCCGGGGCTTCGGCACCTTCATCACCTGGTTCCTGCTGGGTGGCGACCTCTACACGGCGTACACGTTCGTCGCGGTGCCGGCGGCGATGTACGCGACCGGCGCGATCAGCGGCTTCTTCGCGGTGCCGTACACGATCGTGGTCTACCCGATCATCTTCATCTTCATGTCCCGGCTCTGGTCGGTCTCGCACCGCAACGGCTACGTGACCCCGGCGGACTTCGTCGGCGGCCGCTACGGCAGCCGCGGCCTCTCGCTGGCGGTCGCGGTGACCGGCATCCTGGCGACGATGCCGTACATCGCGCTGCAGCTGGTCGGCATGCAGGCCGTCTTCGAGACGATGGGCCTCGGTGGCGACAACACCCTGGCCAAGGACCTGCCGCTGCTGATCGCGTTCGCCGTACTGGCGGCGTACACGTACTCGTCCGGTCTGCGCGCGCCGGCCATGATCGCCTTCGTCAAGGACGGGCTGATCTACCTCGTCATCGCGGCCGCGATCCTCTACCTGCCGGGCCAGCTCGGCGGCTGGGACAGCATCTTCGACGCCGCGAAGACGAAGATGGAGACGACCAACCCGGCCACCGGGAAGCCCACCGGGTCGTTCATCCCGGGCGAGGCGGGCTACTCGGCGTACTGGACGCTGGCGCTCGGTTCCGCGCTGGCGCTGTTCATGTACCCGCACTCCGTCACCGCCGTGCTCTCGACGAAGAACCGCAACGTCGTACGGCGGAACGCCGCGATCCTGCCGGCGTACTCGTTGCTGCTCGGGTTGCTCGCGCTGCTCGGCTTCATGGCGATCAAGGCGAACGTCAACGTGAAGGGCCTGGACGGACTGGCGAACCCGCAGCTGGCGATCCCCCGGCTGTTCGACCAGGAGTTCCCGGCCTGGTTCGCCGGCATCGCCTTCGCCGCGATCGCGGTGGGCGCGCTGGTCCCGGCCGCGATCATGTCGATCGCCGCGGCGAACCTGTTCACCCGCAACATCTACCGCGACTTCCTGAAGAAGGACGCCACCCCGGCACAGGAGGCCAAGGTCTCGAAGCTCGCGTCGCTGCTGGTGAAGTTCGGCGCGCTCATCTTCGTGCTCGGGATGGACAAGACGATCTCGCTCAACCTGCAACTGCTGGGCGGCATCTGGATCCTGCAGACGTTCCCGGCGATCGTGGTCGGTCTGTTCACCCGGTGGTTCCACCGCTGGGCGCTGCTGGCCGGCTGGGCGGTGGCGATGGTGTTCGGCACGATCTCGGCGTACAACGTGATCAACCCGGCGACCAAGAAGCACTTCGGTGGGTCGCTGGCGAACATCCCGTTCACCGAGACCCAGGTCTACATCGGCCTGACCGCGTTCGGGATCAACCTGATCGTGACGATCGTGCTGACGCTGATCCTGCGAGCGCTCAACGTGCCCTCTGGTGAGGACGCGACGCACTCGACGGACTACCTGGCCGACGCGGGCGATCCGGGCGTCAAGGACCTCCCCGAGCTCCTCGACGAGGATGGTGCGGCTCCGGCCAGGTCCTGACCGCACGGCTTCTCGCGGCCCCTCTCTCCGGTACGCCGGGGAGAGGGGCCGCGGTGCTTTGTCGACCCACCGTTACGGATTGCGGTTATGTCGACACGCTGGGAGGTTTCGGGATTCGGGGGATGCGGCGATCGGCGCGGCAGAATCGCCAAGATGTTGCTGGTCTTCCTCATCATGCTGCTCGCCGCGGTCGCGGCGCTGCTGACTGGTGGCCGCTTCACCCGCCTGGCCGACAACACCCTCACCGGAGTCCACTGGCTCGCCGCGGCCGCCACAGGGCAGCTCCTCGGCTCTGTGACGGGCGGAATCGCCTACCCCGTCGGGCTGATCGGGTCAGCCGTCTGCATCGGCGTCTTCCTCCGGCTCAATGTGTTCCGTCCCGGTGTCGCGCTGCTGGCCGTGGGCTTCGGAGCCAACGCTCTGGTCGCCGCCCTGAACGGCGCGATGCCCGTCTCCGTGGCAGCCCTGGAACGGGCCGGCCTCGACCGCTTCGTGGAAGACCCGCGCCACGAGCTGTCCGGAGTACAGACCCTGCTTCCCTGGCTGGGAGACGTAGTACCGGTCGCGCTGCCGGGAAACGGTCAGGCGGTCAGCCCGGGCGATGTACTGATCGCCGCCGGCGCCGGCCTCCTCCTCTACGCGGGCATGGGCGGCACCGGCCGGGCCCCGGTGGAAGAACCACCCACCTGGTCCGCCCTAGAAGCGAAAACCGCGCCCGACAACGCGCCGCAGTGACTCGACCACCACAGGGTCGTACTCCGCCCCGATCCCCAGCCCGATGCTCTCCATCGCCTTCGCCGCGCTCTGCCCACTACCTTCACCAGCGAGCTGCTCATACGCCAGCGCAATATTGACGATCCCGCTCTCGACCGGGATGTCGGAGTTGTTGGCCCGCCCCTGCCGGTACGGATCGTTCGAGTGCCGCACGATCTCCGCGACGTGGTCCAGCACTCCGGACCGCTCGATGATCGAGGCCCCTATCTCGGCCGCCTGCTGCCGCTCCTCCCGGTTCCGCAACAAGGAAGCCCCACCAGGACTGGGGTCCGCCAACGCCAACTGTCCGACCCCGGACAGCAAGGCTGCATACTCCAACGCCTCCATCCGCGCCGGCGTCAGTCCCAGATCGTTGCCGATGGCAATGGCCAGCTGAGCCGTCCGCGCGTTCTGACCCGGACTGCTGAACCCGGCGATCTCCGTACTGCGGGCCATCGACCGCACGGTGGCCCGGTAGGTCCGCTGCGCCGACGCGAACCGGCGGAACGCGAACTGCGTCAGCAACAACGGCACAATGATCAGCGGCGGCGCCCACAGGCCAACCAGAGAGGTGCAAGAGGCCAGCAGCACCCCGCTGATACCCATGCCCAGCCCGATCCGTGCCAGCACCACCAGCTCATCGCGCAGTGCGGCCGGAAATGGCCTGTTGAAAGCCTCGGTCGCCTGCCCCGCGCCGACCAGCGCGTCGCTGATCCCGGCGGTGAGCACAGCCAGGAACATCGCGGCGGTGAGCGGTAGCGCGTGGGACCAGGTGCCGTCCCACTGCATGTCGTTTGGAATCACCGCGGAGAAGGCGGCTGTGGCGGCGGCCACCGACAGAACGCGGCGGGCCGAGATCACCACCTCCCAGCGAAGTCCCGCCACCACGCGAGGAACGAGGCCGGCGATGGTGGCAATGGTGACAACGGCAACCACCTGCGCGACATCGGGCGGTACGCCGACCTCGGGTCCCCGCAGCATCGCGTAGCCGAGCGCGGCGCTGGTGGCGATCGGAGCACGGTTGCGACTCCGGTCCACCCTGAACTGAACCATCTCGCCGACGGAGATCAGGACGCCGAATGTGATCGCGAAAGACCAGCCGGTGAGGCCGCGCTCGATCGTCAGGATCAGTGCGGCCAGGCCGAGGGTGGCCGCGGCGAGAACGATGGCAACACCGCTACCCGAGACCCTGACCTGGTAGCTTTGGCTGGTTGCGTTCATCAAGCGATCGGACCCGCCGCTGAACCAGAGGCGCCGCCACCACTGCCGAGGCTCAGGTCGTCGTGATCGACGTTGGCCTGCACGTTGCCGTCCGGTGCCGGCTGATCGACGGCGGCCTTCCAGCCCTTGGCCCGGATCACCTGCACGAACGCGTCGACCAGCTCGGGATCGAAGTGGGTGTGGCGGTCCTGGACCAGGATCGCCAGGGTCTCCTCCACCTCCCGTGCGGGCCGGTACGAACGGGTCGAGGTCAGACAGTCGAAGGCGTCGACAATGCCGATGATGCGGGCGAAGTACGGGATGTTCTTGCCGGCCAGACCGGCCGGATAGCCACTGCCGTCGTACTTCTCGTGGTGGTGCAGCACCGCCGACTTCACTTCCTCGAGGAAGGGGATGTTGCCGATCAGCTCGACGCCTCGTGCGGGGTGCAGCCGGATCGCGTCCATCTCGGCGTCGTCCAGGCGCCCCGGCTTGCGGATGATGCTGGTCGGCACCCCCACCTTGCCGACGTCGTGCAGCAGGCCGGCATGCTCGAGCGCGCTCTGCCGCTCATCGCTGAGCTGGAGCTGGCGCCCCAGTATTCCGACTCCTTCACTGACCCGCTCGGAATGACCGCGGGTGTAAAGGTCCTTGGTCTCGATCACCTGGATGAAAGCTCGCATGGTCGCGGCCTGCGCAGTCTTCTCCGCCTCATACTGCGACAGTGCCCACCGGGCGAGGACCAGCGGGCCGAGGATCAGCACACCCGCGAAGATGTTCAGGCCGCCGAGCCACACCACAGCCATCGACAGGCCCAGCAGACCGTAGCCCAGGACCGGGATCGCGGTGGTGCGCACCACGTGCCGGAAGAACTCCCCGACACCGCCCGGCCCGCGTTCGAGGATGAGGACCATCGATACGAGCAGTGCGTTGACCATCTGCAGCACGATGCTGGCCGCGGTGGTCGCGATGAGCGCGTCGGGTACCCGGTCGAAGACCTCTTTCCCCACCGGGCCGTCCAGGGCCGCATAGGCGACCGCAGCACCGGCAGCGGACAGGACGCGCTGGGCGCTGTTGAAGATGAGTTTGATCTTGGGCGCCGGCGCCTGAATCAGGGAGGCGACTGCCGCGACGATGACGGCCGCCGCGGGGCCCGCGATCACGTACACGGCGACAAGGACCACCGAGACGAGTTCGATCTGTCGCTGGGTGTGGACCGAGCGCAACGAACTCGCGATGAGAGCAACCAGACACAGCCCCGCCACCACGAGACCGTTCTGGACCTCAAACAGGGCGAACACCAACGTGGCGATGGCAAGGGCTGCTGTCAACGCGACAACAAGCCATAGTGCCCTGGCACGTGGGCGCCACGTCATGTCATGCCCCTCCATGCCAGAAGGATCACCAGTCCCAGACGTCACCGAACATAGTACGTCACCTCCGATCAGCGGTCGCGGTCTTGTGTCCGCCATGGTGCGGGCACAGGGGGGCAGACAGCACATCGCTGACTAGAACTAATTTTGCTCATCAGGACTGCGCCGAAACACTGTAAGCCAGACCGTGACTCGCCGCACGATGCTCATGCCCGCGTTCTGGTATGAGAGACTGTGACTCTTTGCAGTTGTTACAAGGAGGCTTTCAAATGGGCAAGACCGGCCGCAAGCGTCGCGCACGCAAGAAGAAGGGCGCGAACCACGGCAAGCGCCCCAACGCCTGAGTCAGGCGGCTACGTACAGCGAGGACCCCGGGTAAAAAACCGGGGTCCTTGCAATTTGGTCACATGTCACAACAAGGCCAATAATCCCACTGGTTCGTATACCCAGTGCAGCAGACTGAGTACTCACCGCTAATCTGTCGAAACGCAATTCGTCAGCGACCAAACACGGATCGACATGAATTGTTCCGCCGGTCTCATCCCCCGCGGTCCGGCCTTCCAGAGATCCCGCCTGTGGACGACCGCCGCCCGGACCGGGCCTTCGTCCGTACAGTTAGCCGGTGGGATGGGGTCCCTGGCTACTGGATCCATCGTCGAGCAGGCAGGACCGGAGGTGAGTCGATGTCGGTGTCGTTCGGTGAGTTGCTGCGCAGCCACCGACGCTCGGCCGGTCTGACCCAAGCCGGGCTGGCTGAACTGGCGAACCTCAGCGAGCAGGCCATCAGCCTCCTCGAGCGCGGCACCCGACGCCGGCCACGGACCGAAACGATTGAGGCACTGGCCGACGCGCTCGGCCTCGATGATCAGGCGGTCAGCCTGTTCACCCGTGCCGCGCAGGCCGGCCGCAAGACTCTGGAGCGAGCATCGGGCGCATCGATCCCGGCGCCCGGCTCCGGCGTCATACGCCAACTTCCGCCCGCGTTGTCCGACTTCACCGGTCGTAGCCGGGAAGTCGACCTTCTCGTCCGGACGCTGACCGTCGTCGACGAGCGGCCGGGGACGGTTCAGATGGTCGCGGTGACAGGGATGGGCGGGGTCGGCAAGACGTCGCTGGCGGTGTACGCCGCCCACCTCGCCGCCGACAACTTCCCGGACGGCCAGATCTACCTGGATCTCCGGGGCTACGGCCCGGGTGCTCCACTCAGCCCCGGTGAGGCGCTCATCCAGTTGCTGCGATCGCTGGGCGTCGACGACAGGACTGTTCCTGAAGGCACCAACGAGGCCGCGGCCGTCTACCGGTCACACCTGGCCGGCCGGCGGCTCCTGATCCTGCTCGACAACGCCAACAGGGCGGGGCAGGTCATCCCGCTGCTTCCAGGCGCGCCGGGCTCGGCGGTCATCGCCACCAGTCGTCGTGCGCTGACGACGCTGCCCGGCTTCCGGCAGGTCAGTCTCTCGCCACTTTCCGACGCGGATTCTGTTGAACTGCTGTCGAAGATCGCCGGGGATGCGCGGGTCGCAGCCGAAGGTGCCGCGGCCCGTACCATCGCCGAACTGACCGGCCGGCTGCCACTCGCCGTCCGCCTCATCGGTGCGCGGCTCGCGGCCCGTCCGACCTGGCCGATCGAGCACATGGTGGGCCAGCTGCAGGACGAACACCGGCGACTCGACGAGTTCGGCACCGGAGAATCCGGAGTCCGCGCGAACATCGCCGGCTCGGTCGAGTTTCTGGCCGGCAGCGATGAGGACCTGGACATCCGGGCCGCGGCGGCACTGGTGCTGCTCGGCCTGCCGAACGGATCCGACCTGACCACGATCACAGCCGCCCAGCTGCTCGACAGCTCCGAAGCCGCCGCCGAGCCAGTGCTGGAGAGGCTCGTCGACCTCAACCTGCTCGAGTCCGTTGCTCCAGGCCGTTACCGGCTCCACGACCTGATCCGAGCCTATGCGCGCGAACGCGCGAGTCAACACCTCTCCGAGGGCGCGAGGGAGGACGCGTTGGCGCGGGTGCTGAAGCTCTACACCGGCGTGGCCTGGCGATGTCAGGAGCTGACCCACCCCGACAGCCGAAGGCTCGCGATGGCAGGCAGGCCGAGCCGCTCCCTGCCGGCGCTACCCGAGGCCTCGATTGCTCTGACCTGGCTGGACAACGAGCGATCCAACCTTCTCGGTGCGTTCCACCAGGCGCGCCAGTCAGCAGGGCTGCGCGGATATGTTCCGGAGCTCGCCCTGGCCCTCTTCGGCTACTTCATCGTCAACCTGCGCTGGTCCGAGATGCGCGCGATCGACCAAGTGGGCCGAGAGGTGGCGGCCGAGCTCGGCTATCAACGGCTCGCCGCATGGCTCGAGCATGATCTGGCGATTCCCGACGTCGAGCGGGGCGACCTCGGGCCGTCGCAGGCTCACTTGCTGCGAAGCCTGGAACTCTTCCAGGCCATCTCGGATCTGGCCGGCCAGGCACGCTGCTGCTCCTCCCTGAGCCACATCACGGAGCTGATGGGGCGACTCGACGAGGCTGTCGAATGGGGCGAGCGAGCTCTCGTCCTCAGTCTGCGGATCGGCGATCAGAGCGTCGAGGGAATCAGCTACATGGCGCTGGGGACTCTGCACGTGCGCCGGGGCGAGCATGAAATGGCCCAGCAGAGGTTCGATCTGAGCATCGCGCTGGCCGAGAAGGCAGGGAACCTCCGCTCGCTGTCGAGGCGATACCAGTACGTCGGCCAGGCCTACCTGGGCGGTGGCCTGAACGCCCTCGCGGAGCAGGCCCTTCTCAAGAGCCTCGAGGTCTTGGTCGAACTCGACGACCAGAACGCGGCAGCGGAGACGTTGCAACACCTCGCAACCAACCACCTGGCCGTCGGGGACCACACGGCCGCAACCGAACGCGCCGAAGCCGGCCTGCAGTTGGCACGCGCCAATGGCAACAAACTGCGCGAGGGCCGCCTGCTGATCGTGCTAGGCAAGATCAGTGCCGCCAAGGACGACCTGCCAGCGGCTCGTTCGCTCTGGCGGCAGGCCGCGGATGTACTTCGTCCTCTGTCCCCCAATGACGAAGCCGCCGCCCTCCAACTCCTTGCCGACCACGAGGACGGACGGCGGTACGACCCCTCGGCCTCCGCGGAGAACTGAGGTCAGTCGGTGGTAGTGATTTCGGCTCGGACCTGGTGGCCACCGGCCACTACGCAGAGCAAGCCGGTGATCTGGCCCGTGCCTATGGCAACTACCAGCGCGCGGGCATCATCCCCGAGTGAACCAGGCAAGGCCAAAACCGATGCCCCATGACGCACAGGGAACGGCGCGCCCTGAGACGAAGTCCGCCCCAGAACGCACCAGACCACCGGGTCGATCTGTCGGTTAGCGACGGCGAGGTTCGCCGTCCCACGTGCCCCGATTTTCTCGGAACCAGCACCAGCTCCGATCGCATTCCCAGCCCTCGGGCTTCGCCCGGTAGCCGGGCGGCTCGGTGGGCGACAGCGTGACGCGTTCCTTCATGGCGGACTCCCCTTGCTACGGATAGCACCGGATGTGGAGTTAGTGCAGGTCACCTTGCTCCGGATTGCTTTGGTCCCAACGAGCGGCCGCCACAACCAGTCTGGGGTGATACCTGCCGACCACTATGTGAGTCCGGCAAGGTCAGCACCAGCGACAACTAGTACAACTACCCATACAACGGTCTGTTGAGGGAGAGTCCACATCCCTCGTGGAGCAGACCAGCGCGGAAGCCACCCCGCTCGGCGGAGTTGGGCTGGATCAAGATCACGCACGTCCACCAGGCCCCTCAGAATCGCGCGGAACGCAGTACAGCGTCCTTTGGCGCACGGAGGTCTAGCCTCGGGTTCTTCCTGACATCAGTCCGGCGGCAACGGTCCGGCGCCCGCTCGGAGGCTGGGTGGGTCCTAGTCGGTGGTGGTTATTTCGGCTCGGACCTGGGTGATGCGGAGGAGGATCTTCTGGCGGAGGGCCTCGGGGGCGTGTTCGTCGCCGCAGGAGCGGTGGACGAGCTTCTTCACGCAGCGCTCCAGGTCGTACTGGTCGAGGCAGGGGGCGCACTCTTCCAGGTGCTGACGGATCTCGTCATTGCTGGCGTCTTCGAGCTCGTTGTCGATGAAGACGTAAACACGCTGCAGGATCTCACTGCAGTCCACGTCGTGGTGCTCGCCGCAGCTCACGACTCCTCCTCCTCAGCGGTCGCCGCGGACTCGGTCGCGGCTGTCTTGTCCTCGTCCGAGGCGGGGATCAGGCCCCGCTCGCGGGCGTAGTCGGCCAGCAGCTCGCGCAGCTGACGCCGGCCACGGTGCAATCGGGACATCACGGTACCCACCGGCGTCCCCATGATCTCCGCGATCTCCTTGTAGGCAAATCCCTCGACGTCGGCCAGGTAGACGGCCAGCCGGAAGTCGTCCGGGATCGACTGCAGAGCCGACTTCACGTCGGAGTCCGGCAGGTGCTCGAGAGCCACTGCCTCCGCCGACTTCAGTCCACCGGGAGTGTGCGACTCGGCGGCGGTGAGCTGCCAGTCCTCGATCTCCTCGGTGGGCGACTGCGTGGGCTGACGCTGCCGCTTGCGGTACCCATTGATGAAGGTGTTCGTCAGGATCCGGTACAGCCACGCCTTCAGGTTGGTGCCGGGCGTGAACTGGTGGAAGGAGCTGTACGCCTTAGCGAACGTGTCCTGGACGAGGTCCTCGGCGTCGGACGGGTTGCGCGTCATCCGCATGGCCGCGGCGTACATCTGGTCAAGGAAAGGCAGGGCCTCGCGCTCGAAGCGCTCGGTCCGCTGCTCGGGTGTCTCGGTGGTCGTCGGAGTCGGCATCGTGATCGAGAATACCGGTGTCTTCCCAGTAGTCCGCGCGGGAGCCACACTCGTTGCCGTCATGTTCATCACAACAAGCTGCCGAGCGGGGTCATTCCCCGTCCCGCGAGCTCATCCGGTCTAGCTCGGTTGGACCGGTTCAGCCGGACACTTCCCGGGTCACCCACTCGAAAACTGCCTCGACCAGCAGCTCGAAGCTCTCGTCCTGGGTGAGCTCCGCCCGCTTCGGCACCTTGAACGAGTGGTCGGCATCCGGGACGACTGCCATCTCCGTGAGCGGCGGGAACTCCTCGGGCAATCCGAACGGGTCTTTCTCCCCCTGCACGACCAGCGTCGGCAGCCGCGCCGCCTGGAGTTCGTCGACCCGCGTCTTTTCCGGCTTGCCCGGCGGATGCAGCGGGAACGACAGAGCCAGTACGCCGGACGCTCCCAGGCCGGCGGCGGTCCGGCAGGCCACCCGGGCTCCGGCGCTCCGTCCTCCCAGCACCAAGGGGGTCCTGATCCGGAGCTGGCCGATGATCGCGATCCAGGCCTCGTCGAGAATCTTCGGCGCCGGCGCGAGCTTCTTCCCGGCGCGGCGCCAGGGCTGCTCGATCAGGAACACGTTGACGTCCTGCTTCGGCAGCCGCGCGGCCAGCGCGGCCAGGTCGCCGGCCTCGATCCCACCCCCGGCCCCGTGACCGAGCGCGAGCGTCGCCACCGGTCGCCGGGCCCGGTATGCCACGATCCGGGCCTCACCGTGCGGCGTCGCCACTATCCGTTCATCGGTCACGGGCCCCATCCTGTCATTCCGGGGCTACCGATCACGTCGCCACGACCACGTGTCCGGCCCTCAGAAGAGGGTGATCTCCTCCGGCTCGTCCGGCTTGTCGATCGGATCGACACCGTCGGGCGGCAACGGGTCCACCAAGTGGGGGCCGTTGTTCTTCACCGAGTTCACTGCTTTGGAGACGGCGTAGGCCTCCAGCCGGCCTGGCGCGGCGGGCACCAGCAGGTCGAGCAGTTCGTCCGGATCCGAGCTGAGGGGATCCAGCCACGCGTTGTAGCGCTCCGGCTCCACTAGTAGTGGCATCCGGTCGTGGATCCGGCCCAGGTCGTCGGTCGCGGTGGTGGTCAGCACGGTGCAGGTCCACAGCCAGGCCTCGTCCAGCTCCGGGTCGGCTACTGCCTTGTTGCGCCAGATCTCGTACAGCCCGGCCATGGCCAGCACTCCGCCGTCGGCCGGACGGATGAAGTACGGCTGCTTCACGGGCTTGCCGTTGACCTTCTGCTCCGACGCGTACCACTCGTAGTACCCGTCGGCCGGCAGGATGCAGCGCCGTACGGCGAAGGCCTTCTTGAAGGCCGGCTTCTCGGCGACGGTCTCCATCCGCGCGTTGATCAGGCGGCTGCCGATCGAGACGTCCTTCGCCCAGGACGGCACCAGGCCCCACTTCACCGTGGTGAGCTTGCGCACCACCTCGTCCGGCTGGTCCCGGTTCTTCCGCTCGACGACGGCGATCACCTCGTCGGTGGGCGCGACGTTGTAGTTGTCCGGCAGCTCCTGCACGGACTCCTTCACGTTGCCCGCCTCGATCTCGAATTCGACCACCAGATCGGCCGGATCCCGGCTGGACGCATATCTGCCACACATAGCTCGCAGCCTAGTCATCGCCGCCGGCAAACTCCCGTACTGCGAGCCCGCCCGGTGGGTCCGCGAGCAAGAGCCAAGGAGAAGGACAGCGACGGCGGATCGCCTACCCCGTGATAGGCGATCCGCCGCCGGTTCGGTGCGCCCGGTCGTCCCCCTGTCGGCGACCGGACGCAGGTCCTCAGGCGGGTCGTGCCAGTTCGTCCAGCACGCGGCCGGCCCACTGCTCGGAGGCCGGCAGGCCCTCGATCCAGATCCGGGCCAGCTGTGGTTCATCGGTGTCCAGGCGCCACTGGGTGATCAGGGCTCGGACCGTCTCGACCTGCTCCGGCAGATTCGGCTCGCGATCGACGAGCGCCGCCGCGCGGTGCGAGCCGACGCGCCCCAGTACGTCACCGCCGCAGAAGACGATGCGCAGGCACTCCGCGACGTCGATGAGCCGGAGCTCACGGTCCACGGCCGACGTACCCGCCGGATTGAGCGGTTCGACCACCACCAGTGCGTGGGTCGCCGGCACGGAAGTTCCACTGAGTTCTGCCTCCCGGTAGATCTCGCCGAGCCGGGACCGCAGGTGTGCCAGGCTGGACAGCCCGGTCAGCGGGTCCTCGCAGGACAGCGAGTGCAGATAGATGAGTGACGCCTCGGCCCAGCTGGAACTGAGTGCGCGTACCGCCGCGAAAGCCGGCTCGCCCCCGGCGATCGAGCGGTACAACGCACCCAGCCCATCAAGTGCCTCGAGCAACGAGACTCCGTCGTCCGCCAAACGGCGGCCGACCTCGTCACTCGCAGGCACGACATCGGCACCGTCACGCAGGGCCTCGGCGATCGCGAGATAGGCACTGCGGCCGGTACCAGCTGTGCCGTGCGGCTCCCTCCTTCCGCGCGGTTGTTCAGGTGACGACGCTTCCGGCCGGTCCCGGGCGAGCGACCCCGCCAGGTTCAGGGACCGGATGGGGCGCGGGTCGAGCCGTCGGCGGATGTCCGCGAACAGCGACATGTGCCCTCCCCAGGTGGTCCCTTCGTCTCCCGACCGGGTGGCCGGAAGCGTCGTTCTGGGAGAGAGACAGCGCCGTGATGCGTTCATGACGCGGATTTCAGGAACTTTTTTCGCGTAACCTCGGCACCGTCGCCGTCGTCATGAAAGGTGCGCGGAAGCGTCCCTCATGGAAACCTTGATCCCGGCAACCAAGTGACAGACGGTGACGAAGTGGTGACAGACGCAGGGGGCAGCGCGATGGAGACGCCGGAAGGACCGAGCGACGCCGAGCTGATCGCGCGCGTCCGCAACGGCGACCTCGAGGCGTACGGCGAACTCTTCGGCCGTCACCACCACGCCGCCGAGCGGATGGCGCGCCAGCTCGTCCCGCCGAACGACGCCGACGACCTGGCCGGCGATGCCTTCGCCAAGGTGCTCGACGCCCTGCGCAACGGCGGCGGCCCGGACATCTCCTTCCGGGCGTATCTGCTCACAACCGTCCGCCGGGTCCACGTCGACCGGATCCGCGCGGGCAAGAAGGTCCAGACGACGGACGACATCGCGGCGTACGAGCGGGAGCCGGAGACCTTCGACGACCCGACGGTGACGGGATTCGAGAGCGGTGCCGCGGCCAAGGCGTTCGCCTCGCTGCCGGAGCGCTGGCAGGCCGTTCTCTGGCACACCGAGGTGGAAGGCGAGAAGCCCGCGGCCATCGCGCCGCTGCTCGGCCTGACCGCCAACGGCGTCTCTGCGCTTGCCTACCGCGCCCGTGAGGGTCTGCGACAGGCCTACCTGCAGCAGCACCTGGCCGATGTCGCCGGGGACCGCTGCCGCTGGACCACCGAGCGTCTGGGTGCCTACGTCCGCGGCGGCCTCACCAAGCGCGAGAACCGCAACGTCCGGGAGCACCTGGACGACTGCGCCAAGTGCACCGCGGTCTACCTGGAGCTCGTCGAGATCAACAGCGCGCTGCCGGCGCTGCTCGCCCCAGCCCTGCTCGGTACTGCGGGCCTGGGCTACCTGGCCGCCGCCTCCGGCGCCAAGGTCGGCTTCGTCGGCTTCGTGGCCACCGGCTGGAGGAAGGCCACCGAGAACAGCACCCGTACTGCGGTCGGCGCCGGCACCGTCGTCGTGACGGTGGCCGCCGTGCTCGCAGCCATCGCGCTGACCGGCAACGAGACTCCCCCGGCGGCGATCGACAAGCCACCGGCCCAACAGCCGACCCAGCCTCCGGCGAACCCGCCCACGGCCAAACCACCGACAGCCAAGCCGCCAACCGTGAAGCCACCGGTGGTTCCGCCGACGCAGCCGCAGCCTGAGACGACCGAGCTGGCTGAGCCGACGACCGCTCTTTCGACCACCGCACCCACGAGCGAGCCGCCGACGCCTACTCCGACACCGGTTGAGCCGACGACGCCGATCTTCGACGAGGGGCTGCTGACGATCAGCGCGCCGCAGGGAGGTGGAGCACCCGGGGGTGCAGCGCCCTTCGGTGCCCGGGTCGCGACAGCGGAGGCCTCGGAGTCCGCGGCGGCTGCGCAGTGGCTGCTCACCATCAAGGTCCCGGCGAACAACACGAAGCCGGTGACCATGGGGATCAGGTACGGCAATGCCCTGGGTTGGCCGGTCAGCGGCGACCCGGCGGGATGGACCTGCGTCCGCGCGGCCGACGGCAAGAGTGGCAGGTGCACGGCGGAGAACCCGAGCACGCCGGCCACGATGCCGCTCAGCTTCACGGACCCGACCGGCGGATCGGTGGCGGACCGCACGTTCACCGTCTCGGCCAAGGCGGGCCGGCTCTACGACGACGACTCAGAGACCCAGACGGCACCGCCGCGCACGGACGAGAACCTGCTGAAGATCGGCGTCCGCAAGACCGACCAGGACGTGTACTACCGCACCCTCACGGTTGCCCCCGGCACCGATCGGACCGCGGTCACGCTGAAGATCCAGTACGGCGCGGCGCTGGCCTGGCCGGTCAAGGGCACCCCGGCCGGGTGGAAGTGCACCCCGTCGGCGAAGACCTGTGCTGCGCTCAACCCGGCGCGACCGGCTCCCCTGTACGCCGAGTTCGCCGTACCGGATGGGTCTTCCGCGGCGCGCACGTACTCGGTGAGCGCGACGGCCGGGCTGGTCAGCGACACGGACTCCGAGACCTTGGCGGGGATCCGGGCGGACGAGTCCCTGCTGCAGATCCTCACGCCGGACCCGAAGCACGACCCGAACCTGTTCGTCTACAACCGCTTCCTGAAGATCAGCGGAACCACCGGCCCGGTCACCCTGGAGATCTCCTGGGGCCGCAACCTGAGCCTGCTCTCGTCCCTCCATCGAGGCTGGACCTGCTCCCGCTCAACCGACAGCCGCCGAGCCACCTGCACCACCGACCACTACACAAGGCCCCTGAACACCGAATGGGCCTCCTGGCCAGGCAGCGGCCCGTCCAACACAATCACCGTAAAAGCCACCACCCCCTCCCGCCACGACACCGACACCGCCCCCATCCCACCCACCCCCTCCCGCCGCTGACCAACCGGCTCCGCCTCGGCGCCGTACAAGGAAAGGGTTTTGCCTGAGCTGCGGTGGACCCCTACGCTGGGACCTGTTCGCGGTGATGGAACCGAGTAGCGCCGTTCACCCGTGCAAGAGAGAGTCGCCGGCAGCTGGGAAGGCGACGCACGGATCGGTCGTGAAGACACTCCTGAGCGAATGAGACGCAAGAGGCCGGACCACTAAGGTCCGGTGAAGGTGTGGTGGCACCGCGAGATTCCCCTTCGCCCACACCTCCGGGGTTCGAGATGACCAACGGAGGTGAAACAGCGATGCGCATTCTCAACCACGAGATCCCCTCAGCAGTAGGCCAGACCGTCACGGTGGCCGGCTGGATCCATCGAAGACGACGGCTGGCAGCCGTCAGCTTCCTGGTACTGCGGGACCGCTCCGGCCTGAGCCAGATCGTCGTCAAGACGCCGGAAACCCAGGCCCAGCTGGACGAACTCGGCGAGGAGACCGTCGTCCAGGTGACCGGTACGGTCGCCGCCAACCCACAGGCACCGGGTGGAGCCGAGATCGTCGACCCGGTGATCGAGCCGCTCACCGAGCCGGCCGAGACGCCGCCGATCGAGCTGTGGCGCCCGACCGTCGGAGCCGGCCTGCCGGTCGTGCTCGACAACGCCCCGGTCGCCCTGCGCCACCCGGCGATCCGGGCCGGCTGGGAGGTCGGCGCGGCCGCCCTGCACGGTTACCGCAGGACGCTCGACAGCCTCGGGTTCACGGAGATCCAGACGCCGAAGATCGTCGGTACCGCGACCGAGTCCGGCGCGAACGTGTTCGCCCTGGACTACTTCGGCGGACCGGCGTACCTGGCGCAGTCGCCGCAGTTCTACAAGCAGACGATGGTCGGCGTGTTCGAACGCGTCTACGAGGTCGGCCCGGTCTTCCGGGCGGAGCCGCACGACACGGTGCGGCACCTGGCCGAGTACGTCTCGCTCGACGCGGAGTTCGGCTTCATCCAGGACCACCGCGACGTGCTCGCAGTACTGCGGGACGTCATCGCCGGCATGCTCGCGGCGGTCGGCGAGCGGGCTCCGACGGCGCTGGAGCGACTGGGTGTGGAGCTGCCCGAGATCCCCAGCGAGGTGCCGATCCTGCACTTCAGCGAGGCGCTCAAGCTGGCAGGGGCGGACCCGGACGAGCCGGACCTGTCCCCCGCCGACGAGCGGGCGATCGGCGAGTGGGCGCTGCGCGAGCACGGCAGCGCGTTCGTGGCGGTCGAGGGATACCCGATGGTGAAGCGGCCGTTCTACACGCATCCGCAGCCGTCGGACCCGCGCTGGTCCAACTCGTTCGACCTGCTGTTCCGCGGCGTCGAACTGGTCACGGGCGGGCAGCGGCTGCACCGGTACAGCGAGTACGTGGCGGCGCTCGAGGCTCGCGGTGAGTCCGCAGAAGCCCCGGCGTACAGCTCGTACCTGCAGGCGTTCAAGCACGGGATGCCGCCGCACGGCGGCTTCGCGATCGGCCTCGAACGCTTCGTGGCCCGGCTCACCGGAGCCGAGAACGTCCGCGAGGTCACGCTGTTCCCGCGCGACCTCCACCGCCTCACGCCGTAGTACTGGCCGCGGTTCTTGTTCCTCCTCGGCGTCAACGCCGAGGAGGAACAAGTCGACAGCCGTCCGGCAACTCGCCGGTCCAGCATGGATGATGTGGGGATGCTGAGTGAGGTGGAGCGGGCTGTTCTGGCCGCGGTTGACGACAGCTTGGTCGTGGACGAGTTGCGCGAGTTGGTGCAGATCCAGAGCGTGGACGGTACCGCGGGTGAGAGTGCGGCACAGGTTTGGTGTGCTGAGCGCTTGCGGGGGCTGGGGATGGAGGTGGATCACTGGGAGATCGATCTGCCGACCGTCACCGCTGACGCCGACTTCCCGGGGATGGAGGTCGAGCGGACCGAGGCGTGGGGCTGCGTCGGCGTCCTGGGCGGCGACGCCACCCCAGGACTGGTGCTCAACGGCCACGTGGACGTCGTGCCGCCCGGCGACCTGGCGCTCTGGCCGGACGGGAATCCGTACTCGGCGCGAATGAGCGACGGGATCATGTGGGGACGCGGGACGTGCGACATGAAGGGTGGCGTGGCCGCGATCCTCGGCGCGGTGGCCGCGATCGTTTCCGCGGGCATCACCTTGCGGAAGCCGCTCGCCGTGCACACGGTGGTCGGCGAGGAGGACGGTGGCGCCGGGGCGTTCGCGACCTTGCAGAGGGGTCATGCCGGCGAGGCGTGCCTGATCGCCGAGCCGACGGCCGGCGGCGTCATCCCCGCCAACGCCGGCTCGCTCACCTTCCGGCTGGAGATCCCCGGACTCGCGACGCACGGCTCGACCAGGACCCGCGGTGTCAGCGCGATCGAGAAGTTCGAGCTCATCAACCGGGCACTGGCGGACCTCGAGGCCGAGCGCAACCGCGACCCCCATCCCCTGCTGAAGCACCTCGACCTGGCGAACCCACTGTCCGTCGGCATGATCCACGCAGGCGACTGGGCCAGCACTGTCCCCGACCTCCTGATCGCCGAGGGCCGGTACGGCGTACGTCTGGGCGAGCCGGTCACCGCCGCCCGGCAGCACTTCGAGCGGACGATCGCCGACGCGTGCGCCAAGGACGACTGGCTGCGCGATCACCCGGTCAAGGTCACCTGGCCCGGCGGGGTGTTCGCATCCGGCCTGCTCCCTGAGGGCGATCCCCTGCTCGAGGACACCCTGCAGGCGGCCACCGACGCCGGGGCGAGCGCAGTACCCGAGGTGAAGGGCGGGCCGTACGGTTCGGACCTGCGCCTGTACGCCGCTGCTGGGGTCCCCACGTTGCAGTACGGCCCGGGTGACGTCCGGTACGCGCACGCCACCGACGAGCACGTCGTCCTCGCCGAGGTCCTCCACTGCGCCCGCGCCTACGCCCTCCTCGCCGTACGCCGCTGCGCGTGAGCGGGGCTCCCCTAGACCCCGGTGGTAGAAAGTGCGCATGAATCCGCTGCGTGGGCGTTCGGCCGAGCTCGGCCGGCTCCTGGACGCTCTACGCGCAGCGGAGCACGGCGAAGCCTCCCTGACCGTGGTGACCGGTGAGCCCGGCATCGGCAAGTCCGCCCTCCTACGGGCTGCCAGTGAGCAAGCCGAGCGCCACGGCATCCTCCTGGCCACAGCAGCAGCTCACCAGACCGACAACATCAGTCCTCTGTCCTCCCTGGCTCCAGCCCTCCGCGCCGGTCCCAACCCGCTGATCAGCACCGACCACTTCCTGGAACTGGCCGCCCTCAACGGCCAGCCCCTCTGGCTCGCCGAGCGCCTCGCAGACCTCATCGGCCGCCGCCTGGACGGTGAAGCGGCACTGATCGTCCTGGACGACGCCCAGTGGTCCGACCCCCTCACCGGCTTCGTACTACGCATCGTCATCGCCCGGCTGGCAAGCGCGAAGGTGATGTGGTTGCTCGCCACCCGTCCCGTCCCCGGCGGAGTGACCGACCAGCTCATCGACGCCGTCCAGGACCAGGTCCCGGTCCACGCGCTCCAACTGGCTCCCCTCAGCACTGAGGCCGTCCTGGAGTTGGCCGCCGACCGTCTCGACGGCCCACTCGACCCAGCGCTCTCGGTACGCCTCGGCGGAGTCCAGGGCGTCCCCTTCCTCGCCGAGCAACTAGTGGCAGGCCTCTACCTCTCGGACCTCCCCGACGGCCTCGTCGAAGGCGTCCGCCGCAGAACAGCCAGTACCACGGACCTGTGCCAGGCACTCCTCAGAACAGCTGCGGTCTTCGGCAGCGAGTTCCGCCTGGAGGATGTCGCCGAGCTCATGGGCGAGCCGATCGCCAGGCTGTCCCCTCCTCTGGACGAGGCGATCCGCGCCGGTCTTCTGGCTGACGGCGGTTCCACCCTCACGTTCCGGCACGAGCTGCTCCGGTCGGCAGTACTGGCCGATGTGCCACCGTCTGCTCAGCGGGCGCTCCACAGGGCGATTGCCGACCAGCTACTCGCCAGCGGGCGTGGTCCGGCCGCCGCCGCACCCCACATCCTCGCCGTGGCCGCCCCTGGTGATGCCACAGCGATCAGCACGCTCCGACAGGCGGCTAGGGAGCTCCTGGCGACCATGTCCATCACTGCGGTCTCGGTGATCCAGCAGGCCTTCGAGTTGACCCCAGTCGACAGCCCATTGCGTGGGGACGTCGGCGAGGACGTGGTGACGATGCTGCTCGTCGCTCGCCGCTTCGACGACGCCCAGGCCTTCGCCGAAGACCTGCTCGGCGGGACCGCCCTCTACCGATGTCCGGTCACCCCAGACCTCAGGGCCTCGATCCTGCTACGGCTGGCCCCAGAGCAATGGGCGACCGGCCGGCTCGACCCGAAGGACCTGAACGTCGAGGGCGCAACGTCCCACTTGGCCGAGCGGCTCGCGGCGTACCGGGTGCTGGCCGGAGTACAGGAGCCGTTCGAGACGGAGGATCCCGTCGCCAACGGAGTCCAACTGCTCGCCGCCGGGGAGCGTGCGCGGGCGGAGGGCCGGTACGGCGACGCCAGTGATCTCTACGCGAAGGCGAGAGCCGCGACCCTCGACGAGGTCGGCAGCCACCCGGCCATCTGGATCGAGCTGGCCGAGTTGTTCTGCCTGGCTCGGACGGATCGGCTCGAGGAGGCACGCACCCGGCTGCAGGGGTTGCTGAGCGTGGGCGACTCCTGGGTTGCGCCACAGCTCTCGGTACTCCGAGCCCAGCTCGAACTCGCCGCGGGCAATCTGCCCGCAGCCGCCGAGGCCGCCACGACGGGTCTTCGGTGGATGGCGGAGATCCACGACCACTCCTCGGAACCGATCGCCCGGCAGGTGCTCGCTCTGGTGGCGCTGCAGAAGGGCCACCTGTCGGAAGCCCGCGAACAGGCGGCCGGCGACGAGCAGATCAGGGCGCTCCTGGCGATCGCGGACGGCGATCCGGCCGCCGCCACCCGCCTTCTGGATACTCCGCGGGACTTCCCCGAACGGCACGAACAGCTCATCCATGCGGCCACCGCCACCAAGGATCCCCGGATCGCCCAGAATGCAGCGGCGCTTCTCGCCGACCAGGCGGCCGCCACTCCTTCGACGCACTTCCGGGCGGCGGCTCAGTTGGTTGCCGCTCACAACGATGCCGATCGCCCACGCCTCTCGCAGGCTGTCGAGCTGCTGCGCGAAGCCCCCAGGCCGTTGCTGCTGGCAAAGGCGGAGGAGCTTTACGGTCTGGCCGAGCTCGAGGATGGCGACCGGGCCACTGCGGTCGCCGCCCTGGAGCACGCGCTCGACTCCTTCACCGAGCTCGGCGCCACCGCGCAGGCGAGCCGGGTCCAGGCTGTGCTGCAGGCGGCCGGAGTACGGCGACGTCGGTGGGCCGCCGTACAAGCCCGGCCCGAGACCGGGTGGGAAGCGCTCACGCCGATGGAGCGCCGGGTCGCTCTCCTGGTCGCGGAGGGGCACACGAACCGCTCGGCCGCCGAGGAGCTGGTCGTGTCGGCGAGCACGGTCGGCACGCATCTGCGGGCCGCCTTCGGCAAGCTCGGGGTCAACTCCCGCGTCCAGCTCACCCGTCTCGTGCTCGAACGGTTCGCGTCTCCCCCGAACGCATGAGTTTTGGGTGCACCTGCCCGGCCGGCGGGCCCCGGGACGGGTGACAAGTTCCGCTGTTCGGTCGATCTGCGTACACACCCTTTCGAGGTTCTCTTGCGGTGTTGGAAAAACGGCACCACCAAGAGAACCGAGGAAGAACGATGAGTGAGACAACCCTGACCGTCGTACTGGTCCATGGCGCGTTCGCCGACGCGTCGAGCTGGTCCGGCGTGATCTCGGAGCTGAAGAGCCGCGGCATCCCGGCCATCGCGGTCGCGAACGAACTGCGCGGACCGGGCCTCGACGGCGCCCGGGTCGCCGCCCAGGTGCGGGAGATCGACGGCCCGGTCGTCCTGGTCGGCCACTCGTACGGCGGCGCGGTGATCACCGCCGCGGCCAACGCGGCCGACAACGTCACCGGCCTGGTCTACGTGGCGGCCTTCGCTCCCGACGAGGGCGAGAGCCTGCAGGATCTGCTCGGCAGCTTCCCGGCGAACGACTTCGCCTCCGGCCTGGCCCCGCACGTGCTGCCTACCGCCGACGGTGGCGAAGAGGTGTTCCTGGGCCTCAAGCTCGACCTCTTCCACCAGCTGTTCGCCGCTGACGTGACCGCCGAGGAGGCACAGATCATGGGCCGAACGCAGCGCCCGATCGCGGCGGTCGCCTTCGAGGAGAAGTCCGGTCCTGCCAGCTGGAAGCGGATCCCGTCGTACACCCTGGTCGCGACCGGCGACGAGGCGATCCACCCTGACGGGCAGCGCAAGATGGCCGCCCGCGCGAACGCCACCACGATCGAGGTCGACGGCTCCCACGCGGTCGCCGTCTCCCAGCCGAAGGCCGTCGCCGCCTTCATCGCGAGCGCGGTCGAGGGCGGTGCGGCCCGATGAGCGCCCGTCGACCCACCCGTCGGCACCTCCTTGCCGCGGCCGCCGGCATTGTCCTGCTGGCTGCAGGCACGACCACTGCGACTGCGGCTGTCCAGAACTACGACCACCCGAAGCCGACCGTCGTCCTGGTCCACGGCGCCTTCGCCGACGGCTCCAGCTGGTCCGAGGTGACCGGCCGCCTGCAGCGTGACGGGTACAAGGTCGTCGTCCCGGCCGTCCCGCTCCGGGGCATCGCCAGCGACGCGTCGTACCTGTCCGGCGTACTGGCCGGGATCAGCGGTGCGAAGGTGCTGGTCGGTCACTCGTACGGCGGTGCGGAGATCACCCAGCTCGCGGACACCACGGGTGTGCAGGCACTCGTCTACGTCAACGCCTTCATCCCGCAGGCCGGCGAGACGCTCGGCGCGCTGAACTCCCAGTTCCCGGGCAGCCAGATCGGGCCGGATACGACCGACGTCATCGCGTATGCCGGCGGTGCCGACCTGGCGATGAAGCCGGGCTCGTTCCCCGGGGTGTTCGCCGCGGATCTGCCCGCCAAGGAGGCTGCCTCGCTGGCCGCCTCGCAGCGACCGGTCGCCGCCGCGGTGTTCGGCGAGCCGATCGCCAAGTCCGCGCCGGCCTCGATCCCGAAGTACGCGCTGGTCAGCACCGGCGACAAGGCGATCCCGCCGGCGGCCGAGCGATTCATGGCCGAGCGCGCCGGGGCGACCGTCGTCGAGGTCAATGCCTCGCACCTGGCGATGCTCTCCGAGCCGGGCACGGTCACCACCCTGATCGAGAGGGCCGCCAGCCGCTGAAGCTCAGCGACTGAGAACCACCTGACGCCGCGCAGTCCCGTACCTCGGGCTGCGCGGCGTGGTGCTGTTCGGAGGATCACGCCGCACTCCGGAATAATTACTGCGTGACAGATAGTTGTGTTTCGCATGCGTATTGACATCTGGTCCGATGTGGTCTGCCCCTGGTGCTACATCGGCAAGCGACGTCTCGAGCAGGCGCTGGCGGAGTCCGGCGACCAGGCCGAGATCACCTGGCACAGCTTCCAGCTCGACCCGTCATCCACCAACGACGACCCGCGGGACCTCGCCGAGCGCCTGGGTACGAAGTACGGGCGTGGCCGTGAGTGGGCAGTGCAGGCAAACGAGCACGTGACGTCGGTGGCCGCGGAGGCCGGCCTGGAGTTCAACCTGCAGGACGCGAAGGCGGCCAACACCGTCGACGCTCACCGGTTGATCCACCTGGCTCGCGAGCTGGCGGAGTCCGGCGAGAAGGATCTTCACGGGCTGCTGAAGGAGCGGCTGTTGAAAGCGTACTTCACCGACGGGCTCCCGGTCGGCGACCACACCACCCTCACCCGCCTCGCGGTCGAGGTCGGCCTCCCCGAGGACCGCGTCACCGAGGTGCTCGCCGGTACGACGTACGAGGCCGAGGTGGCCGCGGACCAGGCGCAGGCCCTCGCGTACGGCGCGAACGGGGTGCCGTTCTTCGTGATCGACGAGAAGTACGGCGTCAGCGGCGCCCAGCCGGTCGAGGTCTTCCAGGAGGCCCTCCGCCGGGCCAACGCCGACCGGAAGCGGGTGACCCTGATCACCGCTCCCGGCGCCACGGACTCCTCCGACGCCGCCTGCGGCCCGGACGGCTGCCCGATCTGACCCGCCTGACCGCCCACCGGGCCGTAGTGTTCCCGGCGGGCGGTTCGGGGGTGGGTACAAGACACACGGGGCACCTGGTGACCCCAAGGCATTGCCGGACCAGGTATGAAGGAGACATGACTGTCGTGCGCGCACTGGCCAGGCCGTTGCTGTCCGCCATCTTCGTCGTCCAGGGCGCCCAGGCGATCCGGGACCCGGAGTCGCACGTGGCGAAGGCGAAACCCGTCGCGGACCGCTTGGTGCCGATGATGAAGAAGGTCGCTCCGGCACAGGTGGGAGACCGCATCCCCGAGAGCACGGTGAACCTGGTACGCCTGAATGGCGCCGCCCAGGTTCTCGGCGGTCTCGCGCTGGCGAGCGGCAAGGGCCGCCGCGTCGGCGCGGTACTGCTGGCGGGTTCGCTGGTGCCGACCACGCTCGCCGGGCACTCGTTCTGGCAGGAGTCCGACAAGCCCGCGCGGGCGGCGCAGCGGATCCAGTTCCTGAAGAACCTCGGCCTGATGGGCGGCCTGCTGCTCGCCGCCGTCGACACCGAGGGCCAGCCCGGCCTCGCCTGGCGGGCGACTCACGGCGCGAAGGTGGCGAAGCGGGAGACCAAGCGCGGCGCGAGGCTGGCGAAGCGCGAGACCAAGCAGCTCGCCAGGTTCGCCCGCCGAGAGGCCAAGCTGGCGGCCCGCACCGCGAAGGCCGAGCTCCCCTTCAGCTGACCGGTGCTGTGGGCGTTCCCGCTAGGCTCAGGGCAGAAGTTCGCCCGACGAGCCGAGGAGTGGGATGGGAACGCAGCAGGGCTGGCCGGCACCGCGAGCCGAGGGACCGGTCACCGGCCGGGTCACCGTGCCCGGGTCGAAGTCGATCAGTAACCGTGCGCTCATCCTCGCCGCGATCGCGGACGGCCCGTCGACGCTGACCGGCCTGCTCGCCGCCCGTGACACCTCGCTGATGCGGTCCGCCCTGGTCTCCCTCGGCGTCGGCATCACCGAGAAGGACGGCCTGGTCATCGTCACCCCCGGCTCTCTCAAGGGCCCGGCGAGCGTCGACTGTGGACTCGCCGGCACCGTGATGCGGTTCGTGCCCCCGGTCGCCGCGCTGGCCGACGGCGAGGTCGCCTTCGACGGCGATCCGTACGCCCGCGAGCGCCCGATGGACGTGATCCTCGGCGCTCTGCGCACCCTCGGAGTACAGATCGAGGACCAGGGCACCGGACGGATGCCGTACTCCGTGAGCGGGTCCGGCGCGGTCCGCGGAGGAACGGTGACCCTGGACGCGTCCGGGTCGAGCCAGTTCGTGTCGGCCCTGCTGCTCGCCGCAGCGCGGTACGACGAGGGCGTCGACATCCGCCACGACGGCAAGCCGGTCCCCTCCCAGCCGCACCTCGACATGTCGGTCGGGATGCTCCGCGAGCGGGGCGTCCAGGTGGACGACAGCGAGCCGGACCGGTGGGTCGTTGCCCCCGGCCCCATCCGGGCCCTGGACACCGCGATCGAGCCGGACCTGTCCAACGCGGCCCCGTTCCTGGCCGCCGCGGTGATCTCCGGCGGCTCGGTCACCGTGACCGGCTGGCCGGCCGAGACCACCCAGCCGGGTGATCACCTCCGCGAGATCTTCACCCGGTTCGGCGCGGAGGTGTCCCTGTCCGCCGACGGGCTGACCGTGCGAGGGACCGGGCGGATCCAGGGGGTCGACCTGGACCTGAGCCAGGTGGGTGAGCTCTCGCCGGTCATCGCCGCGGTCGCCGCCCTCGCCGACGGCCCGTCGTACCTGCGCGGCATCGCGCATCTGCGCAACCACGAGACCGACCGGCTGGCCGCGCTCGAGACGGAGATCAACGCGCTCGGCGGCGACGTCACGCAGACCGCCGACGGGCTGGAGATCCGGCCGAAACCCTTGCACAGCGGGCTTTTCGGCACGTACCACGACCACCGGATGGCGCACGCCGCCGCGGTACTCGGGCTCGCGGTGGACGGCGTCGAGATCGAGAACATCGGCACCACGGCGAAGACGATGCCGGAGTTCCCCGACCTCTGGACGGCGCTGGTCGGCTGATGTCGCGGTACGACGAGGAAGCGAAGTACGACCGGCCGAAGCGCCGGACCCGGCCGCGGACGAAGGACCGGCCGGCGTACGACGACGCCGTCACCGGGTTCGTGATCACCCGGGACCGTGGGCGCTACACCTGCTGGGTCGGCGAGTCGGATCGCGTCGTGACGGCGATGAAGGCCCGGCAGCTCGGCCGCAAGGGTGTCATCGTCGGCGACCTGGTCAAGCTCGACGGCGACGCCACCGGGGACGAGGGGACGCTGGCCCGGATCGTCGAGGTACTGCCCCGCAAGACTCTGCTGCGCCGGTCCGCCGATGACGACGACCCGATCGAGCGGCCGCTGGTGGCGAACGCGGACCAGCTCGTGATCGTGGTCGCGGTGGCGAACCCGGAACCGCGGACCCGGCTGATCGACCGCTTCCTGGTCGCCGCGTACGACGCCGGCATGCGGCCCTTGCTGTGTCTGACGAAGACAGATCTCGCGGATCCGGATCCACTGCTGTCGATCTACCGGCCGCTGGGGGTGGAGTCCGTCGCCACCCAGCGCGACGGGGATCTCAGCGAACTGGCCGAGCAACTCCGGGACCGGACCAGCGTGATGGTCGGGCATTCCGGCGTCGGCAAGTCGACGCTGGTGAACGCGCTGGTGCCGGGCACGAACCGGGCGATCGGCGTGGTGAACGACAACACCGGCCGCGGTCGCCACACCTCGGTCAGCGCGTTGCTGCTGCGGTTGCCCGACGGCGGGTGGATCGTCGACACGCCGGGGATCCGGTCGTTCGGGCTGGCGCATGTCCAACCGGATCAGCTGATCAACGCCTTCGGTGACCTGGCGGACGAGACGCGCGACTGCCCGCGCGGCTGCACCCACTCCGAGAGCGAGCCGAACTGCGCCCTCGACGTAGCGGTCGCCGAGGGCCGGGTCGACGCCGAACGCGTCGCCTCCTTCCGGCGCCTCCTGGCCAGCCGCGAAGGCCGCGACCTGGAAACCACCTGATCCCGGGCGCCCCAGCAGATTGACCAGTTGCCCAGGGCCCGGACTTCCGGGGCTTACTTCTTCGGGAGCTGGCCGTTCCAGACCGCCCTGGCGCCGGCGTCACCGGTGCGGATGGTCTGCCAGATGACCAGGACGCTGATCACGACCAGCGCCGCACTGACGACGAGCTCCAGCGGCCTGCTCCTGGTTGCCTTGGCCCCCTTACCGCTGGCCAGCGAGGACGGACCTCCGAGCACCAGGAACGCCACGATCGCGACCACCGCGAAGATCAGGCAGTACCAGAACAACAGCCTGCCGCGGTTCTCGTGCAGCTGGACGATCGGCTGCAGCTCGGGGATCGCCGCCACGAACGCCTCGCCGCTTTGGCGGGCGACATACGCGAGCACCAGCGAGCCCAGCCCCAGCAACAGCGTCGGCCAGCGCAACAACCACCGCCACTTGGGCACCACCGCGAAGACGATCGCGGTCAGCGCGCTCACCGGTAGCACCACCACTGCCGCGTGGATGACCAGCACGTGCAGCGGCAGGTCTCCGAAGCGCTCGAACATGAGGCCTCCTGCAGTCGTCGTTGTCTGACACTAACTGCACGTTCAACCACGACCGATGGTTCAACCGCGCCCGAGACCGACCCGCAACCTTCACCACTTCTACACCACCCGCACCTCGTCTACACCACCCGAACCCCGGCAGTTCCAGACACGGTCCCGCGGACGCCCGTCACTCACCAACCTCGCACACAGGCCGTCCCCAGCGGCGATCCACGCCGGACGCCTCGAGCATCCGGCGGGGCGGTGGGTGGTGGCGGTGCGTGGTCCCGGCTCCTCAGTGGGCGGGCGGCAGGTTAGCCTTCCGGCATGCCCTCGCATACCGACGACTTGCGGCTCGCGCACATCCTTGCCGACGACGCCGACTCCACCACCATGGACCGCTACAAGGCGCTCGACCTCCACGTCGCGACCAAGCCGGACCTCACCCCGGTGAGCGAGTCCGACCGCAAGGTCGAGGACGTGATGCGCAAGACGCTGGCCCGGGCCCGGCCGCGGGACGCGTTCGTCGGCGAGGAGGAGGGCACCACCGGCTGGGGCATCCGCCGCTGGGTGGTCGACCCGATCGACGGCACCAAGAACTACATCCGCGGCGTCCCGGTCTGGGCCACCCTGATCAGCCTGATGATCGAGGACCAGGTCGTCGTCGGCGTCGTCTCCGCCCCCGCGCTCGGCCGCCGCTGGTGGGCGTCGTTCGGTGACGGCGCGTGGACCGGCCGCGCCCTGATGTCCGCCCAGCCGTGCCGGGTCAGCGACGTCTCCGACATCGGTGACGCCTCGCTGTCCTACTCGTCGCTCAAGGGCTGGGAGAAGCTCGGAAAGAAGGACCAGTTCGCCGGCCTGATGGATTCAGCCTGGCGCACCCGCGCGTACGGCGACTTCTGGTCCTACATGCTCGTCGCCGAAGGAGCCGTCGACATCGCCGCCGAGCCCGAGCTCAACCTGTACGACATGGCCGCCCTCGCCATCATCGTCGACGAAGCCGGCGGCAAGTTCACCTCGCTCGACGGAACCCCCGGCCCCAACGGCCCCAACGCCGTAGCCACGAACGGGCGGCTCCACGACGAGGTACTCGAGCGGCTCAGGTAGGGCGGCGAACCTCCACGCCATCAAACGCACGCTCTTCCCCGCGCGTCACGCCTGGGCCATCCCACCGCGGAGGTCGATTGATGGCGTGGAGGTTCGCCCTACAGCGGAGGTTCCTTACCCATGTGCGCCTCCACCGCCACCTCGAAGTCCCGGCGAGCGGCGGGGAGCGAGTTGTACCAGCCGGCGGAGAGTTGGAGTAGCTGCCAGAGTTCGTGGAGCTCGTTCGGGGTTGTGGCGTAGGGGAACTCGACCTGCTGGAAGGGTGGCATGCGGAGGGCGAAGTGGCCGATTGCCAGCAGTTCGGCGGATTCGCCGTAGAGGCGGACCTGGCCACGGCCTCCCTTGCGCCCCAGTGCCACCACGAAGTCCTGGACGTCGATCGTGGTGACATCCCGGTAGCCCTCGAAGCGCATGGGATCGCTCGGGGCGTCGTACACGAACAGCGCGAGGATGAAGACCGGGTACGTCGGCAGGGACCGGTACGCCGCGACCGCGAGGGACTCGTCGGCGGCGACGGCTCGCGCGAGTTCGGCGCCCTCGGCGTCGGACATGCCCGCGAGCTTCACCAGCATCGTCGGCTCGTCCTCGACCGCGAGCACGAACGGTGTCATCGGCGCGATGGACGGCGCGATGTGCTCGTCGCAGGCGGTGTAGGTCCGCACGGTCATCCGCTCGGCCACCACCTGAATCTCCGGCGTCACCTCGACCCGCGGCAGTTCGATCGTGCCGAGATCGAAGTCACCGGTCGCATCCACGCCGATGGGCTCGGCGCTCAGGGTTTCGGCGCTCAGGGGTTCGGCGCTCAGGGGTTCGGCATCGGGTTTGGCGTTGCGGCGTTTCCTCGAGAACAGTCCCATCCCTCGATCCAACCCCATCGGGGTGAACGGAGTCGCCAGGTTGCACCTTCAGGACACCGCCCTTCCAAGGTGCGGCGAGCGGCGGAACGCAGTACCGACAGGTCGGGTGACCTAAGGAACCCCTGATCGCCTAAAGTGACCACTGGCCCACACCCGATCGGAAGGACTGTCGCGATGGTCGACGGAGGCGCTCAGGGCAGTGGAGACATCGCGGTTCCCGGGGTGGACACCAGCAAGCCGAGCATCGCCCGGACCTACGACTACCTGCTCGGCGGCAAGGACAACTACGCCGTCGACCGTGCGCTCGGCGACAAGTTCATCAACGACCTGCCCGGATCCCGGGCGATCGCCTTCGACAACCGCGGCGCCCTCACCCGGGCGGTCCGCGAGATCGTGACGAACACGCCGGTCCGCCAGTTCGTCGACCTCGGCAGCGGCCTGCCGACCGCGGACAACGTGCACCAGGTCGCCCAGCGGTACGCGATCGGCTCGAAGGTCGTCTACGTCGACAACGACCCGGTCGTCCTCGCCCACGGCCGCGCGCTGCTCGCCGAGAACGAGAACACCAGCGTCTTCCAGGCCGACCTCCGCGATCCCGAGGCGATCTACGAGGGCAAGGAGACCCGCGCCCTGATCGACTTCGACCAGCCGGTCGCGGTCATCCTCAGCGCGGTGCTGCACCACCTCAACGACGACGAGGACCCGGCCGCGATCGTCCGCTTCTGGCACGACCGGATCCCCTCCGGCAGCTACGTCTTCATCAGCCACTTCCGCAGCGAGAACGACCCCCGCAGCGCCCAAATGCAGGAACTCCTCCAAGGCTCCCTCGGCCGCGGCCGCTGGCGCACCGACGAAGAGATCCTCGCCCTCTTCGGCGACGGCTTCGACGTCCTCCCCCCAGGCCTGGTCCCCGCCGCAGAATGGCGCCCCACCGAACCAGTCGACGATCTGACCGACTGGGAACGCCTGATCGCGGCGGCGCTGGCCGTTAAACCCTGAGCCCGTACTCCGACGCCGCGATCCCCAGGCGACCCGCACCATTCTCACCGGAGCCGCGACCCCGGCTTGACATCGTGGCGGATGAGCGCGATCACGGTGTCGACGGTGCGGTCGAGGTGGCTGCGGCCGTCGGCCAGCTGGGCTGTGGGGCTGATGTAGCTGCGCGGCCCGACGTGGGTGGCCGGGTCGAGCCTGTGCACGGTGACCTTCCCGGCGCGTAGCGCCCGGTTCCATCCGGTACGGCGGAACAGCCGCCAGCGCTGGGGGAAGATCCAGGTGCCGACCCGCTCGATCCGGTCGCTCGCACTGGTGAGCTGATACAGGTGCTGCGCGTGAGTGAGGTCGTTGGCGCCGTTATGGAATGCACCGAGCAGGATCAGCAGGAGCGGAGCGCGTAGCTGGGTGTGCAGTTCGTCGACCGCACCAGTCGCGACCTGGGCACCACCGCTGTAGCTGAGCAGCACAACGGGGATGCCGCTGCCGGGCCGGTAGCCGGCGAGCCGGAGCTGCGTGGCGATCTGGTTGCCGACGGCCCGGTTGTAGAGGGGCCGGTACCGGCTGTCTGCGGCGACGAAGGTCTGCATGACGTTGTGCAGGAAGAGCAGCAGCCCGGCGCGACGGCGCAGCCATGCCCACACAGGTCGATCAGCGAGCGGGTCGGCCAGCGGCGAGTAGGGCTGCACCTGGCCTAGTACCCGGAGCTCCGGAGCTCCGGCGATCAGGGCCTTGACCAGCAAACCGCCGTCCCGGGTGTCACGGGCGCGGCGTTTGCCGATGCCGTCGAGATAGACCAGGTAGGCAGCCGGAGGTCTGTCAGCGGCCGCACCCCGGGCATAGGGCACACCTTCGGGGAGCTCAGTGGTAACGGCCCGCCATCCGACGCTGTAGACGAGTACTTCGTAGCGGGCCAGCAGAGCTTCGACGACGAGAGCCAACCCGAGGCCGATGATCCAGGGCAGGAGGTTGTTCATGCGATCGGCTCCGGCACTCTGATGGTCAGGATCGTCGCGACCAGGCGCCGTACGAGCTCGACCGAGACGGCCAGCCCAACTCCGGCGACAGCTACGCAACCGGCGGCGACTCCCCAACCCAGCCCGGTGGCCGCCGCCAGCGGGCCGGCCAGACCGGCCCCGACTCCCACCAGGAGCAGGAGGTGGAGCAGGGGCCCGAGCCGCGGAAACGCGAGGATGCCAGCGAGCAACAGTGGAGCTATCAGGCTGGGTGTCCAGACCAAATCGGATGCGTCGGGCGCCGCAGTCGGTAGCAGTCCGGCGAGGGTCGACGCGGTCAGCGGCCACAGCGCGATCACAGCGCTCTCGATGAGAGCGCCGGCCAGCAGCAATCCGACCACAAGAGTCCGCGATATGCCGGGCCGGCGCGCTACCAGGGGCAGGACGCGTCCGGCAGCCTCTGACAGTCCGGCGAACAGCAACAGCACGACGACGGGCGACATCGGTCAGCCCCGCGAGGGATCGCTGGGAGTCGACCGGCCAACCGAGCCGCGCGCCGGCAGGTAGCGCTCGAGTTCGTCGGCGGCGCGTTGGAAGCCACCCGCCTCGCGTTGGGCGAGTTTCAGGGTGGTCGCGGCTTCCCGGAACTTGCAGTCGGCGAGCAGGCGCCGCGCGAGGGCATGCACTGTGCCCTCGGCAACTTCCTGGGTGCGGATGGACAGGCCGGCTCCGAGTTCGACGACGCGCGCGGCCACCATCGGCTGGTCGGCGCTCTCTCTCACCACGGCCGTCACTGGATCGGTTCCCTAACTAGGACCGGGCGGCCACCCGATCTGTGACACCGCGGGAGCGTCACGGATCGGGTGGCCGCCCGGTCCTAGTGGTGACCGCGAAGAGAGCCTCATCACAAAAGTCAACGCCGGTTGATTTTTAGCCGAGGCGAGATCTACCGTCTAAGTCAACGGGCATTGACAAATGGCTGCCCGGGGCCACTCGACGATTCGCCATCTCACCTGCCACGGAGGAGAAGAGGTCATGACCCAGTTGCGTACCCGGCCGGCAGAGAGCGCCATCCGCGGACGCGCTTCCCGTGCCGGACTCCGCCGGTTCGTCGAGAAGTTCGCCGACGAGCATCCGCCGTTGTCGCTCGATGCCGCCGACCTGACGATCCACGACCCCGACCAGGTTCGCCGCCGGTACGGCGGGGTGTTCAACTACCTGACGCGGGTCGAGCTCGAAGTCGAGCGGAACGTGCTCGAGTTGCGCGCTCTGATGCCCGACGCCACCGAGACCGACCGGTTCTTCTACCAGGATGTGTGGTCGCCTCAGGAACTCCAGCACGGCATCCTTCTCGACGCGGTCCAACAGGGCTTCGGGATGACGCCGGGGCCGACTGACCTGGCCGGGGTGAGCGCCAGAATCCGGCTGGTCGGGGTGCTGTCGCATCTGCCCGGCATGCTCGGGGTTGTCCGGCTGCTGTACTACCTGACCGGCGCGGCCACCGAGCGGTCGGCGGTGATCGCGTACTCGCGCCTGGTCGACGGACTGCGCAGGATGGGCGAGCGGGCGATCGCGGAGACGGTCATCGCACCGATCAAGCGCCAGGAGCCGGGGCATTTCGCGTTCTACCGGATGTCGGCCGAGTCGCTGGTACGGGAAGAAGGGCTGAGCGACTGGCAACTCCAGCTCGCCCGGATCCTGCGCCGCAGGTCGTTCGAGCTCGTCGGCGTGAACAATCGCCGGCAACGAGCAGACTTCGGCGACGTCGCCCGTGCCCTCGACTTCGACCGGGACCTCCTGGACGTCGCCCGGCAGGTGAGCCTGGTGGAACGCGAACTCCTCTGGGCCCAGCACCAGGGGATGAAGATCCCGAAGTACATCCTGGCCGCACTCGAGAACGCAATCGTGACTAGCCGGGCTCGAGCGTGTTGAGGCGGCCGGTCAGGTAACGCTGCACCGTCGGCGCCATGTCCGCGACCAGACCGTCCGCGTCGCGATCGGCCATGTCGGGCAGCCGCAGAACATAGCGGGTGAGGGCGAGCCCCAGCAACTGGCTGGTGACCAGGCTGGCCCGCCGTGCAGCCTCCGACTCTGGTACGACGGCCGCCACCATCCCGCGGACCTGACGAAGGAAGACCTCTTGGAGGCGCGCCGCCGCCGTCTCGTAGGTCACGGCGGATCGAAGCAGGATCGGGAGCGCGTCGTACTTCGCCTTGCCCTCCCACAGGCCGAGGAAGTGCCGCAGCAGCACCTCGCCGCGACTGTCGGCGTCGACGGCCCGAAGGTCGGGCAGCTGCAGGTCGATCTCGACCACGGTCGCGAACAGCGTTTCCTTGTTGGTGAAGTACCGCAACACCATCGCCGGATCGATCTGTGCCTGCGCGGCGATGGCGCGGATGCTCGCACGGTCGTACGAGTGCTGCGCGAACTGCTCGCGCGCAGCCGCGAGGATCGCCAGCCGGGTGCGATCGGACTTCTTCAGACGGGCTTCGACCGGCACGACTTGTCCTCGGACAGAAGACCGCGAGGTGGGTGCAGTGCGCACTGGGGGGCAGCGAGGCCCTGGGCGATCATCAAGGTCGCATCCTCCCGAGCGGCGAGTCCGATGGAACGGTCGGCGGGTTGTGCGCGGCGACGGCACGAGCATAACGGAAAAGTCAACGCGAGTTGATATCGGCCCACCCGGGGCCAAGACCGCCTCCCCCTTGGAGGATGTCGTGTCAGCGTGAGCCTCTATTCCATGCTCCGCGCAACCAGTTCGGCCAGGTCCAGCAGACGGCTGGTGTAGCCCCATTCGTTGTCGTACCAGCCGAAGACCTTGACGATGTTGCCGTTCGCCTGGGTGAGCGGTGCGTCGAAGATGCAGGACGCAGGGTCGCCGATGATGTCGTGCGACACGATCGGATCCTCGTTGTACCGCAGCAGCCCTTTCAGATGGCTCGAAGCCGCGTCGGCGAAGGCCTGGTTGACCTGCTCCACGGTGACAGGTCTGGCCAGCTCGACGACCAGGTCCGTGAGCGAACCACACTCGACCGGGACCCGCACCGCGACACCGTCGATCTTGCCGGCCAATTCCGGGATCACCAGGCCGACCGCCCTGGCCGCGCCCGTGCTCGTCGGGATCAGGTTCACCGCGCCCGACCGTCCACGGCGCAGGTCCTTGTGCGGCGAGTCCAGGAGCACCTGGTCGTTGGTATAGCTGTGGATCGTGGTCATCAGGCCACGCTCGATCCCGAACGCCCGGTGCAGCACGGACACCATCGGCGCGACGCAGTTCGTCGTACAGGAGGCGTTCGAGACGATTTGATGCTCGGCCGGGTCATAGGTCCCTTCGTTCACCCCGAGCACGAGGGTCGCGTCGACGCCCTTGCCGGGCGCGGACAGCAGCACCTTGCGGGCCCCGCCGGCCAGGTGAGCGGCGGCAGCCTCCCGGGTGGCGAAGCGGCCCGTCGACTCGATCACGAGACCGACGCCGGCAGCCCGCCAGTCGAGAGCGGCGGGGTCGCGCTGAGCCGTCACCCGGATCGTTGTGCCACCGACCGCGATGCCGTCATCTGTGTGACTCACTCGCTCCCGCAACGACCCGTACGTCGAGTCGTACTGCAACAGGTTCGCCAGCGTGGCGGTGTCAGTGATGTCGTTGATCGACACCACCTCGATCGTCTCGGTCCCCCGCTCGAGCGCACCCCGCAGGAAGTTCCGCCCGATCCGTCCGAACCCGTTGATCCCTACTCTCACAGTCATCTTTTCTCTCCTCAGCAGCGAATTGGGCATGGGCGCCCGGGCGTACTACTCCGTTCGTGTCCAGCGCGGCGAGACCTGTTCCCACTCGCGCCCCCAGTCCTGCGCGCGGCGGCGATCCAGTAGCAGCCGCGCCAGCCGGAACAAGCCCCACAGAAACGGCCAAGCGAGCATCAGCATGGTGACTCCGGCCACGACGCCAACAGCAGCGCTGTCGGCGGACTCCCGGGGAGCGCGGACCATCGCTCCGGTCCGGTCGAGCCAGATCGTCAGTTCAGTGCCCGCCTCAGTACCGATCAGGATATCGGCAGACCCCTCTCGCGGGGATCCCGAAGCGTCGAACCACTGGACCCGAGCCCCCGTGGCGATCTGTCCCAGGGTTGAGGGGGTGGCTCTTGCAGTGTCCTCGAGTGTTCGGGCCTGGACCGGTTGTAACTCAGCCCGTCGCCGGGCTGCCGTGTCTTCGGCGCGATTGCGGATCGTCGTACCGAAAGCCACCGCCGCGGGAATCACCAGCTGAGCTGCCACCAGTGCGCAGAGGAGGACCGCGGACTCGAGCCGGTCCGCCCTTCGACGCAACGGATTGCGCCCGAGTCCGAGACGACGGAGCTGCATCAGAACCCACAACTCGCCCCGGCGTTGGGGAGTGGTGCTCATCAGTGCCTCCTCGGTCGACGACGGACGTCCTGCTGCCTGACGTCGCTCTCCAAACAAAGACCGGGTACGCGCCTGGTTTGTGACCGCGCACTTGCCTTCAGAACCTTGATCCCGGCGAAGTCCTCGGTGGTCGCAGCTCGGCGCCACGGCCCGGAGAACGGGCGGCGGAGGAGCGGAGTACTAGTTGGTGGTGTGGCGTTGGAGGAGCCAGACGGAGGGGACGGCGAGGGTTGCCAGGACTATCAGGAGGTGGACGGTGGCGGCCGTAGAGTTCGACCGCTTTGATGCTGAGGACTGCCGCGAGGTAGCCGACGGCCAGTTGGCCGATCGGGCTGGCGATGAAGGAGCCGAGCATGTCGTACGACGCGACGCGGGAGATTTGGTCCAGCGGGATGTGCTGACCGAGCGCGGTCTCCCAGCCGATGCCGAACAACTCGAAGCCGAGGCCGACCAGGAACGCCGCCGCGGCGGTCGTCAGCGTGTGCGGCACCAGCGCCAGGCAGACGAACATCGGTGCCGACACGAGCATGCCGGCCATGCCCAGGCGGAGCGGGTGGCGCGGCTTGACCCGGATCATCAAGATGCCCCCGGCAATCAATCCGGCGCCGAAGCCGGCACTGACCACGCCCAGCCGACCCGGCCGAAGGTGTCGTCCGCGATCACCGCACCGTCACGAACGCGGCGGCGATCCCGTTCACCGCCTCGATCGCGGCCAGCTGCCAGATCCGCGCGTGCCCGGACAGGATCAGGCCGGCGGCGAGCGCCTGGGTCAGGCCGCTGACGGTGTTCGCGACCACCAGCACCAGGCGGCGCGGCAGCCGGTCGGCGATCACACCGCCGATCAGCAGGAACACCACGTTCGGGATGCTCCGGGCGGCCAGCACGATGCCGACCGCGGTCGCCTCGTCCGACACGTCCAGGACGGCGAACACCAGCGCGATCGGGACGATCGAGGAGCCAGCAGCGAGACGAAGCGGGCGCTGACGAAGATTCGGACGTCGCGGTGACGCAGTACTGCGAGGTCGTCGCGCCAGGTCAACCCGTCACCGGACGTGACGGGACCGAGCCGTGGCTGCAGCGGGCGGGGCGGGCAACGGTCACCATCCGCATTCTGCCAGACCTGCCGTTCACGGCCGGATCTCGCTACATTTGGGTATTGGGCTCCGTCGAACAGCAGGAGGCTCCGTGAAGATCAACGACGTATTGCGCGGTAAAGGCAACCAGGTCGTCACCATCTCCCCAGAAGCCACCGTCACCGAACTCCTCGCGCTGCTCGCCGAGCACAACGTCGGTGCGGTGGTGGTGAGTCCGGACGGTAGGTCCCTGGCGGGCATCGTCTCCGAGCGCGACGTGGTGCGGCTGATGCACGGTACTCCGGACGCGGGCGAGGTCCGGGTCAGCGCGATCATGACCTCCGAGGTGCACACCTGCGGTCCGGACGATCACATCGACAACCTGATGCGGCTGATGACGGACCGCCGGATCCGGCACGTCCCGGTCGTCGTCGACGGTTCCCTGACCGGCATCGTCAGCATCGGCGACGTGGTCAAGACCCGGATCGGCGAGCTGGAGTTCGAGCGCGAGCAACTCTCCAACTACATCTCAGGTTGACCTCACCGCCTTCCATCGGTACGGCGACAACTCGGCCGCGGCCGGGTCGTCCGGCCTGCCGTGCTCCCGGCCGGGACTACATTGCCAGGTATGGAGCCGACACCACCGCCGACCGGACCGGTCGGACCGCCCGGGCCACAAGACCCTGGCTACACCGAACCTCCGAAAGGCAGTGGCCCGCCCTACCCGCCTGCTGACCCGAACCAGCCCGCCCAGAGCTACCCGCCGCCGGGCCAGGGCTACCCGCCGCCCCAGGGCTACCCACAGCCCGGCCAGGGCGGCTACGGGCAGGCGGGGCCGCCCGGGCCGGGTGGGTATCCCCCGGGGCAAGGCGGCTATCCGCCTGGGCCAGGCGGGTACGGGCAAGGTGGATACCCACCGGGGCAGGGCTTCCAGCCGTACCCGGGCGGCAACCAGCCGGGTCAGCGGCGCGGTACCAGCACGTTGGCGATCCTGACCTTCATCTTCGGGTTGTTCGCGTTCGTGCCGGTCGCGATCGTGCTCGGCATCATCGCGCTGACGAAGATCGCCAAGACCGGCGACAAGGGCAAGGGCCTCGCGATCGCCGGTATGGCGCTCGCCGGCCTCTGGGTGGCGGGCTTCATCGCCGCGGCTGCCCTGATCAGTCCGTCCGAGCCGGACCGGGACGCCTCCGGACAGGTCACCACCACGCAGAACGTGTCGTCGAGCAAGCTGCGCGTCGGCGACTGCGTGACGGAGATCAAGGAGGGCGAGGTCCGCGACATCAAGGTGCAGCCCTGCAACCAGCCGAACGGCGGCAAGGTGTACGCGGTGTTCGACCTGCCCGCCGGCAAGTGGCCCGGGCTCGCCCAGGTCCAGGCGGCGGCAGAGAAGGGCTGCACCGACCGGTTCAAGGCGCTCAAGCAGCCGGCCAACCAGCCGTCGGACATCTGGTACCTGCACCCCACCGAGGACAGCTGGAGCCTCGGCGACCACGGCACCACCTGCCTGGTCGCCCCCAAGTAGCACCAAGCGCCGCGGCCCGCAGTACTACGGGTCGCGGCGCCGGCGTACTACGAAGCGCGGGGTGCTGCCCGGTCCGGCAAACAGCTGACCGGATCGGACCGGCTCAGGTCCAGCTCCGGGGTCAGGCTCAGGCCCGGCTGAAGGCGAACAGGGTGCCCGCGAACAGGTCCCCGAACCTGACCAGAAGGTAGTCAGCCGTCAGCTCAGCTCGGTGATGTCGCCCATCCCCAGCCCGGTGAGCTGGTCGCGGACGTCCTTGGCCTCCCCCACGACGACCACCAGCAGCCCGTTGGTTCCGACGTACCGGCGGTAGGCCTCGGTGGCCGTCTCGGCGGTGGTCGCGGCGATCTGGGCGAGGTAGGTGTCCGCGAAGTCGAGCGGAACACCCGCGGCGATGTTGCTGCCGACCTGCTGGGCGATGGAGTCCGCCTGCTCGTACCGCAAGGGCGCGGTACGGATCAGGCTGTCCTGGGCTTCCCGGACCTCGCGCTCGGTGAGGCCGTCGCGGGCCTCGCGCAGGATCCGCAGCGCGTCGGTGATCGCCGCGCCGGTCACCTCGGTACGGACCGAGCCGCCGAGGCTGAAGGTGCCACCCTTGCGCGGCGCGGTGAAGCTGGTCCGGGTGCCGTAGGTGTAGCCCTTCTCCTCGCGCAGGACGGTGTCGACGCGGGAGGTGATGGTGCCGCCGACGACGTGGTTCGCGACCGCTGCCGCTCCCCAGATGTCCTCGCGGCGATCCGGTCCCGGGCAGCCGATCAGCAACTGGCTCTGCACCGAACCCGGCCGGTCCACCAGCACGAGCCGGTCTCCGGTGATGAACAGTGGCTCGGGAGTCTCGATCGCCGAGCCTGCCTCGGACGTCCACGAGCCGAACGCGTCGTCGATGATGCCGGCCACGTCGACGCCGGTGGCGTCACCCGCGAACAGGATCTGCGCTCGCGCCGGACCGATGTTCTCCCGGTAGAACCGGGCCACCTCGACGTTGGTGAGCGGCCGGATGGTGTCCGGAGTACCGGCGGTCGGGCGGGAGCGGCGGGTCTGCGCGTCGAACAGGTGTGCGGCGAACGCCTCGCGTGCCCGGTACCCCGCGTTGGCGCGCTCCTGGTTGATCTCGCCCAGCCGGATCGTCACGTGCCGCCCGACGTCGGCCCGGTTGAAGGCCGGCCGGGTGATCGCCTCGGCGAGCAGCTTCACGGCCGGCGCCAGCTGGGACACCGGCACAGAGATCTCCACGTGCAGCGCGTCCGAGCTGACATCCACCCCGTACGCCGCGCCGTGGCGCTCCAGGGCGGCGGCGAACTCGTTGGCGGACTTCAGCTCGGTGCCCTCGTCGAGCGTGCGCGACATGATCGTCGCGACCCCCTCGAGCTCACGCGGCTCCGCCACCAGCGGCATGGCGATCGTGACCCGCACGGTGGCGACGTACTGCCCCGGCCGGTCGAACACGTGGACCGGCGTCCCAACCGCGGTCGCCGTACTGGTCGCTGCCGGGAATTTCCACGGCCGCGGCGGCGCGACAGCGGGCGGTGTGGTCAAGGCCTGGCTCGTCATTCCTGCTCCCCTGCTTCCCCGGCACTCGCCGGCACTGCGGCGGTCTCCGGTGCTTCGGCGCTCGCCTGGTCTCCCGCGGTCTCCTGGCCTGCGGTCTCCGGGCGGCGGTAGGTCACCTGGGCGCGGCCGCCGGCGCGGATCCACTGCTGCGCGACTGCCTGGACCTGCTCGGTGGTGACCGCGCGGATCTGGTCGATCCGGGTGTTGATCCGGTTCGCGTCGCCGAACAGCAACGCGTGGTGCGAGATCTCGTCGGCGCGTCCCGCGCAGGTGGCCAACTGCTCCAGCCAGTCACGCTCGGCCTGCGCCTGCACGGTGAGCAGCTCGTCGGCGGTGATCCCGCCCTCGGCGAGCTTCTCGACCTCCTCGACCAGCGCGCCCTCGACCTGCTGCAGGTCGATGCCGTCCGACGCGATGCCGGTCAGCGTGCCGAACGAGACACCGCCGATCAACGGCAGCGCACCACCCGACACCGACTGCGCGATCTGCTCGTCGCGGACCAGGCGGCGGTTCAGCCGGCCGCTCTGACCGCCGGCGAGCACGTCGAGCGCGAGCCCCGCCGCGTCCAGCTCGGGCGAGCCGTCCACCGGCAGCCGGAACATCATCGTGATCAGGTCCGACGGGACGTCCTCGACCACGTCGTCGCGGAACACTCCCTCCAGCGGACCGACCGTCCCGTCCGGAGCGGCCGGCGGCTCCGGGATCGCCGGCAGCTGACCGAAGTACCGCTTGGCCGCGTCGAACGCGTCCTCCTCGGACACGTCGCCCACGATCGTCAGGACCGCGTTGTTCGGCCCGTAGTGCCGGCGGAAGAACGCCTGCACGTCCTCCAGACTCGCGGCGTTCAGATCCTCCATCGAGCCGATCGTCATGTGCGCGTACGGGTGGCCGTCGGGGAAGGCGAGCCGGACGAGCCGCTCGTACGAGTCACCGTACGGCCGGTTGTCGTAGCTCTGCCGCTTCTCCTCCTTCACCACGTCGCGCTGGTTGTCGAGGTTCTCCTGGTTCACCGCGTCGAGCAGGTAACCCATCCGGTCGGCCTCGAGCCACAACGCCAGATCGAGCCCGCCGCTGGGCAGCGACTCGAAGTAGTTGGTGCGGTCGAAGAAGGTGCTCGCGTTGAGGCTGGCGCCGGCGTTCTCCAGCAGGCTGAAGTGCTGCCCGGACTCGACGTTGCGCGATCCCTGGAACATCAGATGCTCGAAGAGGTGCGCGAACCCGGTCAGACCCGGCGGCTCGTGGCGCGACCCCACGTCGTACCAGAGATTCACAGCGACGATCGGCACAGCCCGGTCAGAGCTGACGACAACGCGCAACCCGTTGTCCAACGTCTGCTCGGCAAGGGGGTAAGTCAGCGGCATGTCGCCACCCTACGTGCTCCCCCGCCCCCACCCACGATCGTTCGCCACCAGCGCACACCACCCCGGTACTACGCCGCCAACTCCCTCCGCGACATCAGGCGGTGGAGCTGGAGTGGTCAGGCGATGGTCTCCGTGACGACCCAGCGGTGCGGTTCTTCAAGGCGGGGCGCACTGTCTGGCAATTTCCGACGATGGGTGAGTGGCGTACGGAGCGACAGCGAGTACTGCATCCCTTCTGCGCCTCGACCGCCTCGGCACGCGTGGAGGTTGGCGTCGCGAGCGACCACGTCCTGTCGTTCGGTACAGCCCGAGCCGCAGCGTCGCGGTGGATGTCTCGTCAGACGAGCCGGGCCGCGCGGCCCCGGGGTGGGTGGGAGCGGGCGACTGAGCTGCTGCCTGGGCCCCTGGTGGCCGAGGCCTCGTGCCTGCGTGTCCTGTACGCAGAGTGCCGCGCTGGCTTGGAGCCAGCGCGGCACAAAACCACCTGCAGTTGTGGAGCGGCGACGGAGGAGCCGCGTGGGGCGGAGTACTAGCCCTTGATGGCGCCGCCCAGGGCGAAGGCCCCGCCGAGCTTGCGGCTCAGGAGGAGGTAGAGGACGAGGACGGGGAAGGTGTAGATGAGGGAGTAGGCGGCGAGTTGGCCGTAGTTGGGTTCGCCGTACTGGCCGAAGAAGGTGAAGATGCTGACTGAGGCGGGGAGGCGCTCAGGGGAGAGCAGGAGCATGAAGGGGACGAAGAAGTTTCCCCACATGCCGATGAAGGTGAAGATCAGCACGACCGCGATCCCGGGCCACATCAGCGGGAGGACGATGCGGTAGAGGGCCTGCATGCTGCCGGCACCGTCGACCCAGGCTGCTTCCTCGAGCGAGATCGGTACGCCGTCCATGAACGTCTTGGTCAGCCAGATCGCGAACGGGAGCGAGGCTGTCGCCATGAACATGATCGTGCCACCGAGGGTGTCGATCAGGTTCAGCTGGACGAACAGCCCGTACACCGGCACCATCACCGCGGTGATCGGCAGGCCGGTGCAGAACAGCACGGTCAGCAGGAACGGCCGGTTGAACTTCGTCTTGAACCGCGACAGCGGGTAGGCCGCGAGCACCGCGCAGATCATCGTGAGCAGCGCGGCGCCGCCACACAGCACGATGCCGTTGAAGACCGGCCGGTACGTCGTGTCGGTGTTCAGCACGGCGCGGAAGTTCTCGAAGGTCGGGCTGGTCGGGAGTTCGACCCGCAGTCCCGCCGTCCGGTTGATCGACGCGAACAGCACCCACAGCAGCGGCAGGACGAACAGCACCCCGATCGCCAGCAGGATGAGGTTCGCGGTCAGCTTGCTGACACGGTCGCGGGCGATCATGCGGCCTCCGAGTTCAGTCCACGTAGGTAGATGAGCGAGAACACCGCGCCGATCGCCAGCATCACCAGCGCGATCGCGGTGCCGTAGCCGATCTGCGAGAAGCTGAACGCCTGTTCGTACATGTAGAGCGGCAGCGTCTGGCTCTTGGTCCCGGGACCACCGCGAGTCATCGCGTAGATCAGGCCGAAGACGCTCAGCGTCTGCAGCGTGATCAGCATCAGGTTGGTCATGATCGCGCGGGAGATCATCGGCAGCGTCACCCAGAGCAGCCGCCGCCCGCCGGAGGCGCCGTCCATCTCGGCGGACTCCTCGATCTCCTTCGGTACCTCGCTCAGCGCCGCGGAGTACACCAGCATCGAGAACGCCGTACCGCGCCAGATGTTCGCCAACGAGACGGCGATGATCGGTGCCGCGTACAACCAGTCCTGGCCGGGTAGCCCGACCTTGTGCAGGATCACGTTCAGGGTGCCGTCGTCGTTGAAGAACGCGCTGAGCAGGTACGCCGCGACCACCTCGGGCAGCACCCAGGCGCCGATCACCGCGGTACCGACGAAGTTGCGCACCAGCTTCGTCGACCGGCGCATCAGCAGGGAGAGCCCGAGCCCCAGGGTGTTCTGGCCGATGATCGCCGAGACCAGCGTGAAGACCAGGGTGAGCCAGATCGAGTTGGTGAAGGCCGAACTGCCGAAGGCCTTGCGGAAGTTGTCCAGCCCGACGAACTTCACGTTCGCCGCGCCGGTGCCGGTCAGCGCCATGTTCGTGAACGCGGCGTAGATGCAGTACAGGATCGGGCCGGCCAGGAAGACCAGCATCAGCCCGATGGCCGGTGCCAACGGCAACATCTTGACGGTCTTCGCGAAGCGCGGCGGACCGCTCCGTCCGGCTTTCTCGCCGGACGAAACGGACACCGCGGTAGCAGACGTCGTCACAGGGGAATCCCTTCGAAGGCTCTGCTTACTGGCTCTGGCTCTCTGTGGTCGTCTTGTCCTTGCCGACGATGCCTTCGACCGCCTCGTCGTAGTTCTTCGCGGCTTCCTCCGGCGACGACTGACCGGTCATCACGGCCTCCATCGCGGTGATGATCTCGTTGGAGACCTTCGGGTACTCCGGCAGCGCGGGCCGGTAGACGGTCACGCCGACCAGGTCGGTGAAGAACTGGGTGCTCTTCGCGGACGACTTGTAGCCGGCGTCGGCGGCGACGTCCTTGCGGACCGCGATCTGCGCGCCGTCGGTGGCGTACTTGGTCGCGTTCTTCTGCGTCTGCAGGGTCTTGATGAAGTTCCACGCGGCGTCCGGCGCCTTCGACTTGGCCGGGATCGCCCAGGTCCAGCCGCCGGAGAGGCTGACCTTGCCCTTGCCCTCGCCGCCCTGGGTCGGCATTGCGGTCTGGCCGAGGACCTCGGTCCACTGCGGCCACGGCTTGGCGCCGGTCTTCTGCCAGTTGTTGTAGAGCCAGGAGCCGTCGAGCGCGATCGCCAGCTTGCTGTTCGGCAGCAGGTCGCTGCCGACCTTGTTGCCCCAGTTCGGGTCGAGCGACTGCTTCGGCTGCGGGGCCAGGCCCTCGCTGAAGACGGTCTTGACGAGGTTCAGGGAGTCCTTGAAGCCCTGGCTGCCGACCACCCACTTGGACTGGTCGAAGTTGTAGAGGGTGTCCTTGGTGCCGTAGAGCAGCATCTCGAAGCCCTGCATGGCGGACGCCTCACCCATCGGCTTGCCGGAGTAGACGTTCAGCGGGATCACGCCAGGCACCTTGGACTTGATCGTCCGGGCGGTGGTGAGCACGTCGTCCCAGGTCTTCGGCTGCCAGTCGGCCGGCAGCCCGGCCTTGGCGAACAGCTGCTTGTTGTACCAGAGCGCCCGCGTGTCGGTGCCGTCCGGTACGCCGTACGTCTTGCCGTCCTGGCCCTTCGCGGCACCCTTCGCGGTGTCCTCGAACTGGGACCAGTCCGACCAGCCCTTGATGTAGTCGTCCAGCGGCTTCAGATACCCCGCGGTGATGTCGGAGTTGATCAGGAAGGTGTCCTCGTAGACGATGTCCGGCGCCGTGTTCGGCGACCGCATCATCAGCTGGAGCTTGGTGTAGTAGTCGTTCTCACTCGCCACGATCGGCAGGATCTCGACCTTCGAGCCGGGGTTGGCGGCCTCGTACTCGGCCTTCGCGCCGGTGAGGAAGTTCTTCATCACCGTGCCGGGCCCCCATTGCTGGTAGGCGATCTTGATGTTCGCCGGACCGGCGCTCTGTGAGCTGCCCGCCTCCGGTGTCTTGGTCGTCGATCCCTGGCTGCAGGCCGAGACCCCCAGCAGGAGCGCGCCGACGGCGAGTACACCCGCCCGCTTGAAACCGTTCTTCATGGCCATTACATCCACCTTCGGGCAATCGTTGTCATCCCGGTCCGACAGCCCGATCTAGCGGGCTTTCCCGTGACGGTAGGAGTCCCAGACCAGTGAAGTCAATGGTTGACAGACAACGTTGTCCCCGTTCAGGCGCTGCTGCGCGGTGACCGGCTCGTAACGATCCGGTCACCGCGCAGTCATCTGTCAGACGGTAACGGGTGACGCCTCGTGACGAGCAGGTACGACGCGCCGGGTGCGGCTGCGCATCGCGCCGAGGCCGCAGAGCACCAGTCCGGCGACGAACCAGCAGGTGAGGACCAGGAACGGCCCGGCGGACCCGGCCCCGTCGAAGAAGCTCACGGAGCGCAACGCAGTACCGGCTGCTCCGGGCGGCAGAAGCTGCCCGAGCGCACCCCAACCGCTGGGAAGCATCTCCGGAGCGCTGGTGAGACCCGAAAGCGGATTTCCGAGCAGCATCATCGTCGCGGCGCCCACGGCCAGACCCACTCGGCCGAACAGCCACTCGAGGCCCAGCAGGGTGAGGCTGATCGCTCCGATCGAGAGCGCGATCACACTCGCGTTGACCCAGTAGGTCCCCTCGAGCGAGCCCAGCCAGTACTGCAGCACGGCGGTCAGCGCCAGTCCCCCGGTGACCGCGAACGTGACCGCTCCGGCCATCCGGCGGCTTCCACCCTTGACCAATTGGGTCAGCGCCGCGGCGGCGATGATGCCGCCGAGCACGAGCGGCAACGCCCCGGCCGCCAGCCCGGCACCCCGCGGATCATCCTGCGGCAGCGGTACGACGTCGGTCACCTTGGGCGCGGCCTCCTGGTTCTGAGCGGCCAACCGCGACGACAGCTGGGTGAGGATCTGCGCGACAGCGGGCCCACCGGCCGAGGCGGTGAGCACCTCGGGGTTCTGCGGGTCGAGCACGATCGCGCCGTACACGTCGCGGTTCTCGATCGCCTTGACGGCGGCAGCGCGATCCTGCACGGCGGTCACCTCGAACCCACCGGGCATCGCCTGCTCCAGCCCGCCCTGCACCTGCGCGACCGCCAGCTGGGGTCCCGACACGGCGATCGGCAGGTCGCGCGGTTCCGAGCGCGCGGCCGGCCAGGCGAACGCGATCAACAGCACCGTGAGCAGCGCGGTGAGCAGGGTGACGACGGCCACCACCGGGGGCCGGCGGCTCTCCTCGGCGACGGTTGGGTCAGACATCTCGGTCAGCTCCTCAAACAAAAGGAATGAACGTTCTTTATTAGTTCGAGCCTGACGGCGTTCAGCTGACTTGTCAAGAACGGACATTCGTTTTATGTTTCAGTCATGCCCAAGGTCTCCGACGAGCACCGGCTCGCGCGCCGTCAGCAGATCGTCGCTGCGGCCCGGACCTGCGTCGCCGAGCAGGGGTTCCACAAGACGACGATGGCCGACGTGATCCGCGCGTCCGGCCTGTCCGCGGGCGCCGTCTACGGCTACTTCAAGAGCAAGGACGAGATCGTCGCGGCGATCGCCGACGACGCGCTGAGCTCGGTGGACCGGCTGTTCGAGGAGATCCTGGCCCGGGAGGAGCCGTTGACCCCGCTCGCCGCCCTCGAGGCGGCAGTCGAGCACGTCGCCTTCGTCGCCGGTCAAGCGGGTGGCGACGTGACGAAGGTCGGGATCCAGGCCTGGGCGGAGGCGCTGCACAACGACGCGATCAAGGCGATCGCCAGCGAGAAGTACCGGATGCTCCGCGGCCACTTCGTCGAGGTCGCCCGGCGCGCGCAGGCCGACGGCACGGTCGACCCGGACACCGACCCGGAGTACATCGCCCAGGTCCTCTTCGGGCTGATCCCCGGCTTCATCCTGCAGCGGCTGATCCTCGGAGACGTGACTCCGCAGACCTACACCGCCGGCCTTGCCGCCCTCCTCCCCCGTTGATCCCCATCATCAACCGGAGCGGGAACACCAGAGCGGCGACAGAGGACCTTTGATGAGCAACAAGCGGCAACTGGATCGTGCGGGCCTCGACGAACTGCTGGCGGAAGCCGGCGTAGGTCCCGCAGCCTCCTCCGAAGAGCTGACCGAAGGAACCTTCAACACGGTCTACCGGATCGGCCGACCCGACGGAGACCTGATCCTCAAGCTCTCCCCCGACCCGGACGCGCCGGGGCTCACCTACGAGCAGGACCTGATCCACACCGAGGCCGAGTTCTACCGCGCGGCGCTCGGCAAGGCCCCAGTCCCCGAGGTCGTGCACGAGGGCGAGGACTACCTGCTGATGACCGCCCTCCCCGGTACGACGTTGCAGAGCGCGGGGGCCGGCGCCGGAGTACGGGGTGAGCTCGGCGGGATCGTGGCGAGCCTGCACGAGGTGACTGGGACCGGCTTCGGCTATCCGCAGAAGGGCCTCGTGCAGCGGTGGAGCGAGGCCTTCCTGTCGATGGTGGACGACGTTCTCGGTGACGCCGAGCGGTACGCCGTACGGCTGCCACGCCCGGCCGAGCAGATCTGGCAGGCGGCCCTCGACCGCAAGGACCTGCTGGACGACGTACGGACGCCGCGGTTGATCCACTTCGATCTGTGGGACGGCAACGTTCTCGTCGAGGACGGGCGGATCACCGGACTCGTCGACGGTGAGCGGGCGTTCTGGGGCGACCCGGTGGCCGAGTTCGTCTCGCTGTCGCTGCTCAGCGGCCTCGACGACGAGTTGCTGGCCGGCTACGGCGCGGATGTCGACCGAGAGAAGCTCTCGCTGTACCGCGTCTACCTCTACCTGATCATGCTCGTCGAGGGGACGCCCCGCGGTTACACCGGCGCTCGGCACGAGGGCCTGGTGAAGCTGGTCGAGAGCCACCTGCTGACCGAACTCGGCGCCCTCGAACAGGGGAGTTAGCACTACCCCGATCGGCTGCCCAGCTCCCTGGGGAGGCTGCTCGCGCGTCCGTAGCGTCGTGCTCGTCAGTCGGAGCACACAAGGGGTTGGCCATGAGGCGCAAGCAGCAAACCATCAGCAGGACAGGCGATTCGGTCGTCCTGCACGACTTACGCCGGATCTACGGCCGGGGTAACAACGCCGTCGTCGCGCTCGACGGGATCAGCATCGGCTTCGCCCGCGGCACCTTCACCGCGGTGATGGGACCCTCGGGTTCCGGCAAGAGCACCTTCCTGCACTGCGCCGCGGGGCTGGACCGGCCGACCTCCGGCACGGTGACGATCGACGACCAGCCGCTCGCCGGGCTCAACGAGAAGCAGTTGACCGAGCTCCGCCGCGAGCGGATCGGCTTCGTCTTCCAGTCGTTCAACCTGCTGCCGGCCCTCACGGTCTGGCAGAACGTCACGCTGCCGCAGGAGCTCGACGGCCGCCGTCCGAACCGCGCCGCCGTCCGCGACGTGCTGGAACGCGTCGGCCTCGGCGACAAGCAGAAGAGTCGTCCGGGCGAACTGTCCGGCGGACAGCAGCAGCGCGTCGCGATCGCCCGCGCGTTGGTCGCCCGGCCCGCGGTGATCTTCGCCGACGAGCCGACCGGCGCACTGGACACCCAGACCGCGGCCGACGTCCTCGAACTGCTCCGCGAACCCGTTCGCAGTCAGGGACAGACCGTGGTGATGGTGACGCACGACCCGGTCGCCGCGTCGTACGCCGACCAGGTGGTCTTCCTCGCCGACGGCGTTCTCGCGGGCAGCCTGATCGCGCCGACGGCCGAGCAGGTCGCCGACCGGATGACCCACCTCGGCGCCCGCGCCGCGTCCGTCGCATCGATGGCCAGGGCGGCCGGCCGATGATCCGCCTCGCTCTGCGCACCCTGCGCTACCGCAAGGGCGGTTTCATCGCGACCTTCGTCGCGGTCGTGTTCGGCACCGCGATCGTGCTGGCCTGCGGCGGCCTGATGGAGACCGGCATCCGGTCGAACGTTCCGCCGGAGCGGCTGGCCGGAGCTCCGATCGTTGTCTCTGGCAAACAAAGCCACCTGCGTCCAGGCGCCGAGGACGCCACTCCGCTGGTCGAGCAGGTCGGTGTCCCCGCGACTGTGGTGGACAAGATCCGCGGGCTCGACGGCGTCACCGACGTGATCGGCGACCTCACCTTCCCCGCGCCGGTGCTGCGGGGTCCGTCGCCGATGCCGTCCGAGGGTCACAACTGGGACTCCGCCCGGCTCGCGCCCTACACCCTGCAGTCCGGTACTGCGCCCCGCGCGGGCGAGGTGGTTCTCGATGCCACCACCGCCGGGCAGCTCGGTGCGCGGGTCGGCGGCAACGTCCAACTCCTTGCCCAAGGCAAGCCAACTTCCTTCAGGGTCAGCGGAATCGCCGCTGGGCCGGCGGGTAACACGTTCTTTTCCACCACCGACGCGACCCGCATCGCCGAGCGTCCGGGGCAGTACTCCGCGCTCGGAGTACTGGTTGCTCCGGGCACCGACCTGAAGACGCTCCGGAAGAACATCGAGAAGGCCGACGGCAGCGTCTCCGCCCTGTCCGGGATCGATCGCGGCCTGGTCGAGCACCCGGACGCCTCTCAGGCCAAGGAGACTCTGATCGCGGTCGCCGGCTCGTTCGGTGGGATCGCGGCGATGACGATGATGTTCGTGGTCGCCTCGACGCTGGCGCTGTCCGCCCAGCACCGGCAACGCGAGTTCGCGCTGCTGCGCGGGATCGGGACCACGCCGGGCCAGGTGCGCCGGATGATCCTGGGCGAGGCGATGGTGGTCTCGCTGCCCGCAGTACTGGTGGGTTGCGTGCCTGGTGTGCTGCTCGGGCGGTTCCTGTTCGACCGGCTGGCCGCGAACGGCGTGGCCAGCCCCGTCGTCACCTTCTATCAAGGGCTGATCCCCTTCGCGGCGGGCGCCGGGGCCGCAGTACTGGCTGCTGTCGGCGCGGCGCTGATCGCCGGACGCCGGTCGGCCAAGATCCGCCCGGTCGAGGCGCTGGTCGAGGCTTCGCTGCAACGGAAGTGGTTCAGCTGGGTGCGGTTGCTCTTCGGTCTGCTGTTCCTGGCCGGTGGACTCGCCCTGGTGATCGTCACCGGCGCGGTGATGAGCGGGCCGTTGGCGGGTGCCACTGCGGGACCTGCGGTGCTGTGCTGGGCCGTCGGCGTCGCCCTGCTCGGTCCGGTCGCCACGAAAGCCGTCCTCGCCGTACTGCGCTGGCCGCTGTACGCGGTGAGCCGGGTGAACGGACGGCTCGCGATCCTCAACGTGACGGCACGATCCGTCGCGATGTCGGCCGCGGTGATGCCGGTCATGCTGGCGGTCGGAATCGCCACCGCGAACATCTACATGCAGACCACACAGGTGGATGCGGCCTCGAAGGCGTTCACCAAGGACCTCCGGGCCGACGCGGTACTCGCCTCCACCGGAGCCGGGCTGTCGCCTTCGCTACTGACCGAGGTGCAGGGTCTGCCGGGCGTGGCGAGCGCGTCCGCCTATGTCACCAGCGTCGGCGTGATCGACGAGCCACGGAACGCACCCTTCGACGAGGAGGGCGCCCCGCTGCAAGGCATCAGCGCCCAAGGGCCCGACGGTACTGCGCCGGTGCGGCTGACCTCGGGTTCTCTGGCCGGCCTGACCGGCTCGACCGTGGCCTTGCCGGATCGCGTCGCTTTGAAGATCGATCGAGGAGTCGGTACGTCGATCAAGATGACGCTGGGCGACGGTGCCTCCGTGGACCTGCGGGTGGTCGCGACGTTCGCGGCTGAGCGTGGCTACGAGAGTGTCGTGCTGCCGGCCGAACTCGTCGCCGCGCACACCACCGACAAGCTGGCGAAGCAGATCCTGATCCGGACCGAGCCGGGTGCTGACGTGAACGCCTCGCTGGCCAAGCTGGCAGCGGCGAATCCGGGTGTGCAGGTGGCCGACCGGGACGCGCTGATCGAGGGGAACAACCAGGATCTGCAGACGCAGGCGTGGGTGAACTACCTGCTGGTCGGAATGCTGATCGCGTACACCGCGGTCTCGGTCGTCAACACGATGGTGTCGGCCACGGTCCGGCGGCGCCGCGAGTTCGGTCTGCAGCGGCTCACCGGATCCACCCGCGGCCAGGTCCTCCGCATGCTGACCACTGAAGGTGTCCTGGTCGCCCTGGCCGGCATCACCCTCGGCACCCTGGTAGCCCTTGCCAGCCTGCTCCCCTTCGCCGCTGCGGTCTCGTCCTCGGCGTTCCCGAGCGGCCCGATCTGGATCTACCTGGTCATCATCGCCACGGCCTTCTTCCTGACCCTCTTCTCCACCCTCCTCCCAGCCACCACCACCCTTCGCACCCGGCCCGCCGAAGCCGCCGCTCGAACGGACTAACCACCCCACCCCCAGCGCGGGCCGGCACCCCCGGCCCGCGCTCTCCCCTGTCCGGACGTGCTCTTGCAGCTGACCTCCTTCTCGGCGTACCGCGTCGGCGTACCGGCTGTCAGAGGTCGAGGTCGCGGTAGAGGCTGCGGTAGTAGTCGGCGACGCGGACGAGGTACTTGCCACGGTCGCCACGGCAGGGATCCGACGGAGGCGCGGCCTTGATCTCAGCGAGGCTGCAGTCGAGCTGGACCCGGTGTTCGTAGTGGTCGACGTACTGCACGGTCCCGACCGGCAGCGCGATCCGCTGCGCCACCACCCAGGCACTGGTATCGACGATCAGCGCCTGCAGCCCGGCGAACGCCAGGAACCCGTCCACCTCGCCGACCTCGCTCTCAGTGGCGAGAACCGAATAGCCGATCAGCCTCGTCGGCTCGCCGCAACCAACACCCAGCCGGAACTCCCAAGGCTCGAACGGACTCCTCGTCCCGGCCTCGGTTCTCGCGGCGTCATGCATCATCCGGTCGATGGTGCGGCGGATCCCGGACGCCGTGACCGTCGCATTCTTCAGCCGCAGTACGAGCCGCTCGGCGACCAGGTTCAGTTGCATGTTGTACTGCTCGGCGTACCACCCCAGCAGCGCGACCGCGGCGTCCGCGCTCATGCCGTAGGCGAGCATCAGTGCACCCTTCGCCTGCTCGATCGCCGCCCGGTTCTCCAACTCAGCCTGCACGAGCTCGGTCCCCACCGGCAGCGCCTGCGATGGCTGGGCGTCGGTGAGGTCGATCGCGTACCCCTCGACTCTGCTCACCGTCTCCGCGGCGTCACGCGCGGTGGTGCCGATCACCACGATGTTCCGGCTCCGCCCGGACGTGTCGACGATGCGGTGCGGGAAACAGAACGGCTCGCCCTCGCTCAGCACCTTCTCCAGCACTTCCCGCGGAGGGATCAGATCATCCGGATGCTTGAACGCCAGCAGCATCTCGGTAGTGACCCGGGATCCGGCCGGCAGCCCGTGCATGGCGCAGGTCGCCGGCGACAGCCACCAGGTGTCCTCTGCCACCAGATAGCTGAAGGTTCCAACCTGTTCGGCCCCAGTGATCACGCCTCCGGCAAGGGAGGGTGTGCCGGGTTCGATACCGGACATCCCTCAGGCTTACCCCACCCACTCGCCCGAGGGAACCGTCGACCGTTCCCCAACCCCCCAACCGTCCGCTCAGCGTTCGCCCACCACCACCACGCCCGACTCCGCCCGCGCTACTGGGCTGGGGTGGGTTCTGCTACTGGCTGGAGGGCGATGGTTGTTGCCTGGACCAGGCCGGCGTTGTTGCGGATCCAGGCCGAGACCGGCAGTTGCAGATCCTCGAAGTCACGCTCCTCCAGCGCCACGGGCGGCGTCGGCACACTCGCACCGAGCTCCGCGAGCACCGGGCGCAGGTGAAGATCCGCCAGCAACTTGTGGCTCGGCGCGGCCGACACCGTCACCGGCACCACGACCGACCCCGCCAGCGCCTGCGGCGGCAGCACATCCAGGAAGCTCTTGAGCAACCCGGTGTAGCTGCCCTTGTACACAGGCGTCGCGAGCACCAGCACCGACGCGGACGACGCCAGCTCGATCGCGCTGTCCAACGCCTCCCGGTTCTCCTCGGAGGCGGCTTCCCCCTGGAAGATCGCCGGCGCGAACGTGACCAGATCCACCAACTCGTCGATCCGGTACGGCGTACCGAGCTCGGAGGCGAGTAGTTCCGCGACGGCGGCGGCCGCGGCGGCGGTCCGCGACGCCGCCTTGGGGTTTCCGACCACGGTGACGACGGACTGCGGCCAGACGGGCGGGTCCGGCACGATCCGTGGCTCGAAGGCGACTGAGGGCATCGGGACGCATCTCCCAGGATTGGACAGTGAGGTCTCGAGCCTAACCAAAGTCGAGCGGACTACTGGACATTCTCAGATGGTGAACGCCTGGCCCTGAGCTTGACCACGATGAACCACACCACCGCCAGCACAGCCGCCGCAAGCACGACCCACTGCAGTATCCCGACGTAGGACTCGACCACGTTCCACTTCTCGCCCAGCAGGTAGCCGGCGATGATCAGCGCCGAGTTCCACACCAGGCTGCCGATCGCGGTCAGCGCCAGGAAGAGCGACAACCGCATCCGCTCCACCCCGGCCGGCACCGAGATGAGGCTGCGCACCACCGGCACCACTCGGCCGATCAGCACCGCCTTCGCGCCGTGGCGGGCGAACCACGCCTCGGCCTTGTCGACGTCCTCCAGTTTCATCAGTGGGATGCGCGCTGCGAGCGCCCTGGTCCGGTCGCGGCCGAGGACCGCGCCCACGCCGTACAGGGCGAGCGCTCCGACCACCGAACCGAGGGTGGTGAAAAGGATGACGCTGACGAGCCCGAGGTCGCCGCGGCTGGCGGCGAAACCGGCGAGCGGCAGGATCACCTCGCTGGGCAGCGGCGGGAACAGGTTCTCCAGCGCCACCGCGAGGCCGGCGCCCGGGGCTCCCAGCCTGTCCATCAGGTCGACAGCCCAGCCGGCCACTCCACCGGTCGGTTCCTGCGTCGCTTGTGCCAGCGCGGTCATCATCACCTGGTTCGTCGAGATCATGGCGTCGACGCTAGGTCTGCGAACACCGCTCGCACCCTGCGGTCGACCGTAAGATTTCCTCGGCTTTTCCACAGTACAGAACTGTGGAAGACCACAGTCCGCTCTCCTTCGGTGCCCACTAACCTTGCCGACATGCGAGAACGGGGGAGCACCGCTGCGGCAGAGCCTGAACACCTTGGCGGGTGTCGCGCTCGGTTCCGTACTGGCGATCGCCGAGCTCGCCTTCCTGCTGGTGGCCGGTCTCGGTCTGCTCCCCATCGTTGCCGCGCCTCGCTCACGGGACCGCGTCGTCGGCTTCGTCCATCGTTGCTCGCGGCAACTCACCGCCCTCGGGCAACGCCGGCTGGCCCGCTTCCACCAGGTCCGCGACCTCGGTCCGTACTCCGACCGCAGCGCCTTCCGCTATGTCGCCAGGCACTGGCCGGCCGGCATTCTCGGCGGACTCGTGGTGCTGCTGCTCCTGTTCGGCCTGATCGTGGCCGGCTCGATGCTCACCGCCTGGATCTTCGGCGGCGAGTGGGCCTTCATCGAGGAGGACGGCAACCGGGTCAGCTCCGCGACCGTGCTGGTGGCCGCGTTGCCCGGCGCACTGCTGCTCTACCTCAACGTGATGGGCATCGTCGGCGTCGCCGGCCTGGACGAGCGGCTGGCCCGCCGGCACCTCACCCCGTCCGCCGAGGAGGTGCTCTCCCGCCGAGTCTCCGAACTGACCCTGAGCCGCGCCGAAGTGGTTCAGGTGGTCAACGACGAGCGTCGCCGGATCGAGCGGGACCTGCACGACGGGGTTCAGCAGCGACTGGTTGCTCTTGGCCTGCTGCTCAGCCGGGCCCGCCGTACCGACGACCCCGAGCGTGCCGCCGCGCTGGTCCGACAGGCGCACGAGGAGTCCGAGCAGGCGCTCGACGATCTCCGTCAGGTCGCCTGGCGGGTCTACCCGACCGTGCTGGACCAATACGGTCTGCGCGACGTCATCGCCGTACTGGCCGAGCGGTCCAGCATCCCGGTCACCTTGCAGTACGACCTGCCGACCCGGCCACCGACGATGATCGAGACGGTCGCGTACTTCGTTGTCTCCGAGGCGGTCACCAACGCCGCGAAACACTCCAACGCCAACCAGATCGCCATCACCCTCACGCCAACCTCCGAAGCGCCCCCTTCCTCCGGAACCGCCGCGGCGCCGATCGACGTACCGGGTGTGGTGGTCACGGTGACGGACGACGGACGAGGTGGAGCGGACCCGACCGGTCGCGGACTCAGCGGCCTGGCGAGTCGAGTCGCGGCGGGCGACGGAACATTCAGCGTCCACAGCCCGATCGACGGGCCCACCACCATCCGGGCGGAACTGCCGTGCGGGTGATCCAGAACCAGAGAGCGGAGCTGCTGTGCGGGTGATCCTGGCCGAGGACTCGACCCTTTTGCGCGTGGGCCTTGCCCGGCTGCTTGTCGAGGAGAACCACGAGGTGCTCGCGGCGGTCGGCGATGGCGATTCCCTGGTGCAAGCTGTCGAAGCCGCCGCCGAAGCGAACCTGCCCGACGTCATCGTGGTCGACGTACGGATGCCGCCGACGCACACCGACGAAGGCATCCGCGCCGCGTTGACGATCCGTTCCCGCTGGCCGTCGGTGGGCGTTCTCGTGTTGTCGCAGTACGTCGAGAAGGCGTACGCGACCGAGCTGATCACCTCGGAGCAGGACGGCGTCGGCTATCTGCTGAAGGACCGGGTGATGCGGGTCGAGGAGTTCCTCGCCGCGCTGGAACGCGTCGGCGCCGGCGGTGTCGCCTTCGACCCGGACATGGTCCGCCAACTGCTCGCGCGCACCACTCACACCGACCCACTGAGCCAGCTCACCAAGCGGGAGCAGGAGGTCCTCGCCGCGATGGCCGAAGGTCACACCAACCCGAGCATCGCCGAGCAACTCTTCATCTCGCAGAGTGCCGTCGAGAAACACATCAACTCGATCTTCGACAAGTTCGCCCTCAACCACGTCACCGGCTACAGCCGCCGCGTCCTGGCCATCCTCCGCTACCTCGGCACCTGAGTCCCAATCCCTGAGGAAGGCCCGGGGTCAGGAGGAGGTGGGGTGGAGGGTGGGCAGGCCGGGGCCGGAGAGCCGGGGGTGGGCTGGGGTGGGGCGGTTGGACAGGAGGAGGAGCAGGGCGGAGATGGGGCCGCGAGTCTCGGGGCCTTGGCCGGCGATCCAGGCGATGTCGGTGGCGACCAGGCGAACCCCGGCCAGGCGTTTGCGGGCTTTGAAGGGGAAGGACTTCGTCCAGATCCGGTCTGCCGCGGCTCGGGCTGCCTCGGGTGGCATCTCGCGGCGGCGGCCGAGGGGGATGGCAATGTCCTGGCCGTGGATCAGTACGTCGAGCAGGGGATCCGCCGGCGTCGTACCGAGTGGGTGGCGGCGCGATCCGGCGTACTGGTGGTACTGCGCGATGATCTGCTCGGGTGAGTGCGTCGCGGCCGCGCGCTGGCCTTCCTCGAGGATGAGCCGGTTGAAGTCCCCTCGGTACCGGATCAGGCCGGCCACCACGGGCCAGGCCCGGGCTTGGGGCGAGGAGATCACGTGCGCGGCGACCGCCTGGACGGTCCACCCCGAGCACAGGGAGGGCGTCGTCCACTCGGTGGCGCTCAGCCCCGACAGGAATTCGGCGAGACTCGCGCGCTCGGAGTCGACGTACCGCCAGATCTGCTCAACTTCCATCATGGCCCCCGGATATCCGTGACGATCTAGTAAGCCTCTCTAACTATATTAGACAGCTTCTCTGACTACCGGTCAAGATGGGGAGGTGCCGGACGACCTGAATCTCGGATTGCTGCTCTTCATCCCGTACCGCGCGCTGGAGAACCGGGTGTTCGATGCTCTCGCGGCGGCCGGGTTCGACGACTTCACCCCCGCCCAGGCGCGGATCTTCCAGCGGATCGGCCAGGACGGCACCCGGCTGACCGAACTCGCCGAACAGGCCCGGGTGACCAAACAGACAGCCGGTTTCCTCGTCGATCAACTCGAGCGCTCCGGCTACGTCCGCCGCGTCCCGGACCCGACTGACGCCCGGGCCCGCCTGGTCCAGATCGCTGAGCGAGGACATCGGACGATGCCCGTCGCCGACGCGGTCGTCGCCGAGGTCGAAGCCGAATGGACCGCCCACCTCGGGGCCGCCCAAGCCGCCCAGCTCCGCAAAGCCCTGATCTCCTTGCGAGAGATCACAGACCCGTACGCCTAGTCGCACCAGCAGGTGAACAGGATGGGTCGCGAGGAGCCCAGGCGGTTATATTCCTGGTATGGCAACTACGTTCGAGGTGCTCGCCGAGCCGCGGCGGCGGGAGATCCTCGACCTGCTGCGCGGAGGTGAGCGGCCGGTCGGGGAACTGGTCGAGCAACTCGCGCTCAGTCAGCCGGCCGTGTCCAAGCACCTGAAGGTACTGCGCGACGCCGGGCTGGTCGACGTACGCCAGGACGCCCAGCGCCGTTGGTATCGCCTCCGGCCGGCGCCTCTCGTCGAGATCGACGCCTGGCTGGAGCCGTACCGCGATCTATGGCGCGACCGCCTGGATGCGCTCGAATCCCACCTCGACCGGATGAGCGACGACCAGTGACTCCTGAAGAACAGCGCGCCCGCCGATGGTGGGTACGGGGCCGCCGGGTCGGCTCGGTGCAGCGAGCCGGCAAGTTCGTCGAGGACGTCGGCTTCGCGCTGCTCTTCCCGGCACCGCGGCCGATCGGCCCGTCCTTGTGGGAGGCCGTCGCCGGGGAGGATGACGAGCCGTTCGGCACCGGCATGGGCGAGAACGAGCAGAAGGTCTGGGGCTGGAAGGACGAACTCCCCCGCCGCGGACTGGCCTGGTACGGCGCCTACCTCGGCGGGCGTGGCTCATTCCTCTCCCCCGCACTCCTAGCCGTCCTCTATCCAGGAGCGGGCGAACTCGACGACCACGAGGAACTGGAGTTGTCGCCGGCAGCGCACGAGATCGCCGAGGCACTGGCGGTAGAGCGGCTCTCGAGTGCTGCCCTGCGCTCCCTGCTCGGCGACCGCAACAGGTACCAGCGGGCGATCACTGAACTGCAGCGCAACCTGCTCGTCACCACGGCAGGCGTCGAGGAGTCCAGCAACGGGTGGCCGGCTGCGCTCCTGACGCTGACCTGCGAGCAGTTCGACGTCGGCGGCCGCCGCGATCACAGCCAGGCGGCCGCGCGGTACCTCGACACGATGCTCGACACCTCCCCGGCCGAACTGGCCCGGGCCTTCCGCTGGTCCACACCCAAGGCCCGCGAGCTCCTCGACGAACTGGTCGGCACCGACCGCGCGACCACCGACGGTCGCCGCTACCAACCGCGCACCGCCTGACGCGCCGGGCCGGAGTGCGGAGCCAGGCGCGTCAGGGAATCAACGGACCGTCAACGGAGTCAGCGGATCTCGGCGAGGTCGAAGACGTTGCCTTCCGGGTCGGCGAGGGTGACCCAGTGCGCGCCGTACTCGTCGTACTCGCCGACCCGCTTGGCGCCCAGCCCGACGATCCGGTCCACCTCGGCGGCCCAGTCGGCGGTCGCGAGGTCGAGGTGCAGCCGGTTCTTGCCGGCCCGCTCCTCCGGCACCTGGATGAACATCAGCGCCGGTCCGCCGCCCGCCTTGTTCACGGTGGCGAAGAACTCGTTGCCGTCAGCATCGACCTGCTGGGACATCACCTGGGCCCAGAAGCCGGCCAGCGCGGCGGCGTCGGCGCAGTCGAAGGTGACGTGCTCGAGGGTGATGGGCATGGGGAATCAACCTTTCAGAGTGGGAATCCGCTGGATCGGCCAGCAGATCTCGGTACGGAAGTCGTCGGGCCTGGCGTTGTCGCCCGGGCCCACGACGTACAGCTCGCGGATCGGCCCGGGCGCGATCTCGCAGTACTCCGCGACGTGGCTGCCGAGGGCGCCATAGGTGCGGTCGAAGTCGGTGAACGGCCCTTCGTGCACGGTCACCGCGAAGAAGGAGGCCGGCAGGTCGATCAGTCCGACCCGCTCGATCGCCGGGGAGTCCGGCGCCACCGGCAGGAACCCGACCACCTCGCCGACATCCTCGGTGAAGAACTCGTCGCTGTACGTCGCTCCCGCGGTGGCCGTGATCCCGTGCGTGCCGGCGATCTCGCCGAGCAGGCCGAAGGTGGTCTCGCACCACTCGTCGATCCGCGTTCTCTCCACCCGATCGGACAGGGAGTACGCGCGGAAGGCGGGCACGAACCGGTACTCGACGGTGAAGTCCGAGATCGGCAGTGTGAGCATCGACCGGAGCGAGGCGACCACCTCGCGGGTGCGGACGAGTTCCTGTTCCATCTGGTCCAGATGCTGCCGCAGCGCCTGGTCCCGGGACGCGACGTCCGGCGCCTCGACCACCGAGCGGACCTGGGCCAGCGGCATCTGCAGATCCCGGAGCCGGCGGATCAGCTGCGCGGTCGGGACCTGGGTGGTCTCGTATCGCCGGTACCCGGAGGACGGGTCGATCCGGGCCGGCGCGAGCAGGCCGATCTCGTGATAGTGGTGCAGCGTTTTCACGCTCAGATGCGTGAGCCGGGAGAACTCACCGATGGTCACCGACGCGGTCATGACCAAAGCCTCCACCCTCCGGCCACCGGAGGGTCAAACCCCACCCCCCGAAAACCCGCGGCCGGCAGCACGAACACCCGCGCCCGGCCGCCGTTCGCGGTACCAGGGGTACAAACGGATCGACCGCCACCGGGGGCGCGGTGACGGTCGATCCGGAGGTGTCCCCGTGCGGACACCCGGTCAGTGGGTGGTCAGGCGTTCCACTTCTGGTTCGCGGCGCCCGTGCAGGACCAGATCTGCAGCGGTGTGCCGTTCGCGGAGTTGTTGCCGGTGACATCGAGACACTTGTTCGCCTGTGGATTCACCAGATCCCGTCCACTCGTATAGGTCCATTGCTGGGCAGCGGTGCCGTTGCACGAATACAGCTGCACCTTGGCGCCGTCGGCGGTCGAACCGGCGCTGACGTCGAGGCATTTGCCGAGCGCGCGGACGGTACCGTCACCGGGCCGTGTCCACTGCTGCGCCGCAGTACCGTTGCAGTCGTACAGGTCGACCACGGTGCCGTCGGCGGTGTTCGCTCCGGCGACGTCGACGCACTTGCCGGCCAGACCGGTGATCTGGCCACTGCCGCCCCCGCCACCACCGCTCTGGGTGCCGGACCAGGTGAAGGTCGCCGAGGTCTTGGTGGGCAGCGGCGTGTAGACGAAGGACTGGTTACCCCAGTTCACCCGCACGGACTGCGAACCACCGGTGGTGTTGTAGGCGATCAGTGCCTTCGACCCGTCCGGGTTCTTCCAGGCCACGTTCTTCACCGAGTTGTTCGCGTCGGACTGGATCCGCGCCGCACCCGGCTTCACGAACTTGGTCAGGTGTCCCATCGTGTAGTACTCGACGGTCTTGTCGACCTGGCCGGCCCGGGCCCCACCGCGCTGGATGGTGACGAGGCCGGTGCACACGTTGCACCCGGCACCGACGTACGGAAGCATGTCCTGGTCCTGGCCGAGGCTCCACTTGACCCAGGACTTGCTCCAGTTCCGGGTGTAGTCGATCAGGTTGTTCATGTCCTCGGTCTGCTGGTTCGCGATCCAGGTGCCGCCGGAGTGCTCGGTCATGTAGTGGTTCACGGCCGGGTACTGGTTGTGCACCGTCGTCTGCAGGTTCACGTCACCGCCGTACCCGTGCCACGCGATACCGCCGAACAGCGGGTCGTTGCGCAGCCCGGCATCCGCGAGCGGAACGGAGCCGAGGTCGTTGTAGTTGCCCCAGTTGTAGTCGAGGATCAGCACCTTCGTGGTGATGCCGGCCGCCCGGAAGGCCGGGATCAGGTGGTTCTTGGTGAAGTTCAGCAGCCCGGCGCCGTTCCAGTTCATCGACGCGTAGCCGGTGTCGTCCGTACCGCAGCAGGTCGGCTCGTTCTGCACCGACACGTAGTCGATCTTCAGCCCCTGCGCCGCGTTCTGCTGGACGTACTTCACGAAGTACTGCGCGTAGAGCGGGTAGTACTCCGCCTTGAGCCAGCCGCGGTTGGTGAACTTGTTGTTGTCCTTCATCCAGGCCGGAGCGCTCCACGGCGCGCCCTTGACCTTGAGCGCCGGATTCAACTGCTTCGCCTGCTTGGTCAGCGGGACCACGTCCGCCAGGTCATGGTTGATGCTGAAATCGTTCAGGTCGCAGCAGGTGTCGTCGTAGGAGTAGTTGAACCGGGCCAGGTCCGAGGCCCCCATCGGGTTGCGGGTGAAGGCCAGACCGATGCCGTTCACCGGGTCGAACAGGTCCTTCATCACCTGGTTGCGGGTCGCCGCGGTGATCGTGTTGCTGCTGTTCAGCAGCCAGGCGGCGCTGTCGGTGAAGGAGGCGCCACCACCCTCGAACGTCTGGTACGTCGTGTTCTCGTTGACGTTGACGGTCTGGTTCGCGCTGCCGCCGGCCGGGCCGAAGTTGACCGGGGCCTGCTGCTGCAGCCCGCGCGTCACGTTCCGGCCGCCGGCGTCGTTCGTGGTGGTCAGCCAGACGTTCACCTGCTCATCCGCGGCGTGCGCGGGCTGCGAGGTGCCGATGCTCAGACCGGTCGCGGTCACGCACAGGGTAGCGAGCCCTGCCAGGGCAGGAATAAGGCGTCGGCGGCGAGTGCCGCGGCGTGAGGTCCCGTTCGGGGGCATGGCGGAATCTCCCTTTTGCTCAAGGGCTTTCACAGGGCGGATGGGACCCCCGGGTGTCGGCGTCTGCCCGCGCCGCAACTGGTGGTCACCATGAGGTAACCATCGGTACAGGGCGGTGTCAACGCCATAACGAGACTTTTTTCACGACTTATATTTATGCCTGGTCTTGACGTGGGAGCGTTCTCACACCAAGCTGCGTGCCAGCGATTCCCTGTCTCGTTCCAGTCCCGCCCCCGCCCCCACGGCCGGACTATCGACCGTCCGGCCGAACGAGAAATGAGGCACGCATGAGGTTCCAGCGTCCCCGATTCCGAACCACCGCCCTGCTCGCGGCCGGCGCCGCACTGCTCGGCACCGCTCTGCTCCAATCCTCCGCCACCGCCGGTACGACGGCCCTCGGTACTGCGGCCCCCGAATCCGCTCGCGCGGGTGTTCCGATGGCCGCCGCGGCGGTGGGTCCGACCATCTGGGAGGACAACTTCGACGGCCCGTCCGGGCAGGCGCCGGACTCCAGCAAGTGGCGCTACGACATCGGTGGCTCCGGCTGGGGCAACGACGAGCGGCAGTACTACACCAACAGCACCCGCAACGCCGCCAAGGACGGCGCCGGAAACCTGGTGATCACGGCGCGCCAGGAGAGCGGCGGCTTCACCTGCCACTACGGCCCCTGCCAGTACACGTCGGCCCGGCTGCTCACCGCCCAGACCTTCACCCAGACGTACGGACGCTTCGAGGCGCGGATCAAGATCCCCGGGACCCAAGGGGTCTGGCCCGCCTTCTGGATGCTCGGCGGCGGCAACTGGCCGAACGACGGCGAGATCGACATCATGGAGAACATCGGCAGGGAGCCGAACATCGTGCACGGCACCATCCACGGCCCGGGCTACTCCGGCGCCGGCGGGATCGGCGCGGCGTACAACTCGCCCAACGGACAGCCGTTCAGGAACGGGTTCCACACCTACACGGTCGACTGGGAGCCGAACTCGATCACCTGGTACGTCGACGGAGTCCAGTACCAGCGGCGTACTCCGGCCGATCTCGGCGGCAGGACCTGGGTCTACAACCACCCGTTCTTCATGATCATGAACGTGGCGGTGGGCGGCTACTGGCCGGGCTACCCCGACGGCAGCACGCAGATGCCGCAGACGATGACGGTCGACTACGTCCGGGTCAGCAGCCTCAGCGGAGGCGGCGGCGGTGGCGGCCAGATCACGGCGCTCGGCAAGTGCATGGATGTCGCCGCCGCGAACTCGGCCGACGGTACGCCGGTCCAGCTGTACGACTGCAACGGCTCCGGCGCCCAGCAGTGGACCCGTCCGGGTGACGGCACGATCCGTGCCCTCGGCAAGTGCCTGGACGTCGCCGGAGGCGGAACCGCCGACGGCACCAAGCTCCAGATAGCCACCTGCAGCGGCAACCCGGCCCAGCAATGGACCTACACGGGCGCCCACGACCTGGTGAACCCACAGGCGAACAAGTGCCTCGACGTCCCGTCCGGCAACCCCGCCAACGGCAACCGCCTACAGATCTGGACCTGCAACGGCACCCCTGCCCAGAAGTGGACCATCTAGCCCTCCCAGCACCCCAACCCGCTCGCGCTCCTCTCGGGGGTCAACCCCCGAGAGGAGGGGTTGCCCCTTCAGAGGGAGGGAGGGAGGGTCAGGGGGTGCGGTGGGTTTGGATCAGGTTGGTGTAGGTCTTGCCGCTGGTCTTCATCACTCGGGTACCGGTGGGGTAGTCGACGTACGCGAGGCCGAAGCGGGGGGCGTAACCGTAGGCCCACTCGAAGTTGTCCATCAGGGACCAGGCGAAGTAGCCGGCCAGCGGGGCGCCCTGTTCGACGGCGCGGACGCAGGCGGCCAGGTGGCCTTCCAGGTAGGCGGTCCGGTTCGGGTCTTCGACGATGAAGGACGCGTCGGGTGAGTCGACCCACGCGGAGCCGTTCTCGGTGATGTAGATCTTCTCGGCGCCGTACTCCTTGGCCAGCCGGAGGATCAGCTCCTCGAGACCGGCCGGGTGGACCTCCCAGTCGAGCATCGTGTGCTCGGGGTTCGGGCCCTCGACCTGGCTGAATCCCAGCACAGGAACGGATTCGTCGGCCTTGATGAGCTGGCGGAAGTAGTAGTTCAGCCCGACGAAGTCCGTCGGCGCCGCGATGATCTCGGCGTCACCCGGCTGCTCGGGGAGCTCCACGCCGTACACCTCGGTCATGTCCGCCGGGAAGCCGCGACCGAACAGCGGGTCGAGCCACCAGCGGTTGATGTGCCCGTCGGCGATCTGCGATGCGCGGATGTCGGCGGCGCTGGCGCTAGCCGGCTCGCATGGGCTGAGGTTCACGACGAGCCCGACCGACGGTGGTTCCGGCGCGGACTCGCGCAGCGCGGCGACCCCGAGACCGTGTGCCAGCATCAGGTTGTACGACGCGCGCACCGCGATCGCGGGATCTTTGATGCCCGGCGCCATCCGCCCTTCCCAGTGGCCGATCCAGGCCGAGCACAACGGCTCGTTCAGAGTCACCCAGTCGCGGACCCGGTCGCCGAGCTTCGCGCCGACGACTCCCGCGTACTCCGCGAACCGGTACGCCGTGTCGCGGTTCTCCCAGCCGCCGAGATCCTGCAGCGTCTGCGGCAGATCCCAGTGGTACAAGGTGACGAAGGGTTTGATGCCCTCGGCAAGCAGATCGTCGACCATCCGGTCGTAGTAGTTCCAGGCCGGGCGGGTTCACGGCGCCGGAGCCGGTGGGGATCACCCGCGGCCAGGCGATCGAGAAGCGGTACGCGTCCACCCCGAGCTGCTTCAGCAGGGCGAGATCCTCCGGCCAGCGGCGGTACGAGTCGCACGCGACGTCACCCGTGTCGCCGTTGTCGATCGCGCCGGGCACCCGGCAGAACGTGTCCCAGATCGACGGCAACCGGCCGTCGGCGTCGATCGCGCCTTCGATCTGGTACGCCGAGGTGGCGGTACCCCAGACGAAGTCCTGCCGGAGCGGGGAGAGCTCGACCATCGGTGACCCCCAAGGGGTAGAGGTAGGTTTTTTCAAAGGATAGTTGAAGTCCTGAACCCGCAGAAGCAGACGGCCGCGTTCCGGAACGAAGCGGCCGTCTTGAGCGGTGGCGTCAGCGGGTTCGGGCTACCAGGCCTGGTTCGCGCGGGGTGGCGCCGCCTTCGCGGAGAAGGCGGAGCACCGGCAGGGTGGCGGCGCCCATCGCCACGGCGTCCCGGCCGAGCTCACACAGCTCGATCGAGACCTGAGCGTACGGCTGACGGAGCGCGTGCTTGCCGACGGCCTCGCGGAGTTGCAGGAGGTATCGCTCCCCCAGCAACAGCCCGGACCAGCCGCCGAGCACGATCCGCTCCGGGTTGAAGAGGTTCACCAGGTTGGCGAAACCCGCGCCGAGGTACCCGATGGTGTCCTCGACCACCTTGGCCGCGACCTCCGACGTACCGACCGAGTCGAGCAGGCCGATGAAGGCTGCCTCCTCGTCGCCACCCGGTGCGGGCTGTCCGCCGTTGGCGAGCTGGAACCGCTCGAGCACGCCCTCGGCACCGACGTACGCCTCGAGGCATCCTTCGGCGCCACACCTGCACTTGCGACCGCCGTACACGATCGTCGTGTGGCCCCACTCGCCGGCGCTGCTGCGGGTGCCGCGGTAGCTGGATCCACCGGTGACAAGGGCCGCGCCGACGCCGGAGCCGACCAGCGCCACCACGGCATCGGTCGCACCGCGGCCGGCGCCGAACCACATCTCGGCCTGGCCGAGGGTGTTCGCACCGTTGTCGACCTGGATCGGGATGTCGGTCCCGGCGGCGAGCATCGCACCCACCGGTACGGCGTCCCAGCCGAGCGTCTGCGCGTGGACGATCGCATCCGCGGGCCCCTCGACAACACCTGCGACGGCGACACCCATGCCGAGGACCTGTCCCGGCGAGATCCCGACCTCGCCTATCACAGCGTTGAGGCCTTGCAGCACGTACTTCACGGCCAGCTCGGGAGCAGGCTTCGCCGTCTCGATCGGGTAGACCGCCGTCGCGAGCACCTTCATCGCGAGGTCGAAAAGCTCAACGCGGACGCGGGTCTCTCCCACCTCCGCACCGACGACGTACCCGAAGGTCGGGGCGACGCGCAGCAGCACGCGCGGCCGGCCGCCGTCGGACTCGACCGACCCGGCTTCCTCGACGACACCCTCATCCAGCAGTTCGCCGACCAGGTTGCTCACGCTCGCGGCGCTCAAGGAGGTCTGGTGGCCCAGTTCGTAGCGGCTGAGCGGCCCGTCGCGGTAGATGCTGGTCAGGATCACGGAGCGGTTGGACCGGCGCATGTCGCGCACTGTGGTCCGACGTACATCCATCTCGTGTGACCCCGCCCTTGAAAGTGCCGCCGACAGCTCGTGCGGACCGCTGAAATCGATCCCGCATCTCGAAGTCCATCATGCACCAGGACCGGACTGGAAGGGCTGGAGCACACCAGCGCGGCGGACTTCCTACAAATCGTGAACTTAGGTCTGTTTCGTTATCTCACCGTGATTGACGTGACCTGACTCACTCCGCTTCACTCTACGGAACCGCTTCCGAAACCGGTTCCGAACCTCCCGTTCACACACCGGCAACAGAAGTCCCGCCCACGCCCCGACCGCCCGAGGGGAGCTGAAGTGTCGATCACCATCGCCGACGTCGCGGCCCGAGCCGGAGTCAGCAAGACCACCGTCTCGCGAGTCCTCAACGGCAAGGGCGAGCTCGACCTGCGCACCGCCGAGCGGGTCCGCCAGGTGATCGCGGAGCTCGGCTACGTGCCCAGCGCCCGCGCCGTCGGCCTCGCTCGTGGCCGGACGCGGATCGTCGGGATGCTGGTCCCCTCGCTCACCTGGCCCTGGATGGGCGAGGTGCTGCAGGGCGCGGTGGACGTGGTCGAGTCCGAGGGCTACGGCCTGCTGCTGTTCACCTGCAACCGGGGTGAGGAATCCATGCAGCAGTTCGCCTCCCAGGTCTCGGCCCAGTCCTTCGACGGCCTGCTGGTGATCGAGCCGGAAGGCACGCTCGCCTACATCGAGCAACTGCACGCCCGCGGATTGCCCGTCGTACTGATCGACGACCGGGCCAAGCAGCCCCTGTTCCCGTCCGTCGCCACCACCAACCGGGCCGGCGGCGCGGCCGCGGCCCAGCACCTGCTGGAGCTCGGCCGGCACCGGCCGCTGGTGATCACCGGCGTGGGCTGGTTCGGCTGCACCCACGAACGCCTGGACGGTTTCCGCGACACTTATGCGGCGGCCGGCATCGAGCTGGACCCACGGCTCGTCTTCGAAGGCGACTTCACCCACGACTGCGGCCGCCGAGGCGTCCAGCAGGCACTCGACGCAGGCCTGAAGTTCGACTCGATCTTCGCGCACAACGACCTGTCCGCCGGCGGTGCCATCCAGGCCGTCCGCGAGACCGGCCGGAACGTGCCGAACGACGTGTCGGTGGTCGGCTTCGACGACATCCCCTACGCCCAGCACACCGAACCGCCGTTGACCACGGTGCATCAGCCGATGCGCCAGATGGGTCAGGCCGCGGCCCGGATGCTGATGGGCTACTTCGGCGGCCGGCCGCTGCCCGAGGAACCCAAAGTGCTGCCCACAACGCTGATCGTCCGCAGCTCAACCGCCCCCGCGCCCGCCCGCCCAGCTCAGCACACCTAGGACCCCGGCGGCGGGGTAGCTGCCCTGCCCCGCCGCTCGGACAAGAAACACCGATACCGATCTGTTAGCGCCGCCGATATTCCCATGAGAGCGCTTTCACGGCACGATGCGAAGGCCCCCCAGGCTCCACCCGACAGTCATCCGACAGTCATCCGCCAACCAGTTGGACGAAACACAGGAGGAACGATGCGAGCTCGACGCTCAGTCGCGCTAGCCCTCACGGGCCTGCTCGCGGCAGTCACACTTGCTGCCTGCAGCAACGGGGATGGAAACAACGAAACCGCCGGCTCCGCCAGTACCACCACGGTGCTGAACGTGGGCATGCCGAACGGCCCGCAGACGGAGAACCACAACCCGTTCCTCAGCTCGTCGTCGGGCGCGTCGCTGGGTTACCGCTGGATGATCTACGAACCGCTGGTGATGATCAACGGCATCAAGCCCGCCGAGGCCGGCAAGCCGTGGCTGGCCACCGAGTGGAAGTGGGCCGACAACTTCACCAAGCTCTCGCTCACCATCCGCGACGGCGTCAAGTTCACCGACGGTACGCCGATGACCGCCGACGACGTCGCGTACTCGTTCCAGCTCCGCAAGGACAACGAGGGCCTGAACGGTGACGCGATCCCGTACGGCACCATCACCGCGTCCGGCAACAAGGTGGACCTGACGTTCACCCGGTCGCAGTTCGTGAACCAGAACAAGGTGCTCACCGTCTTCGTGGTGCCGAAGGCCCAGTGGTCCGCGCTCAAGGACCCGACCCAGGACACCATCAAGAACCCGATCGGCACCGGCCCGTACAAGCTGAAGTCGTTCACCCCGCAGACCACCACGCTCGAACTGCGCGACTCGTACTGGCAGGAGCTTCCGAAGGTCAAGGAGCTGCGGTACACGTCGTACAACGACAACAACGCGCAGACCACCGCGCTGGCCAACGGCGCCTCGGAGTGGAGCTTCGTCTTCGTCCCGAACGTCAAGGCCGTGTACCAGGACAAGGACCCGGCGCACCACAAGCTCTGGTTCCCGGCGAACCTCGGTATCCACGGCCTGTGGATCAACACCACCAAGAAGCCCTTCGACAACCCCGCCCTGCGGCGTGCGATGGACAAGGTGATCAGCCGCGACGACATCTTCATGCAGGGTGAGGCCGGCTACTTCTACCCGAAGGTCGAGTCCGTCACCGGCATCCCGACCCCGGCCGGTGAGTCCTTCATCGCTCCGGAGTTCAAGGACAAGAAGCACTCGGTGGACGTGGATGGGGCCAAGGCCGAGCTCGCCTCCGCCGGCTTCAAGCTCGAGGGCGACGTGCTGAAGGACCCGTCCGGCAAGCCGGTCACGATCACGCTGACCGACCCGGCCGGCTGGTCCGACTACATCACCGACCTCGAGATCATCAAGGACAACCTGTCCACGATCGGGATCAAGGCCACCGTCGACAAGGCGAACCAGGACGCCTGGTTCAAGGCGATCGACGAGGGCAACTTCGACGCCGCGATGCACTGGACCAACGGTGGCTCGACGCCGTACGACATCTACCAGAACATCATGGACGGCAAGATCCTGAAGCCCGTCGGCACCGGCAAGGTCAGCGGTAACTACGGCCGGTTCAGCAACGCCGAGGCGACCAAGGCGCTGGACGAGTACGCCAACGCCACCGACGACTCGGCCCGCACCGCCGCGCTGAACACGCTGCAGAAGATCATGGTCGACCAGATGCCCATCATCCCGACCTCGGCGTCCAACGTCGGCGGCCTCTACAGCACCAAGAACTGGGAGGGCTGGCCGGACGAGCAGAACCAGTACGCTCCGGCCCAGCCGACGCAGCAGAACGCACTCCAGATCGTCCTGAACCTGAAGCCCGCAGGCGCCTAGCCAGATGGGCCGGGACTGCGTGCGTTGTCTCCGCCGTCCAGGCAGGAGACGACGTGCGGAGGCCCGGCGCATGTGGCTTCAGGAATCTCCGCGGCCGGGACTCCACCACCTGGGAGTCCCGGCCGCGGTGCCGCGATCAAGCTAGGAGTTCCGAACGTCATGACGGCGACCCAGACAGACCCGATGACCACCGGTGACGTGGTACTCGAGGCCGAGGGCCTCACCAAACACTTCCCCGTACGGCGGGGCCTGCGCGACCTGTTCACCAAGGAGCGCAAAGCGGTGCACGCGGTGGACGACATCCGGCTGACGCTCCGCCGGGGCCGGGTCACCGCGCTCGTCGGCGAGTCCGGCTCGGGCAAGTCCACCGTCGCGCGGTTGCTGGCGCAGCTGTACTCCCGCACCGACGGCGACATCCGGCTGCACGGCAAGTCGGTCACCGTGCACGGCGGCCGCAAGTTCCGCGCGTACTGCCGCCAGGTGCAGATGATCTTCCAGGACCCGTTCGCCTCGCTGAACCCGGTCCACACGGTGCGCTACCACCTGACCCGGTCGCTCAAGATCCACGGCCGCGCGGGCAAGACGTCCGCCGAGCTGGAACAGAACCTCAACGACCTGCTGCAGCGCGTGCAGCTCACCCCGCCCGAGCGCTACCTGGACAAGTTCCCGCACGAGCTGTCCGGCGGCCAGCGCCAACGGGTGTCGATCGCCCGCGCGCTCGGCGCCGACCCCGAGGCGCTGCTCGCCGACGAGCCGGTGTCGATGCTGGACGTGTCGATCCGCCTCGGCGTGCTGAACCTGCTGCGGGACCTGAAGGAACGGCTCGACCTCGCCATCCTCTACATCACCCACGACATCGCGTCCGCGCGCTACTTCGCCGACGAGACGATGGTGATGTACGCCGGCCGAATGGTCGAGGGCGGCGACTCCGAGACGGTCACCCAGACCCCCGCCCACCCGTACACCCGGCTGCTGATCGAGAGCGCGCCCGATCCCGACCGCCTGGACCGCGTCGGTGATCCGAAGAACGCGCCCGAGGACGAGGCGGGTGGTGAGCCGCCGAGCCTGATCGCGCCGCCGGCCGGCTGCCGGTTCCACCCGCGCTGCGTGCACGCGATGCCGAAGTGCTCCACCGACCTGCCACCGCGCTTCGAGCTCCCGGTGGTCGACTCCGGTACCGCGCACTGGGCGGCCTGCTGGCTCTACGAGGAAGGAGCGGCGAAGTGAAGTTCCTGCTGCAGCGGATCGTGTTCTACCTGTTCACCGCGTGGGCCGCGATCACGATCAACTTCTTCATCCCGCGGATGATCCCGGGTGACCCGGTCACCTCGCTGATCAACAAGTTCCAGGGCCAGATGAGCACCGAGGCGATCAACTCGCTCTACGTGCTCTTCGGCCTGGACAAGAACGCCAGCCTGTGGAGCCAGTACGTCGACTACTGGGGCCAGATCTTCCACGGCGACCTCGGGTTGTCGTTCACCTTCTTCCCCACGCCGGTCTCGGAGATCCTCAAGCAGAGCCTGCCGTGGACGATCGCGCTGGTCGGCATCACCACCTTCGCCAGCTTCATGATCGGTACGTCGCTCGGCGTGCTCGCGGGCTGGCGGCGTGGTTCGTGGCTGGACGGGTTGTTGCCGGTGACAACGTTCCTGTCGTCCATCCCGTACTTCTGGCTCGGGCTGCTCGCCATCACGCTGTTCGCCGGCCCCGACAGCTTCTTCCCGTCCTCGGGCGGTTACGAGCCCGGGCTGGTGCCGTCCTGGGACCGCGAGTTCATCGCCAGCGCGATCCAGCACAGCCTGCTGCCGGCGATCACCATCCTGATCTCCTCGGTCAGCGGCTGGATCCTCAGCATGCGGAACATGATGGTCACCGTGGCGTCGGAGGACTACATCACCGTCGCGCACGCCAAGGGCCTGAGCGACCGGCGGGTGATGGTCAGCTACGCCGCCCGCAACGCGCTGCTGCCGAACGTGTCCGGGTTCGCCCTGTCGCTCGGCTTCATCGTCGGCGGCACCCTGCTGGTGGAGATCGTCTTCTCCTACCCCGGCATCGGCTACAACCTGTTCCAGGCCGTCGGCTCCAAGGACTACCCGCTGATGCAGGGGGTCTTCCTGGTCATCACGATGTCGGTCCTGGTCGCCAACCTGGTGGCGGATGTCGCGTATCTGCTGCTCGATCCCCGCACCCGCAAGGAGGGCTGACCGATGTCCGCACCAGCCACCACCATCGTCGCGGCCACGCCCGAGGGACCCGTCGACGCGGCCGCCGCGGCCAGGCGCCGGCGGCTACGGTTCGTCGCCAACCCGAAGGCCGCCACCGGCCTCGTCGTGCTCGGCTTCTTCTGCCTGATCGCGATCATCGGCCCGTGGATCGCGCCGTTCGATCCGTCCGCCCGCAGCAGCGACCTGATCCAGGGTCCGTCGGGCAAGCACTGGTTCGGCACCACCCACCTGGGTCAGGACATCTTCAGCCAGGTCCTGGTCGGCACCCGCGGGGTGATGTTCGTCGGGCTGCTGGCCGGCGTGATCGCGACCGCGCTGTCGGTCCTGATCGGGGTCAGCTCCGGCTTCCTCGGCGGTGCTGCCGACGAAAGTCTGTCCGCGCTGTCGAACGTCTTCCTGGTGATCCCGGCGCTGCCCCTGATCATCATCGTGGCCTCCACCATCCCCGGCGCCGGTGACCTGATGGTTGCCCTCGTCATCGGCCTGACGTCGTGGGCCTGGGGAGCACGGATACTGCGGGCCCAGACACTGTCGCTGCGCCGGCGGGACTACGTCGAGGCCGCCCGGGCCACCGGTGAGAGCACCTGGCGGATCATCACCGTCGAGATCCTGCCGAACCTGACCGCGATCATCGCGTCGGGCTTCGTCGGCACGGTGATCTTCGCGGTGATGTCCGAGATCACCCTGGCCTTCATCGGGATCTCGACCATCTCCGAGTGGAACTGGGGCACCATCCTCTTCTGGGCGCAGAGCCAGCAGGCCCTCGCCCAGGGCGCCTGGTGGTGGTTCGTGCCGGCCGGGCTGGCGATCGCGTTCCTCGGCACCGCGCTGTCACTGATCAACTTCGGCATCGACGAGTTCGTCAGCCCGCGGCTGCGCAGCAGCGGACACACCAAGGTGAAGACCTCGGACGGCCACACGGTCAAGATGAGGGTCGGCTTCACCCCGGTGCTGAACACCACCGGCAAGGACGCCCCGGTCACCCCGGTCGTGCGCAAGGCCTCCGAGAAAGCGAAGGGTGCCGCCTGATGCAGACTTCAAATCGAGTGAAGGCTCCTGTCCTCGAGATCAAGAACTTCAACGTGGACTACGGCCTCGGCGACGTGGCGGTCCAGGCGGTCCGGGACGTCACGCTGACCCTGCACCGCGGTGAGGTGCTCGGGCTGGCCGGCGAGTCCGGCAGCGGCAAGTCGACCCTCGCGTACGGCGTCACCCGCCTGCTCCCGCCGCCCGGCGTGATCAGTGGAGGAAGCGTCGTCTACCACCCGCCGACCGGCGATCCGTACGACGTGATGGGGCTGACCAACGCCGAACTGCGCGCGTTCCGCTGGGCCGAGACCTCGATCGTGTTCCAGGGGGCGATGAACTCGCTGAACCCGGTGCACAAGGTCTCCACCCAGATGCTCGACGTGATCCGCGCGCACGAGCCGCAGCTGGGCCCGGAGGCGCGGGTCGCCCGGGCCAAGGAGATGCTCAAGCTGGTCGGTATCTCGGCCGACCGGATGGACGCCTACCCGCACCAACTGTCCGGCGGTATGCGCCAGCGGGTGATGATCGGGATGGCGCTCGTGCTCGAGCCGCAGGTCGTGATCATGGACGAGCCGACCACCGCGCTCGACGTGGTGATGCAGCGCCAGATCCTGGCGCAACTGGTCGAACTGCGCGAGCGGCTCGGGTTCTCGGTGCTGTTCATCACCCACGACTTGTCACTGCTCGTCGAATTCTCCGACCGGATCGCGATCATGTATGGCGGTCGCATCGTCGAGGAGGCCCGGTCGGCGGACCTCTACAAGGACTCCCTGCACCCATACAGCGAGGGGCTGCTCAAGTCCTTCCCCGCCCTCCGTGGCCCGCGCCGGGACCTGTCCGGGATCCCCGGGTCGCCGCCCGACCTGCGCGGCATGCCCAGCGGCTGCGCCTTCCATCCGCGCTGCCCGCATGCTTTCGACCGCTGCTCCACGGAGATTCCCGTCCTCGGTGTCCCCGAGGCCAGGAACGACCCGGACCGCTCGGTGGCCTGCTGGCTGCCCGGTCGCGTCCCGGTCGCCTGACCCTCGTCCGCGCCTCCCCGCCCCTCTGTAGGACCGTCCCGAAGGGAGCCAGTACGGCGTATGCCCACCGGCGCGCCGTACGTTCACCATGAACACAACAGCTGTCCCCACCACCTCAACTGTCGCGTTCACCGCACCGGCGGCCGAGCAGGAGCTGATCGCCGGCCTGCCGTCGGACTTCCGCTGGGGCGTCGCCACCTCCGCCTACCAGATCGAGGGAGCCGTCGACGTCGACGGCCGGACCCCGTCGATCTGGGACACGTTCTGCCGGGTGCGCGGCGCGATCGACAACGGCGACACCGGAGATGTCGCCTGCGAGCACTACACCCGGATGCCCGCGGACGTTGCCCTGATCAAGGACCTCAGCATGGACACGTACCGGTTCTCGGTGTCCTGGCCGCGGGTCCAGCCGCACGGCAAGGGCCCGGCCAGCCCGGCCGGCCTCGCCTTCTACGACCGGCTGGTCGACGAACTCCTTGCCCAGAGCATCGACCCGTGGGTGACGCTCTACCACTGGGACCTGCCGCAGGAGCTCGAGGACGCCGGTGGCTGGCCGGTGCGCGATACGGCGTACCGGTTCGCTGACTACTCGATGCTGGTGTTCGACGCGCTGAGCGACCGGGTGAACACCTGGACCACGCTGAACGAGCCGTGGTGCTCGGCGATGCTCGGTTACGCGTATGGCGTCCACGCGCCGGGGCGGAAGGAGTACCCCGCAGCCGTCGCCGCGGTTCACCACCTGCTGCTCGGGCACGGCCTGGCCACCGAGCGGATGCGCGAGGCGGCTCCGCGCGCGATCGACATCGGGATCACCCTGAACGCGGCGACGGCGTACCCGGCCAGCGACGCCCAGCCCGACCTCGAGGCGGCACGGCGTGCGGACGGGATGGGCGCACGGCTCTACCTGGACCCACTGGCGCACGGGCGCTACCCGGCCGACGTGATCGCCGACCTCGCGGCCGAGGGTGTCGAGATCCCTGTGCAGCAAGGGGATCTGGCGACGATCTCCGCACCGATCGACGTACTCGGGGTCAACTACTACTTCAGCCAGAAGTTCACCGGGTTCGACGAGAACGGTCGCACGGTCGGCGACAACGGGCTCCCGATCAGCCGGACCCTGCCGCTCGACAAACCGCGCACGGCGATGGACTGGGAGATCGTGCCGGAGGGCTTAACCGACCTGCTGGTCCGGATCAGCCGCGACTATCCCGGCCTCCCGATGGTCGTCACCGAGAACGGCGCCGCCTTCGACGACACCCCCGACGCGTCTGGCTATGTGGTCGACGACGGGCGCACGGCCTACTTCTCGTCCCACCTCGCCGCCGTAGCCACCGCGATCAACCAGGGCGCCGACATCCGCGGCTACCTCGCCTGGTCCCTCCTCGACAACTTCGAATGGGCCTACGGCTACGAGAAGCGCTTCGGCATCGTCCGAGTCGACTACGACACCCAAACCCGCACCCCGAAACAAAGCGCCCTGTACCTCCGGGACCTCATCCAACAACTCCGCACTAACTGACTCTGGATGAAGGCGAGGCGGTCGGCCGCTGAACGGACTGCCCATGCCGCCTGAATGCCGAAGCGTCGCGGTCCACCGGTGATCGGTGTACCGACCGACAGGAAGTAGTTGGTGGTGGCAGGACTTGTGACGCTGAGGTAGGCGGTGGGCGCGCCTCGCTCGCGGGGTATTTCCTATCGCTCGGTCCGCCGCCGCGGATGAGCTTCAGCCGGCGGGCAACCTCCAGCCAGCACCGCCGCAAGGGCCCGACTTGGGGTAGTTTCCGCGCTACCACTGTCTACGAGGGAGTGCGGGGCATGGGCGAGTACGTACAACTGGGGGCCGTGAAGACCTGGTACGCCGAGCATGGCGAGGGCGAGCCGCTGGTGTTGATGCACGGCGGTCTGCTGGACGCGCGGTTCTTCGCCGGGAACCTGCCCGCGCTGGCCGAGCACTTCCACGTGTACACGCCGGAGCGCCGCGGCCACGGGCACACGCCGGACGTCGAGGGGCCGATCAGCTACCAGCTGATGGCCGACGACACGATCGCGTTCCTGGAAGCCGTCGTCGGTGAGCCGGCCGATGTCGTCGGGCACAGCGACGGTGCCATGGTCGCGATGCTGGTGGCGATGCAGCGGCCCGAACTGGTGAAGCGGCTGGTCCTGATCAGCGGCGGCTTCAACAAGTCCGGCGAGGCGGATCCCGAGATGGGGTGGGACATCCCGATGATGACGCAGTTCCTCGGCCCGGCGTACGGCGAGGTCTCGCCCGACGGCGAGGACCACTTCCCGGTGATGGCGGCCAAGATCGGTGAGATGTTCGCCAAGGAGCCCGACCTGCGGGCGTCCGAGCTGTCCGCGATCACGGCCCGGACCCTGATCATGTACGCCGACGACGACATCGTGACGCTGGCGCACTCGGTCGATATGTACGACAGCATCCCGAACTCGGAGTTGGCCGTCGTCCCCGGCACCTCGCACTTCCTCACCCAGGAGAAGCCCGGGCTCGTGAATCAGATCGTCGTCGACTTTCTGATCCACGAGCCCGTTCCGACGATGGCGCCGATTCGCCGCGCGCCGGCTAGCTGACCTGAATCATCTGGGTGAGGGGTGCTGTGGGTGATGACACGCAAGCTCACGCGGTCAGGTAGTGCAGGGCCAGGACGGTGCAGAGGCCTAGGGCGCAGGCGATGGTGAGGTTGCGGGTGTGGTAGGCGACTGCGGTGATGATGGCGGCGGCTGCCAGGAGAGCGGTGGCTTGGGTAGGCGAGGCACCGCGGAGCAAGGTCACTAGTTCTACGGCCACGATGGACGCCAGTACGGCGGGCGCGAGGTGGTCGAGGGCGGTCTGGAAGCGGGTCGGTAGGCGCTCGGCGGGTAGCAGGGTGATGAAGGCGATGCGGAAGACCCAGGAGACTGCGCCGAGGATGAGCATCGCCAGTAGTGCGGTCATCGTCGCACTGCCGATCCAGCTATGACGCCTGCGATCGCCCCGCCGACGATGCCGAGTTCCGGGCGGACGAGGCCGATGATGGCAGCCACCAGTCCTCCCGTGACTGCGGCCACGACGGCCGGGCGGTTCGTCAGGCGGGGCGCCAGCATGCCCAGGAACATGGCGGTGCCGACGAATACGAGGTGAGGCAACTCCGGCAGCGCGGGGCCGGCGAGGATGCCGACGGCAATCGACGATGACCAGAGCACCAGGATGAGGAAGCCGAGCCAGCCCCAGTACCGCCGGAACGTGCGCGCGTCGAGATCGGGACGGGCGTTCGACAGCAGGTACGTCTGGTCGATGACGAAGTGCGGGGCCAGCCAGCGGAACCAGGTCGGCTGGTCCCTGAACCGCCGCGACATCGACGCGCCGTACAGCAGCAAGCGCGAGTTCACGATGGCGGCCGACGCGACGACGACTGCGAACGCGGCGCCTTGATGGACCAGCGTCACCGCGGTGAGTTGCGCGCTTCCGCCGTACACCACACCGGCACCGACCAGACCCGGCAAGGTGCCGAAGCCGAGCGCGGAGATCGTCACGCCCAGCGTCATGCCGAACGCGGCCAGGCCCGGTGCGACCGAAGCAACGTCGCGCAGGGCCAACGCATGGCACGGCGCTGTCTTGCCGAGAAGAGACCTCATGACGCAACCGTCCTGCTGATCGCGTACGACGGCTTGGCGGCCAGGCGGTGGAAATGTGGAGAAACGTGGCGACTGGTCCTCCACCCCGCCTCCACCTCGTCTCCAAGCTTCCGGCGGCGATCCCGCCGCAGAGTCGTCGTGACGAAATGGGGCGGGAAATGAGCAGGTACGACGTTGTGGTGGTGGGCGCACGGTGTGCCGGAGCCGCGACCGCGATGTTGCTGGCCGAGCTGGGCCACGACGTCGTGATGGTGGACAAAGCGCGACTGCCGAGCGACACGCTGTCGACGCACGCGATCGCACGAGGCGGTGTCGTCCAGCTCGCGCGGTGGGGACTGCTCGACCGGATCGGCGCGCCGCCGGTCAGGAAGGTGGTCTTCGACATCGAGGGCAACGCGATAACCCGCCCGATCAAGGACCGTGCGGGTGTCGACTCCCTGATCGCCCCGAGACGCCACCTGCTCGACGGTGTCCTAGCTGACGCTGCACAGCAATCCGGCGCCGGCCTTGTCACGGGTCTGAAGGCGACCGGCGTACTGCGGTCCAGCGAAGGTCGGGTCACCGGCATCACGGCCCACACCTCGAGTGGCGACCGCCTGGAACTGCCCGCGCGGTTCGTGGTCGGTGCGGACGGACGCCAGTCGCGGATGGCCGGGTTCATGGGTGCCGAGACGCTGGAGCACTTCACCCCGACCTGCTCGACCTACTACACCTATGTGGCCGGTCTCGGATCGGACAGCTTCGAGTTCCATGTCGCGCCCGGTGCCTACGCCGGGGTCTTCCCGACCCACGACGACCTGGCCTGCGTCTGGCTGATCCAGCCGACCGATGCGCTGGATCCGGTGCGTACGGCGGGTTCCGCGCGCATCCCGGCGTTCCTCCAGGCGCTCGAACAGCTGGTGCCAGGCCTCGGGCGTCGCGTGCGCGCCGGCCGGGTGACCGCGCCGGTCCGCGGTGCTGTCGAGCTGCCGAACTACCTTCGCCGACCGTATGGCCCGGGGTGGGCGCTGGTTGGTGACGCCGGCTACCACCGCGACCCGATCACCGGACATGGCATCACCGACGCGTTCCGTGATGCGGAGTTGCTGGCGACCGCCCTCGATCTCAGCCTGCGCGACCCCAAGGTCGAGCGGGCCGCCATGGCGTCGTACCAGGACGTCCGGGACGCGATGCTGCGCGAGGTCTTCGACCTGACCCGCGCCCTGACCGCCTTCCCACCGATGGACCGCTTCGTCGAGCTGCAGATCCAGCTCAGCGTGGCACTCGACCGCGAGGCCGAACAACTGGCCGGATTCCCCGGCCGCAACGACCTGATCGCTTGTTGAAGGGAACAGAACCATGACCACTACCACGACCGACAACCGCCGCAACGGCGTCGACACCGCGACACTCTTCGCGACGCTCGACGCGGTCAAGGCACAGCCCGAGATCGCCCGGTTCCAGTTCCGCGCCACCAACAGGTGGATCAGCGGCACGCACAACCGCGGCGTGATCAACGGGTACTACGGGGCTGGGCAGGAGAACACCCGCCCGGCGGACTTCACCTTCGACGCCGACCACCCGCCGGTGCTGGTTGGCGGCGACAACGGTCCGACGCCGGCTGAGCACCTGCTGCATGCCTTGGCCGCCTGCCTCACCAGTGGTCTGGCCAACATCGCCGCCGCCCGCGGGATCCACCTCGAGGAGGTCTCGTCGACAGTCGAGGGCGACATCAACCTCCTCGGCATCCTCGGGCTCGACCCGGAGGTTCGCAACGGGTACGAGGGGATCCGCGTCGTCTTCCACGTCAAGGGCGACGCCGACGCCGAGAAGCTGGCGGGCCTGGTCGAGCAGTCCCGCCGGCGCTCAGCGGTGTACGACGTGATCACGCACGGCGTGCCGGTGACGATCGACGTCGCGACCGCCTGATCACCCCCCACAGGCCGGTCTGCCCTTCCCCGGGGCAGGCCGGCCTTCATTGCGCGGCGACCGCCAGGAAGGCCTCGAAGCCGTCAAGAGGTTCAGTCACGACGCCCGAACCGGCGATCAGATCGCACACCGCCGAGGAGAGCCACAACGATCCCGGCGTCGCCAGATCGGCCAGCGTGATCGCGAGCTGAACGCCGTGCGCGTCGAGCTTGGTCTCGTCACGCGGTACCTCCGCGATCGCGACTCCAAGCTTGTCGCCGCGGCGCAGCTGGGCGAGTCCGGCGCGCACCGCGGTCGCGGGACCATCGAACAGCACCACTTCACGATCCCCGGGACCCGAGCACAGGCGACCACCGGCCGCGACCAGCCCGGACGCCAGATCACCGGCCCGCGGTCCAGCCGGCGCGGCCGCGGCAGCCAGCGCGAGCGGGCGGTCTGCCGCATCGGGCAGGTCTCGCACGAACCGCTCGATCGCGTCGACGATCTGGTCAGGATTCCCCGAGACGAAGTGGTCGTCACCATCGAGCAGTTCCAGCCGGGCGCCCGGAATGCGCTCGGCGATGAACTGCGCACCCCCGACATCGACGAGCGCATCGCCGACCCGGTGCAGCACGAGCGTCGGAACCCGTACCGCCGGCAACGCGTCCCGCACATCCACCAGCGAGTTCATGTCCATCAGCGCTCGGACGGTCGACGGCGTCGCGGCCGCTCGCATGCGCTGCGCCCACCACCGCTGCATCGGCCCGTCGGCCGACGGGCAGCGCATCCGCATGTCGGCCTCCCAGTCCCAGCCGTTGACGAGCCGGTCCGTGTAGGCCTCGCGTTCCTGCTGTTTCTGCGCCCACGGGTAGTCCTCGGACCAGACCCGCTTGGCGTACGTGCCGTACAGCACCAACCCCGCGACCCGCTCGGGATGAGCCGCCGCGCACAGGATCGCCATCGGCCCACCTTCCGAGTACCCGACGAGTACCGCCCGGCGGGAGCCGACGGCGTCCATGACGGCCAGTACGTCGTGCATCCGCGTCTCGACATCCGCCAGACCGGACGGCCGGTCCGACATCCCGGTGCCCCGCTTGTCGAACCGGATCAGGCGACCGTACGACGCCAACCGGTGCAGGAAATGCGCGTGCCGTGGATCCGCCCAGTCCAGCTCGAGGTGCGACACGAACCCTGAGATCAGCACGATGTCGAGCTCACCGCCGCCGGTCACCTGGTAGGCGATGTGGAGTCCGTCGCTGACGGTGTACCGGATCGGCTCGATCGACCGCTGCTCGGCCCGTGCCTCGACCGGCGCGACGAACCGGTAGCCCCGGCCGTGCAGTGTCCGGATCATCCGCTGACTGTGACCGTCGTCGCCGAGGGCCCGCCGGACCTGCTTGATCCGGCTGGTGACGGCCGTCTCGCTGACGAAACGGCCGCCCCAGACCCCGTCCATCAGTTCCTCTTTCGGAACCACTCGATCACGGTGCGATACGAGATAGGCCAGCACATCGAAGGCCTGCGGCTCCAACGGCACCGCAACCCCACCCCGCCGCACCTCGAACAAGACCGGGTCGAACTCCACATCCCCACCGAACCCAAGCGCCACACCTCGACTATGCGCCCTCGATCCTCAGGAGGCGAGCGGGGTACTCCGGCTGCTGGGGCGGCGCCGGCGGTCAGAGCCGGGGCCGTCAGGGCGAGGGCCGTAAGGACTGCGAGCGCTCTGGGGCGGATCAAACTCCGCGCAAGTGTCCCTTCAGTAGCTGTAGCAAGCACTTTCCGACACAAGGAGGCACGGATGTCACTACCGAACGGCGAGTCGGCGAATTCGGTAGGAATTTGTCACGGGGAGCACTGTGCCCAAAGAGTTGAAGATCTGATCAAATAGGCGAAGTGGTGGTCGGTGTTCCCGCGAAGTCACCGACCACCACCTCAAGCCCAATCCCCGCCGCAGAGCGGCTTCGGCTGCAGGGACCTTGAACACCAAGCGAGGACCCTGAATCGGACCCCACATGACCTGTCCCAGGTGCCCACCAGGTGTCCCAGCCCCCCACCACAACACCGCCACCGGCGGCCACAGCCCCCAGAAGGTGTCCGCGGTCCCCACCACCGCACGCCGCCGGGCCCCAGACCCGCCAATCGGCGGCCCAATGACGGGTTGTTCGGCCACTGGCGCCGAACAAGCCGCCAGCCGGCGACCAACCCGCCAGCGGACCCGGACACGAGCCACAAGTCGCCGAACAACCCGCCAGGCGGCCAACAACCCGGCAGCGGTCGAACCCGCTTCATGTTCAAGGTCCCGACTACTGAACGAGCGGTTGGGCAGCTGTCCGGCGACCACCCGAATACATCCGAGGGGCAGACCGGATCACGGTCTGCCCTCGGCGACTGACTGGTTCAAGCCAAGTCGGAACCTCGCCGGCGCATCAACACGATGCGCCGTTGGAGAGCCGCCAGTGCGTCAGCAGGTGGCCGTCGGTGCGGCCCAGTCGGCGCGGTCGTTGTATCCGCCGTCACCAGCGTCGCCGACCATCAGGTCGAGCACCCGGACGCCGGTCAGATCCACGTCGACCTGCTTCGGGTTGTCCCGGTCGACGGTGCCGCTGTCGTACAGAACCTTGCCGTCGCCGACTACCTGGAAGGTCGACGTACCGCCCTCCGGACCGACGTTGCGGACGGCGTCGTCGATGCCGACGGTCGCGGTCAGCCGGCTGCACTGCTGGCCGAGGTAGTACCGGACCTGCGACGGCGAGGCAACGCCGATTCCGGTCGGGTAGGTCTGCCCGACCAGGCTGATCGGCGACCCACCGCCGACCGCCTCGTCGATGGTCGGCGACATCCAGCCACTGGTCGCGGTGATCCACTGGTGGTGCGACAGGGGCGCGGTACCGTCCGGGGGCGCCGGTGCCACGATCACCGGCGAGACCGTTGTCTGACGCAACCGCCCGTGCCCGATCACGTCGTACGACGTGGTCGCGGTGAGCGCGGCGTTTCCAGCGGCGGTGTCGGCCGGGAGCTTGACCTTGAAGGCGAGGGTGGTCTTCAGCCCACCGGCGAGGAGCTGCGGCGCCTTGCCGATCGGGGTCACCGTCCAGCCCGCCGGTGCGGTCAGCGTGACGGCCGGCTCGAACACCGGGAGCAGGCCGTCGTTGCGGACGGCAACCTCGGCGCGGAGCTCGTCGCCACCGGCAACCACCGGAGCGGTGCCTTCGGGCAGCACCTGACTGCCGACCTGGGTGACCTGCGGGATACCTGCGGTCACGTGCGGGATCCCCGGCAGACCACTAGCGGGCTCGACCCGGAACAGCGCCGTACCGTGCGCGGGGACAGCCGCACTGATGGTGCCCGCGCTCTCGGTGACGGAGTTCGTCCACGCGTTCTTCAGGGTGAAGCGGGCGCCGCTCAGGCCAACGGCCGATGCCGTGGTGGTGAGGGTCTTCGCGCTCTCACCCCGATTGAGCAGGACCACGGCACGGCCGCCGTCGGCGAGCCGCTTGACCCACGTCTCCGTAGTACCGGCCGCTCCCACGCGGACGGCCTGGACGGCGGCGCGGTCCTGATTGATCGCGATCACGTCCGGGTCGGTCAGCATGCCGACGGTGGCAGCGCTCAGTTTGCGGATGTCACTGCCGACGACCAGCGGCGCGGCGGCCACGGACCACAGCGTCAACTGGGTACGGAACTCCTCGTCGGACATGCCCAACTCGGGAGCCAGGTAGTCCGGGTCGCTGAAGGCACCGGGCTTGACGACCTCCGGATGCCGGGCGTTCGCGTCGTAGTTGCGCAGTACGTCCTTGAACTTGATGTCGCCCTGGAAACCGACGTCGGTGTACGTGCGCCACGACTGCGCGATCCCAGGCGCGTAGGACCAGGAGTTGATCGACTGCTGCGATTCCGGGTAGTTGCCCCAGTCGGGCGAGGTGACCGGGTTGCAGAGGTTGAAGATCATCGGCCGGTGGCTCGCGTTGTTCCGCAGCGCCTGGGCGAACTCGGTGAACACCGTCTTCGGGTCGAGGTCCGCCGCGATCCCGCAGAGGTAGTCGACCTTGACGGCGTCGAAGCCCCAGGCGGCGAACTGGTCGGCGTCGCGCTGGTAGTAGCCGCCGCTGCCGAGCCCGCACCTGCCCGGGATGTAAGGACCGGCATCGGTGTAGATGCCCGCCTTCAGTCCCTTGCTGTGGATGTAGTCGACGAGCGGCTGCAAGCCGTTCGGGAACTTGGCGGGGTTCGGCACCAGGTCACCGGCCGCGCTTCGGGACTGGTCGGCCTGCCAGCCGCCGTCCAGCCAAACGATGCCGTAGCCGGCCTTCGCCAGGCCACGGCTGACCAGCGAGTCGGCGACCGAGCGGATCGTGTCCTCGGTGAAGTCGCCGCCGAGACCGTAGTACGTGTTCCAGCCCATGTACGGCGTGGGGCTGACCACCTGGGCGGGCGAGGTCGGAGTGGCGGAAGCGGGAGCCGCGGTGGTCCCGAGCGAAGCGGTCACCAGGACCGCCGCGAGCAGACCGCCGAGCAGGGCGGATAGTCGTTTCACGTCGTCTTCCTTTGCTGCCGGTGATGGACGGATCAGGCGTCGAGGGCCTCGACGACCAGGCAGTTCGAATCGGTCGTGCCGTCCCAGCGGACGCCGACCTGCAGCAGGTAGCTGCCCGGGTGGACCTCATCCCCCACCCGGTACTTCTTCGCGGGATCCAGCCGGACCAGCGGGATCCTGCGGGGTCTCGTCGGCAAGGTGCCGCGAATATTCGCGTCGCCGGTGTTCCAGAGGAACACGACCGACCGATCGGCCCCGACGTACTGCGCGCCGACGACCGGCCCGACGCTCAGCCAGTGGAGCTTGCCTTCAGCAACGGTCTGGCGGATCTCGCGGTACTGCGCGACGTGGCCGGCCGCGACCTCCAGCTGCTTGTCACTCCACCGCGACAGGTCCGCGCCGATCCCGAGGCCGCCCGCCATCGCGACGTGGAAGCGGAAGTCGAGCGAGCGTTCACGCCCGTCATGGGTGCCTTCGGCATCCGTCACCCACGAGCTCATCAGGTGCGGCGAGTAGCCGGTCAGGAAACCGCGCTGGATCTTCAGGCGGTCCAGCGGCGCGGTGTTGTCGCTCGGCCAGAGCGTGTCGACCCGCGCGGCCATGCCGAGGTCGACGCGGGCTCCACCGCCGGCACAACCTTCGACGAAGACGTCAGGGTGGTCCACCCGGAGTCGATCGAGGATCTTGTAGAGATTGGCGACGACCTGACCGTCGAGATCCCGCCGCTGATCACCCGCGTCCAGCCTGGCCCGGTTGGCGTCCCACTTGAGATAGCTGATCTCGTACGACGACAGCAGCCGGTCGAGCGTCTCCCAGATCCAGCCGGCGACGTCGTCGCGGCTCAGATCCAGCAGCAACTGGTTGCGGATCAGCAGGGGTTCGCGGCCGTCGGTGCGGAGGATCCACTCGGGGTGCTTGGCGGCCAGCTCGGAGCCGGGGCTGATCGCCTCGGGCTCTACCCACAGACCGAAGCCCAGGCCGAGGTCCTTCAGGTCGGCGATGAAGGTGTCGAGTCCGTCAGGAAAGGCCGACGAGTCGACCTCCCAGTCCCCCAGACCGGCGGTGTCATCGGTGCGACCTGTGAACCAGCCGTCGTCGACCACGAACGTCTCCACGCCGGCCCGGACCGCGCGCCGGGCGAGCTCGAGCTGGTGGTCCGCCCGGACGTCGAACTCCGTCGCAAACCAGGAGTTGTAGAGGACCTTCCGCTCCACGCCGAGCCGCACCCCCGCCAGCGATCGCTGATAGGCGTGGAAGACGCGAGCCAGTCCGTCGGGCCCTTCGGTGCTGCACGCGCCGACGGCCACCGGGGAGACCCAGGACGCCCCAGGGGGAAGGGCGAGGCCAAGGGTGGACGGACCCCGGCCTGCTTGGACCCGGGTCTGCCCGGTGGTGTCGACGTCCGCGCTCAGCTGCCACGAACCGGACCACGCGAGCTGTACACCCCACGTGGTACCGGTCGGATCCGCAGCGTCCGCAACGGACAGGAACGGTGAGTAGGAGTGCCCGGTGATGCCTTGCCGGCTGTCGATGGTGAAGCGCCCGCGACGCAGGTCCAGCTCACCCCGCTGGAACTCGCTGTTCCATTCACCCCAGAGGTAGCGGACGACCGCGCCGCTGGTGGTCGGAATGACAAAGCCCGCTGAGTCGTGCTGGTGCAACGTCAGGTGATCAGACCCGTCGTTGTGCACCGAGACCCACCGCTCGACCACGTCGAGATCAGCAGGCATGCGGTAATGCAGCACAACCCGAAGCCCCCGCAACCCATCCGTGAACGTCAACCCCAGCGAGTCGCCTTCTCCGGTGGCGCCGGTGAAGATCGGGCGGAGTTCGTCCGAGCCGTCGGGGCCTGACACCACCAGCTCTGTGGGGTTGGTGTAGCGGATGCCTCGTACCGCGTACTCGAGGGGCTGCACGTCGGCTCGGGGGAGAAAGTGTTCGGTGCCGACGAGGGCGATCGTGGAGGGGCCGTCAGCCACCGCGTGCGGGCCCCAGGCGGCGAGCGATGCCCACAGGCCGTGCTCGGGGACCTCTACCACGTAGGAGGTGGTTGCCCCGTGCAACGTCCAGCGGTTCACTTGACGGCTCCGATCGCCAGACCCGAGACGAAGTGCTTCTGGAACTTCAGGAATACCGCCAGCGTCGGGATCGCCGCGATCACCGTGCCGGCCGCGATCACGTTCCAGGACGACACGAACAGTCCTTGCAGACCGAGCAACGCAGGTGTCACCGGCATCTTCTCGCCGGACCTGATCACCGTGATCGACCAGAGCAGATCGTTGAAGATCCAGGTGAACGACAGCGCTCCGAGCGCGGCCATCGCGGGACGGGTGAGCGGGAGGATGACGCTGGCGTAGATCTTCCCGGGCCCGGCGCCGTCGATCGTGGCGGCCTCCTGGATCTCCTTCGGCAGATCCCGCATGAACCCGTGCAGCACGAACGTGTAGAACCCTAGCCCGAACCCGACGTGCACCGCGATCAGCGCGTACAACGTGTCGTAGTACCCCGTCAGCTCCACGAAGCGCGAGATCGGGATCAGCAGGATCTGCGGCGGTAGCAGGTTGCCCATCAGCATCAGCAGCAGCACCGTCCGCCGGAACGGGATGCTGTACCGCGCCAGCCCGTACGCCGCCATCGAGGCCAACCCCAGGCTCAGGATCACCGCCGGGATCGTCACCACCAGCGAGTTGATCAGCGCCCGGAACTCGTCCGCGTCCTCCCATGCCGACTGGTACGTCGAGAAGGTGAACGAGTGCGGCAGAGACCCCAGGCCGTTGGTGGCGACGTCGTCGAAGCTGCGGAACGAGATCACCACCACCCACAGGATCGGCGCGATCCACACGAACGAGATGAGCCCCATCGCCACGTGGTAGCCAGAGGTCTTGAGGCGGTTCACTTGAGGTGTCGCGGGAAAGCCCCGTCCATCAGGACGGGGACGAACCGCGACTCCCTCCCTTCGGGGATCGGGGACTGTCGGTCCCGGATGATTGGGTAGATGGCATGACTCGGTTCCGGATGTACCCGACTCCCGCGCAGCAAGCCGCGTTGCTGCAGCAGTGCGGTCATGCCCGGTACGTGTGGAACCTCGCGCTTGAGCAGTGGTCGATGTGGACCCGCAACAAAGGCCCGACGCCCGGGTACGTCGAGCAGGCACGGCAACTGACCGAGGCACGGGGTGCGGTCGGCTGGCTGCGGGCAGGCTCGCAGACAGTCCAGCAGCAAGCCCTGCGGGATTTCGACCAGGCGATCAAGAACTTCCATGCTGGCACCCACCGCAGGCCGACGTGGCGCAAGGCAGGGGTCAACGAGGGTTTCCGCATCGTCGGCGCCCAGGCGTCCCGCGTGATGAAGCTGAGCCGGAAGTGGGCGCGGGTGCTGGTGCCCAAGATCGGCTGGGTGCGGTTCCGGCAGTCCCGTGCCATTCCCGACGCGAAGTCGTACCGCATCACCTATGACGGGGCGGGTCGGTGGCATATCGCGTTCGCCGCGATCCCGCCGCCGATCCCCGCACCCGGGACGGGTGAGGTCGTGGGGGTGGACCGCGGCGTCACCGTCGCGGCCGCGCTGTCCACCGGAGAACTCCTGACCTGCCCCGGCCCGTCCGAGACCGAACAGGTTCGGCTCAAGCACCTGCAACGCCGCCTCGCCCGCTGCCGCCGCGGCTCCAAGCGCCGCCAGCGGGTCAAGGCCGCGATCGCCAAGCTGCACGCCCGCGCCCGCGACCGCCGCAAGGACTGGGTCGAGAAGACCAGCACCGACCTCGCGCGGCGGTTCGACGTCATCCGTGTGGAAGACCTGCGGGTCACCCAGATGACCAAACGCCCCCGACCCAAACCCGACCCCGGACGGCCAGGGTCGTACCTGCCGAATCGCCGCCGCGCCAAGGCCGGACTGAACCGTGGCATCCTGGCCAACGGCTGGGGCCTGCTCGTCCAGCGCCTGGAGCACAAGGCAGCGGGACGCGTCGAGAGAATCAATCCTGCGTACACGTCGCAGACCTGCAGCGACTGTGGGCACTGCGCACCAGAGAACCGCGAGAGCCAAGCGGTGTTCCGGTGCACAGCCTGCGGACATCAGGCGAACGCGGACGTGAACGCGGCAGTCAACATCGCGGCCGGACGGGCCGCCAGCGCACGCCGAGAGACGCCTGTACGGGCCTCGCCGAAGCGTGAACCTCAACACGCTACCTCCAGGTAGTGGTTGGAATCCCCGACTCTTCAGGGGCGGGGCGGACGTCAAGTCTCCTCCCGGAAGGCGCGGATCAGGTAGCCGAGGATGACGGCGAGGGCGAGGACGAAGATCACCACGGCGATCGCGGACGCGTAGCCCAGCTGGGTGGACTGGAACGCGGTCGAGTACATGTAGGTGCTGAGCAGCTCGGACGAGTGGTACGGGCCGCCCCTGGTCATCGACCAGACGATGTCGAACGACCTCAGCGAGTCGATCACGATCACCGACAACACCACCGCGTTCACGCCCTTCAACTGCGGGATCGTGACGTACCGGGTGCGCTGCCAGGCGGAGGCGCCGTCCATCCGCGCCGCCTCGTAGAGCGCCGGGTCGACCGCCTTCAGGCCGGCCAGGTAGAGCACCATCACATAGCCGATCTGCCGCCACAACGCGGGCAGTATCACGGCGTACAGAGCGGTGTCGGGATCCGCGAGCCAGGGCCTGATGAAGTCGCCCAGCCCGACGCCCCGCAGTACGGAGTCGACCAGGCCGTCGGGCTGGTAGAAGACGCGCCAGATGAGCGCGGTGACCACCAGCGAGAAGACGACCGGGGTGAACAACGCGGCGCGGTAGATGCCGACGCCGCGGCGCTCCTTCTGCAGCAGCAGGGCCATCCCGAAGCCGCCGGCGACGCTGAGCCCACCGAACAGCACCAGCCAGATCGCGGTGTTCTTCAGCGCGGTCCGGAAGATCGGGTCCGACACCATGTCGCGGAAGTTGCCGAAGCCGACGAACTCGGGAGCGGACAGGCCGTCCCAGTTCGTCAGCGACAGCCAGAACCCTTGCAGAGCGGGCCAGAACACCCAAACAGCCTCGATCGCGAACGGAATGAAGACGAACGCGAGGATCAGTGGGGAGACCCGCCAGGGACGCTTCTCCGTCCTGGCCCGGGTCCTGGTCTGGATCGCTGTTGCGGTCACGCTTTGAAGACCTTCTCCGCCGCCGCCTGCCAGTCCTTCAGGATCTTGTCGATCTGGTCGGGCTTGTCCAGGAACTTGGTCAGCGCGGCGTCGGCGGTCGGCTGCAGCGCGTCGCTGGAGTCACGGTTGAAGAACTGGGTCAGCTCCTTCGCGCTCTCGATCATCGCCTTGCCCTTCCGCACCAGCGGGGTGTCGGCGGACTTGCCGTCCGGGTTCGCGGGGATCGCCGTACCGGAGGAGCTCTGCACGTAGATCTGCTGCGCCTCGGGCGTCGCGAGCCAGGTGAGGAACTTCTTCACGCCCTCGGGGTCCTTGGCCTTCTTCGAGGCGAAGTAGCCGTCGGTCGGGGCCTCCTCGGCCACCGGTACGGCCGGGTCGATGATCGGGAACTGGAAGAAGTCGATGTCGTCGAGCGCGTCCTTGGGGGCCGAGTCGGCGAAGAAGGTGCCGATCAGGAACATCCCGGTCTTGCCCGCCAGCAACGCGGAAGTCGCCTCCTGGAAGGGGAACGACTTGCCCTTCGGGTCGAAGTACGGCAGCGCCTCCTGCCACTTGGTGAAGACGGCCTTCACCTTCGGGTCGTCGAAGCGGCCCTCGCCGGCCAGCAACTGGCGGTGGAACGGCGCGCCGTTGATCCGGATGTTCAGGTAGTCGAACCAGGCCGAAGCCACCCAAGGGGTGTCGCCGAGACCGATGCCGATCGGCGGGATGCCTTTGCCCTGGATGGTCTTGCAGACCTGAAGGAACTCCTCCCAGGTCTTCGGCGGGGTGACGCCCCACTTGGCGAAGTTCGACTTGCGGTAGAACATGCCCCACCAGTAGTAGCTGGTCGGCACGAAGATCTTCTCGCCGTTGCTGCTGGTGGACAGCGTCTGCATCGACTGCGGGTAGTTCTTCATGCTGTCCCAGACGCTGGAAACGTCCAGCAGCAGGTCCTTCTTGGCGTACGAGTCCGCCACCGAGCCGGCGTACCAGGTGTAGACGTCCGGCGGGTTGGCCGAGGTCAGGTACGTCGGAAGCTGGGTGCGGAAGATCTCCGACGCGACGGTGTTCAGCTTCACCGTGGCGGCGCCGGACTTGTTGTAGGTCTCGACCAGCTTCTCCATCGCGGCCTTCGCCTGCTCCGAGGAGAGGTTCGACTGCAACGAGAGTGGCCCGGTCGAGCCGGTGCTGCTGCCCGACCCGGGTGAGGGTGTCGAGGTGGCACACCCCGGCACCAGGGCCGCGGCCCCGAGCACTCCGAGCCCTTTGAGGAACGTCCGCCGATCAGCTGCCAGACCCGTCATGCCCTACTCCTGAGAATCTCGGCACCGACGGTGACCCGCCGTGCCAGTCGAGTGAGTGGTTCGTTCTGCGGAGGATCTTGCAGCCGCTGGTTCGGCGTGTCAATATTAATTCGTAAATTACGAGCAAATCGCTTGACGTGGCAGGGTGCTCACGATCAACTGGGTTCTCGTTCATCGTTGGAGACCGTGCGGAGGCTCTGGTGCGTCTGGCTGATCGCGTCATCGTGGTGTCCGGTGCCGCCACAGGTATCGGTGCCGCCTGCGTCCAGCGAGCGCTCGACGAGGGTGCCTCGGTTGTGCAGGTCGACCTGCAGCCGTGCAAGGAGGCCCCGGGCCGGGCGATCGCAGTACAGGGCGATGTCTCGTCCGCAGACACCTGGGACGAGGTGTTGTCGCGAGGGCGTGACGAGCTCGGGCCGATCGACGGACTCGTCAGCAACGCTTTCACCGTCGACGTGCAGCCGGCCCACGAGCTGACCCAGGCCTCCTGGCAACGCCAGCTCGACGTGAACCTGACCGCGGCCTTCCTCGGCTTCAAGACCCTGTACGCCGACCTGTCGGCGCGCGGCGGATCCGCGGTACTGGTGTCGTCGGTGCATGCGCTGGCCGGGATCCCCGGGCATCCCGCATACGCGGCGACCAAGGGGGCACTGGTTGCACTCGGCCGGCAGCTCGCGGTCGAGTACGGCGGGTCGATCCGGGTGAACACTGTGCTTCCGGGCCCGGTCGACACGGCCGCGTGGGACCGGGTCACCGCCGAGGGCAAGGCTCAGAGCGCACGGGCCACTGCGATCGGGCGGCTCGGGCGGCCCGACGAAGTGGCCGCAGTGGTGACCTTCCTGCTGTCGGAGGAAGCTTCGTTCGTGACGGCCGCCAGCCTGGTGGTCGATGGTGGCTGGTCAGCGGTGAAGGACTCGGCATGACGGTGATGTGCGCGACGGGGATGGGCTCCATAGTGAGGGGACGGGCGGCGTGACGGGGATTCAGCGCGGGGTGTCTCGGGGATTGCACGGGCAGATCGTGGAGGTGATGGCGCAACGCATCCTGTCGGGGCAGATCCCCGAGGGGTCGACGATCAACGTGCCCGATCTGCAGGCGGATCTCGGGGTCAGCCTGACCGCGGTGCGCGAGGCGCTGAAGGTGCTGACCGCCAAGGGGCTCGTCGACGCCCGGCAGAAGCGCGGCACGTTCGTCCGGCCGCGGTCCGACTGGAACCTGCTGGACGCGGACATGATTCGCTGGCACTTCGACGACGACGTCCGGCCCGAGCTGCTCGAGGAGTTGCACGAGGTGCGCGGCATCGTCGAACCGGCCGCCGCCCGGCTGGCCGCAGTACGGGCCTCTGACGCGCAGGTGCTCGCACTGGATGAAGCCTTGGCGGCAATGTCGTCGGCCGCCGACGACCTGGCCGCGGTCGAGGCGGATCTCGCCTTCCACAAGGCATTGCTCGCTGCCACCGGCAACGAGTTGCTCACCAAGATGGAGGTCATCATGGAGACCGGCCTGGCCGATCGCGACCGGCTGGTGCACCGGGTGAAGCCCTCCGACGATCCGGTACCGAGCCACGCGCGGGTGGTCGAGGCCGTCCGGGCGCACGATCCCGAGGGAGCCGAACTCGCGATGCGCGAACTGCTGGCGAAGGCCGCCGAGGACCTGTCGGCCGTGCGCGACTCGTCCGGCCGGGTCTCTTCCGACGGCGAGCCGACCGTGCGCAAGTCCTCCGGCCGGGGTCGCAAGTGAAGATCGAGCGGATCGAGACCTTCCTGGTTCCCCCGCGCTGGCTGTTCTGCAGGATCGAGACGAGCGACGGTGTCGTCGGCTGGGGCGAGCCTGTCGTCGAGGGCCGCGCGGAGGTGGTACGGACGGCGATCGAGGTGCTCTCGGAGTACCTGATCGGCCAGGACCCGCTGCAGATCGAGCGGCACTGGCAGATCCTGTCGAAGGGTGGCTTCTACCGCGGTGGTCCGGTGCTGAGCAGCGCCGTCGCGGGGCTCGACCACGCGCTGTGGGACATCGCCGGCAAGGTGTACGGCGCTCCGGTCGCGTCGTTGCTCGGCGGCCGGGTGCGGGATCGGGTGCGGGTCTACGCGTGGGTCGGCGGGGATGAGCCGGCCGAGATCGCGGACCAGGTCGCGGCACAGCTCGAGGCCGGGATGACCGCCGTGAAGATGAACGCGAGCGGCCGGATCCAGCCCTCGCCATCGCTTGCCGAGATCAACGAGATCGTCTCGCGTCTTGCCGCTGCTCGTTCTGTGCTTGGTGAGTCCCGGGATGTGGCGATCGATCTGCACGGCCGGGTGGGGGTTGCCGCGGCCCGGCGGATTCTGCACAGCGTCGAGGAGTTGCACCCGCTGTTCGTCGAGGAGCCGGTGCTGCCGGAACATCTGCATCACCTGCCTGAGGTGATCAGCAGTTCTACCGTGCCCGTTGCCTTGGGCGAGCGGTTGTACAACCGGTCGGAGTTCGTTCCCGCGTTGGACGCCGGCGTTGCTGTGGTTCAACCCGACGTGTCGCATGCCGGTGGGATCTCGGAGTTGCGGCGGATCGCAGTACTGGCTGAGACGCATGGGGCGTTGCTTGCTCCGCATTGTCCGCTGGGACCGATCTCACTGGCCGCCAGCTTGCAGGTGTCCTTCGCGACGCCGAACTTCCTGATCCAGGAGCAGAGTCGCGGGCTTCATTACAACGGCGAGAGCGACCTGATCTCGTACGTGACGGACCCGACGCCTTTCACCTGGGTGAACGGGCACGCCGAGTGGAATCCCCTTCCTGGATTGGGGATCACAGTCGACGAGGACGCCGTACGCGCGGCCGACCAGAAGGGGCACAGCTGGCGCAACCCGGTCTGGACCCACGACGATGGGTCGTTCGCCGAATGGTGATGAACCTGCCAGAGAACGAGGTCGTGCTGGACCTCGAGGACGGCGGCCGGTGGACGTCGTTGCGGATGGCCGGCCGGGAGTGGTTGTGGCAAGGCCCTGGTCTGGTCTCGGGATCTCGCGAGGGCATGACCACGTACGTCGATGTCGGCGGCCTCGACGAGTGCTTCCCCACCGTGCGGGGAACGCCCGACCACGGCGGTCTGTGGAACCAGCCGTGGTCGCCCGTGGAGGATGACGAGGACTGGGACGCTGTTCAGTACGAGGATGCTGTGCTGCTTCGCCGCTTCAACGGCGGGGACGTGCCGGACAGTACGGAGACCCACACGATCTGGGCGGACTATCGGCTGATCGCCCCGGCCGGCTTTCGCTTCGTCTGGGCAGCTCACGCCCTGCTCGAGTGCTCAGCCGGCGCTTTCCTGGACGTCCCGGACGGCACGACTTGTCGCCTGTACCCGGAGGCCGCTTCGCTGCTGGACTGGCCTGTGGGAGCTCCCTGGGTTGAGGCGAGCTGGCCTTCGCCTGCCGGGATTGACTTGGCCACTTATGGGCCCTCCGACGGGACCGCCGTCGGGGCTGTGCTGGTCGACTGCCCAACTGCTTCTGTGGTGGACGGCGCTCTCGAGCTCACCTGGTCGTTGAGTTGCCCTGGGCAACCGGTGTCCACTGCGCTGTGGCGGAACCTCGGCGGGTTTCCGGCCGACTCGTCGTACCGGAGTCTGGGTGTGGAACCGATGCTGGGGCGGGTGTTCGATCTAGCCGAGGCGGGACCTGGTGATGCGGCGGTGGTGCCGGAGTCGGGTGAACTGACCTGGCGGCTCGTGGTCTCCGCCAGAACAGTTTGAGCTGATGCCCCGATTGCCTCGCGCCCTCGGCCAGAACCCCGTCCGTCCTATCTCATCGGTCGAGCACCTCCGCGAGGTCGTCCGCGCGCGGTGCAATACGGTGAACCCGTCTCTGAAGGAGTGCACATGGACCTGCTTGCCGACCTCAGCCAGCGCAAGGTGCTCGCGATCATCCGCGCCGACGGACCGGACCGCGCCTTGGAGTGCATCCGCACGCTGGTGACCGCAGGAATCACCATTCTCGAGGTGTCCCTGACGACGCCCGGTGGCGCGGAGGCGATCGCGAAGGCCCGCTCGGAGTTCGACCCATCGGTACTCATCGGCGCCGGGACCGTCGTCGGTGCGGCCCAGGCCGACGAGGTCGCCGCGGCGGGAGCCGGCTTCGTCGTCACCCCGGCCATCACCCGCGGCGCCCACCGCAGCGTCGAGCTCGGCCTCCCGCTGCTGTGCGGCGCGCTCACCCCGACCGAGGTCATCGGCGCACTCGACCTCGGCGCGCTGGCGGTCAAGATCTTCCCGGCCAAGTTGTACGGCCCCGGCTACTTCCGCGAACTCCGCGCTCCCCTGCCGAACGCCCCGCTGATCGCCGTCGGCGGAGTCGACGCCAGCTCGACCCCCGAGTACCTCGCCGCCGGCGCCTTCGCCGTCGGTATCGGCTCTCCCCTTCTCGGCGACGCCGGCACCGGAGGCTCGCAATCCGCCCTCGCCACCCGCGCGGCCGAATTCCTCACGGCGGTTGCCGATGCCTGACGTTCTCACCTTCGGCGAGGCGATGGTCTCGATCCGCACCAGGGCACCCATGCGGCTGGGCGGTGAGGCGCACTTGTCGGTGGCCGGCTCGGAGAGCAACGTGGCTATCGGCCTGGCCCGACTCGGCCACCACCCCGCCTGGATTGGTGCTGTTGGCAACGACGAGCCCGGTCGCCTGATCCAGCGGACCCTCCGCGCGGAAGGCGTCGACACCAGCTATCTCCGCTTCTCCGACGACTCCTTCACCGGCTTCATCGCCTTCGACCAGCCGGCCCACGACATCACCCGAGTCAGCTACCACCGCCGCGGCTCGGCCGCCTCCACCCTGACCGCCGACGAATGCGTCGCCGCGATCACGGCAACTCCTGGCCAGGCGGCTCCGCGGCTGCTGCACGTCACCGGGATCTCGCCGGCCATCTCGGAGTCAGCTCGCGCGGCGACGCTGGCCGCAGTACAGGCTGGTGCTAAGGCGGAGCTCGGGGTGTCTCTGGACGTCAACTACCGCGCTCGGCTGTGGTCTCGCGTGGAAGCGGCCGCCGCTCTGCGTGAGCTACTTCCCCACGTGACAACAGTTTTTGCCTCGGACGACGAGCTCGGCATCCTCACCGACGCCAGCGAGCCGATCGCCGATCTACTCTCGCGCGGCATCGCGGAGGTCGTCGTGACCGCCGGCGGCAAGGGCGCCTGGTCGCACTCCATCGACGGCGTCATCCACCGCCCAGCACTCCCCGTCACCGTGGTCGATTCCATCGGAGCAGGCGACGCGTTCGTCTCCGGCTACCTCTCCGCCACCCTCGACAACCTGGCCACCGAAGCCCGCCTGGACCGCGCCACCTCCTCCGGCGCCTTCTGCGTTGGAGCCCACGGCGACTGGGAATCCCTCCCCACCCGCGAGGACCTGACCCTCCTCACCCACACCCACGGCACCGCCCTCCGCTGACCTCCGTCCGCGAAGGCGACTCAGCAGCTCTGGCCTGGGGCCGACGCCTCGACGCCGCCGCCACTCTGCTGTCCTGAGCCCAGACCGGCCCTCAGGACGTCGGACCGCAGGAGGTCTGTCTACAGCAGGTCGCCCTGGGCGGCGACCTCGGATTCTGGGTCGATGGGCAGCACGATCTTGAAGCGGGTGTCGCCTGGCTTCGAGTCCACCCGGAGGTCGCCGTGGTGCTTCTTGACCACGATGCGCCAGGAGATGTCGAGGCCCAGGCCGGTGCCTTCGCCGATCGGCTTGGTGGTGAAGAACGGCTCGAAGATCCGGTTGCGGATCTCGTCGGGGATGCCCGGTCCGGTGTCGCCGATCTCGACCACGGCATAGGCGCCGTCGCGCTTGGTGCGCAGCGTCAGGGTGCCGGAGCCGCTCATCGCGCTGACCGCGTTGTCGATGATGTTGGTCCAGACCTGGTTCAGCTCAGCCGCGTACGCCGGGATCGGGGGCAGCTCGGGATCGAAGTCCTTCACCACTGTGATGCCGTCCAGCTTGCTCGACATCATCACCAGGGTCGACTTCAGCAGCTCGCGCAGATCCACCACCTGGAAGGGCGCCCGGTCGATCTGCGAGTACTGCTTGGCCGCGCCGACCAGGGTGGAGATCCGGGTCACCGAGTCGTCGATCTCGTTCATCAGCGACTCGGTGTCGATCGTGTACATCAGCCAGCGGATCGCGCCCTCCAGGTACTCCGGTCCGACGGCGGTCAGCACCTCCTCCATCCAGGGCACGTCCAGGCCGACCGCGGCCAGCACCGGCGCGACGTCCCAGCTGTTGCGCACGTCGTGGTCTTCCAGCCAGTCGGTCAGCGAGTCCTCGGCGTCGCTGAGCTCCATCGGGGAGAGCTCCCGCGCCTTCGCCACCCGCTCGACCGCGTCCTCCTGGATCGCGACGAGCTGGTGCAGCTTCGTCGTGTCAAGGGTGCCGTCGGCAAGCATCGCCAGCTTGGAGCGCATCCCGGCGACCCGTTGGCGCAGGGTCGCGGCGGCGCGTACGGCGGCAGCGGCAGGGTTGTTGAGCTCGTGCGTGAGACCGGCCGACAAGGAACCAAGCGCGAGCAACCGCTCGCGCTGCCCCATCGTCTCGTTGGTCCGGCGCATCCCCTGCGCGAAGCCCTCGATCAGGTGCACCGCCATGGGGAACCAGGTGTTCATCATCGTCGCCATCGTGGCGGCATCGATGACGAAGAACTCCGACGGCTCGAGCACGTACATCGACGCCGTGTAGGCCTTGCGGTCGTCGGCGCCGAAGAATGCGTTGAACGCACCGGCGTACACGCCGCGCTGGGCGGTCCGGTTGATCTCCACCTCTTCGCCCTGGAGCAGCTTGCACATCCGGATCGAGCCCGAGGTCATGATGTAGCAGCAGCTGGCCTCGTCGCCCTCCCTGAACACCCGGCCCTCGTCGACCTTGATGACGTAGCCCTCGCGGGACAGCCAGTCGAGCTGGTCGTCGTTCAGGTGCTCGAACAGGAACAGGGTGCGCAGCTCGTCGCGACTCATCCGGAGGGTGTCATCGGTCGTCGTCATCAGAGCATCTCCAGGTATCGGTGCACCAAGGTCACTGCCATCGCTCCGTCGCCTACCGCGGAGGCGACCCGCTTCACCGACTCGGCCCGGACGTCGCCGGCCGCGAAGACTCCCGGCATGCTCGTCTCCAGGTGGTACGGATCGCGGTCCAGACTCCAGCCCGGCGGCCGGCCACGCAGGTCCGGCCCGGTCAGGACGAAGCCCCGGTCGTCGCGCAGCAGGTCACCCGGCAGCCAGTCGGTCCGCGGTGCCGCTCCGATGAACACGAACATCCACTCCGTGTCCACCTCCCGGCTCTCGCCCGTCGCGCTGTTGGTCAGCGTCACCCGTTCCAGGTGGTCGGACCCCTTGCAGGAGACCACCTGGGTGCAGGTGTGCACCTCGATGTTGTCGATGCCGTCGATCTGATCGATCAGGTACGACGACATGGTCGCCTCGAGTGAGGGACCTCTTACCAGCATATGCACGCGCTTCGCGTGTTTCGAGAAATAGACCGCGGCCTGCCCGGCGGAGTTCGCGCCGCCGATGATGTAGACCTCCTGGCCGGCGCAGCTCGGGCCCTCGGTGGTCGCCGAGCCGTAGTAGATCCCGCGGCCGCAGAGGTCGTCCACGCCGGGAGCATCCAGGGTTCGGTAGGAGACGCCGGTCGCCAGGATCACCGAGTGCGCGGAGATCTCGCTGCCGTCGGAGAACTCCAGCCGTCGGGCCGACCCGATCGTCTCCAGCCCGACCACCTGCCGGGCCGTGAGCAACTCGGCCCCGAATCGGATCGCCTGCCGCCGAGCGCGATCGGTCAGCTGAGCCCCCGACACGCCGTCGGGGAATCCGAGGTAGTTCTCGATCCGGCTCGACTGGCCGGCTTGGCCACCGGTCGCGACGGACTCCACCAGTACCGTGCGGAGCCCCTCGCTCGCGCCGTACACGGCGGCGCCGAGACCCGCTGGTCCTCCACCGACGACGACCAGGTCGTAGAACTCCTCGGCGGGATGGGTGGACAGCCCGACCTTGTCGGCGAGGTCGGCCTCGCTCGGGCGGATCAGCACGGTGCCGTCCGGGGTGATCACCACGGGCAGGATCGCGCCGTCCACTCCGGCCGCCTCGAGCAGGCGCTTGCTCTCATCGTCGTCGACGCCCATCCAGCGGTAGGGCACGGCATTGCGGGCCAGGAAGTCCCGGGCCTCGAACGACGGCGCTGACCAGCGGTGACCGATCACCCGGGTCTCGTCGGTGGGCAGCTCCGGGGTAGACCGCCAGAGCTCCAGCATCGAGTCGACCACCGGGTAGAGCTTCTCCTCCGGCGGGTTCCACGGCTTCAGCAGGTAGTGGTCGAGGTCGACCACATTGATCGCCTGGATGGCCGCATCGGTGTCCGCGTACGCCGTGAGGAGGACCCGGCGGGCGAGCGGGAACAGGTCCATCGCGGCCTCGAGGAAGTCGATCCCGGACATCCCAGGCATCCGGTAGTCCGCCAGCAGCAGGGCCACCGGCTCACCCCGGAGCTTGAGCTCGCGGAGGGCCTCGATGGCCTGGTCCGGCGCTTCCGCCCGGACGATCCGGTTCTCCTCGCCGTACCGGCGGCGCAGGTCGCGGGCGATCGAGCGGGAGACCCCCGGGTCGTCGTCCACGGTCAGGATCACCGGGCGGGCAGATGACGTAGGCATGCTCCTTTCATACCAGCGCGGGGCGAATTCCGGAGCACGTTAATCCGCAGGCGTAAGCGAACTCCCCGGCAACCGGACATCACGGCAGCGCCGCGAGGTACGGCGCGTGGCTGTTCTCGAACTCCCAGTTGTAGTACCGGACCCAGTTGATCGACCACGTCATCAGTCCCCGGAACGACGGGGAGGCGCCGCGCTCACGAACCCTCGTCGGCTTGGCTCCCGGCGTGACCACCGCGGACGAGGAAGAGTCAGGAGATTCATATCGTTCGAAGCCGTCCGTAGCAACCTGGTTGCAGGTTGTTGCAATGAGGGCTTGGCGGGGTGGCAGGTTTTCGCCAGCGGCTAGTTGAAGCCAAAACGGTGAACAAGCGGTTACTTGTGCGGGACGCTCTGATGCGTCCGGGCTCGGGGGCGGGCGACCGGGGCGACAGCCGCGGTCAGGACACGAGGGACGCACATCCGCCCGTCCCTCCAGCACTGGAGGAATCGCGTGAATCATCTGTCCTTGCGTCGGAGGACCGCGTTGATCGCGGCCGCCGTCCTCAGCACCGCCGCCTTCGCGGCACCGGCCGGGAACGCGGCACAGCTCGCGCCTTCACCGGGCTCTCCGCCACCTGACGACCTCAGCTCCTCGCTGCGGCTGCCCAAGTTCGCGCCCGGCAAGTACGTCGTGACGCTGGCCGACCAGCCGCTCGCCACTTACCAGGGTGGCATCGCCGGGCTGAAGGCCACCAAGCCCGCCAAGGGCCGCAAGGTCAACACCTCCAGCCCCGACTCGAAGGCCTACCGCACGTTCCTCGACGGCCGCCACAACCAGGTCGCATCGAAGGTCGGCGCCACGGCGACCCGGCACTACTCGACCGCGATCAACGCGTTCGCAGCGAACCTGACGAGCGCCCAGGTCGGCCAGCTGAGCAAGACGCCGGGTGTCGTCGCGGTGACGCCGGACCAGTTGCACAAGGCGCTGGACGACAAGAAGCCCGCGGACTTCCTCAAGCTGTCCGGCGAGTCCGGTGTCTGGTCCGCCCTGGGCGGCAACGCCGAAGCCGGCAAGGGCGTCGTCGTCGGCGTCGTGGACACCGGCATCTGGCCGGAGAGCGCGTCGCTGTCGGGCCCGCAGCTCGGGACGAAGCCGACCGCAGCGGACCCCTACCAGCCGTACCGCTCCGGCGACACCATCGTCATGCACAAGGCCGACGGGGACGACTTCACCGGCGCCTGCCAGGCCGGCGAGGACTTCACCGCCGACCTGTGCAACACCAAGCTGATCAGCGCCAAGTTCTTCGGCGACGCGTGGCTCGGCGCGACCCCGCCGGAGGCCCGGGAAGACTGGGCCTCGCCGCGTGACGGTGGCGGGCACGGCACCCACACCGCGACGACCGCGGCCGGCAAGGCCGGGGTGGACGTCGCAGAGGGCGGCATCAACTTCGGCACCATCTCCGGCATCGCCCCGGCGGCCAAGATCGCCGTCTACAAGGCGCTGTGGACCGGTAAGAACGACGTCGGCTCCGGCGGCTACACCTCCGACATCCTGGCCGCGATCGACCAGGCCGTAGCGGACGGTGTCGACGTGATCAACTACTCCGTCGGCTCGATCTTCGAGTCCTCGCACACGGACCCGGTCCAGCTCGCCTTCCTGTCCGCTGCTTCGGCCGGCATCTTCGTCTCGGCCGCAGGCGGCAACTCGGGCCCCTACGAGTCCACGCTGGACAACACCTCCCCCTGGGTCACCACCGTCGCCGCGAGCACCGTCGCGCCGTACGAGTCGACTGTTGTCCTGGGCAACGGTGAGAAGTACGCCGGGCTCAGCACCAGCGTCGCCAGCGCGGTCAGCAGCAAGCCGCTGGTCACAGGCGCGGACGCCAGGACGGCCGCCAGCACCGAGTACGACGGCTCGCAGTGTCTGCCGAACACGCTCGACAGCGCCAAGGTGGCCGGCAAGGTGGTCGTCTGCGACCGCGGCACCGGAGCACGCGTCGACAAGTCCGCCGAGGTCAAGCGCGCGGGCGGCGTCGGCATGGTCCTGCTCAACCTCACCGACCAGGACATGGTGGCCGACTCGCACTCCGTCCCGACGGTGCACCTGAACACCCCGGGTTCCCTGTCCGTCAAGGCCTACGCCGGTACTGCGGGCGCCACTGCGGAACTGGTTCCGGGCAACCTGACGAGCAAGACCACGCCGTACCCGCAGATCGCGGACTTCTCCTCGCGTGGTCCGTCCCTGTCCAGCAACGGTGACCTGCTCAAGCCGGACCTGGCCGCACCGGGTGTGAACGTCCTGGCCGCGGTCGCGCCGCCCAGCAACGACGGCCACAGCTTCGCGTTCTACTCGGGCACCTCGATGGCGGCTCCGCACATCGCCGGTCTGGCCGCGCTCTACCTGAGCAAGCACCCCGACTGGACTCCGATGATGGTCAAGTCCGCTCTCATGACGACCACCAGCGACGTCAAGACCGCGACCGGTGCTGTCAACGACGACCCGTTCGCGCGTGGTGCGGGCGAGGTCCAGCCGTCGAAGATGCTCACTCCTGGGCTCGTCTACGACTCCGGTGACGCCGACTGGCTCGGCTACCTGGAAGGCAACGGCGTCAACACCGGCACCGGCGTACCGGCGATCGACCCGAGCAACTACAACACCCCGTCGATCGCGGTCGGCCAGTTGGTCGGTACGCAGACGATCACCCGCCGAGTGACCGCCGTGACCGCCGGTGTCTACCGGGCGACTGTGTCCGTGCCCGGGATGAAGGCTGTCGTCACGCCGCCGATCCTGAATCTCCAGGCGGGCCAGACGAAGTCCTTCACCGTCAAGCTCACCCTGGACACCGGTTTGTCCAACGTGAGCACCAGCGGCTGGCTGACCTGGCAGGGCGCCAACACGTCGGTCCGCAGTCCGATCGTGGTCAAGCCGACCTCCGTCGTCGCGCCGACCGCGGTCTCGGGTTCCGGGGCGAGCGGCAGCGCCTCCTTCGAGGTCACCGCGGGCAAGGCCGGCGTACCGATCCGGGCGGTCGGCGTCGTCTCGGCGCCGCTGGTTCCGGGCGATGTCCCCGCTGGTTCGGCGGATGCTGATCTGCCGAACTACCCCGTCACCGTGACTGCCTCGACGAAGGCCGTCCAGTGGAACATCAAGACGGTGGACCCGGCGGGCAGCATCTGGCTCGTGCTCTACAAGGTGGTCAACGGTCAGATGCAGGCGCTGTCCTTCGTGGGCGACGGCTCGAACCAGGCCTCCGCGACCTTGGCCGCGCCCGAACCCGGCGTCTGGGGTGTCCTCGCGATCACCCTCTCGAACCCGCCGGGCGCCGACACCACGCAGTACACGATGCAGACCAACGTGGTGACCGGTGGCAGCGGGCTGACGGTGACGCCGTCGGTCACACCCACGGCGGGCAAGCCCTTCCAGGTCACGGCCTCGTGGTCCGGACTGCCGACGAGCCAGCGCTCCACCGGCTTCGTCGAGTTCCCGAACCGGGCCGGCACTGTAGTGACGATCAACTAGCAGATCAACAAGCACCGCGGAGCTGAACCGCCCTTGGGGCAAGGGCGGTTCAGATCCAGCGGCGGCGGGCAGCCTGCACGCCGGCCTGGAACCGGGTCTGCGCGCCGAGGGATTCCATCAGCGCGCGGACCCGGCGCTGGGTGGTCCGGGGACTGATCCGGAGATGCCGGCTGATCTTGTCGTCGGTGGCTCCGCCTGCGAGCAGGAGCAGGATGTCGCGGTCGGCGGGCCGCAAACTCGTGAAGTCGCCGCTGAACGGCAGGGCCGGCATCGGGATCGAGAGCGCCCACAGCATCTCGAAGGTCGCAATCAATCCGTCGAGCAAACCCGATGACCGGATCAGCAGGTGGTAGTCGCCGACGGCCCGCTTGGTCAGCCCGATCAAGGCGGTGTCGTCATCACCGACCGCCATCTTCATCGGCACCTGGGCGAGGACGCGGCTAACCTCCCCCGCCGACTGCAACTCCGGCAGTACCCCCATGATGTCCTGGCTCTCGAAGACCTCGGTGCCGTAGATCGCCCGGTAGCAGACCCCGGCCCGCAGCCGATCCAGCTCCAACTGCTGCTGGTTCGACGGCGGAGTCACGTACGGCGGCCGATCGAGCACCCGTACTTCGCGCTTCGCCTCCTCCTGCAGCCGCTCGTACGTCCGGAGCAGGGTCGGGCCGTCCTCGATCAGCTCGACCTGGTTCCCGGTCAGCACCGCCTTGCCGCGGGACCCACGCAGCTCATCCGCCACGCTGCGCAATCTCGACAACTGCGCGTCGAGCTCGTCCAGCGGATCCGCGAGAGTCTCTTCGTCCTCCACTACGCGTTCATCCTGCGTCGCCTGGTCGTCGTACACCGCCGGCCTCTTCGTCCGCTCGCCATCGCCCACAGAGTGTCAGAGTAGACCGCCTCACGGTGACCTGACACCGTTGTCTCAGTGGGCATGCAGCCCGATCGCTCCCTACGGCCCACAGCTGAGGCACGGCCAGACCCGCCCGCACCGGACACACAACCCGTCCGCGCCGGCCGCCGGAATCCACAGGGCTCCCTGCGCCGGGACCTGTCGCACGGTGTTTCCGGCGGCAGCAGGATCTGGAGCAGTGCGGACGGTCGGGGTTGGGCTTGGGGCCGTGGTTGGGGCCGTGGTTGGCGTTGAGGTTGGGAGCCAGCGGATCGTGGTGTCGCCGGCCCGGCCGTGAGCAGCCAGCACTGCGGCGACACCACCACTCCACACCGACACCGCCGGCCACTGCCCCAGCCACCGCAGCGTCACCGCCCCGTCCGCCCACTCGACCCCCTCAGCCACCGCCTCCCCAGCGCCGTCTCCTGCTGGACCTCTGACGCCCGGAGCAGGGCGGAGCAGCTGGAAGAGTCTCGACTCCCGCTGCGGCGTGGTCTGCTGGTTCACCTCTGCAGGCTGATCGGTGCGGGGGCGTGGTCACCAGGTGTGAGCTGTGGGCTGTTCGGACCGCCCACAGGCCGCCACAAGTGCTTGTGGGCTTGCGATGCCGGGCCGGACGCCGCTGCGTCGTGTTCTGTCGGTAGGCCCTTGTAGCGTTCCCGGTACGCACCGCAACCACCAGGCGTGACCAGTGGGCCGGCCAGCCCGGCCCGCAGCTCGAGCGGGGGAGGATCCTGTGGCTGAGGCAGCGTTCGGCGTGCAGTTGAGGCGGTCCCGGCAGGCGGCCGCTCTGAGCTTGCGGCAACTTGCGACCCGGGTGGGCTACGACCACAGCTACCTGTCCCAGGTGGAGCGAGGGCAGCGGCCGGGGTCGGCCCACTTGGCCCGGCTCTGCGACCGTGAGCTGGGAACAGGCGACACCTTGGCGACCGCCTACACACTGGCCCGCCCACTCCCCCAGCCGGCCGGTCCACCGTCGCCTGCCCTGCTCAAGACGCCGACGGCCGGAGTCGACGTGCTGGAGACCGTACGGCGCGGCCTGGCCGACTCGGTGGGCAAGGTGCTCCAGGCCGACGAGTGGAGCGCGGTGACCAGGGACCACGCGCGGGACTTCCCGGTGACTCCGCTGGCCGAGCTCCTCCCCGAGCTCACCGGGGACCTCCAGCTCCTCCGGGCCGAAGCAGCGGAGAGGTCAGCTGAGGACGGGTGGACCACCTCGGAGCTCGCGGTCCCGGCTGCCGAGCTGAGTGTGCTGATCGCGCTGACCCTGACGGGAATCGGCCGGCTCCAGGCGGCGGGGAGATGGTGGCGGACCGCCCGCGCCGCGGCTGACAGCTCCGCCGAGCCGCGAGTGACGAGCCTGGCGCGCGGATGGGAGGCGATCAGCGGATTGTCCGAGCGCCGCCCGCTCACAGACCTCCTGGAGCTGGCCGGGGACGCGCTGACTCTCGCCGACCGCCCCAGCTGCACCGCCCGTGCGCTAGCGGCCCGCGCCCAGATCCTGGCGCAGCTCGACCGGCCAGAGGATGCCCGGCGAGCCCTGCAGAACCTCCTGGCGGTGGCGGACGATTGGCCGGTCAGGTCTGGCGGAGCCACCTCGCTGTTCGACTGGTCGGAGTACAAGACGTCCTGGGTGGAGGGTCTCGTGCAGGCGGCGCTTGGCGAGACGGACCCGGCCTATCTGGCGCTGGACCGCGCGCTGGCGTTGTGCCCGGCCGGGAGTTTGCGCGAGCGAGCCGAGCTCGAGTTGGTGCTCGCGCGCTGCCTGGTCCTAGATGGCGAGGTTGCTGCCGGGCTGGCGGTGGCAATGCGCGTACTGGTCGAACTGCCGGACCAGTGGCACACCCACTACTTGTACGAGGCCGCCGGGCGCGTGCTCTCCGCAGTACAAGGCAAGGACCTTGGTCGTGCTGCGGTGCGGGACTATCGCGAGCTACTGGTGCGCAGGCCGTACCACGACCGGAGTGTGGGCAGCGGGTCGAGCTCTGGCTGGCCGCAGGGGTAGCGTGCCGAGAGTGACAGTCGAAAATCGGGCAGCGACGGTGTCAGGCGCGTGGGACTTCGAGGTCGAGTTGCGGAGCGACCCGGCGACGACGGAGGCGCGTACCGCGGTACTGGACAAGCCGGGCTTCGGCCAGGCCTTCACCGACCACATGGTGCTCGCGTCGTGGACCAGCGACCTCGGCTGGCATGACCAGAAGGTGACCGCCTACGCGCCGCTGCGAGTCAGCCCGGCCGCCGCGGTGCTGCACTACGCGCAGGAGATCTTCGAGGGTCTGAAGGTGTTCCGGCACGAGGACGGCTCGGTCTGGGCGTTCCGACCCGAGGTGAACGCCGCACGGTTCAGCAGGAGCGCCCAGCGACTCGCTCTGCCCGAGGTGCCGCAGGAGGACTTCGTTGCGGCACTGCGTGCGCTGGTGACCGTCGACGAGGTCTGGGTGCCGCCGGCGGGCAGTGGCGAGACCAGCCTCTACCTCCGGCCCTACATGATCGCCACCGAGGCCGCACTGAGCGTTCGACCGGCCCGTGAGGTGCTGTTCGGCGTCATCGCGTCACCTGCCGGCCCGTACTTCAACACGGGACCGAAGCCGGTCTCCATCTGGCTGTCGACCACCTCGATCCGGGCGACGCCGGGTGGCACGGGCGCGGCCAAGTGCGGCGGCAACTACGCCGCGAGCCTCGCCGCGCTGGCCGAGGCGGTCGCCAACGGCTGCGACCAGGTCGTCTACCTCGACGCGGTCGAGCGCCGCTGGATCGAGGAGAGCGGCAGCATGAACGTCTTCTTCGTGTACTCCGACGGCCGGATCGTCACGCCCGAGCTGTCCGGCTCGATCCTGGAGGGCGTCACCCGCGCCTCCGTGCTCGAACTGGCGGAGGACCTCGGCCACAAGGTCGAGGAGCGCCGCATCTCCGCGGACGAGTGGCGCGACGGGGTGCGCAGCGGCGACATCACCGAGGCGTTCGCCTCCGGCACGGCCGCGGTGATCACCCCGATCGGCCGGCTCGCCTGGGCCGAGGGCGACCTGACCATCGGCGACCATTCCGTCGACCACGGCGTCGGCCCGGTCACCGCCTCGCTCCGCGCCTCCCTCCTCGACCTCCAGTACGGCCGCGTCCCCGACCCCCGAGGCTGGCTCACCCGCCTCGCCTGAAGCTTGACGCCTAGGGCCATGTCGCCTCGGTTGCTGCCGGATGTCGGCCGGGGCGGTTAGGTTGGCGGCATGGCAGAGTCCAAGGCGGCCAAGAAGAAGACGCCGGCGATCGAGATCCAGGTCGGGGAACGCACGGTCCGGATCTCCAATCCCGACCGGGTCTACTTCCCTGCTCGCGGCGAGACGAAGCTCGATCTCGTCAACTACTACCTGTCCGTCGGCGACGGGATCGTGCGTGCGCTGCGCGAGCGCCCGTGCATGATGCACCGGTTCCCCGAGGGTCTCGCCGGGGAGAAGGTGCACCAGAAACGTCTGCCGCACGGCGCCCCGCCGTGGATGGAGACGGTGCGCGTGCACTTCCCGCGGTACAACCGGACCGCCGACGAGTTGTGCGTCACCGAACTCGCCCATGTCGCCTGGGCCGTGCAGATGTCCACGGTCGAGTTCCACCCCTGGAACTCCCGCCGCGCCGACACCGAGAAGCCCGACGAGTGGCGGATCGACCTCGACCCGATGCCCGACTGCCCCTTCGACCGGGTCCGCCGGGTCGCCCACGTGGCCCGGGAGGTCCTCGACGACCTAGGCGCCATCGGGTACCCGAAGACCTCGGGTGGTTCCGGCATCCACATCTACGTGCGGATCAAGCCCGAGCACGGCTTCTCCGACGTACGCCGGGCGGCGCTGGCCTTCGCGCGCGAGGTGGAGCGCCGCGCGCCGGAGGACGTCACCACGACCTGGTGGCGCAAGGACCGCGACCCGAAGAAGTTGTTCGTGGACTACAACCAGAACGCGCGGGACCACACGATCGCCAGCGCGTACTCGGTCCGCGGCAACCCCGAGGGGACGGTGTCGACGCCGATCCACTGGGACGAGATCGACGACGTCGACCCGAAGGCGTTCACCATCGCCACGGTCCCGGCCCGGTTCGCCGAGCTGGGCGACCTGCACTCCACCATCGACGACACCGCCTACTCTCTCGACACCCTGCTCGAGTGGGCCGCCCGCGACGAACGCGAAGGCGCCGAAGAACCCCCACCCCCGGACGAGTGACCCGCCTGTCCGTTTGAACTCCTGCAGTCATCCACGGAGCTCGGTTTTCGCCAAGCCGGGTGGCCGTTTGTTCTAGCGGCCGGTGAAGCCGTGGTGAAGGAGGTTGGTGAGCAGGCTGATGGCTTCGTCGTCGGGGATGGTCTGGCCGGCGGCGGGGTTGACCACCAGCCAGGTGTAGGCGAAGCCCTCCATCAAGGAGTTCATGGCCGAGATCTGGAGCAGAGGATCTGGCTGCGGGCCAGGCAGCTGGGAGAGGTGCTCGACCATGTGGGCATCGTCGTCGGCCATGATCTGCTGGAGCCGGCGGCCGAGCTCGGGATTGACCATCGCCGCCTGCTTCAGCGCGACCATCTCCGGGATGTGCGCCTGGTAGAACCGCCAGAACGCGGCGACGTGCCAGCGGATCGACTCGATCTTGCTGAAGTCCGCGTCATGCGTGGCATCGACGTGGACGGCCTCGTCCGCCTCGGCGAGCATGTCCTTCAGCAGCGCTTCGAGGATCTCCTCCTTGCCGGCGAAGTGGTTGTAGAACGACCCCGTCGCCCGGCCCGCCGCCGCGGTGATGTCGGTGATCTTGGTGTTCACGTAGCCGCGCTCGGCGAACACCTCCCGGGCGGCCTGCTTCAGCGCCGCCTCGGTCCCGGCCGCCTGCTCCCTGCGAGTGGTCGTCACAACACCTCCTCCTTGACAGAGCACCCTAGCGAGGTTCATTCTGAATTCACATTCAGTGAATCATGATTCAGTCAAGAGGAGAACCAGATGAACGTGCTGATCGCGGGAGCCGGACCGACCGGCCTGACGCTCGCCATCGACCTGGCGCGACGCGGCGTCGGAGTACGGCTGATCGAGAAGGCAGCCGACTACTTCAACGGCTCACGGGGTGACGGGCTCCAGCCGCGCACGCTGGAGGTGTTCGACGACCTCGGCGTGATCGACCAGGTCCTCGAGCAGGGCATGCCGATGCCGGTGATGCGGATCTCGATCGGCGGGAGGTTCGTCGGCGAGCGCCGGATGAGCGAGCCCGCCGACCCCACGCCGGACGTGCCGTACCCGAACGCCTGGATGCTCGGCCAGTCGCACACCGAGGCGATCCTCCGTGCCCGGCTCGAGGAGTTCGGCGTCAAGGTCGAGCTCAACACCGAACTGACCAGCTTCACCCAGACCGACGACGGGTTGACCGCCGGACTGTCCACCGGGGAGACGGTCGAGGTCGACTACCTCATAGGCGCGGACGGCGGCCGCAGCTTTGTCCGCAAGACCCTCGGCATCGCCTTCGAGGGCACCACCGACGAGTCGATCCGGATGTTGCTGGGCGACGTCTCCGCCGACGGGCTCGACCACGATTACGGCCACTGGTTCGCCGGCCCGGACAACCCGATGGCCGGGATCGCGATGACTCCGCTGTCCGGCGGCGACCAGTTCCAGTTCGGTACGCCGCTCGACAACGACGAGGTGGATCCTTCGCTGGCAACGCTGCAGGAACTCGTCGACCGGTTCGCCGGCAAGGGAGTCGCCAAGCTGCGCAACCTCACCTGGTGCACGATCTGGCGACCCAACGTCCGCCTGGCCGAGCGGTTCCGGGTCGGGCGTGTCTTCATCGCGGGTGACGCCGCGCACGTCCATCCGCCGACGGGTGGCCAAGGCCTCAACACGGGAGTCCAGGACGCCTACAACCTCGGCTGGAAACTCGAGGACGGACGCGAGGAGATTCTGGAGACCTATGAGAGCGAGCGCCGCGCCAACGCGGCCAGAGTCCTCGGTATCAGCGAAGACCTGATGCAGAAGCACCGCGACGGTGACGAGCGAGCCATGGAACGCGGCGAACAAACCCGCCAGCTCGACGTCAGCTACCGCGCGGCCGGCGACACCGCCCCGCTTGCCTCCGGCGACCGGGCTCCGGACTCCCCGCTGATCGATGCCCAGGGCAATCACCTGCGCCTCTTCGACCTGTTCCGCGGCCCGTCGGAAACCCTGCTGCGGTTCTCCCCCAGTACCCCGACGACCCACCCGCACGCGGTGGCCGTAGTACGCAGTACTCAGCCGGACTCCTACACGTCGCCTGACGCGTTCAAGTTCTACTACGCGTCAGACGGCGACGAGATCCTGATCCGCCCGGACGGCTATCTCGCCTGATCAAGGCCGACCTTGCGCAGGCCTGACAAAATCTCCGGGGTGCAGCTGAATCGAGAGACCGCCCTGACTCGCGCCGTGGCGCTGGCCACCAGTGGCCACCGCGCGATCCTCGGTATCACCGGCGCCCCCGCGGCCGGCAAGTCGACGTACGCCGAACAGCTCACGGCCGACCTGGTTGCCTGGGGCCACCAGGTCGCGCTGGTTCCGATGGATGGGTACCACCTGGCGCAGGCGGCGCTGGAATCACTCGGGCTCGCCGCGGTCAAAGGCGCGCCACAGACCTTCGACGTGTACGGGTTCGTCGCCCTGCTCAAGCGGCTGAAGGAGGCTGCCGACGAGACGATCTGGGCGCCACGGTTCGATCGCGAGCTCGAGGATTCCATTGCCGCCGGCATCGCCATCCTGCCGGAGGTATCACTGGTGGTTACCGAAGGCAACTACCTGCTGTTCGACGAGGCGCCCTGGGCAACAGGTCGGGCGCTGCTCGATGAGTGTTGGTATATCGATCTCGACGCGGACGTCAGGCACGAACGCCTGCAGGCCCGGCACATGCGGTACGGCCGATCCGCCGAGGAGGCCCGGGCGAGAACCTACGGAAGCGATGAGGCGAACGCGTTGCTGATCGCGGCGTCGGCCTCCGCCGCGGACGCGATCCTGAAACTCTCCTAGCCGGTCATCCGCGCGATGAAGCCGGCCACCCCGTCCAGATAGAGCTGCAGCCCGAAGTCGAAGTCCGCGTCGGAGTCATCCGTGAACGACGATGCCGAATCGTCGAACACCCCGGCCGCGAGCGCCGCGGCAAGGGCCGGCAGCTGGCGCGGATCGACCACCCGCGCCAGCGTCGCGCCGTACCGGCTGAAGGCGTCGGGGTTGTCGGCGTACCCGGCGGCAAGGTCCGAGCTGAGGCGCATCTCACCCTGCACGTACGTCATCAGGCCCATCACCACGCCGACCTTGCCCTCCTCGGTCAGCCCGGTGTCCTTCAGCGCACCGAGTGCCGAGTCGAGCCAGGCGAGGTTGTTCGGCCCGGCCGGCGGTCCGGAGATCGGGAGTTGCGCGTACCAGCGGTGAGCCCGCACCGCAGTCATCACCCCGTGCGACCAGAAGACCAGCCCGGTCCGCCAGTCGATCCCGTCCGGCAGCGGCTGGGGACGCTCGAGCGCGGCATCGGACATCAGCACCAGCAGCTCGTCCTTGCTCTTCACGTGCCGGTAGAGCGCCATCGTCGAGTTGCCGAGCCGCTCCGCCACCCGCGCCATCGAGACCGCACTCAGACCCTCGGCGTCGGCGATCCCGATCGCGGCCCTGGTGATGTCCTCGACCGACAGCGACGGCTTGGGGCCGCGCCTGGTGACGGCCTGCAGCCCCCACATCAGGGCGACATCGGCCGGCAGGTCGGGCTGCTCCTTCATCTCCACCGCCTCAGTCTAGAAACCTGTACTGCGTACCTGTTACGCTAATTAGCGTACCTAATACGCAATGCGGAGGGACCATGATCGTCGAAGCAGTGGGGCTGCGGAAATCGTTCGGGCCGACCTCGGTCCTGGAGGGCGTCGACCTCGCCGTACCCGAGGGGTCGGTGCTCGCCCTGCTCGGGCCGAACGGCGCGGGCAAGACCACGATCGTCCGCATCCTGACGACGCTCGCCAGACCGGACGAAGGGCACGCGACGATCGCCGGGTACGACGTGGTCCGCGAGCCGGCCAAGGTCCGCGGGGTGATCAGCCTGACGGGTCAGCACGCGGCGGTCGACGACAACCAGACCGGCCTTGAGAACCTCGTCATGGTCGGCCGGCTGATGCACCTCAAACGCGGCAGGGCCCGGCAGCGCGCGCAGCAACTGCTCGAGCAGTTCGATCTCACGGGCGCGATGAACCGGCGCGCCAAGACCTATTCGGGCGGGATGGGCCGGCGCCTCGACCTGGCGATGAGCCTGGTCGCGCGACCGCGGGTGATCTTCCTCGACGAGCCGACCACCGGCCTCGATCCGGCCAGCCGGCTGACCATGTGGCACGCGATCGGCGACCTCGTGCGTGACGGCACCACGATCCTGCTCACCACCCAGTACCTCGAGGAGGCCGACCGCCTGGCCGACCGGATCGTCCTGCTCGACAAGGGCCGGATCACCGCGTCCGGAACAGCCGACGCGCTGAAGACCCAGATCGGCGGCGAACGGATCGAGTTGTACCTCGCCGACGAGGTGGCGGCCCGCAAGGCGGCCGGGCTCCTCGGTGGTCTGGCGGACGGGCCACTGCTCAACCTGCCGTCCGACGGGACCGCCGCGCATCTCCACCACGTGCTCGATCAACTTCGCGACGAGGGGCTGCTCCCGAGCCGCGTCTCGTCACACCGCCCGACACTCGACGACGTGTTCCTCACCCTCACCGCCCAGGAGTTGCGATGACCCACGACGGATTCGGTGCCGCGGTGAGCGACACGGCGACCATGATCGACCGCAGCATCCGGCTGACCCGGCGCAACGTCGACACCTTGTTCGTGTCGATCCTGCTGCCGCTGCTGATGATGGCGTTGTTCGTCTACGTCTTCGGCGGCGCGATCAGCACCGGGACGGAGTACATCAATTATGTTGTCCCCGGCATCTTGTTGCTGACCACCGGGTACGGCGCCTCGAACACCGCGATGGCGGTCGCCGACGACATGACGACCGGGATGATCGACCGGTTGCGGTCGCTGCCGATCCGCAGTTTCGCCGTCCTCACCGGACACGTGACGGCGAGCGTCGCGCGCAACGCGATCTCCACCGCGATCGTCCTGCTCGCGTCGCTGGCGATGGGCTTCCGCCCGGACGCCGGTCCGCTGGACTGGCTGGGCGCGATCGGCCTGCTGCTGCTGTACGTCGTCGCGCTCTCCTGGCTGGCGGCCGCGCTCGGGGTGATCGCCAAGTCGGTCGAGTCGGCGAGCACGCTGAGCTTCTTCATGCTGTTCGTGCCCTACCTGAGCAGCGCCTTCGTCCAGGTCGAGACGATGCCCGCGTTCCTGCGACCGATCAGCGAGCACCAACCGATCACGCCAGTCATCGAGACCGTGCGCGGCTTCCTGACCGGTACCGGTATGAACGGCACCGGGTGGATCGCCCTGGCCTGGTGCACCGGTCTATTCCTGTTCTCGTTCACGTTGGCGACAGTCCTCTTCCGTCGTCGCGCAAGGGGCTGAGCGACCATGGGGGCAGACTTCGAACCGCTCAGCGGACACATTGGTGAGAATCGCCGGTCTCGTTCCGTGCTGACCCTGGCGCCGAGATAAATTTGAGGTCCCCCCACGTGTGGTGGTCCCACTCCCCCCGGGACCCGCACGGGCGAGTGCCCCGGTCATCGACTGGGGCATTCGTTTGCCCGGACACCACCGGCCGAACGCGCGAGCTGCCAAAAAATCCCAGAAATCTTCGCGACCCGTGTCCAATTCGGTCGACCTGATCCGACGTACCAGTAAGAGCACAACCAAGGGAGAGGGTCAGGATGTTCGAGAACAGCACCAACCAGATGATCGTCACCATGCTGGCCGAGGGGAACCCCGTCTGGTTCGTCGCCGCGATGGTGAACATGCGCAGTCATGACGTCTACATGATCGGCAGAGCCGCCGGCTATCCCGACAAAGCCAAACTCCGCCGAGCCGTCTGGGCCAGCCGCAACCGCACCCGCGCAGCCGCTTGATCCATTGCTTCCGGCGACCTGAACTCATCGCCTCTCCCCTGGCCCCGGCCAACTGCGGACTTCCAATTCCGCGGCTAGCCGGGGTCGCGGACGTTGTGGCTAGGCCGAGGTGTCGATCAGGCCGGCGAAGTAGCGGGCGACCACAGGGGTGACGGAGCGGCCGGAGTGCGCCACGCCCTCGACGACATCGAAGGTGACGTCCAGACCGTGGGAGAGGTAGTTGCGCTCCAGCGTCCGCAACCGCTCGATCCGGGTGGTGCCGGTCTTCTCGGCGCCGTCCATCCAGTTCGACTCGCCACGGTTCATGATCTCCCAGGTCTCGGTGTCCTCACTGCCGACGACCATCTGGATCGGCACCTTGCGCAGCGCCGGGACATCGATCGACTGGCCGAACCTCTGCTCGAACCCCTTGGTACCGAGCCACCAGTCCAGGCTGTCGTCCAGTTCGGTGATCCGGCCCGGCGCGCCGATCGACAACCCCGCCAGCCGCTCGGGGTGCAGGTAGAAGAACCGGTGGACGAACTGCCCGCCGCCGGAGAACCCGTGCAGGTAGAACTGCGCGGACTCGACCGGGTACCGCTCGGCCACCTCGTCGATGATCGCGAGCAGCATGTGGTCGAACCGGATGCCCTCGTACTCGATGAACTTGAAGTTGTGCAGGTCGGTCGGGTCCACCAGCCCCGCCGGGAAGATCGGAGTCAGGATGACGACCCCGTGGTCCTCGGAGAACTGCTTCCACTCGTCGCGGTACTTCGTCGCCGACCGGGCGGTGCCGTGCTGGATCACGACCAGCGGCGCCTTGTCCTCCGGGGCCACGTTCGCCGGCACGTACAGGCAGTAGTGCAGTCGCGGATCGGCCTGCGACGCGAAGATCGGGGTCGAACCGCGCTGGTAGAACGTCGAGGTGTGGGTCATCAATGTCCTTCGGTGAGTGCGGGGGACATACCATCTAGTGCAGAAGCGCCTACTACAGAACCACGAGCCTTGAACTGTTCGTTACAGCTCGATGGGATCGGATGATACACAGATGATCGATGACGTAACAGGGGTTACCAAGAATGCGGCGATCGTCGAGCTGCGATCCCGGATCCGGGAACACTGGGATGCGTTCACCCCGGCCGCACGTTCGGTATGCCGGTCCCTTTCGGAGATCTCGCCCGAGCGGCTGCTCTACCTGTCCGCCCAGGAGCTCGGCGTGGAGAGCAAGACGAGCAACGCGACCGTGATCCGGACGCTGCAACTGCTGGGTTACGCCGGACTGGCCGAGCTGAAGGACATGGTCGCGGCGCCGTTCACCCAGGCTCACCGCGAGGAGCGCCTGCGCAACCGGATGGAGATGACCGGCGGCGATCCCAAGCACGTCTGGGACCGGGTGATCAGAGAGGCGATCGAGCGGATCGAGTTCCTGGACGAGCACCTGGCGATGGACTCGTACAAAGAGGCGGTCCGGCTGATGCTCGAGGCCCGTGAGATCACCACCTACGGCTTCGGCGCCAACTACGTCGCCGCCGAGCACCTGACGCTGAAGCTCCGCCGCCTCGGCCGGCGCAGCCGCTGCATCCAGACCGCGGGCTTCCGGCTGGCCGACGACCTGCTCGCGATCGAGCGCGGCGACGTCGTCATCGTGATCGCGCCGGGCCGCCTGATCATCGACGCCCAGACGGTGATCGACCGGGCCCGCGCCGTCGGCGCCGGCATCATCCTGCTCAGCGAGCAACTGGTCGCCGAGAAGCTGGCGGACGACGTCACCGTCGCGATCCACGTGCCGAACACGGTCACCGGCATCACCGCCGAGGTGCTCACCACCATCGTCGTGACCGACGCCCTCGCCCAGGCGGTCGCCGCCGCCGACACCGAACAGACCCTGGAGTCCGCCCACACCCTGGAGACCATCCGCCAGCAACTCGGCTTCTGAGCCCTGTAGCATTGAATACGGATCCCCGTAACGGTGTAGTATTCGCTACAACCACGCTCTGAGAGGGGACTCCCCGATGGTCTCTGACATCTCGACCACCCTGGCGTTGATCGGCGGAGGCAACATGGGCTCCGCGATGCTCGCGGGCCTCCTGGGCGGCGAGTCTCCGCCGTACACCTCGGACCGGATCCTGGTGGTCGAGGCCTCGCCCGAGCGAGCGGAGTACCTGACCAGCACCTTCGGCGTCGCGACGACCACGCTCGACGAGGCCGCACAGCGGGCAGGGACCATCCTCATCGTCGTCAAGCCGTACCACGTGGCCGGCGTACTCGCCGAGCTGTCCGGGAACCTCACGGACGAACACCTGATCATCTCGGCTGCGGGGGCGATCGGCATCGCGCAGATCGAGGGGTCGCTGGCCGGCAAGAACCCAGTGGTGCGCTGCATGCCGAATACGGCCGCCTCTGTCGGCGAGGGCATGACCGCCATCAGTGCCGGCACTCATGCTCAGCCAGCCGACCTGGACAAGGTCCAGAGCCTGATGGAATGCGTTGGCCGAGTCGTCCGTGTCCCTGAGAGCCAGCTGGACGCGGTCACCGCACTCTCGGGCAGCGGCCCGGCGTACTTCTTCTACCTGGCCGAAGCGCTGATCGACGCCGGTGTCCTGCTCGGGCTGTCGCGGCCGCTCGCCGTCGAGCTGGTGAACCAGACGGCTGTCGGCGCCGGCCTCATGTTGCGGGAAGCAGGTGACGAAGCGGTCCGACTGCGGGCGGAGGTCAGCAGTCCTGGCGGCATGACCATCGCGGCCATCCGCGCCCTCGAGGGCGGTGCTGTCCGGGCGGCCGTGATGTCAGCCGCGGAGGCAGCTCGCGACCGGTCCGTCGAACAGAGGAGTGCGTGATGCCGGAGCCAGTGACCGTCACCGACTACCACACCGCCGGAGAGCCCTTCCGGATCGTCACCGAGGGCTTCGGGGAGATCCCCGGCGCGACCGTTCCCGAGCGCCGTGAGTTCGCCCGGTCCTCCGCCGAGGTCGATGCGGTCCGGCAACTACTCGTGAACGAACCCCGCGGACATGCCGACATGTACGGCGGATTCGTTGTCCCCGGCAACGACGACGGCGCCGACTTCGGCGTGCTCTTCTGGCACAAGGACGGCTACTCGACCGCCTGCGGACACGGCACGATCGCGCTCGGCACCTGGGCGGTGGAGACGAGCCGGGTCGCCGCGTCGGCCGACGGCGACACCGAGGTCGTGGTCGACGTACCCTCCGGCCGGGTCGTTGCCCGGGTCACCTGTTCCGGTGGTGTGGTGCAACGCGTTGCCTTCCGCAACATCCCCTCGTACGTCGTGACGCGCGCGGCGAAGGTGATGACGCGATGGGGGCTCGTCCTGGCCGACATCAGCTTCGGCGGCGCGTTCTACGCATCGGTCCAGGCTTCGTCGGTCGGCCTCGCGGTGACACCCGAGAACTACGCCGACCTGATCGCGCTCGGCCGCGAGGTGAAGTGGGCGCTGAACGAAACCCCTTGGGCTCGCCATCCGAGCGACAGCCGCCTGGATGGCATCTACGGCACCCTCCTCTACGACGACCTGGGCTCCTCTGACGATGGTGGTCCACACCAGCGCAATGTCGCGATCTTCGCCGACGGGGAGGTGGACCGGTCGCCCTGCGGCTCGGGTACCTCCGCCCGGATCGCGCTCCTCGCCGACGAGGGGCGGCTCGGGCCGGGCCAGGTGCTCCGGCACGACTCCATCGTCGGGACCACCTTTCTCGGCCGCGTGGTCGAGGAGGTCGTCGCCGAGGGCCGTGCCGCGGTGATCACCGAGGTCGAAGGCAGCGCGTACCGCACCGGCACGGCCACCTTCACCCTCGACCCCAGGGATCCCCTTGGCACTGGTTTCACCCTGCGCTGATCAGTTCCGGCGTACTGCGGCCGCGTCCCGCGTACCGGAGTACAAGGCTGTCTCGAAATGACACATCCGGGGCCCGGCGGACCTCGATAGCATCGCCCTGTCGTGTCCTCGTTCCAGGGAGTCCAGTCATGATCTTCATCACCGCCAAGTTCCGGGTCCTGCCCGAGCACGCCGACAAGTGGCCGGAGATCACGGCCGACTTCACCGCCGCGACCCGGAGCGAGGCGGGCTGCCTGTGGTTCGACTGGTCCCGTAGCCTCGACGACCCGACCGAGTACGTCCTGGTCGAAGCCTTCCGGGACGACGAGGCCGCCGGCGCCCACGTCAAATCCCCCCACTTCAAAGCCGCCCAGCAGTCCCTCCCACCCCACCTCACCGAAACCCCCCGAATCGTCAACTTCAAACTCCCCCAGAACGACTGGTCCGAACTAGGCGAGCTGGCCGTCAACCGCTGACTTCAGTCCGGTGCTACGACGGTGTTCTGGGCGGCGGCTATCTGCCAGTGGGTGCCGTCCTTGGCCAGGAAGTAGACCGGGCTGCCGTGGTCGTCGGGGGTTTTGCCATCGCGGTGGATGTAGGTCTGGGTGACGTTGACCACCGCGATGTCGGGGCGCACGAAGAGCAGGTGATCCGGCTTGTAGGTCGCGTAGGAGTCCTTGGTCGCACCCGGAAGGACGCGGCGGGTGAACTCGTGGATGGTGTCGCGGCCGTAGAGCCGCTTGCCATGTCCCGTCACCCAGAGCGCGTCCTTCCTGAAGAGCGCGATGAACCCGTCGACGTCCTCCGTCTGCTGCGCCACCTCGACCGCCGCCACCAACGCCACAATCGCCTCGACGTCAGCCTGACTGGGAACCTGCCCCGAGATCTCGATATCCATGCCCGAGATCCTCCAGCTTGAACCTCACTTGAGGTCAAGCATCGTCGCGGTCAGGAAGGGGTGCTCAGCTTCTGAAGTACTTGACGATCTGGCCGACGTCCTCGTTGCTGGCGTCCGGGTAGGCGGTGAGGCGGTCGTGGATCGCGCTTGCTATCGGCAACTTGGCTGCTGCCGCGGCCAGTCCGACATCCTTGGCCGCAAGGCGAACCGGGAAGTAGGAGCCCTCGGCAAATGCTCGTCCGGCGATGCCTGCCAGCGGCGACGTCGCCATCGCGCGCTTCACCTGCTCCTCCGGCAGCCCGAACGAATCCGCGAGCGCCATCGCCTCGCCGATCAGCGCCACTCCGTTGACGATCCCGTTGATCAGAACGAGCTTCATCGCCGCCCCGGTCCCGGCCGCTCCGGTCCGATTCACCGTGCCGAAGATCTCCAGCAACGGCATCACCTCGTCAGCGTCACCACCGACCATCAGGGACAGTTCGCCGTTAGCGGCCCTGTCGACGCTACCCATCACCGGGGCATCGACGACGTTGACGCCGGCCGGAATCAGCGCGGTCACCTCGGCCAGCGCCGCCGGCCCGATCGTCGAGGCCTCGATCAGCGTCGCGCCCGGCTTGAGCTCAGCGGCCAGCGCGCTCACCACTTCACCAACGGCCGCCGGATCGGCCAGCATCGTCACCACGACATCGGCATCCCGAACTGCCTCCCCCGGCGACGCGGCCACCTTCTCGAACCCCTCCGCCCGTCCGGCCGAGCGGTTCCACACCGTCAACGGATAGCCGGCCTCAGCCACCCGCCGAGCCATCGGCGCACCCATCGATCCCAACCCCAGAAACGCAACCCTTGTGTTCTTGTCCATGCCTCCACGCTAGGCACGCCTTAGCAATGTGAGAAGCGAATGTCTAGCATGGGACCCATGCCCCCGCAGCATGACTTCTCGACCCCACTCCTGCGGGTCTTCGTCGAGGTCGCCCGGCTCGGCTCGTTCACCGCAGCCGCGCCCGCACTGGGCTACACGCAGTCCGCCGTCTCCCGCCAGATCTCAACCCTGGAAGACGAAGCCGGTACTGCGCTGTTCGACCGCCTGCCGCGGGGAGTCCGCCTGACCGAGCCCGGCCGTCGCCTCCTCATTCACGCGGAAGCGGTGCTCGACCGACTCGACGCAGCCCGGCGAGAACTCACCGACCTTCGCGAACTCGCCACCGGACGCCTCCGAGTAGCCGCCTTCGCCACAGCCGACGCCGCCCTCGTCCCTCAGGCCATCGCGACCTTTCAGCACCGCCACCCCGAGGTCACCGTGACGCTGCGCGAAGGGTTCACTCCCGGCCTGCTGGAGCTGCTCGGCTCGGGCGACGCGGACGTGGCGGTGGTGAGCTACCCGACGGTCCAGCACCTCGACGGATTCGACCTGCGCAAGATCTGCGACGACTTCATGTACGTCGCTCTGCCGCCCGACCACCGCCTCGCGGGCAAGCGCCAACTCCGCCTGACGGACCTCCAGGACGAGGAGTGGATCGCCGGCAGCTCGCGCCCCGAGGACACCTTGATCAGCGCGTGCCTGCGGACCGGGTTCCAGCCACGGATCGGATTCGTCGCCCGCGACTGGATCGCCAAGCAGGGCTTCGTTGCCGCCGGCATCGGAATCACCCTGATCCCCTCCCTCGCCGTCGACGCCGTACGCCGCGACGTCAAGCTCGCGCTGATCCACCCGGACGACATCCCACCCCGGCAGGTGTACTCGGCAACCACCCGCGGGATCTCCGCCTCCCCCGCCGCCCGCGCGTTCCTCGAAGTACTGCACGATCGGGCTTGAAATAGTCAGGGCCTCGTACCATATTGAGAACCGGGGGTGACCACCTGAACACAATGACGCCGCCACCGCCCTCATCCACCTCACCGCCCTGCCAACACATCTTCCTGGCCGTCGTCATGCTCACAGCCCGACCCAACTCTGGCTGAACAGCATCGTGGAATGCCCTCCCCAACCTGATCCTCCTGCTCGGATACGCCGTGACCTGACGGCCGGGGGATTCAGCCGCAGGCGGAGGAATCTTCAATTGAGGGGTGACCGACGTACTGTCGGGGGTGTGCCCAACTTTGGAGTCGTCACGCGTGACCATGTCATCAGCACTCTCGACGAGTACGACGAACGTGGGGCGGACGACTTTCTGAGCGGGTACGGATTCGGGGATGGGCGAGAGCAGGTGCTCCGGCACGAGGGGCGGAGCTACGACTCGAAGGCGATCCTCGGGGTGGCTCACAGGTACGCGACCGGAACCGTCGCCTCGGATTCGGCGTTCACGGACGGGACCGAGGACGCGGAGAAGATCCTGAGTGCGCTGGGGTTCGACGTGGCCTCCGTACAGCCCGCGGAGGTTGTCGACCGCCCTGCGACTGGTGAGTGGCGTGAGTCCGCTGAGGTCGGGGTAAGCGAGACACAGGCTGCCTGGGCGGCCGCGGCGCGCGAAGTACTGCTGGATGCCGCCAGCCGCTATCAGGGCGTCGTCACCTACAAAGACCTCTCGCAGGAGGTGCAGTACCGCGCGGGTATCCGTACCAAGCAGCCGATGCGCCATTGGATCGGCGGCGTGCTCGACTTGGTCACAGCGGACTCCGCCAAGCGCGAAGAGCCGCTCCTCTCGTCCCTCTGCGTCAACATCGAAGGCAGTGTCGGTGAGGGGTACGCCGCAGCCGTGGCCGCCGCCACTGGTGAGTCACCCAGCGACCCTGATGTCCACGCCGCCGGTGAACGCCTGGCTTGCTACCGCCACTTCGAGGCCACCGACCTCCCGCGGGGCGGCGGTGCCCCCACCCTGATGCCGAAGCTGGCCGCGGCGCGCGAACGAGCCCGCAAGGCCGCCATCGCCGAACGCCCCATCACCAAGTGCCCCAAGTGCAACCTCCAGGTCCCCACCAGCGGCGCCTGCGACTACTGCGACTGACCGCGAATCACCAACCCCGCTTGACGAAGGCCCGGACCATCATGGTCCGGGCCTTCGTCTTGCGAGCGGCTGGCACGACGTCCGTGCCGCGGTGGTTACCGGCGGCCTCGCCACTTGGTGGAGGCGCCGATACCGGCTAGGTGGAGGGCGATGCAGAGCAGGCCCGCCATCAGCAGGGTCTGGGGTGTGAACGCGTCGCTGACCGTGGCATCGGCCCAATCCAGGATGAGCGCCAACCCAAAGATCACTGCGGCGATGATCGCGAACATCAACATCTCCTATCGGAGTACGGGAGCGCTCATCTAACTCCCGCGACCCACACCGCACAAGATCTCACCACCCCTGACCTCCACCGAACTTGAAGGACCCACAAATGCAGCAGGATGGCCAGATGGCACAGCGACCGGTCGACCTCCGCGTGCTCGGCGAGGAGAACTCCCACGGCGGCCACCTCGCCATCACCCGCGAACTCATCGACGGCCGCGCCGACGACAACGACACCACCTTCGCCACCCCCGACGAGTGGAAGTCCTACGTCGCCAAGGTCCAAGCCGCCGCCAATCACTTCGCCTGACGGAGATCCGCAATGAGCCAGGAAGCCGGGGAGCGGCTGGTGGTTGCTTCCCTGAACACGCGGGGAACGTCGATCAAGAGCTCGCGATTGGTGGAGCGCTATCGGGCGATCGGGGCTGCGTTCGAGGCGTCGGAGGTGGATGTCGTCAACTTCCAGGAGGTGTTGACGTACTACCACTTGAGGCACCTGACGAGGGCCATGCCTTCGTTCGGGACGGCGAGCTACCGGCAGTCGGTGGTCGGCCCGGCTGGCGGCGTGGTGACGTTCTCGCGGCGGGCAGTCGCGAGTACGAAGTACAAGCGGTTCCCGATGCTGTCAGCCGAGCAGACGGCGGGAGTTTCGCAGTTGGCCCGGCTCAAGGCTCCGTTGAAGGGTGCGCTGGTCAGCCGACTGGTGGAACCTCAGGTCAGCATCGTCAACACGCACCTACTGGCCAACTTCGACGGCGATTGGTCGGTGACGAATCGCTTCTATCGAATGCATCGGAGCCAACTGGCCGGACTAGCCCGTGTCGTCGGCTCGGCCCAGGCGCCGATCATCGTCTCAGGCGACTTCAACATTTCGCGCGAGAGCACCTTGTACCGCGCGTTCCTGTCGGAGACCAAGCTCGTCGACGCCTTCGGTGGGGAGTGTGCGCCGACATTCCACGCCGAGTTCCTGGAGCAGGGTAGGACCCCACACTGCATCGACTTCGTCTTGCTCGCCGGCCCGATCGAGGTGGTGTCCGCAGAGCTGAACTTCACCGGCAAGCTCGCGATGCCCAGCGGATCGGGCTACGTCTCCGACCACCTCGGGCTGTGTGCCGAACTGGTGGTCGCCGAGTAGACGCGAAGCGGCCGGGGACAATGGAGTCCCCGGCCGCGGTGCGTGTGCTGACTAGCGGATCAGTTTCCAGGGGCCGTTCCGGTCGTAGCGGACGATGTCGCCACTGCGAGCTCCTGCCAAGCGCCATTCGGATCGCCCGGCTTCTGGTTCTTGCTCGCCCAGGCAGCCAGGTACGGCTTGCTGTTGTAGCTGACCTTGGCACCGGCCTTGTAGAGCGGCGCCGAGCTCCACGCCGGCGGCAGGTTCACCGTCACCGTGACAGTGCCCTGGCCTGCCTCGAGGAGATCGCTGCCGGAGTACGACGCGGTCAGCGTGTGGCTGCCGGCCGCAAGTCCTACCGGAAGCGAGAGCGTCGCGCTGCCGTCAGAGAGAGCGGCAGAACCACGGACCGTGGTGCCCTCGCGCAACTCGACTGTGCCCGACACCGGTACTGCGCCCGCCGCGACCTTCACAGCCACCTTCGCCGCAGTGCCCCAGTCCACCGGCGCCGAGGTCACGCTCACGGTCGGCTGCCCCTTGGGAGTGCGGAACACGGCCGGCTGCGCCACCGCAGTGCCGTCGTCAGCGCTCTTCGCCGAAACGATCCACGCGTACGACGCGGCCGATGCGAGGCCGGACCACGTCACCGTGGCCGGGCCGTTCGCCGTCACGCTCAACGCTCCGAGTCTCAGGTGCTGTAGCGCGCCAACGAACGCGACCAGCCCGGACTGTGCCGCTCCTCCGAGAACACCCAGGCTCACCCCAAGTGATCGCCAGGAAACGCGCATGTGAACGATTAACTGCACCGTCAACTATCTCCGTGACCTTGCTCCACCGTCGCCAACCCGTCGCCGGGCAGCACCCCGCGGCGTAACGTGACGAGAGGAGAGGCGGGCCCTTCGGGTCCCGCTGGGGGAGGTAGTCATGACCACAGCACAAGGGGACGTAGCGCTTCTGCAAGATCCGGTCGCACAAGAGCTCCTCGGATCCCGCCAACCGGCGCGACTCGCGTACACGTGGACCGACGGCACCCCACGGGTCGTGCCGATCTGGTTCACCTGGACCGGGGAGGAGATCGTGTTCGGCAGCCCACCGAGAGCACCGAAGCTGAAGGCGCTGGCCGCCAACGGCGCCTCCGCGGTCACCATCGACGACGCCTCGGCCTGGCCGTACAAGGCGCTGCTGGTGCGCGGCTACGCGACAGTCGAGTTCCTCGACGACATCTGCCCGGAATACGCCCAAGCCGCCACCCGCTACTTCGGCTCCGAGCAAGGCAACGCCTGGGTCTCACAACTACGCGGCCAACCAATGGCCCGAGTAGCCCTCCACCCGACCTGGGCAGCCGTCCTGGACTTCGAAACCCGCTACCCCAGCGCCCTATCCCTCTGATCACCACCGCACCTGCGCGCGAGCGGACGTGGATCTCATCCGCTGAGGTTGATGCCGTTCCGCGTAGGACGGCTGACGCTTGAGCTGCTGTAGGTCAGCCGGCCGGCGCCGAACCGCGCTCCGTCCGGTCAGGAAGCAAGCACAAGGAGTGAACGACAGTGACCGATCAGGCAGCATCAGAGTATCGAGCCGCCGGCGAGGCGCAGGAGACCAGCGGCTGGGCGGTCGGATTCATCTTGTTCGCCGGCGTAGTGATGGTCACGGCCGGCATCTTCCAGGCCTTCGACGGCCTGGTGGCGCTGTTCAATGACGAGTTCTTCGTCGCGACCCGCAACTACTTCTTCCGGTTCGACATCACCGCGTGGGGCTGGATCCACCTGCTGATGGGCGTGCTGGTCATACTGGCAGGCTTCGGGGTGATTGCCGGTCAGACCTGGGCACGGGTGGTCGGCATCACCATGGCGGTGCTGAGCGCCCTCGCCAACTTCGCCTTCATCCCCTACTACCCGTTCTGGGCACTGACGATCATCGCGCTGGACGTCTTCGTCATCTGGGCCCTGGCCGCTCATGGTCGTGACGTCAAGGTCTGAGGACTGAGGCCGGAGCGCAATGCAACGGGAGTCGGAGGGTTCGCGCGAGTGGGCCATGGCCCGCTCGCTGCTCCACATCAATCTCGTTGCCGCTGTGGCCTTCCTGCTTGGCGGCTCCTTCTTCGCTCTGGGCGCCGTCTTCGCCCAGCTCGCGGTCGGCAGCCGGGAAACGGCCAACATCACCTACCTGATCGGAGGCTTCTTCTTCAGTCTCGGCGGATATACGTCGATCCTGCTCGTCGTCAACCTGACCAACGTCGAGCGGGGGTCGACCAAGGTCACGCGGACGCGATGGTGGACTCACCAGCCCCATCAGCTCGGCTGGTCGAGTGCGGTCGTGTTGTTCGTCGGGACACTCCTGTTCGCGGTCAGCCTGGTGGCTGCCTTCGCCGCAGGACTGACGCCGCGCCAGTCGAATGGATGGATCTGGCTGCCAGACATCCTCGGGTGCGTCTGCTTCCTCGTCTCGGGACACCTCGCAATGCTCGATGTCTGCGGCGGCCACATCGGACTACGCGTCCACAGCCTCGGCTGGTGGGTGGTCGCGGTCAACCAGATCGGGTCCATCCTGTTCTTCCTCGCGGGACTCGCGGCGTTCACGCGTCCGGCGACCTCCCGTTCCCTCGACATCGCCCTGGTCAACTGGGGGACCTTCGCGGGTGCTGTCTGTTTCGCGATCGGTGGAGGCCTGCAGATGTTCGACAAGCCCGAGCCGGCAAGGAGAGAGGTTCAATGCAATCCATGACGAAGCTCAATGAGGCAGAAGCTGTAGCGCTCTTCGGCAATCGGTTCCTGACCGAGATGGCCCCTTCGACCGCGTTCCCCGAGAGCGGGATGCGGCCCCTCGATGCCCTGCGGTTGGTTGGCGCGGAGCTCACCATGGAGGGGGATCCGCAGCGCAATCTGGCCACCTTCGTTACGACCTGGATGGAGCCCGAGGCCCAGCGGATCATCGCCGAGAACCTCCACCGCAACTTCATCGACCATGCCGAGTACCCGATCTCGGCCGAGATCGAGCAGCGCTGCGTGCGGATGCTGGCCGACCTGTTCAACGCACCCGGCGAGACGACCGGCTGTCGCACCCAGGGCTCGTCCGAGGCGATCATGCTCGGCGCCCTCTCCTTGAAGTGGAAGTGGAAGGAGCGACGCCAGGCGGAGAAACTCTCGGCTGACAGACCCAACCTCGTGTTCGGCGGAGACGTCCATGTGGTGTGGGAGAAGTTCTGTCGCTACTTCGACGTCGAACCACGGATCGTCCCGCTCTCGGAGAACAAGTACACGATCGGGCCCGAGGACGTGGCGCCGCATCTCGACGAGAACACGATCGGCGTCGCGGCCGTCCTCGGCACCACGTTCACCGGACACATGGACGACATCGTCGGGATCAACGAGCTCCTTCTGGAGGTCAAGAAGCAACGCGGCCTGGACATCCCGCTCCACGTCGACGGCGCCAGTGGCGGGTTCGTGTGGCCGTTCCTCTATCCCGACTCCAAGTGGGACTTCCGGCTCGAGCAGGTGCGCTCGATCAACGTGTCGGGCCACAAGTACGGGCTCGTCTATCCGGGAATCGGCTGGCTGATCTTCCGCGAGACGGCCGACCTCGCCAAGGATCTCGTCTTCTATGAGAACTACCTCGGCAAGACCGACGCGACGTTCACGCTGAACTTCTCGACGGGCGCGGCGATGGTGCTGGCGCAGTACTACAACTTCGTCCGGCTCGGACGCGCAGGCTATACCTACGTGATGAGCCAGCTGCAGGAGAATGCCCGGGCGCTCGCGACCAACCTGCGCGAGAGCGGGCGGTTCGAGGTGATCGGTGACGAACTCGAGCAGCTTCCGCTGGTGGCCTTCCGACTCGCGGGCAAGAACAACGCGTACGACGAGTCCGACATCGCTTGGCAGCTGTCGGCGGAGCGGGGCTGGATGGTGCCGGCGTACACACTTCCCCCCAACGCCGACAAGGTGAAGATCATGCGCGCGCTGGTCAAGGAGACCATGAATCGCGAACAGGTCGAACGGCTGACGCAGGATATTGCCGACGCCTGCAAGACACTCGACCACAAGGGCGGGGCGACGCAGACCGAGCGCGAGAAGGCGAAGACGGGAACCGGATACTGACGACCACCCGGCGCAGGCGATGGGATGACAAACGAAGGCCCGGACCTGTTGGTCCGGGCCTTCTCTGGTAGCGGCGGCAGGATCTGAACCTGCGACCTCTCGGTTATGAGTAGCCGTGACTGCGGCTCAGACGCCCACGTCGAGTATCAACAGACCAGCGTCACTGTGCTGCTCGCCGGGCCGCGCCCGGCTGTCGTCTCGGGTCCTGTTCGTCGTACCCACCGTGCCAGGAGGTCCACAAACTGGCATAGGTGCCGCCCGCACTAACGAGTTGGTCGTGGGTGCCCAGCTCGACCAGTTCGCCCGCCTCCAGCACCGCCACTCGGTCGGCGTCGTGCGCGGTCTGCAGCCGGTGGGCAATTGCGATGACCGTGCGCCCGCGCAGGACCGCCGCCAGCGACTGCTCCGTCTCCCGCGCGGTCGTCGGGTCGAGCAGCGCCGTTGCCTCGTCCAGGATCAGCGTGTGCGGGTCGGCAAGCACGACCCGCGCCAGCGACAGCTGCTGGGCACGCGCGCCATCGAGGCTGATAACGGCGCCGACCTCCGTATTCAGGCCCTGCGGCAAGTCGTCGATCCAGCGCGCGCCGAGAGCCTCCAGCGCGCCGCGCAGTTCCTCGTCGGTGGCGTTCGGTTTCACCACCCGTAGGTTGTCGCGCACCGTGTCGTGAAAGACGTGGTGGTCCTGGGTGACCAGCACTACCTGTTCGCGCAGCCGGTCCGGCGGGAGGTCCGCCAGCGGCGTCCCTCCCACGGTCACCGACCCGGTGCGGGGTCGGTCGAGGCCCGCCAGCAGCCGGGCCAGCGTGGACTTCCCCGCCCCTGAGGTGCCGATGATGGCCAGCCGCTCGCCGGGCCGCACCACCAGGTCGACTCCGCGCAGCACGTCCCGGCCGCCGTCGTAGGCGTAGCGGACGCCGGACACCTCGATGCGATCGTCTGCCGGGGACGCAGCAGGCCTGGGCTCCTCGCGCGGTACCTCCGCAAGTCCCTCGATCCGCGCATAGGACGCGATCGCGCCCTGCAACTGCTCCACCCACACCGTCAGCGTGTCCAATGGACCCACCAACTGCCGCATGTACACCGTCGCGGCCACCACCACGCCGACGCTGACCTGACCGTTCGCGTGCAGCGCCCCACCCACCAGCAGAACACCGACGGCTGGCAGCGCGCACGAGACATCGAACGACGGGAACAGCACCGTCCGCAGCCACAGCGTCCGCAGCCGGGCGGCCCTTGCGTCGGCGACTGCTCCGTCCGCGGCCTCTGCGCGTCGGCCTTCCAGTGCGAGCGCCTCAATCGTGCGGGCGCCCTTCGCGGTGCTCGTGACGACGTCGGCGAGCCGCGCGCCGGTGGCCGCCTCGGTCAGGTAGGCCGGACGGGCACGCCGCAGGTACCAGCGCAGCCCGGCGCCCACGCCGAGGAGGCACACCAGCCCGCACAGCCCGAGCAGCGGGTTCAGCACAAGCACTGCGGCGATGAGGAACACAGCCTGGACGAGGGCCACGAGGACCTCGGGCACCGCCCGCCTCAGCGTCAACGCCACCACGGAGGCGTCCGTACTGCCGCGGGCGATCAGGTCGCCGGCGGGCACATGCTCCGCGACAGACGGCGGCAGCGCGAGCGTACGCGCCAGGAACCGCTCGCGAACCCGACCCGCCGTGCGCTCGCCGAACCGGTAGCCTACTGCGAGCGCCCACCGCCCTAGCAGCATCTGCGCGACGGTGAACACAAGCACGCCGAGCGCTAGGCGATCCACGGTGCCGAGCACGTCGCCGGAGCCCGCCCGGACTGCGTCGACGATCCGGCCGAGCAGCCACGGCCCGACCAGGCCTGCCGCGGAGGCCATGCCGTTGAGCAGCAGGAGGCCGGCTACCGCGCCCAGGTCCGCGCGTAGGTCGCCCCACGCCGCGGCCCGAACCAGGGTTGCCCGGGCCACAGGCAGCGTCGCGCTCACGAGCCCACCTGCCCGTCCTGCACGCGGGAGACCAGGTCCCGGTAGACGGCGTTGTCGCGCAGCAGCTCCTCATGCGTGCCGGACGCCGCGGCGCGGCCGTGCGCCAGGAAGATGACCTCGTCGGCCTGGTCGAGTACCAACGGCGACGTCGTAGTGACCACCGTCGTGAGGCCGCGCCTGGCCACGCGTAACCGCTCGACTACGGCGGCCTCGGTGAGAGCGTCGACTGCGGAGGTCGGCTCGACGGCCATCAACACGTCCGGTGCGGCATAGAGGGCGCGCGCCAGGCGGAGCCGCTGCCGCTGCCCACCTGACAATGTGCTGCCGCCCCACGTGACTGGCGCGTCCAGACCGCCGGGCAGCGCCTCCACGACGTCCTCTGCCACGGCGGTCTGCACTGCCGCATGGACCCGCATGTCGTCGGGCTCGAACCGACCCGCGACGGCGGCGCGTACCGTTCCTGCGAACAGCTCGGCGTTGTTGTCAGCGACGACCAACCGCTCCCGCAACTGGTCGGCCGCTACCGCGTCGACCCGCACCCCTGCCCACGTCGCGTCGGTGCGGGTGAACCGGCCCAACCTCTCCACCACTGCGATCGCTTCATCGGGACGCGCGCTCACCAGCGCTGTCAATAGACCGGGCCGCACCAGGACGCCGGACTCCGGGTCGGCCAGCGGCCCGCAGCCGGCTGGGAGGTCGATCACGTCATGGAGGCTGTCCCGCTCGGGCCGCAGATTGAGCAGGTCGACGATGCGCCGGGCGGCTACCCGCGCGCGGGCGATTTCGCCACCGCTCTCAATGAAGGACGACACCGGTACAACAAGTACAGCAACGTAGCCGTAGACCGCGACGAGGTCGCCGATGGTGATTTCGCCCTGCGCGGTCATTCGCGCCGCCAGCCACACCACTGCGGCCAGAAACAGTGCGGGCAGCCCGCTCGCCAGAGCGCTCACCCAGCTCGCCGGGCTGCCGACGCGGTAGCCACGCTCCACTAGTTCCCGCGACTGGCGCCGGTAGCGCTCGGCCGCAAACTCCTTGCCTCCGAGGCCGTTAAGCACCCGCAGGCCGCCCAGGATGTCCACCAGCCGCGTGGTCAGCAGGCCCACGTCCACCCGGTAGTCGCCGCCGGTGCGCTCGATGTGCCGCAGCAGCGGCCCGACGGTGGCAGCCAGCAGAGGTACCCCGGCGAGCACGACCAAGGCCAGGAGCGGCGACATGGTGAACAGCACCACAGCGACCACCGCGTACGCCACGACCGCGCCGAACCCCGGACCCGTCACGGTCAACGACTGCGCGACGATCTGTACGTCGGTGATACCGATCGTCACCACCTCACCCGTGCCGATCCGCCGGGACAGCGCGGAGCCCAATCGGGCGGTGTGCCGCACGACCGTGCGCACTGTCCGGAACGATGCGTCCATGCGGATCTTCGTCATGGTTCGGTGCCGGGAGATCGCCAGCACGGCGATGAGCACGCTCACCACGACCAGCACCACAGACCACGTGACCAGGGCTGCAGTGTCTCCGGCGACGAGACCATCATCGACCGCGTGGGACAGCACCCACGGCGGCACGGCCAGGCCGACCATCCAGGAACTCCCCAGCGCCGCGCCTGCCGCGACGCGCCGCCCCTGCGACCGGGCGAGCCAGAACAGGAAGCGGAAGGGGCCACTCGTGTCGCGGGGCGCGGGAGGGACCCAGTCTTCGGCCAACCGATCCGCCGACCCGTGGCTGTTCGACATCAGGCAACCCTAGCGGTGACACGTGCGCATCGGCCCACCCACGGCGAACGCGGCCGGGCGCGGACCCCAAGAAATGCACACGATCTGGACACCTCGGCAACTGGGGGCATTCCTGCGGGTTGCGTTCCAAGATCGCTACAGCGGCATGTGGGTGCTTGCGGCAACTACAGGAATGCGGCGATCCGAGCTGGCTGGCGTCGAGCGCAACGGGGTCGATCTGGAGAACGAAACGCTGACGATCGCAGACACGAGAGTCGTGGTCGCCCGACGATCACAGGCATCGGACGGCAAGTCGGAAGCAAGCGGCTGCACGACGTCCGCCACACCCCACGCGACGCTGGCCCAGGACGAGGGGTAGAACATCAAGACGCTTAGCGAGCGGATCGGCCACGCAGACGTGACTGTCACGGGGAAGATCTACACCCACAAGTCGCGAGGGACGGATCGGTCGATAGGAGACGCGATGGCAGCGCTGATCGAGCGACTGGCGGCTGGCGCGGAGGCTCTCGACGAGCCTTTGGGTACTGATCTGGATACAGATGGCAGAAATGATCAGCGGTTGCAGGGGTCGAGCTCCCCGGCGAAGAAAACCGTTGCGGCCTTGAGGATCGCGTTGTCCGACTCGAGCCGGCGAACCTTCGCCTTCAGCTCCCTGATCTCGGCCAACTCCTCCGTGGTCGCGCCCTGACGGTCACCGGCGTCGACCTGGGCGCGCAACGCCCACCTGCGGGCCGTCTCCTTGCTGACACCAACCTATTTGGCCACCGTCCGACGCGGCCGTCAACGACGAGTACTCGCCGGGGTGGTTGTTGACCAACCGGACAGCGCGGGCACGGACCTCAGGATCGATCTTCTTCGGCATGGTGCACATCCTTCCAACTCAGAACGATGCGGCATCAAACCTGGGGCGCTTCAATCTTCGCGCCTAATCAACCTGCGCCGTGCTGTGCTGTGCCAGCTTGGCCGCATGTGGCGACTGCGTCGATCTACCCGCGTTAGCGGCGGCGGTGTGACGCGTATGCCGCCGGGCATGCAGAGAACCGCTGCACTAGGCCTGCTCCGCTGATCCCAACCCGTGTGGCGCGCGTAGACCCGTGGACCGCCCGCGCCGGGTGCCCGCCCTACGCCTCGACGTAGACCGTCATGGGCATGATGACCCCGTGTGACTCCGCCTGGGCGGCCATCTCCGGGGGAACCGAGGACAGCAACGCCTTGAAGGCCTCCAGGTCATCGATGTCGAACATGACGGCGGCGTGCCTGCTCCCGTCCAGGGCGACCAGGTCGGTGACCTCCGTCGCACCCGGCAGGCCCGCGGGGCGCTCGGTCTTTCCCCAAAGCCAGCGGTCGACATCCTGGACGGCGTGGGTGATGACTATTCTCGGCACTGGATCTCCTCCTCTCGAATGGCGACAGCCGAGCTTCAGGGCAACCGGCTCTGAGCCGGCCGCTGCTACGCCGGGGCGCCTGTGGGGACGACGCCGAGCTGCTGCATGAGCGACAGCATGTCCACGACACCCCAGTGCTCGCAGACCAGACCGGCTCCGTCAAATCGCATGATGTCGATGAGCTCCACGTCAACGCCCGTACCGGTCGGCGGCACACCCATGAACTCACCCTGGTGGGTCCCCGAGACCCTGACCCGGGCCACGGTCTTGTCCCCGTCGGCGATCAGGTCCTCGACGTTCATCCGAAAGTCGGGAAACGAGGTCAGCAGCGCCCGGAAGAAGTCGAGCATCCCCTCCTTCGTGGTGGGAAAGCCCAACCCACCCTGGTGCTCGACGTAGTCGTCCGCGACCAGGTCGCCGAACCTGGCGATGTCTCCCGCGTTGATCAGCTCGTAGGTACTCCGCATCGTCGCAGCGTGGTCCACCGTGGCACCCCCTTGTACGTGGTCGCAGCGTGCTTGCTGCCTGCGTTTGATCCTGTGAGCTGCAAGCGGCGAAGACATCACTCGATCGCGTGATGTACGACGGCGGCGAGCGCGACCCGGTTCGACACGCCCAGCTTGGCGAACACGTGCCGGAGGTGAGTGTTGACGGTGTGCGGCGAGATGTAGAGCCGCCTGGCCACGGCACCGTTCGTGAGCCCCTCTGCCACCAGCCGCGACACCGCCTGCTCGGTCGTGGTGAGGCTCTCCCAGCCGCCCGCCGGCCGGTGCCTCGACCCACGCGAGCCAGGCCGGACACCGAGCGCGCGCAACCGCCCCCGGACGCGGCCTGCCCAGGCATCGGCGCCCGCCTGCTCGTAGCGCTCCAGTGCCTCCGTCAGCAGCGCCGCCGACTCGTCGCGCCGTCCGCCCTGGGCCAGCAGCCTCGCCGCGTCCTCGCACGCGCCGGCGTGCTCGACCAGGAGCGGCGCCTGGCGGGCGAGCGAGACGGCCTGGAGCATCGGCTCGACCTCGCCGTCGACCATGCCCTGGCAGCGCAGCGCCAGGGACTGCACCGTCGGCACCTCCGGTGCCAGGGCCACTCCCTTCGCGACGGCGCCGGCCACCTCGGCCGCGACGTCACGATGACCCAGTGCCAGGCCCAGGCGCACGAGGTCGGGCGCGAGACAGCGATGGTAGAAACGGCTCTCCCGCGCCGCGTCGAACCGCCAGCACCGCAGGAGCAGGTCATAGGCAGCCTGCTGGTCGCCCTCGGCCGCCCTCAGCCCCGCCACCGCGAAGGCGAGGACTCCAGCGTTGTAGCTCAGCTGGTCGCCGTCCAGCGAGGCGGCGATTCCGGCGGTCAGCTCGCTAGCGGCCCGGTGATCTCCCACGGCCGTCGCGATGATGGCCCGATAGGCGAGCGACTGAGACACCAGGAGTGGGTTGCCCTTCTCCTGCGCGGCCTGGCCGCCGGCGATCAGGCCGGGTACAGCGTCGTCCCACTCCCCGATGGCGAAGGACGCCTGGGCGTCGGCCATGAGCGTCTCGGAGAGCCACCACCCCGCGCCGAACTCGTCGTCGAGAGCATCCCGGTACGCCGCTCGCGCCTCGCCGACAAGGTCACAGTCGAACAGCGCCAGGCCGAGGAAGAACTTCGGCTGCAGCGGCAGCGATCTCGTGTCGGGCGAGTCAGCAGCCAGCAGAGCTGCCCGCCGGGCGTGGGTCAGCGCTTCACCGAAGCGGCCCTGCCGGCCCACCGCCACCATCAACGCCGTCAGTGCCCACACCGTCATCGCCGGATCGCTCGCCTGCTCGGCGATGGCGAGTCCCTGGCCGGCGGACGCTTCGCCCGCTCTCGGGTCGCCCGTGTAGGTCAGGGCCCAGCTCTGCTGGGCCAGCATCAGCACCTGGTCGGAGGGCTGAAGCCGGGCGGAGCCGGCGAGGCTGGCCTGGACGACGGCGACCAGTTCGGCGGCGCGATTCTGGAGGGCCAGTGCACCGACAAGCGCAACGCGCAACGGTGTGTCCACCTCTGTGGCGTGGTGCCGGGCGAGCACTGTTTGCGCGCGGGTCGACGCCTCGGCCACCTTCCCGGCGCGCAGCAGCGCCTGGACCAGCTCCGCCGACACCAGATCCGCCTCGCGATGGCCGCCGGGCAGCAGCGCCTCGGCGCGGCGCATGAGCTCGACGGTGACCGACGGCGCCTGAGCCGACGCCTCACGGGCGGCGTCCCGCAGCCAGGCAGCCGCCTGCTCGTCACCCCGCTCCGCGCCGAGGATCAGATGGTCCGCCACGTCCAGTCGATCAGCGCCCCCGGCCATGAGCACGACCGCCGCTTCACGATGCAGGAGGCGGCGGGCGGGGGGCGGCACGTGCTGGTAGATCGCGTCATGCACGAGCTGGTGCCGGAACACGACGCGTTCGTCAGCCTCGTCCAGGAGCTGAGCGTCGAACGCGTGGCTGAGCTGCCCGACCACCTGGGCCGGCGGTCGGCCGGTGACGGCCGCGACGTCGCGAAGCGAAACGGCATCGCCCAGAACAGCCGTGACCTGCAGCAGTTCCAGCGTTGCCGGAGGCAGGTCGCGAAGCCGCCGAACCACGAGGTCACCCAGCGAGGCCGGCAGCTCCGAGGTCGTCACGTCGACGATGTCCCCGATGCGGCGCAGCAGTCCTTCATCGGCCAGTGAGCGCACCATGGCCACGGCCCACAGCGGGTTCCCGCCGGCCTTGGCCAGCATGGCGGTCAGGGCGGGGCCAGGAGACGCCCCGAGCACCTCGCGGGCGAGCGCGGCCACCTCCTCGGACGACAACGGCTGGAGCCGCAGGGTGCGCGCGCCTCCGGCCGCCAGATCAGCGAGCAGCCGTTCCAGCTGAGCTGGCTGCGGCGAAGGCCGAGCTGTCACCACGACAAGCAACGCGGCCAGGGGAAGCTGCCGTGCCACCGACAGGATCGTCAAGAGGCTTGCGCTGTCGGCCCAATGGATGTCCTCGGCCACGAGCAGCACCGGGCTCTCGGAGCACGTGCTCTCGACCAGGTCCACGATCTCCTCGACGACCCGGTACTGGATGTCGCCGGCGGCGGACGCAGGCGCCCCCAGGCCCCGGCCGGCCAGCAGCTCGCCGATCGCAGCCCTTCGCGGGTCAGGCGACCGCCGGCTCAGACCCAAAGCCGCAGCGACCACACCGAACGGGCGGGAGCGCTCGAAGGGATGCGCCTGGCCGCCGTACACGGCAACTCGACGAGAACGCGCGTCATCGACGACGCACTCCACCAGGCGGGTCTTGCCGATGCCCGCCTCCCCCTCGATCACCAGCGCCGACGCCCTGCCCTCGCTGAGATCGTGCACGGCAGCCGCAGCCAGGGCAAGCTCGACCTCCCGGCCCACCATCCCTTCCGCCGAAGACATGTTCAAGGCTCTCCCACGCCAGCACCAGAGTCCAGCCGTCGAAGTCGGGCGAGCATTCCGCGGCCCGCGCGGTCATTCTGGGCGGATGAGACGTGGCCGACTCACTCCCTGTCGTGACGGGTGATGCGCGACAGATCCGTCCACCTGATACTTGGCAGCCCGGAGTAGCCGACGTGCGGCTGTCGTCCACCGAACGACGGTCCGGCCATCGCGCCGATGCGGCGTTTCGTCACTGGCGATCTACCCCTCTGAAAGTGCATCCGTGGCGAGCACACGCATCTTTCGAGCGTCGGCGGCAACACGGATCCCGGCTCTAGTCAGTCGGGCAGGAACTGTCGCACTGGGTGACCCTCGGTGAAGTCGACCAGGCGATCGCCTGTCCGGGCGTCGCCCCACCCCTTATCGGTGTCGAACTGCTCAGACGTACTCATTATCTCGATGTCGGGCGGCTCGCCGGCGAGCGCCATGTTGCGCCCGAACCGCGCGCTGAAGACCGCTGCCCGGATAGCGTCACGCAGCACCGGCACGTTCCAGCTGTTCGCTTCCGAGGAGTCCGTGAAGTTGACGTCCGCACCCTTGTCCATGAGGACTCGAGCAACCTCGAAGTTGCCGGACTTGATGGCGACCCCTGGAGTGCCGACTGACCATCGTCCTTCTTGGCGGAGCCCCGATCCAGGTCCTGATCTACCAGACGAACCAGTGTGAAGCAGCTCACGGTCAGCACAGCTAGGAGGTCTCCAGCAGAACAAACCCGCAGGTCAGACCTCATCTGACAAAACGAAGGCCCGGACCTGTTGGTCCGGGCCTTCTTTGGTAGCGGGGGCAGGATTTGAACCTGCGACCTCTGGGTTATGAGCCCAGCGAGCTACCGAGCTGCTCCACCCCGCGCCGTTGTGTCTTTAGTTTAGAGGATCCGGGCCGTGCAACCAAATCGGCTCCCGGTGTGGCTGTGGCCGGCGTAAATCCGTGTCAGAGGCGGCCTGTCCGGCGTACCGTCCGGGTATGTCTCGTGTCGTCATCCGGCCGTTCGAGACGGCCGATCTGCCCGCTGCCAGCCGGTTGCTCGCCGAGCGGCATGCGCGTCACCGGCTGAAGCATCCGCTGCTGCCGGCGGAGTACGAGGACCCGAAGCTCGCGCTGATCGAGGTCACTGCCGCCTGGGAGTCCGAGGGCGCGTCTGGTTCGGTGCTTGTCGATGGCGACGAGGTCACCGGCTATTTGCTGGGAGCCCCTAAGTCGTCACCGCTCTGGGGTCCGAACATCTGGGTGGAGCAGGCCGGCCAGGCGGTGCGGGTGCCGGAGTACATGAGGGACCTGTACGGCGCGGCCGCGACCAAGTGGGTGGCGGACGGCCGCACAGCGCAGTACGTGCTGGTGCCGGATGATGCTGAGCTGGTCGACGCTTGGTTCCGGCTGGGCTTCGGCTCGCAGCACGCCCACGCAATAAGGCCTGTACCGGCCGAGCCTCTTGCTGCCCGCCCAAACCTGACCGTACGACGTGCTGGGCGCGGCGACATCCCAGTACTGGCTGAGCTGGATCTGGTGCTGCCGCGGCACCAGGCGTTGTCTCCCGTGTTCTCGGCTGGGGAACTGCCGACACTGGAGGAGGCGTTGGCTGACTGGGAGGAGTCGATCGACGACCGGGAGTACGCGACTTTCGTTGCCGAGTACAACGGGCAGGTGATCGGCTCGTCCATCGGCTGCTCGATCGAGAAGTCCAGCGCGCACGGCGGGCTCGCACAGCCGGACAACGCGGGCTTCCTCGCCTACGCGGCGGTGCTGCCCGAGTCGCGCGGACTAGGTGCCGGCCGGGCCTTGGGCGAAGCCGTGCTGAACTGGGCCGTCGAGGTGGGCTACACCAGTGTGGTGACGGACTGGCGGGTTACGAACCTGCTGTCTTCGCGGGCGTGGCCGCGGCTTGGCTTCGTCCAGACCTTCCACCGGCTGCATCGGCTCATCGGGTATTGAACCCTGCGCATCCGCGCGATCACTCCTAGCACATCCGCTTCGTCCACAGGCAGAGAATTCGTCGCCGCGAAAACGAAGAACCGGTGCAACTTCTCTGGCAAGGAAACAGACGCCTGCAGCAGGGCAGGCGATGCGGATCCGCTCTAGGAGGCAGCCATGTCGTGTTCTTCTTCTTGGTCCACCGTCGCGCCGGCGACCCGACGTATCGTGATCGGCAGTGCGATCGGTGTCACCGCGCTGGCCGCCCTGGTGGCGGCACCGGCGTCAGCGGTGACGGCATCATCGGCGGCGGGACTCGCTGCGGAGCCGCGGTCCGGGAATCACCGGACTCCCCCGTCGACCCAGCACAGGGCGTGCATCTTGGACGGATTCGTCATCGAGAAACTGCCCGGCGGCATCGGCTCGCCGAGCGACTTCGAGTACGAGTGGGAGGACGTCGTCTTCCACAGCAGGGTCTGGGAGACCGGGCCCGATCCGGAGGGCGCCACCAAGGTGGACCTCACGGTCAAGACGGTCCGGGGCGAGAAGCTGATCGACCTGGAGTCACTGCGCACCTTCCTGACCGAGTACCACGAGAAGGATCCCGAGACGTGGGAGCTGACCGCTGTCGACGTCGGTGGGTACGGCGGTTATGCCGCCGAGGACCAGGTCTTCTTCTTCATCTCACCGGGGATCGCCGCGGAGGTGTCGATCGACCGCAGCCGCTTCACCGAGGAAGACCTGATGACCACAGCCGCAGGCTTCCACCCGGAGAACTCCGCCTGATCGGTGCCCGCGGCCCGATCCCACCTCACCTGTACTGCGCTCTGCTGGTCGCCGCGCGCAGCTAGTCGGTCCCGGGCGCGATAGGTGCTCTGGGCAAGCGAATCGCCGACTGCTCGGCGTGGAGCGGGCTTGGTGGGTGCCACCTGGTCGGCGGTTACTGGGGTATCGCCGGTGGGCGGTGCAGTGGCGGGCGCGGGCGAGTGGTGCCGGGGTGGAATGGGAGAACGGGCGGCGACGCCGAGGTTGGTCGGAGTCGCCGCCCGTTCTGTTCAGCCGGTCAGCCGGTTGGTGAGCTGGGAGGGCTCGAGGGTGGTGTGGCTGGTGTCGATGGTGCGCCGGACGGGGTCGGCGTTGGTGTCGGGGTTGCCGCGCCTGCCTTGACGGCTCGGTCGATCGCCGCCTTCATCTTGTTCACCGCGGCCTGGTAGCCGGCGAGGTCGCCACGTTGCAAGGCGGCTTGGGCGTCGCCGTAGGCCGTCTGTGCCTCGGCGAGCGCCTGCTTGATCGTCTGGTTCGCCGGTGGAGTCGTCGGCTTGCTGCCGGGTGGCTCCTCGCCGGTTTCGACGTCGGTGTTGAAGACCTTGTTCAGGGCTTCCTGGAGGGTCGCGCCGAAGGCCACACGATCACCGAAACCGACCAGCACGTACCGGAGGACCGGGTAGCTACCTGGACCACTGGTGCGGACCGAGTAGACCGGCTGGACGTAGAGCAGACCACCACCGAGCGGCAGCGTCAGCAGGTTGCCGTACTGCGCTCTGGCGCCGCTACTGGGCTGGTTGATCGGGAGCAGCGCCGCCCGGATCGCATCATCTGTCTGGAACTTGTTGGCGACTTGTCCCGGACCTGGGATCTGCACGTTGCCAGGCAATCGAAGGATCCGGAACTGGCCATAGTCCGGTGACGATGCCTCGGAATCGACGGCCATGAACGCGGTCAGGTTCTCCCGCTCCGCGTTCGGGACGTAGACGGAAGTGAGCGAGAACTTCGGGTCCTGCTGGTCAGGCATCCGCAGCGACAAGTAGAACGGAGGCTGGTTGATGACCGAGGAGTCCGCGTTCGCCGCGCCCTGCGTCGGGTCGGCCGGCACCCGCCAGAGGTCGCTGTTCTGGTACCAGGTGGTCGAGTCCGTCACGTGGTACTTCGCGAGCAGGTCGCGCTGCACCTTGAACATGTCCTCGGGGTACCGCAGGTGAGACATCAGCGCGGGCGAGATGTCCGAGCGCGGCTTCACCGTGTTCGGGAACGCCTTCATCCAGGTCTTCAGCAGCGGGTCGCTCTCGTCCCACGCGTACAGCTCGACCGAGCCGTCGTAGGCGTTGACGACCGCCTTGACGGAGTTGCGGATGTAGTTGATCTGCTCACTCGGCTGCTGGGCGATGGTGCCCCGGCCCGTGGTGGTGTCGCGGGTGCTGTCGTCGAGCGCGACCTTCTCGGAGTACGGGTAGTTCGCCGAGGTGGTGTAGCCGTCGACGATCCAGACGACCTGTCCGTCGACGACCGCCGGGTACGGGTCGCCGTCGGGGGTCAGCCATGGGGCGGCCTTCTCGACGCGCTCGCGCGGGTTGCGGTCGTAGAGGATCTTCGAGTCGCTGTTCACCCGGCTCGAGAGCAGGATGTTCGCGTCGCGGAACTTGGTGGCGTAGAGCAGCCGGTTGCCGAACGAGCCGACCGGGACGCCGCCCTTGCCGAGGTACGTGTTCAGCGTCGGGTCGCCGCCGTTCTTGCCCTCCGGGGTGTCCAGCTCGACCGCCGAGCCGCCCTTCGGTCCACCGACGATCGAGTAGTCCGGGGACTGCTCGCCGAAGTAGATCCGCGGCTCGTAGTCGCCGAGCTCACCGGTCGGCGGCAGGTCCTTCTCGGACCACACCGGCGAACCGTCCACGGCGCGCTGGTTGCCGTTCGCGGCCACGACCCCGTAGCCGTGGGTGTAGACGGTGTGGTCGTTGTTCCAGTTGCGCTGGCCGGCCGGCAACCGGTCGATCTCGACCTCGCGGACCGCGATCACGGTGTCCTTGACCTGGTCGCCGATCTTGTAGCGGTCGACGTCCAGATCGGTCGGGAAGGAGTAGAAGCCCCGGACCTGCTGCAACTGCTCGAAGGTCGGGCCGACCACGCTCGGGTCGATCAGCCGGATACCCGGCAGCACCTCGGCGTCCGCCGACAGCTGCCCCGGCGAGGCGGTCGTCTTCGCCTCGTAGTTGATGATCTTCGTCTTCTCCAGACCGTAGGCCTGGCGGGTCGCCTCGATGTTCTTGGAGATGTACGAGGCTTCCTTCACCGGCTCGCTCGGGCGGACCCGAAGCTGCTGGAGGGCCGCCGGCCAGAGCGCACCGAGGAGGATCGCCGAGAGGACGAGGACGACCGTGCCGACACCCGGCAACAGCCAGGTCTTGCGAACGACGTTGGCGAAGAAGAGCACGGCACAGAGCACTGCTATGACAGCCAGGATCTCCTTGCTGGGCAGGACTGCGTTGTCGCCCGTGTAGGAGATACCGGTGAACAGACGACTGTCAGAGGTGGTCAGCCCGAAGCGATCGAGCCAGTAGCTGAACGCCTTGAGCAGAACGAGCAGACCCAGCAGAACGGAGAACTGCACCTGGGCCGCCCCGGAGGCCTTCTGACCCTTCGCGGACGGGCGGAAGCCGCCGTACAGGTAGTGGGTGATGATCGCGGCGACCAGCGACAGCAGGACGATCGAGTAGCCGAAGCCGAGCAGGACGCGCAGCCACGGATAGTCGAAGACGAAGAACGAGATGTCCTTGTTGAAGTGCTTGTCGGTGACGCCGAACGGAGTGCGGTTCCGCCAGGCGAGGAAGACCTTCCACTCCCCCGACGCGGCCGAACCACCGAAGATCAGCATCAGGCCGGCCAGCACACCGATGGCGATCTTGCCGCGCTGCTTGAGGAGCTCGCCGTACCGCTCGAAGCCGGGGCTCGGCGACGGGGCGAGCGCGACCCGCGGCCTGGTGCGGAACGCGATGATCACGTTCGCGACCACCGCGCCCGCCATCAGCAGACCGACCACGAAGAAGAGCAGCACCCGGGTGCCGAGCACGGTGCTGAAGACCGAGCCGAGTTCGACCGAGCGGTACCAGAGTCGCTGGGTCCAGACGTCGGTGAAGACGCTGAACAGGATGAGCAGCACGATCAGGGTGGCGATCGTGGGGAGCAGGGCCCGCGGGCGCTGCCCGGGCGTTCGCCGGGGCCGCCGCGGCTCCTCCGGCATGTCGTAGACGCCGTCGCTCATGGTCGCTTCTCCTTGTTGTCACTCATACCGTCGCGCACTGGGCCGTCATCGAGTGGCCTGTCGTCGAGAGGCCCGTCGTCGAGACCCCGGCCGACGGTGACGCCGTCGGCTGAAGGCTCGAATGTCAATGACAGTACTTGGCAGAGGGTAGGGACCAAGTCGATGCCGGTGAGCACCGCGCTGTCCTCGTCGTGGGTCCGCAGCCGGACAGCGCCGAACCGGCCGCCCTCACGGAGGACGCCGGCGACCATCCGGACCTCGTGCCGACGCGGGTCGCTGCCCGCCATCCGGGCGAGTTCAGCGTCGGTGTCGGCGTCGGACAGACCCGCCTCGGCCGCGGCCGGCAGCACGATCCGCTCGACCGCGACCGCACAGCCGCTCACGCCGTCCGGCCACTCGATCTGGGCCAGCGCGTCGGCCAGGTTCTCGTCGTCCAGGCCGCCGGGCAGCTCGCCCTGCGCGACCGGAGTCAGCGGCTGCGACGCGTCCTCGGCGCCGAGCTCGGCGGCCAGCTGTGGTTCGGCGCGGAGCAGATCCTCGGTCGGGACCAGCGCGAACAACTGCGCGGGCTGGTCCCAGCCCGCGCTGCTGACGTGCCGCTCGATCTCGATCACCGCCTGGCTCAGCGCGTCGGCGGGCGGGGTGCTGTCAGGTCCTACTTGGTGCATGCCGGGACGTCTCCAGTTCCACTGGCCAGTGCGGTCAGTGCGCCGATCGCCTCGTGCAGGGTGGTGATCTTCACCAGGCGGATGTCCTTGACCCCTGCGTGCAGGGCCGCTTCACAGTTCGGTGCCGGAACCAGGAACACGGTGGCCCCGCTCTCCTTGGCTCCCGCGATCTTCTGCTGGATGCCGCCGATTGCGCCGACCTGGCCGAGCGCGTCGATGGTTCCGGTGCCGGCGACGTGCTTGCCGTCCAGCAGCGGACCAGGCGTCAGCTTGTCGTAGATGGCCAGCGCGAACGCGGTACCGGCGCTCGGGCCGCCGATGTCCTGGCCGAGGTTCACGCTCACCTTGACCGGCGAGTCGACCCCGACGCTGATGCCGACCATCGGGCGGGTCTCCTCGCCGGGCGTCGCCGCGGTCGTCAGTACGACGGTCTCCTCGGCGCCGCCGCGACGGATCACGAAGGTGACCTCGTCGCCGACCTTGTGCTTGCGGACCAGTTCGCCGACCTGCGTGACCTGGGTGGTGGCGACGCCGTCGACCTCGAGGATCACGTCACCGACCTTGAGCTTGCCGTCGGCCGGGCTGCCCTTGGCCACCGTCGAGACCTTCGGGCTGAACGGGACCTTCGCCTCCTGCAGGGCCGCGGCGACCGCGCTGTCCTGCGAGCCGGTCATCTCCGCGGTGTTCTGCTGCTCCACCTGGTCCGCGCTCTGCTCCGGCGGATAGATGATGTCGCGCGGGAACAGGTCGTGGTGCGGGTCGAGCCAGTTCCGCATCGCCTGGGGCAGCGTGAGGTCGCGGTCCGGCGAGGTGACCGAGACCGTCGTCAGGTCCAGTTCGCCGGTCGTCGGGTACGTCTGGTGGCCGGTGATCTCGATGACCGGCTTGGACTTCGACTCGCCGAGGGTGTTCTTCACCGGCCCCGGGCTGAAGGAGACGAACGGCACCGGGAAGACGGTGACCAGTCCGAGCGAGATGACGAGCACGACGATCGAGGTGACCAGCGTGGCGGTACGACGTGTCACGAACCCTGCCCTGCGATCTTGAGTTTCCGGACGAGACCGCGCAGACCCCCGCGCGGCTCAGGGGTGGACCGGGGACCGGGCGCGGCCATCGCCTCGTTGAAGCGACGGAAGTCCTCCACCGACGCGAAGGCGCCACCGGACCGGCGTGGACCGCGGTTCCGCCCGCGCCAAGCCGCCCAGCACATCGCCAGGGCGGTGGCGACCAGCGGGAACGCCAGCCACGCCAAGACCTTCATCCGGCCACCTTCATGCGCCCAGCGTACGTGTCAACAAGCGCCGACCCACTCGCTCGCACCGTCGGTGAAGTGCTGGTGTTTCCAAATCGGGACCTCCGCCTTGAGGTCGTCGATCAACTGGCGGCACGCGGCGAAGGCTACATCGCGGTGCGCGGCGGCCACGGCGACGATCACGGCGGCGTCGCCGATCTCCAGCGCGCCGGTGCGGTGGACCGCGGCGAGGGCGATCACGGCGGGGTTCTCGCACACCCGCTCGGCGACCTTGCGGAGGTGCTGGAGGGCGTCCGGGTGGGCCTCGTAGCTCAGTTCGTCGACCGGGCGGTCGTGGTCATGGTTGCGCACGGTGCCGATGAACAGCGCGGTACCACCGGCCGCCGGGTCGCTGATCGCGGCCAGCACCTCGTCGCTGGACAGCGCGGAATCGCGAATGTCCAGCAGCCTGATCGCCTCAGTCATGCCCATCCCTCGCTTTACCCCGGACTATCCCATTACCGAATACCCCACCACACCACACAAGGTGAAAGTCTCCCTAGTCTCCCCGCTCGCTCGTCACCCACCGCACCCACCCCGCTCCACCCGAACCTGACGCCCCGCACACGCCCGGGTCGTCAGTCACCAGAAACCTCCTCAACATTCAGTCGCCAGGCGCTGAGTCAGTTGGGCAGTCAGGGTCGAGTTAGGGGATTGCCGGGGATGTCACAGGGGGTTCAGGGGTTCGCTGGGGGCGGAATGGGGGCCTGGAACCAGTACGTTGGAGTTGTACGCCCCACCGCACAGGAAGGCCCCCTCCGATGAGCGACGAACCGGACAACCCGTTCAAGGGAACTCCGTTCGAGGCCATGTTCCAGCAGTTCTCCAGTGCGGCCGGCGCGGGCGGCGCCCCCGACCTGAACGCGATCTTCGCGCAGGTTCAGCAGCTGCTCAGCGGTTCGACCGACGGTAAGCCGGTGAACTGGGACCTCGCCAAGGACATCGCCCGCAAGACCGTCTCCGCCGCCGGGGACCGGTCCATCACGCCGACCGACACCGACCGGGTCGCCGACGCGGTCCGGCTCGCGGAGCACTGGCTGGACCCGGTCACGACGTTGCCCGAAGCCTCCACTACTTCAGCGGCCTGGAGCCGGGCGGAATGGGTGGAGAACACCCTGCCGGTCTGGCAGACGGTCGTGGACCCGGTCGCCGAGCACGTGGCCGGAGCAATGGGCAGTGCGCTGCCCGCCGAGGCCCAGCAGCTCGCCGGACCGATGGCCGGGATGCTCCGCCAGCTCGGTGGATCGATCTTCGGTGCCCAGGTCGGTCAGGCGCTCGGTGAGCTCGCCGGTGAGGTCGTGAGCTCGTCCGACATCGGCCTGCCGCTCGGCCCGGACGGCCACGCAGTACTGATCCCCGACAACGTGGCGAAGTTCGCGGAGGGCCTGGGCCTGACCGACGAGGACGTCCGGCTGTACCTCGCGCTGCGCGAGTGCGCTCACCAGCGGCTGTTCGCAGGGGTGCCGTGGCTGCGGCAGCACCTGTTCGCCGCGGTGGGTGACTACGCGTCCGGCATCGAGGTCGACACCGGCAAGATCGAGCGCGCCATGGCCGACGTGGACATGCAGAACCCCGAGGCGATGCAGGCGGCGCTGGCCGAGGGCCTGTTCGAGCCGGAGGATTCCGAGCAGCAGAAGGCCGCGCTCGTCCGCCTGGAGACCGCGCTCGCGCTGGTCGAGGGCTGGGTCGACGACGTCGTCCGCGAGGCCACGAAGGACCGGATGCCGGCCGCCGTCCAGCTGGCCGAGACCGTACGCCGTCGCCGCGCCGCGGGTGGTCCCGCCGAGCAGACGTTCGCCACCCTCGTCGGACTCCAGCTGCGCCCCCGGCGACTCCGGGACGCGGCGAATCTCTGGGCCGCGGTACGGGACGCGCGGGGTGTCGAGGGGCGCGACGAGCTGTGGTCGCACCCGGACTTGTTGCCGAGCGCCACCGATCTGGACGACCCGATCGGGTTCGCCCAGCACTCCGGCGAGCTGGCCGACATCGACATCACAGACTTCCTGACCGACGAGACCGGCTCCCAGGGCGAGTCCCAGGGTGAGCCGGGCGGACAAGATGACGAGGGCAACGAAAAGGGCACCGACGACAAGTGACGCTGCATGCCGACGCCACTGCCACGCTGACCAACTGGAACCCACCGGACGCCGAACAGGCGGAACTCCGCGATCACTACCTCGGCTACCTCGCCACACATGAGGACGCGATGTGGCGCGGCAGCCGGCCGGAACATCTCACGGCGAGTGCTCTGCTCCTGGACTCCTCCGGGAGCAGAGCACTGCTGACCCTGCACAAGCTCGTCAACACGTGGCTGCAGCTGGGCGGGCACTGTGAGACGGGCGACACCACCCTGGCCGGCGCGGCGCTGCGGGAGGCGACCGAGGAGTCCGGGCTCACCGAACTGACGATCGAGGCGAGCCCGCTCCAGCTGTCCCGGCACAAGATCCTCGCCGGCGGCTGCAAGGACGCGTACCACCTCGACGTTCAGTTCCTGGTCACGGCCACGGCGGGAACGAAGTACGTGGTGAGCGAGGAGTCGCACGATCTGGCCTGGTTCCGGCTGGACGCGCTGCCGGACGACCTCGACGGGACCGTCCGGGCTCTGGTGAAGAGGGTGTACCGACCGGTCACTTGATGGCGAATTGTCGGTGCGAAGCCGTACGCTCGTCGTCATTGTCGGATCGCGACCCATCCGGTCGCCTGAGTGTGCCGAAGGATCTCCGTGAGCTTCGACATCGATCACTACGCCCAGACTTCGACCCGAATCCGCTGGGACGACCTCGACATGTCCTCGTTCGAGACCAACCCGCTGTCCGAGGACGCACTCCGGTGCCTCAGCTACATGAGTGACGTCGAGACCCACACGGTCTGCTACCTGCGCGACCTGCTCGTCACCCCCTCCCACGCCGACCCCGAGGTCACCGTCTTCCTGACGATGTGGAACCTCGAGGAGTACTGGCACGGCGAGGTGCTCGACGAGGTGCTCGAGCGGCACGGCGTTCCCACCGGACCCGAACACACCCGCGCGGTGCGCACCCGGCTCGGCTGGAAGGACCGGCTCGCGCCGATCCGGCAGTCGCTGCTGGCCAACATCATCGGCGAGGACTTCATCGCCACCCACATGGCGTGGGGTGCGATCAACGAGTGGTGCGCGCACTCGGCGTACACGCGGCTGATCGAGGCCGAGGGCCATCCCGTCCTGACGGAGATCCTGAAGCGGATCGCCAAGCAGGAGACCCGGCATGTCGCGTTCTACAACAGCCAGGCGCGCGATCGGCTCGAGCGGAGCCGGAAGGCGCAGAAGATCGCGCGGTTCGCGCTGGGCAAGGCCTGGGGGATCGTCGGGTCGACGATCATGCCGCCGCCGGAGGTGAAGCACATGCTCACGTATTTGTACGGCGGGGAGCAGGGGCTGGCCGAGGTGCGGAAGATCGACGCGAAGATCGACGCTCTGCCGGGGCAGCGGGGGCTGCATCTGGTGGAGAAGGAACTGGTGAAGTACGGCGTTATTGCTGCTTGATGGGTTGGTACTGCGGGAGTTCCCAGCTGACGCAAGGGGTCCGGGGCGTCGTCGCATCCCCTTGGCTGGGTGTCGGTAGTCGCCCCTGAACGGTACCGGCAGGCCAGTTGCGACGACGACCCGAGTGGTCCCCGTAATGCCCCGCTGCCTGTGAAACGAGCCGGGATCAAGAAGGTGACGGCTCAAGCACCTCGGAGTATGGATCGGGTGGCGTCCCAGCCCTCGAGGCCTGGATCCAGTCGCGCTATGTCAGCGGCTGAACGCAATCTGTGCCAGCCGGGGCCGATCGCGACCGCGTGGCGGCGGGGTTTTGCCGCCTCCAAAGAAGCCAGCGGGGTGTCGAAGGTGGGTGACGCGTCGACGACCCAAGGAGCGACGGGCAGGCTGACACCGATGGCAGCTAGGGAGCCGTCTTCGGCGGGACAGACGGCGATGTCGGCCGAGCTCAACGCGCGGAACAGCTTGCCGATCAGTAGGCCGGGCAGGTCGGGCACGTCGTGGCTGACGGCGACTACTGCCGCCGCCGGGCCTACCGCAGCGACGGCATCCAGCGCGGAGGACACGGAGTACACCGGGGTCCCGGGCCAGGTAAGAGCGGCAACCTCGGCCAGGGCTGCCTCGTCGCCGTCGACGACCGCCACTGCGACGTCGACGCGATCCAGCGATGCCAGTACTTCGTAGGTGTCCTCTGCCAGCGCCAACCGCCAGGCCGACGGCTCGCGGCCGGGCGGTGCCCAGGTGCCGACGGCCGGAACCACCAGTACTACGACCCGCCGGTCCAGCTGATCATTCACCGGTCGGACACTCCCAGGGACTCGAGATTCGCGAACTCCAGCAGAGAGTAGCCCTCCCGCCCAGAGCTAGGAGAGCGGTTCCAGCTTCAAGGCAGTCATGATCGCCGAATGACCGACAAGGGCTCGGTCAGTCCCTGAGCGCCTGCAGCAGCCTGAGCGCGACCTGTACGTCGAGCGCGTGCTCGGGTTGCTGCCAGCCGTCGCCCAGCAACGCGGTGATCCGGTCCAGCCTCTGCTGCACCGTGTTCGGGTGAATGTGCATGGCCTTGGCCGCTCTCGTCGGACTCTGACCGGCCGCGAAGTACTCCTGGAGCGTGCCGATCAGGTCAGTGCCGCGCTGGGCGTCGTAGCTGACGACGGCACCGAGCACATGGTCCACATGAGCCCGGATATCAACCTCTGCAGCGCCGACGAGTCCCGCGACGCCCAGGTCGTCGGGAGCGGCCGACTGACCCGCGCGTCCCAGCCGCAGCATCGTGGTGACCAGCCGGGCAGCCTGCTGGTGGGCCTCGACCAGTGCCTTTCCCCAGCCGGCCGGGCCTGTCACTGCGATCGTCACCCGGGTCTGGCGGGCTACCTCGGCCAGTGCTCGGGCACCCGACGCAGCATCAGGCAGAGCCAGCAGCAGCACGAGGTCCCCGGCGTACGGCCCTGCCAACTGAAGCCGGTCCTTCACCGGAGCCGACAACCGAGCCAGTACTCCGCTGTGGTCGCCGCGGCAGACGGCGACCAGCAGTTGGCCGGGTAGTTCCTTCTGCCGCTTGAGCAGGCGGACTCGATCAGCCAGGGCTCTGGGGTCCGAGTTCCCGCTCAGCGCGTCGGCGAGGATGTCGGCCTGCGCTCGCTGGGACTGCTCGGCTGCCTGGCGGCGGAACAGCAGTACCAATGCCGTGACCACTGCGGCGCGTTCCACGATGCGCTGGTCTGCGCCGGACAGATCATCGGCGCCACCGATCACGAGTGCGCCGAGCCGCTCACCGTTGGCCGTGGCGGCGACCACCCAGCAGTCACCCTCACGAACAAGCCGCCCGGATGCCGAGGACGATCCGGCCGCCTGGGCGACCTGGCTGCGGTCGACCTTCCCGGCCGCGGCGAGCTCGTTGCCAAGGGCATCGACCAGGATGACCCAGACCTCGAGCAGCTCGGCGAGAGCCGCGGCGATGGCGTCCACATCTCCACCGGACAAGACGATCTCGGCGAACCGGTCGTGCGCCGCGGCCGCATGCTCCACTCCGGCATGAGCCGCCGACAGCTGATCTAGCGCCGCCGCTGTCTCCGCCGCCGCTCGCACCTGCACGATCGTGACCGCGGCCAGCGCCGCCAGCGACCCGAGCAGCGACACCTCCTCACGGCTGAACGGCCTGCGGGTCCGGTTGGAGGCGAACAACACCCCGACGAACGCGCCGTCCACGATCAACGGCGTACCGCAGATAGCGACCAGGCCCTCCTCCCCGACCGCGCTGTCGATCGGGGAGGTGTGCCGGAACCGTCGGTCGCCGGGATAGTCCGCGGTCCAGTAGGGCTTGTGCGTCTCGGCGACCAGTCCCCCGAGCCCCGCGCCGAGCGGCAGGCGCAACTGCTGGAAAGCGGCCGAGACGGACCCGTCGGTGGCCCGCATGAACGTGTCACCGCGCGCCGCGTCGTACATGGTCAGGTAGGCGACGTCGGTGCCGATCAGGGTGCGGGCGCGGTGCACGATCGTGTCGAGCACGCCGCCGGGATCGCGGGCGGAGGCGAGTTCACGAGCCACGTCGACAAGGGCGGACAACTCCGCCTCGCGCTTCTTGCTGGCGTCCATGCCGGCCCGGATCCGCAGCGCGAGATCCCGGGCGGCCTGGTCGGACCCGGCCGCCCGGGCCAGCTCGCTGCCCGGCGCATCCTCCGCGAGCAGCCGCAGTAACTCCTCCATCAACTCCACCTCCCTTGCTCGGTCAAAGCGTTGCGTCCGAAGAACCTTGGTCTATAGCCCAAGGTTCTTCGGACGCAAGTGGGGAGCGCAGAGGTCAGAGGGCGGCGAGGTCGCGCTGGCGGGTCTCGCCGTAGCTGGTGACGGCGATGATCGAGATCAGCGAGCAGACCGCGACGTAGATCGAGATGGCGTAGCCGGAGTCGTAGGCCTTCAGCAGCGCAACCGCGATGAACGGAGCCAGGCCGCCGGCGATGATCGATGCCAACTGGTAGCCGACCGAGACACCCGAGTACCGCACCCTGGTGCCGAACAACTCGGTGAAGAAGGATGCCTGCGGCCCATACATCGCGCCGTGCAGGATCAGTCCGACGGTGACGGCGAACGCGGCCAGCGCGAAGTTCTTCGTGTCCACCAGCGCGATGAAGACGAAGGCCCAGATGCCGACCCCGATCGCGCCCAGCAGGTAGACCGGCTTGCGGCCGACCCGGTCGGACAACGCGCCCCACAGGGGGATCGCGCAGAAGTGGATGGCCGCGCCGATCAGTACCGCGTTCAGCGCGAACGACTTGTCCAGCTTGAGGTGTTCCTTGGCGTAGGTGGCGATCACGATGGTGAAGATGTAGTAGCTGACGTTCTCCGCCATCCGCGCGCCCATCGCCGTCAGCACCTCACGCGGGTACTTCGTGATCACCTCGACAAAGGGCAGCTTGTCCGTCGGCTCCTGCTTGGCCCGGGCCTGGCGGAACAGCGGCGACTCCTCGATCCGCAGCCGCACCCAGAGCCCGACGAGCACCAGGACCGCCGACAGCAGGAACGGGATCCGCCAGCCCCAGCTGTTGAAGTCCTCGTCGCTCTGGAAGGCGGCCAGGCCGGCCAGTACGCCGTTTGCGATCAGCTGGCCCGCGGGAGCACCCGCCTGCGGCCAGGACGACCAGAACCCGCGCCGGGCGGGATCACCATGCTCCGACACGATCAGTACTGCGCCACCCCACTCGCCGCCGAGCGCGAAGCCCTGGATGAGCCGCAACACCGTCAGCAGGACCGGGGCGAGCGCACCGACCTGCGCGTAGGTCGGCAGCAACCCGATGGCGAAGGTGGCCAGGCCCATCATCAGCAGGGACAGCACCAGCAGGTTCTTGCGGCCCAGCCGGTCCCCGAAGTGGCCGAACACCACCCCGCCGATCGGCCGGGCGAAGAACCCGACCGCGAAGGTGGCGAAGCTGAGCAGGGTGCCGGTGAGCTCCTCCCCCTTCGGGAAGAAGAGCTCCCCGAACACGACGGACGCGGCGACGCCGTACAGGAAGAAGTCGTACCACTCGACGGTGGTGCCGATCAGGCTGGCCCCGACCACCCTCGCGATCGGGGTCCTGGTCGTGGTCGGCTCTGTTGATGTTGCCATGGGCGGGCTCCTTCTAGGGGACTTAGCGGGCGGTCCAGCCGCCGTCGAGGACGAGTGAGCTCCCCGTGAGCGAGGCCGAGGCGGGGCCGCAGAGTAGCGCGACCAGTTCGGCCACCTCGGCCGGCTCGATCAGCCGCTTCACCGCGACCAGTTCGAGCAGCACCTTGTCCAGCACTTCCGCCTCGGTCAGGCCATGGGTGGCCGCCTGGTCGGCGAGCTGGGCGGTGACGAGCGGGGTCCGGACGTACGCCGGGTTCACGCAGTTGCTGGTGACTCCGTGCGCCGCACCCTCGAGTGCGACCACCTTGCTGAGCCCTTCCAGCCCGTGCTTGGCCGCGACGTACGCCGCCTTGAACGGGCTGGCTCGCAGGCCGTGCACCGAGGAGATGTTGACCACCCGGCCCCAACCGCGGCCGTACATGTACGGCAGGGTCTGCCGGGTCAACCGGAACGGCGACTCCAGCATCAGCCGGAGGATGTAGCCGAACCGCTCCGGCGGGAACTGCTCGATCGGCGCCACCTGCTGCACGCCGGCGTTGTTCACCAGGATGTCGACATCGGACGGCAGGGCGGTGAGCCCGTCCAGGTCGCCGAGGTCGGCGACGACCGGTTCGACATTCTCCAGGCCGGCCAGCACCCGCAGGCCGTCGGCGTCGTAGTCGACCGCGACCCCATGGACGCCGTCGGCGGCGAGCCTCCGGGTGCAGGCCTCGCCGATTCCCGATGCGGCGCCGGTGACGAGGGCGCGACGTGGTGTGGTCATGGCGGAGACCTTAGAAAACGTCCAACCCCACAAACCATGGGCTGGCGGCATATACACATGCCGCCCGCTCTGTGGTCTCAGCTCAGGTCACCGCACCAGCGGCACTCGGCGTGAGTCACCGACGCCATCCACGATCTGCCGGCACCTTCACCGGACTGACACAGAGGCGACGCCTATCAAACCTGCCGGTGCTGATAGGAAGATTTACAGTTGAGCCATGGTCGACATCGAACAGCCGAAGAAGAAGGCCGCCGGCGTCCCCGCCGTGCTCTCGTCGTTCAAGTTCGGTTTCCGCGAGATGGGACCGGCCCGGACCGGCAAGGTCTTCCTCAAGATGAACCAGGACGGGGGCTTCGACTGCCCGTCCTGCGCCTGGCCCGATCCGGACAGCAAACGCAAGCACGCCGCGGAGTTCTGCGAGAGCGGCGCAAAGGCCGTCGCCTGGGAGGCGACCCGCAAGCGGGTCTCGCGGGAGTTCTTCGCCGGGCACTCGATCGACGAGCTGAACGAGATCTCCGAGTTCGAGCTCGGCAAGCTCGGCCGGATCACCGAGCCGATGCTGCTCCGGGCCGGCAGCGACCACTACGAGCCGGTCGGCTGGGAAGAGGCGTTCCAGGTCGTCGCGCGTCACCTGAAGGCCCTCGTCGATCCGAACGACGCGGTGTTCTACACCTCCGGCCGGACCAGCAACGAGGCCGCCTTCCTCTACCAGCTCTTCGTCCGCGCCTACGGCACGAACAACCTGCCCGACTGCTCGAACATGTGCCACGAGTCCTCCGGTACCGCGCTGTCGCGGGTGATCGGCAGCGGCAAGGGCGCGGTGACGCTGGAGATGCTCGAGGAGGCCGAGCTGATCGTCGTGGTCGGCCAGAACCCGGGCACCAACGCGCCCCGGATGCTCAGCCACCTGGAGATCGCGAAGAAGCACGGCGCGGACATCGTCTCGGTGAACCCGCTGCCCGAGCCCGGCCTGATGAACTTCAAGAACCCGCAGCGCCCGTCCGGCTGGGTCGGCAAGGGCACCGCGCTGGCCGACCAGCACCTGCAGATCCGGATCGGCGGCGACCAGGCGCTCTTCCTTGCCGTCGGCCACTTGTTGCTCGAGGCCGAGGCGGCCGCGCCCGGCACCGTGCTGGACAAGAGGTTCATCGAGCAGCACACCAGCGGGTACGAGCTCTACTCCAAGCACAACGCCGAGCTGGACTGGCCGGCCGTCGAGCAGGCGACCGGGCTGACCCGCGCCGAGATCGAGGAGTTCACCCAGCGGTTCATCAAGTCGAAGGCGACGGTGATCTGCTGGGCGATGGGGCTGACGCAACACCGCGAGGCTGTTGCGACCATCACCGAGATCGTGAACGTTCTGCTGCTGCAGGGAAACATCGGCAGGCCCGGCGCCGGACCGTGCCCGGTGCGCGGCCACTCGAACGTGCAGGGCGACCGCAGCATGGGCATCTGGGAGAAGATGCCGGACGCGTTCCTGGACAAGCTGGAGGCGGAGTTCTCCTTCACCTCGCCTCGCGAACACGGCATCGACGCGGCCGAGACGGTGCAACGACTGCAGCGCGGTGAGGTCCGGGTGTTCTTCGCGATGGGCGGCAACTTCGCGATGGCGACGCCGGACACCGCCGTTGTGCACAAGGGTTTGCGGGAGTGCGACCTGACCGTGCACGTCTCGACCAAGCTGAACCGCTCCCACACGGTGACCGGGCGGGAGGCGCTGATCCTGCCGACCCTGGGTCGCACGGACCACGACCAGACCGCCAACGGCCCGCAGTCGGTGACGGTCGAGGACTCCCAGGGCGCGGTGCACCTGTCGACCGGGAACTTGATGCCCCCGGCACCGGAGCTCAAGTCGGAGATCGGCATCGTCTGCGGCCTGGCGGCGCTGGTGGTGCCCGGGGTCGGCGAGATCCCCTGGACCGACTTCGCCGACGACTACAGCCTGATCCGGCATCGAATCGGGCGGGTCGCCGACGGGTACGAGGACATGGAGAACCGCCTGCGGGTCAAGGGCGGCTTCCTGCTCGCGCATGCCGCGCGGGACAAGCGCGAGTTCAAGACCTCCGACGCGAAGGCGCAGTTCAGCGCGAACGACCTGTCCTGGCTGCCGACTTCCGCCGGTCGACTGCTGCTGCAGACGATGCGGAGCCACGACCAGTTCAACACCACGATCTACGGTTTGGAGGACCGGTACCGCGGGGTGCACGGCACGCGCGAGGTCGTCTTCGTCAACCCGGACGACCTGGCCGAGCTCGGGCTGAAGGACGGGCAGTACGTCGACATCGTCAGCGAGTTCGCCGGGGTGGAGCGACGGGCCTCGAAGTACCGGCTCGTCTCCTATCCGACTGCGCGGGGCTGCGTCGCGGCGTACTACCCGGAGACCAATGTCCTGATGGCTGCCGACGACGTCGCCAAGGGCAGCAACACCCCGGTGGCCAAGGGGTTGACGGTCCGCCTGGAGCCCGTCAGCTGAGCTGGCGGCGGATGGTGGGCTGGAGAGCAGCCAGTACTACGGCCGCCAGCGCGGCGGTCGTCCACAGACCTGCCGCGCCGGTGGTGTCGAGGAGCTGGGTGACGGTCAACGGCGCCACCGTGGATGCGATGCCCCAGCTGATTCCGAAGACGGCCAGGTAGCGGCCGCGCGCGTGGTCCGGGGCGATCGCCGAGACGATCGTGTAGTAGCGACCGAGGAGGAGCAGGTCGCCGAGGCTCCAGATGACCGTGGCTGCGAGGAAAGCGGGCAGGTTGTCGGCGTGGCCATTGGCGAACAGGCCGATCGCCAGCAGGACGTAGCCGATCGTCATACAGGTGAAGTCGTCGAGGGTGCGAAGTCTGTTCGTGTGCAGGAGTCTTTGGCCGGCGATGAGGGTCAGGGCCGAGACTGTCAGCAGAATGCCGATGCTCGACGTCGGCAGGTTGCGCTCGATGAGGGTGAGCGGCAAGCCGAGGATGAGTTGCATGTACATGGCAGCGAAGACTGTCCCGCTGAGCAGCAGGATGAGTAGTCGCCGGTCGCGCCAGGCTGCCGTACGCGTTGTCGGGTCGTCGTTGCCCGCGGCCCTTGTGTCACCGGGGAGGGCGCAGCCGATGAGAATTGCGCAGGCCAGGCAGGTGATGGCGTCGATGGCGAAGAGCCAGCGCAGGTTCCAGTGGCTGAGTGCGGCGGCCAGGAGACCGGCGACTACCGCGGCGGCGGCCATTGCCGAGCCGAGCAAGCCGTAGGCGGCTGGACGGTCGGCGGGCTCGGTGACGTCGGCGATCGTCGCCTGGCTGGGTGGCTCGTAGATCTCGAAGACCAGACCTAACAGGGTGACCGCGAGGACTGCAGACCACAGGCTGCTCGACAGCGCGATCCAGGTCTGGGCGAGGGCGCAGCCGGTCAGGCCGAGGACGATCGTGCTTCTGCGTCCCAGCTGGTCGGCGAGGTGACCGCCGAAGATCCGGGATGGGATCGTGGCGAGGCCGAAGACCGTGAGGATCAGGCCGGTCTGGGCGAGGGTCGCGCCGAGTTCGACGGTCAGGACCACGCCGAGGAAGGGCAGGGTGAAGGCGCCGAGCCGGTTGACGGCACGCGCCGCCACCAGGATCCAGACCGTCGGTGGCAGACCTCGCCAGGGAGACGTCCGGGACTCCGGCGCGATCGTCATGCGTCTCCACTTCGCTCGCCGTGACTATCGAAAGCGGTATGGTCAGTCACGTTTGGAGTGACACTACGGAGAGATGGAGTGACTAGTCAAGTGACGTTTGATAGTCATGTCCTCAGCGTGCTGACGACGTCGGTGGCGCTGGTGAACCGGCTGACCGGGGGCTACTTCGGTGGTGCTCCGCTGGAGGCACCTCAAGGTGCCTTGCAGGTTGAGGCGACCGCTGAGGCGTTGAGTGCTGATGGTCGGCCGCGCCCGGAGGTGCAGCCGTCTGACGCCGAGCACCTGGCCGCGGTGGCGGCGCGGATGAGGGTGGTATTCGAGGCTGCGCACGCCGGTGAGGTCGACCGAGCCGCGACCGAGGTCAACGCTCTGCTCCTAGACACGCATGCGCGGCCGCAATTGGACGGCAGCGGCGACAAAGGTTGGAGTCTGCACTTCCATGCGGCCGACGACACCCTGGCTCACGGGTGGGCCGCTGGATGCGCCGCCGGTCTGGCTCTCGCGCTCGGCAGCGACCTAGCTGGCCGCCTCGGAGTCTGCGCCGCCCCCCAGTGCGACCGCGTCTTCGTAGACACCTCCCGCAACACCAAACGCCGCTTCTGCTCCCCCCAATGCCAGAGCCGGGTCAAAGCCGCCGCCCACCGAGCCCGCCAACACCCAACCACCTGACCAACCAGCAGCGCCCCGCCCAGGGATTCCCCGGGCGGGGCGCTGCGTGGTACGGGATCAGCCGACGGGGGTGAGCTCGCGCTCGTCCTCGGGGGCTGCGGTCGGAGCGGCGTGCTTCGGGGTCTTGCCGCGGAGCCACTTCGGGGCCCACCAGTTGGCGTCGCCGAGCAGGGTCATCGCGCTGGGCAGGACGACCGCCCGGATGATCGTGGCGTCGATCAGGATCGCCACCGCCAGGCCGACACCCAACTGCTTCATGTCCAGCGTGCTCAGGGTGGCGAACACCGCGAACACCCCGATCATCACGGCGGCCGCACTAGTCACCACACCGGCCGAACCAGTGATGCCCTCGGCCACGGCCTGCTTGGTCGGCACCCCCCGCAGTACGGCTTCGCGGATCCGGCTGACCACGAACACGTGGTAGTCCATCGACAGCCCGAACAGCACCACGAAGAGGAAGAGCGGCAACCAGGAGACGACCGCACCGTTCGACCGGAAGTCGAGCAGCCCTTCGGCCCAGGTGTTCTGGAACACCGCCGTCACCACTCCGTACGCCGCGCCGGCGCTGAGCAGGTTCAGCCCGATCGCGGTGACCGCGACGACCACGGACCGGAAGGTCACCATCATCACGATCATCGTCAGCAGCAGGACGAATCCGATCACCAGCGGCAACTTCGCCCGGGTGTGGGCGGCGTAGTCCACGTCGGCCGCGACGAACCCGCCGACGGCGTACTCCACGCCCGGCACCTTGCCGACTGTCTGCGGCATCAGTTCGTTGCGCAGTTTGGTCAGGGAGTCGCGGGCCTGCTGGCTGCCACCCTCGAACGGCGTGGCGACCTCGAGCACGGTTACCCTGCCGTCCTTGGAGACCTTCGGCTCCTCCAAACCATCCTGTGCGAACAGATTGTCGGACTGCGTCCGCTTGACCAGGTCCGCCAGCGCGGCCTGAACCGCGGCCTGCTGATCAGCCGGAGCCCGTACTGCGATCTCGTGACTGGTGCCGGTGCTCGGGAAGGCCGCCGTCAACCGGTCGTACGCCTTCATCACCGCGGTGTCGCGCGGCAGGTCCTCGGTCCCGGGGAACTTCAGCGTCATGCCCAGTGCGGGCGATGCCACCGCAAGCAATGCGGTCACGGAGACCAACAGCGTGGCGACCGGGTGCTTCAGCGCGGGCTTCAGCATGGCCGGCCAGAAGCGCGGCTTCGACTTGTTCGCGGTCAGCCGCCACAGCAGCGGGATCCGCGGGCGGTCCACCCAGCGGCCGAGCTTGGCCAGCAGCGCCGGCAGTACGGTCAGCGAGCCCACGACGGCCACTGCGACGACCAGGATCGAGCCGACCGCGAAGGACGAGAAGACCGCGTCCCGGGCCAGGAACAGCCCTGCCATCGAGATGATCACCGCGATACCGGAGACCACGACCGCGTGGCCTGAGGTGGCCGCGGCGATCTCGACCGCGTCGACATGACCGCGACCCTTCGCCCGTTCCTCACGTTCACGGCGGAGGTAGAAGAGCGAGTAGTCGACGCCGACCGCCATACCGATCAGCAGGATCACGCTGTTCACCGCGTCGACCGCGGGGATCAGTTGCGATGCGGCGGCCGAGAGCCCGATCGCGGCGGCGACGGCCGACAGCGCGAGCACCAACGGCACCGCCGCGGCGATCAGAGCGCCGAAGGCGATCAAGAGGATCGCCAGGGTCACCGGCAGGCTGAACATCTCGGCCCGCTGGAAGTCCTTGCCCAGGGTCTCGTTCAGCGCCTTCTCGATCGACTGCTCGCCGACCTCCTCGATCCGCAGGCCCGGGTAGTCCTGCTGGACCTTCGCGGTCGTGTCGAGCAGCGGCTGGACCCGCTCGCGGCCGCCGTCCTTCATCGTGACCCTGACGATCAGTGCGTCCTTCTTCGGCGACAGGATGGGCTTGGCGACCTCCGCGACCCCACCGAGGGCGCGCATCCGCTCAGTCACCACACCGGCGACCTTGTTGGCCTCCGCCTGGTCGAGAGCCCCCGAGTGCGGCGTGATCAGCACGCTCTCGATGTCGGGGTCCTCGAAGTTTCCGGACTTGACGATGTTGTCGGCCCGGGTCACCTCGCCGATGTCACCCTCGTTGGTGGACTCCTTCGTGCCCGTCACCGAGCCGAGCGCGAAGCATGCGACGACGACCGCCACCCACATCGCGATCGCCCGCCACGGGTGGGTGGCGCTCCAACGTGCCATCCGCACCGTGAGTTGTCCCCTGGCCATGACTCCTACCCCTCTGCGCCGCCTCTGGCGCACCCTCCCAGCCCGGCCCGACGCCGTTGGCTGGCTACGGGTAACAGCCTTCGGGAAAAGCCCCGTCCGCCACCATGCAGGAAGCCACCGAGTTCACCCTGGTGCCAGCCCCACCCCACCCTGGGGATTGCCACAGGTTCCCCCTGCGGTCTCCCACACCCCACGCCTTTCCCGTACTCCGTACGACGTACTGAGCGTGGTCGTCCGTGTTCGCTGAGGTGGGGTGAGCGCAGCAGCTCCCCTCGCGCCCGGCTCAGTGGCCGCCGAGTCGATCCTGAGATCCGGCTGAGGGCGACTCCGGGAAACTCTCAGGGTGAGCGACTCAGAAGTCTTCGAGGTCGAGGGAGGCGGCGGCGGAGACGCCCTCCAGATAGCCCTCGGCGCGCTCGGATCTGGGGTAGCGGTGGACCAGTTTCCAGAACGCTGCGTTGTGGGACGGTTCCACCAGGTGAGCGAGTTCGTGGACCAGGACGTAGTCCACCACCCAGGCCGGCATCGACTGCAGACGGGTGCTCAGGCGGATCGATCGGTCCGCCGGAGTGCAGGATCCCCACCGTCGATTCTGGTTCGAAACCCACCTGACCGACGCAGGTTCGGGCACTTCAGGCAGGTGACGACACGCGAGATCGTGTGCTCTGGCCAACAATTTTTCGTCCGACACGCGGGATTTGCTGCGCTGCTTCTCGAGCCGCTGGAGCATGGTTTCGACCCACCGCGCTTCCTCCGCGGCGGACAGCCGGTCCGGCATCAGCACGACGACGCGCTCGCCGTCGCGGTAGGCGCTGACGGTCCGCTTGCGCCGCTTGCTGCGGCGGATATCCACGTACGACGGGATCGGGCGCGGTGGAGAGTCGGCCATGGGTCAGACCGTACCCCCGAAATCCCCCAACTTTCTTCTGTCCACATCCTGTGAATAGGCGTTTTCCCAGGTCAGAGGCCAGTTCTTGCGGTCGTGCTCACGGGTTGTTCACATCCTGTTCCCCCGCTCGTCCACAGCATCGCCCGGCGCGCCCCACAGCTTGCGCACAGGTTTATCCACAGGGGTGGACAACCTGGTCTTGTCAGCGGGCCGGGCTGCTCCTAGCGTCGTCAGCAGCAGGCTCCCGGACCGCCTCCGGGGCCGTTCGGAGGGGAAGCCGAGCGGTTCCGAAGGCGGATCTCCGGGAGCCTGTTCCGTGTCGCCGGGAAGTCCGGAAAGGGGTTTCCAGGCGGCGCGCTGACCGGGAGCCGCGCTTGAGCGGCTCCCAGCCTGCCGTAGGGTGAATCCCGACTGGGCCGAACGGCCTACGGCAGGACGGTCTGCCGTTAGCATCCACGACGGCCGGGGTTATACGCCTCGGCTGGTATTCAAAGCAAGGAGAGGGCCCTCATGGCAGAGACCTGGAGCGGCGAGTTCTACTGCGTCAAGTGCAAGGCCAAGCGCACCGCCGACGGCGAGGTCAAGGTCAACGACAAGGGCACGCGCATGGCCAAGGCCAAGTGCCCCGAGTGCGGTACGAACCTGAACCGGATCCTCGGCAAGGCCTGACGCACCAAGTCGTAGGGGCGGCGGTGCGACCCACCCGGGTCCACCGCCGCCCCTCCGTCGTTTCGTAACCCGACGCGCGGGTGCCCCTGCGAGGCTCCGGCTTGGGTGACCCGACAGAATGGGAAACGTGTCCGACCTCCCCCGCAAGGCGCTCAGCCGCACCGCGAAACTTGCGAGCCTGCCACTAGGTGCCGCCGGGCGTGCGACCGTCGGACTGGGCAAGCGGATCGGCGGTGCTCCGGCCGAGACCGTGATGGCCGAGTTCCAGCGCCGGACCGCCGACCAGCTCTTCTCCGTCCTGGGTGAGCTCAAGGGCGGCGCGATGAAGTTCGGCCAGATGCTGAGCCTGATGGAATCGGCGATGCCCGAGGAGATCGCAGCGCCGTACCGGGCGACGCTGACCAAGCTGCAGGACTCCGCGCCGCCGATGCCGGCCTCGACCGTGGACACGATCCTGTCGCGGGAGCTCGGCAAGCGCTGGCGGGACCGGTTCGAGGAGTTCGACGACCTGCCCGCCGCGGCCGCGTCGATCGGCCAGGTGCATCGCGGCATCCTGAAGGACGGCCGCGAGGTCGCGGTGAAACTGCAGTACCCGGGCGCCGCTGAGGCGTTGCGGTCCGACCTCAAACAGCTCGGGCGCTTCGCCCGGACCTTCGGGGCGCTCGTTCCCGGCGTGGACATGAAGCCGCTGGTCGCGGAGCTGCAGGAGCGCATCGGCGAGGAGCTCGACTACGACCGCGAGGCACAGGCGCAGCAGCAGTACGCCGACGCCTTCAAGGGCCACCCCGAGTTCGTCGTCCCCCGGGTGATCAAGCACTCCCCGTCGGTCATCGTGTCCGAGTGGATCGAGGGCAAGCCGCTGTCCGGTGTGATCACCAGCGGCACCAAGACCGAGCGGGACGAGATCGGGCTGAAGTACGTCCGGTTCATGTTCAGCGGGCCCAGGCTCGCCGGGCTGCTGCACTCCGACCCGCATCCCGGCAACTTCCGGGTGATGCCGGACGGCCGCCTCGGCGTGGTCGACTTCGGCCTGTGCGCCCGGCTGCCCGACGGCCTGCCGCCCGCGATCGGCCGGCTGCTGCGGATCTCGCTCGACGGTGACGGGGTGGCGGTGCGCGACGGTCTCCGGGCCGAGGGCTTCATCAAGCCGCGGATGGACATCGACCCGGACCAGTTGATCGACTACTTGGCGCCATTCGCGGAACCCGCGCGGGTGGAGACGTTCCAGTTCAGCCGGGCCTGGATGCGCGAGCAGGCGAACCGGACCGGCGACTTCCGGTCCCCGAACGCGTCGCTGGCGCTCAAGATCAATCTGCCGCCGTCGTACCTGCTCATCCACCGCGTGTGGATCGGCGGCATCGCCGTGCTCTCGCAACTGGAGGCCGAGGCCCCTTTCCGCGCGACCCTCGAGGAGTTCCTCCCCGGCTTCGCCAAGGAGGACTGACCTCAGCCGCTGGGGCTCACCACCAGGCGCTGTCGAGCTTGCTTTCGATGCTGCGGACGTTCTCGCGGGCACAGCGGTCGCAGTACACGAGTCGCCGGCCGTTCTCCATCGACGTCACCCAGGTGAGCGGCAGGTCCTCGCTCTCGGCTTGCTGACCGCACAGTGCACAGGTCGGATTCACCATGGCACCAGTCTGCTGCACCTGGCATCGGTGCCACCTCCGGGGTCGCCTACTGCCCGGCGGCGTTCACCTCGGCATCCTTCGCGTCCGCAGCGTCAGGTTGACCGCCGAGGACCGGCAGGGGCCGCAGTACGACGGCCAGCAGCACGGCCATGCCGGTGATCACCACAGCGGCGATGGCGGCCGCCACGTGCAACCCACTCGTGAAGGCATCCCGCGCCTGATCCAGTACTGCGGACGGCAGCCGGCCGGCAACCGCGGCGGCCAGCGAGTCCCCCGCCTCAGCCGGAGCACCGTGGCGGTAGACCGCTGTCACGACGCTTCCGAGTAGTGCGATGCCCAGGGCGTAGCCGAACTCGTTGCCGGTCTGAGCAAGGGCGGCCGCCGAGCCGGCCTTCTCCGGCGGCGCAGACCCGATCACCAGGTTGGTCCCCAGTACTACGAGCGGCGCGACCCCCAGGCACTCCACCGCAAAGGCGATCGCGAGGGTTGTCGCGCTGTCGGCCATGGCCGTCACCACCAGGCCGGCCACGGTGAACAGCAGCGCGCCGGAGATCAGCCGGCCCGGGCGGATCCAGCGAGCCAGCAGCGGCGCCACCTGGAAGCTGATGGTCGACGTGACCATGCCGGGCACGAGCGCGAGTCCGGCCTCCAGTGGCGACAGACCCTCGACCAGCTGGAAGTACTGGGCGATGAACACCATCACCCCGCCGGAGAGCAGCGAGTACGTCATCATGCTGCCGAGCGTCACGGTGAAGGTCCGCTTGCGGAACAGCGACAGGTCCAGCAGCGGATCAGCGAGAGCCCGCTGCCGCCTCAGGAAGAACCAGCCGACTACGAGCCCGAAGACGACCAGGCAAGCCGGTACTGCGGACCACCCGGAGGCGGCGAACTGCTTGAGCCCCTGGATCAGCGGCAGGATTGCCCCCAGCGATAGCGCGATGCTCGGCAGATCGATCCGCCCGGCCGCGGGGTCGCGGTACTCGGGGAGCAGGATCGGCCCCACGACCAGCAACAGCACCATCGCCGGGACGCCGATCAGGAACACCGAGCCCCACCAGAAGTGGTCCAGCAGGACGCCGCCGACAACCGGGCCGATCACGGCGCCTACGGTGAAGCAGCCGCCCCAGACGCCGATCGCCGAGGCTTGCTGGCGTGGGTCGCGGAAGAGGTTCATCGCCAGGGAGAGCGTGCACGGAGTGATCGCGGCTCCGGCGATGCCCAGCAGCGCGCGGGCGCCGATCAGCATGCCCGGGGTGGTCGAGTATGCGGCCAGGACGGAGGCCGCGCCGAACACCACGGCCGCGATGAGCAGCAGGCGACGCCGCCCGATCCGGTCTCCGAGCGACCCCATGGTGATCATGAAGCCGGCCACCATGAATCCGTAGACGTCCATGATCCACAGCTGCTGATTGCTGCTCGCGCCCAGTCCGGCAGCCACCGGTGGGAGTGCCAGCAGCATCACAAAGGTGTCCAGCGACACCAGCAGCGTCGGCAACGCCAGTACTGCGAGCCCGATCCACTCCCGGCGTCCTGCCGTCGGCCCGACGTTCATACCCGATTCCTTCCATCGATCTGCCTTGCCTGATACCCGTGCGTCGTACGGGCCGTCGGTGGATCGACAGGCGGTGTTTGATCGGATGCGTCGTAGGGTCCCGGGCATGCGTTGCCAGATTCACGGTGAGCGGGAAGTCTGGAGCAGTCCGTGGTTGAGCGTTCGCAATCTGGACGTCGAACAGCCGGACGGTGAGCGGGTCGACAACCACGCGGTCCGGTTGTCGGACGTGGAGACAGCTCTGGTCATAGACGCCGAGGCGCGGGCGATGCCGATATCCCGGCCACCCGGACGCTCACCTAGTGCCCGAAGCGGGACCTCGGACACCAAGCCGGAACCTCGGACACCGCAACAGCATTTCCCTGGTCCCCACAAGGTGTCCTAGGTCCCCGCAACCGCAACGTCCACCGGCTCCTCAGGCCCCATCCACCTGTCCCCGGTCCCCCACGACCGCGCGCCATCTGCTCCGGGCCCGCCGATCAGCCACCCGATGACGGGTTGTTCGGCCGCTGCCGCCTTGCAAACCGCCAGCCGTCGCAGAGCCCGCCAGCGCCCCCACCGTCTCGCGGCGATCGGCCACCCGATGACGGGTTGTTCGGCCGCTGCCGCCTTGCAAACCGCCAGCCGTCGCAGAGCCCGCCAGCGCCCCCACCGCCTCGCGGCGATCGGCCACCCGGTGACGGGTTGTTCGGCCGCTGCCGCCCTGCAAACCGCCAGCCGTCGCAGAGCCCGCCAGCGCCCCCACCGCCTCGCGGCGATCGGCCACCCGATGACGGGTTGTTCGGCCGCTGCCGCCTTGCAAACCGCCAGCCGTCGCAGAGCCCGCCAGCGCCCCACCGTCTCGCGGCGATCGGCCACCCGATGACGGGTTGTTCGGCCGCCGGCGCCTTGCAAACCGCCAGCCGTCGCAGAGCCCGCCAGCGCCCCACCGTCTCGCGGCGATCGGCCACCCGATGACGGGTTGTTCGGCCGCCGGCGCCTTGCAGAGCCTGTTGAGAAATGGGTGTGGCGGTGGTGTGGGTCACCGGGTGGGCGTTCGAGTATTGGGTATGGCGAATTCGTATCGGCCGGTTGAT
>NZ_SLWM01000018.1:0-163536 GCF_004342085.1 Kribbella orskensis
CGCCGAAGCCGAAGCTGACTACTATGCACGAACCCGTGACGACCAACCGGTCGCTCACACATAACCGAGGGGTGCATCAAACCCAGGACGGTTCACCGGCAGACCGGTAGCCGTCCGGTTCTGAGTCCGTTTTTCCGCATGCACCGTCGCAGATGGCGGCGTGTTCAGGTGCCGAGCCGGTCGTTGAGCAGCCGGATGATCGGCCAGGCACCGTCTGACCAGTTCGAGATGACGGTGTAGGTGATCGATGAACAGGGCTGGTGCAGGCTGGCGAACGACACGCCTGCGTCGTACCCCTCCAGCCAGACTCCGTCGCCCGTAGCGTGGAGGTGGAACCCGAGGCCGTAGCGCTTGGACTCCTTCGGCCAGTTGCTGTGCGGTCGCACCATCTCGGCAACCCGCTCCGGCGAGGCGATCCGTCCGGCGAAGAGTGAGTCCCAGAAGGCGCTGAGGTCGGCAGCGGTCGAGTAGATGCCCCCGTCGCCGCTGCCGAGCACGGGGAGATGAAACACGTTCGTTCTCAGGCCGTCGACAGACAGGTAGCCCAAGGCGGCGCGTCCAGGGAGCTCATCGGAGCGCAGGAACGCGGTGTCGACCATGCCCGCAGGCTCGCAGACCAGCGTGCGAACCAGCTGCTGGAAGTCCACGCCGCTCGCCCGTTCGGCCAGTAATGCGAGCACGACATAGCCGCCGTTGTTGTACGCGAACCGCTCGCCGGCGGGGAACGCGGTCTCGTGCCCGTCCAGCACCGGCAGGAACAGCTCGGTCGTCGGGAGCTCGTGTACCGACACCGGCATCACGTAGTCGCTGATGTCGCCGACGGCGTCCTCGTCGAGGTAGTCGCCAATCCCGGACCGATGTGCCAGGAGTTGCTCGATCGTCACGTTGTCGGCGATCAGGGGCAGGTCTTTGCCGAGCAGCGAACGGGCGGTCGTGCCGAGCTCGAGCGTCCCACGCTCGACCAGGCTCATGACCGCCAGTGCCGTCAGGCCCTTCGAGCCACTCGCGGTCGCGAACAGGGTCTCGACCGTGTTGAGGACCCCGTGGGCCCGGTCGGCGTACCCGTAGGCCGTGGAGAACTCGGTCTCGCCCGAGCGATCGAGGCGGACCACGCCGGAGAATCCGGTGCGCTCCGCCGCTCCGTCCACCGCGTCCGGGACTGACTGCATCGCGCTGAACTTACCACCCAAGGTGTCGGATCGGGGCCGATGTGTTCGTAGCAGGGTGAGTAGCCGCCCACGAGGGCGGCCCACCGTACTCGAGGAGAGCATCATGACCGCTACCTACACCTTCGACATCTTCTCCAGCCTCGACGGCTTCGGCTCCTACAACAGCAGGGGGGACTGGGGCGGCTACTGGGGTAAGCAAGGCCCCGAGCTGCTCGACCACCGCCTCGCCTTGTACGGCGCCGAGCAGCGGATGGTCTTCGGGGCCAACACGTATCGGGCATTCGCGCGGATGCTGGCCTCGAGCACCGAGGAGTCCGAGGTGCGCGACCCATGGGTCACCCGGATGAGGGACCTGCCGGCAACCGTGGTGTCGACGACACTTGAAGGACCCCTCGACTGGCCGGATGCGACCCTTGTGAGCGGCGATGCCGTCGACCTTGTCGCGCGGCTCAAGGAGGAGTCCGAGGTGCCGTTGCGCTCGCACGGCAGCTTGTCGCTGAACCGGGCGCTGATGGCGGCCGGTCTGGTCGACCGTGTCCAGGTGACGATCTTCCCGGTGATCACCGGTCAGACCGGAGTGGACCCGATCTTCCAGGGTGCGGCCGACTTCGACCTCGAGCTGATCGAGAGCCGGACGCTCGACGGCAACACCCAGGAGCTCATCTGCCGGCCCACCCTGCACGTCCCAACTCCGAAGAGCTGGCAACCAGGACAGCTCTGACCTGGCGCCGACACAGCTCGCTGCGGCGTGACTCGGCTCGTGACGCGAAATGGTGTCAAACAGCGGTGGCAGAGGGGCTAGATGGGGTGAGAAACCGGCCTAGCGGAGTCTGATTTGTCCAGCGGTGGTGTTGCCATGGCACTCATAATCCCTGGGTCGGCGGGTCGAGTCCCCACGGCCGCCAACGCCCGGACGGCGGCAGATGAGTGCGTCGCCGACTGGACCGCGCGCCTGGTTGGCGCACACCTGCGACCCGGGTAGAAACCTGTCATGCCAAATTCGGTGAGCAAGTCCGCTGCCCCAGTCGCTGATTACGACAGTTTCGCGGCCGCGTACTCGGCCAGCAACGAGAGCAACCTCTTCAATGCTTACTACGCGCGTCCGGAGATGATTCGTCTCGCCGGCGACGTCGCGGGCCTGGAGATTCTCGACGCCGGATGCGGGTCAGGCCCCTTGATGGAAGCTCTGCGCAGCAAGGATGCGGTCGTGTCGGGCTTCGACCTGAGCCCCGCCATGGTCGAACTCGCCCGCCAAAGGCTGGGCGAGGACGCGGACGTGAGAGTCGCAGACCTTGGTGCGCCCCTGCCCTATCCCGACGACGCGTTCGACCTCGTCGTCGCATCGCTGTCCCTGCACTACGTCAAGGACTGGGCCGCGGCACTGGCCGAGCTGCGGCGTGTGCTCAAACCCGGCGGTCGGCTCATCGGCTCGATCATCCACCCCACGGTCTACGCGATTGTGTACCCCGAGGCCGACTACTTCGCCCTCACGCAGTACTCCGAGGACTACGACTTCGGCGAAGGGACCGTGTGGATGACCTACTGGCACCGACCCCTGCAGGACGTCATCAACACGTTCATCGATGCGGGGTTCGGCATCAAGACGGTCACTGAGCCGCCGCCCGCGGCCAACACCCCAGCGGAACTGCTGCCCACCGCGGACGGTCGCTCATTTATCTGCTTCCTGTTCTTCGAGCTGGAAGCGCGCTGAACAGGTGCGGCGCTGGCTGTGACCAAGGCAGCCCTGCCCGGCTGGTGCATGACGCGCTCCACATCCGCACATCGGCAGGAGCGAACCCACGGACAGCAGCTAGGTCCGGACGTTTGAGGCTGCGAGCGGCTTGACAACGATGCGGACTCGAGCAGGTCGCGAAACGTGGCAGGACGACAGCTCCGAGCGCGTGACCGTGGAGGTCGTCAAGGACATCGAAGGTCCGCATCTAGGGCGGCTCGTTCCAGACCACGCGCCCAACGACTAGCGGCACCATTCCTTGGCTCGCGATCCAGGTCAACCGGCTGCTGACCTGGCGGCCGCCTCGATCTCCTCGCGGCGCTCCCTCCAGAAGGCTGGGTCGTGCCGCTGCTCGGCCATGTCCTCCGCGTCGGTTCCTACCGCTCCGTCGAGCGCTTCGCGCAGGATGTCGGCGTGGCCGGCGTGCCGACTGGTTTCGGCGAGCAGGTGGACGAGGATGTTGAACAAGGGCACCTCGGCGTCCTGCCACCAGGCGACGCGGCCCGTGGCATCGAGGGCGAGGGCCTCCACCGTCGCGTCGCTGTGGTCCCACACCCGTCGGTAGCGGTCGACGATGTCGCTGCGGGCCTCGCGCTCGGTCGCCCACATGTCGGCGAGTCGCTCGGCCTCGACGTCCCACCGAGGCAGGGGTTCGGGAAAGGGACGGTCGAAGACCTCGCCGAGGTACCTGGCCTCCCATGTCGCCAGGTGCTTGACCAGGCCCAGCAGGTTGGTCCCGGTGACGGTCAGCGGGCGACGGACGTCGTAGTCGGAAAGACCGTCGAGCTTGGCAAGCACCGCCTCGCGCTCGTGCCTCAGGTAGTTGTACAAGTTGGCCTTCGCGGCGTCGTCAATCATGGGACAGCACCCTGCCACCAGTGCCACCAGGTGGCAGCAGATCGCGAGTCAGGCGCTTGTCGACGGCAATGGCTTCCTGCAGGCCAAACCACGAACGAGGAGGCCAAAGGTTAGCGCGCGTGCAACTTTCGGGGATCGGTAAGACCCGACCGGTGAAGATTCTGAGCACGAGTAACGAGCCGGCCCCGAGCCCGGCTCTGCGGTTCGGGAAACAACCTCAATTCGGCTGCTTGCGGACGTTTCAGGACGCGGTTGAGCGTTACGCCCTGGAGTCCCGGTCTAGAGCAACGTGAGCGCGGGCAGCTCCCATGACGATCGCATCGGGATCTCCGGGCTCGACTGTTACTTGATCGTCGCGCCTGGTCACTGCACCGGTTGGCGGGCCGCAGCCGCACTTGCCGACGCCTTCAGCCCAGCCGGCTTCGCCCCGAGCGTCGTCGGGACCCGCTATCCGCTCACCGCGCGCTGAGAGATCCCGAGCGCTCGGACCCCGAGAGATCCCGGGCGGCCGGGCCCTGATCCCGCGCGCCGGACCGTGGCGGTGGGGCAATTCGGTCGCGGCGTGGTGGGGCGGTGTCTAGGGTCGGGGGATGCCTGATGCGTTGTTTGCGGTGCCGCGGTTGGTGGGGCTTTATGACCCGCTGGAAGCCGAGCGGCCTGATCTCGAGGTCTATGCCGCGATGATCGAGGAGTTCGGCGCCCGGCGGGTGCTGGATGTGGGCTGCGGGACGGGGACGTTCGCGTGTTTGCTGGCGTCGCGTGGGATCGAGGTCGTCGGGGTGGATCCAGCAGGTGCCTCGTTGGAGGTGGCGCGGAAGAAGTCTGGGGCGGAGCGAGTGCGGTGGGTTGAGGGCGACGCCACGTCGTTGCCGGAGATGCAGGTGGATCTGGCGGTGATGACGGGGAACGTGGCTCAGGTGTTCGTGACGGACGAGGATTGGGCGGCGACGTTGGGTGGGGTACGGCGGGCCCTGGCTCCGGGTGGGCGGTTTGTGTTTGAGACAAGGGATCCCGAGCGCAAGGCGTGGCTGGGGTGGAATCGCGAGCAGACGTACAACGAGGCCGATATCCCAGGTGTGGGCGTGGTCAGGAACTGGTCTGATCTGCTGGACGTGAGTGGCCCGCTCGTCACCTTCCGCGGGACCTACGTCTTCGAGTCCGACGGTGCGACGCTCACCTCGGACTCGACCCTCCGCTTCCGCACTCGCGAGGAGCTGGAGCAGTCCCTGGCCGCCGACGGTTTCGCGGTTGACGAGGTCCGCGATGCTCCTGACCGGCCCGGCCTGGAGTTCGTGTTCGTCACCTCAGCGCTCGAGGTCGGCGAGGTCGGCGTACAGGGCGTTCAGGAGGCGCAGTAGGCGGTCGGCGTGGATAGCGGGGGTCGTTGCGCCGTTCCAGTAGACGGCGGCGACCAGGCCGCGGGCCGGGTCGGCGAAGGCGGTGCTCCAAGTTTGCCCGCCATGACCGTAGGTGCCGGACGAGGCGCGATCGCCGTTCTGCGGATCGGCTGATCCCAAGACGAAGCCGAGTCCACGATCCAGCCGCGCGCCCAGCACCTCGTCGTACACGCCGGTGAGATGGTGCGAGGTCATCTCCCGGAGCCTGTCCGGTGACAGGATGCACCCAAGGGACTCGTAGAAGCGGCCGAGTTGGCTGATCGGCCCGTGGATGCCGCCGGTGGGACGTCCCCAGGTCACCCAGTACGCCGTACCGGAGCGGGCGATCCCGGGGATGCGCGCGATGCGGGCCGTGTTCCGCTCGTAGGTCTCGGGCGGCATCGCGAGCCAGCAGTCGTCCAGGCCGGCAACCTCGAAGATCTCCTCGCGAACGAACTGGTCGAAAGGGCGTCCATCGAGGCGAGTCACGAGCTCAGCGACGATCCACATCGCAATCGAGTTGTAACCACATCGTTGCCCAGGCACCCAGTCGGGCCGCAGAGGCGAAGCGCAGATGTCAGCAACCAACTCAGCCGCGGGTGCCTGCTTCGTGATGCTCGTCGTCAGTCCAGCGGTGTGAGTCAGCAGATGCTTGACGGTCACCTGCTCCTTGCCCGCCGCCGCGAACTCAGGCAGGTGATGGTGCACCGGATCTTCAATGTCCAAGGCTCCGCGCTCCCAAAGAACCGCCAACGCAGCACACGTGATCGGCTTGGTGGCGGACGCCCACTCGACGATGGTCTCCCGCGTCATCGGTACTCCGGGCTGCGCCTCGCCAAGCGCGACATCAACCCGAGGCCGCCCGCCCACTGAGGCGTAAACCTGCACCCCGGTATGCCATCCGGCCCCGATCCCACGCTCGATCTCACGCACAATCCGGCTTCGCACCGCCCCAGTTGACTAGGGGGCGGTGCGAAGGGGTGGGTGGAGCGGCCAGGGTGCCGGGGCAGGGGAGTGGGGCTCACCCGACACCCTGACCTGTCAGGGGGGTACCGCGGGGTGCGGTGGGTACGGCGCATCGGACGGGGTGGTGCGGTGGCTGGGTGGGCGACTGCCGCTCTCGAGTGGGGTTGTCGCGCCTGGTGCCTTTGGGGCCGGGGGCCGTAGAACTAAATGTACTGGTGAGTACCAAACGGCCAAGGGGGCGTGCATCACGCACCAAAGGGCGTCAAACGCTTGATATGCAACGGATCCCGGCTCGGCGGATGCGAAGCGTGGCGCAGGTGGAACGGTTGGTGAGTGGTGGGCGTCCGGGCCCCGCCGAATCGCGCGAGCCAGGAGGCCGGTCAGGGCGTGGTCGGGCGAGCCTGGTCGGTGGCGAGGCGGACGGCGAAGACGGCCAGGGCGGTACCGGTCAGGTAGCGGTGGACTCGCATCCAGAGGGGCTTGCGGCTGAAGAAGAGGGCGACCGAGCCGGCGGTGATCACGAAGACGGCGTTCACCAGGACGCCGACGGCCAGCTGGGTGAGGCCGAGGAGCAGGCTCTGGGTGCCGACGTGACCGCGGGACGGGTCCACGAACTGGGGCAGCAGGGAGATGTAGAGGATCGCGATCTTCGGGTTGAGCAGGCACGTCAGCAGGCCCATCCCGAACAGCTTCCGCGGGCGGTCCGGCTCGAGCTCGTTCGGCGTGAATGCGGAGCTGCCTCCCGGCCGGAGTGCGTTCCAGGCGAGCCAGAGCAGGTACGCCGCGCCGGCCAGCTTGAGCGTGACGTAGATCTCCGGCACCAGGGCGAACAGCGTCGCCAGGCCCGCGGTTGCCGCCAGCAAATACACGAGGAACCCGACGCCGACACCGGCGAGTGAGGTCAACCCGGCCCGTCGCCCCTGCGCCACCGACCGCGACACCAGGTAGATCATGTTCGGCCCGGGAATCACCACCAGCCCGAGCTCGACCAGCGCGATCCCGATCACCGCCTCAGTGCTGACCACCACCGCAGATCCCTCCGCTCGTACGTCGCCGTCGCCTGCCGCCTCAGCGAAGTTAACAGCCGCCACGCCTGCGGCTCAGAGGTTTTTCTCAGACTGAGATGGTCGAGGCGTGCGGCCAGATGGCGGCTGGGAGGGGCGGATCGGATACCCCGGCTTAATGGCTGGCGGTGGGGCGGTCACAATTGGTTAGCTAAGCCCATACGCCTGACGGTTTGTGAAGGAGACGGTATGAGCGACAAGCCCAGCGAGCCGGCGCAGGACGAACTGCAGAAGAAGTTCCGCGAGGCGCTCGCCAAGAAGAACGCGCATCACGAGTCGCACCCCGGTAGCGGGCCGCGGCACGAAGGTGTCGGCGAGGCGCACAACGACAAGCAGAAGCGCCAGTTCCGGCGCAAGTCCGGCAGCTGATTCCGCCGCCCATCCATCCATTCCGAGCCCCGGGTCACCGCCCGGGGCTCTACCTTTGCCCTACGCCGTACAGGTGGGTCAGGAGGCGAGGAGGTCGGCGAGGCGGGGGAGTTGGAGTTCCCAGCCCTGGAGATGGCCGGTGGCGTCCTCGGGGGTGAGGCCGGTCTGGGTGAGGAGGAGGCGGGTGCCGGCGTCCACCTCGGTGAGCTCGACGCGGACCTCGGACGGCCCGCCCTCGTGGTCCCACTGCCAGGTGAAGGCGAGGAGACTCGGCGGGTCCACCTCGGTGTAGCGACCGCGGACGACGTACGGGCCCATCTTGACCAGGTACTCGCCGCCGACCCGGACGTCCGCCTCGACGGTCAGGTCCAGCGTGGGGTTCGGGCAGTACCACCGGGTCAGCAGGCCGGGCTCGGTCCACGCCGCGTAGACCCGCTCGATGGTTGCTGTCAGCATCCGTTCGATCCGGACGTCAGTGCTCATCCCTGCTCCCTTGCAAGAGGTCTTCCAGCCGGTCGATGGTGCTGTTCCAGTACGCCGTGAGGTCGCCGAGCCAGGTCTGTACTTCGGTCAGCGCGTCCGGCCGCAGGGTGCACACCACCGTGCGGCCGACCTTGCGGCGGGTGACGACCCCCGCATCGACGAGCACGCCGACGTGTTTCGTCATCGCGGGCGCGGTCACCTGGTGCGGCGCGGCCAGTTCCCCCATCGTCGCTTCGCCCCGGCTCAGCCGGGTCACGATCGCCAGCCGGGTCGGATCGGCCAGCGCGGCGAAGGTGGTGGTCAGCACGACAACACTTCACCAAATGGTGAAGTGTTTGTCAACCACCAGACCTCGCCGGGAAGATGCGCCAAGGGGTGCGGGTGCGCGGTCAGAGGAGTGGGGCTAGGAGGGAGGCGGCTCGGGTGGCGCCGGTGGTGGCGACCGGGCGGAAGGTGGGCGTGGAGGTGAGTTGTTTGGCGATGGCCGCGGCGAGTGCGTCCGGGTCGGAGGCTTCCTCGTAGGGGAGGTGTTGGCCGGCCTCGTAGCGGTCGAGGCGGGCGCGGACGTGGAAGTTCTGCTCGAAGTGGTGGCGCAGGGGCACGTAGATGAACGGCACTCGCTGGGCGGTCAGTTCCATGCAGGTGGTGAGGCCGCCCTGGGTGATCGCGAGGTCGGCCGCCGCGAGGTGGTGATGCAGGTTCGCCAGATATCCGTGCACGGTCACTCCCGGCAGCGACGGGAGGGACGCCGGATCGATACGAGGACCGGTGACGATCACGAACTGCAGATCGGGGACCAGCCGTCGAGCCAGCGGTACTGCGTCGAGAACCCTGTGGAGCAAGGAAGAACCAACCCCTGACCCGCCGACCGTGACGACGCAGAGCAGGTCGTCGCGGGCGTAGCCGAGGCGCTCCCGAAGAGCCTCGCGGTCGGCTGTCTCGGCCGGGTCGAAGCCGGTCACGTAGCCCGCGAAGTCGAAGTTCTGCTCGGTCCAGTCGCGAATGGACGGAAGTCCGGGACCGAAGCTGGCGTCGACGATGTCCTCCGGGTCGCCGACGAAGATCGACCGGTCCCGGAGCCGGGCGTACCGGGCGCGTTGTTCGAGCATCTCCGCGTTGTAGTCCGCGGTCAGCCGGGCCTCGCGGGAACCGCCGTCCGGCATCGGCAGCCAGCCGACGAAGTCCGTCAGCCAGGCGTAGGCGAACCTCTTCAGCTCCGGGTTCTCGTGCAGGAAGTGGTCCACCTCCCAGGCCTCGTCGCCGATCACCAGGTCGTAGTACTGGGCGTCCACCACATCGTTGAAGACCATGAAGTTGTTGACCAGGATCTCGTCCATCCGCCGGATCGCCTGGAATGCGTGCAGATCGTGCTCGTCGGCCTCGAACTCGATGTGCGCCGACTCGTTGCACAACCAGGCCGACGCCGGATGCACGCTCTCGCCGGCGTCCTCGAGCACCCGCGTGACGGGATGCTGCGCGAGCCAGTCGATCTCCAGATCCGGGTGGTGCTGCCGCAACTCCCGCGCGATCGCCAGGTCCCGCTTCGCGTGCCCGAGCCCGATCGGCGACGACAGGTAGAGCGCCCGCCGCGGCCGGTTCGCGGCCCGCACCCAGGTACGGCGTACCGGGCGGGGGGCGACCTGGTCCACGAACTCCTTGAGCAGGTGGTTCACCTTCACCGGTTCGCGGGCGGGCGGGGCGTGCCCGCCGCCCGCGATCGTGACGAGTGAGCCGCCGGTCAGCTCGGCGAGCTGAACACCTTCCGCGTAAGCCCGGATCGCGTCGCTGTCGCCATGGACCACCAGCACCGGGCACCGCACGTCGGGCACCCCGGCCTGCCGGGCGTGGCGGGCGGCCTCCGTGTCGACAAGTCGCTCCGGGCCGATCTGCCGGCCCCACTCGATGCAGTCCTCGAGCTGCTTGCTGGAGTGCGGCTCGCGGAACATGTTCTCGAAGAAGTACCGCAGGAAGTCCTCGTAGCCGCCTTCCAGCCAGTAGTGACGGTTGTACTTCGCCGAGCCGTCGTGGGTGGGATACCGCGCGTTCCAGGCCTCGCGTTCCTGCTCCTCCTGCGCCGGAACCATCCCGGCCGCCGCGCCGATGCAGACCACCCCGAGAACCCGGCCGGGCTGCTCGGACGCGACCTGCAGGGCCCACGGACACCCCCGGGAAAATCCCACCACCACGCAGTTCGCAGTACCGGTGGCGTCCAGGACGGCCAGGGTGTCCGCGACGTACTCGGCATCGGCGTAGGCGGCCGCACCGACGGGTTTGGTCGAGGCCCCCGAGCCCCGGCCGTCGAAGGTGACGACCCGGAAATGACGAGCCAGGTAAGGCACCTGGGCCTTCCAGACGCGGGACGGCACGATCGACCAGGTCGGCAGCAGGACCACCGTCGGCCCGTCGTCGCCGTACACCTGGTAGGCGATCGTCACGCCGTCGCGCTCGATCGTGCCCGCCTGATCGGCCGTCCGCGCCGGTCGTTCGTCAGTCATCCGAGTCGCCCCCCACCCCTGCGATCGACTGTCTCAGGGACGTACTTCGAACACCAGGTTGAACGGCGTCTCGGCGGCCGTGCGGAACCGGGAGAAGCCGGCTGCCTTGGTGACGTCGCGGATCCGCGCGGGACCGGCCTGGGTGCCGAGCGCGAGGCCGACGTCCTGGGACAGCGAACCCGGGGTACAGAGCAGCGTCGAGAAGCCGTAGTAGGCGCGGCCGACCGGGTTCAGGTTGTCCTCGACCTTGTCGCCGGCCATCGGTTCGACCACCATCCAGGTGCCGTCGGGGGTGAGCGACTCGCGGACGTGCCGGGCGGCGCCGACCGGGTCACCCATGTCGTGCAGCGCGTCGAAGGTCGTCACCAGTTCGAACCCCGAGCCGCTGTACGCCGTCGCCGGGGCGACCTCGAAGCTGACGCGATCCGCGACACCGGCTTCCTCCGCGCGCCGGCGGGCGGTCTCGATCGACTCCGGGTGGTAGTCCGAACCGCTGAAGGTCGAGCGCGGGAAGGCCTGGGCCATCAGGATCGTCGAGGAGCCGTGGCCGCAGCCGATGTCCGCGACGCGGACCCCGTCCTGCAATTTCTGCCCGACGCCCTCTAGCGCGGGAAGCCAGCCCGCCACCAGGTTCGCGTTGTAGCCCGGGCGGAAGAATCGCTCGCAGCCGAGGTGTACGTCGGAGTTGTGCTCGTGCCAGCCGATCCCGGCGCCGCTGCGGGCGGCCTCGATCGTCTGGTTGGTGTGGTCGACGGTGCCGAGCGCGATCTGGAAGAAGCCGGGCAGGAACGCCGGGCTGTTCTCGTCCGTCAGGGCGACGGCCTGCTCGGGCGGCAGGACGTAGGTGGCGGTCGCCGGGTCGTACTCGACGAAACCGCCCGCGGCCTGCGCATTCAGCCACTCGCGGGCGTAGCGCTCGCTGGTCCCGGTCCGCTCGGCCAGTTCGGCCGGCGTGGTCGGCCCGGCGCCCGCGAGTGCGCGGTAGTAGCCGAGCTTGTCGCCCATCACCACCAGTCCGGCGTTCAAGGTCGCGCCGACCTCGCCCACGGCCTGGCCGACGAAAGCCATCAGTTTGTCCATGTCCACTGCGACGGTAGTCATTTCAGGTCCCCTCCCAGGGTTGCTTTAGCTGTTCGTGACCGTAGGAGTGCGGACTGACCGGTCGCATCAGGTGACCCACCTGGTCAGGAGATGGTGTACTGCCAGACATGCTGATCGGGCGGGACGCCGAGCGGCGGGTGATCGAAGGGCTGGTCGCGGGGGCGCGGGTGGGTACCAGCGGGGTGCTGCTGATCACCGGGGAACCGGGGATCGGCAAGACCGCTCTCGTCGACGAGGCAGCGGCACTCGCCGTGGGCCTGCGTGTCCTCCGGGCCCGGGGGACCGAGGCCGAGCGCGAGATCCCCTTCGGCGGCCTGCTCCAGCTGCTCCGCCCTGCCCTCGCCGACCTCGGCCGCATCCCAGCCCCGCAACGCGAAGCTCTCGCGGCCGCCCTGGCCCTCAGTACTCCGGCCGAGAGCGCGGGGGAGATGGGGCGGTTGGGGGTGGACCGGTTCGCAGTGGGGGCGGCCACGTTGAGTCTGATCTGCCGGTACGCCGAGGTGAAACCGGTGGCGGTTCTGGTGGACGACGCGCATCTGCTGGATCGGCCGTCGGCCGAAGCCCTGTTGTTCGCGGCCCGGCGGCTGGTCGCGGATCCGATCGCGCTGGTCATCGCAGCCCGGGAAGGCGAGTCGCATCCGCTGGCGGAAGCCGACCTGCCGCAACTCCGGGTCGGCGGAGTCGGGTTGGAAGCGGCGCATCGGCTGATAGTCGGTCTCCCGGTCGAGCTGGTGGCCGCGCTGCACCGAACTGTGGCGGGCAATCCACTGGCGTTGCTGGAGCTTGCCGGCGACCCCGAGCAGTTGCAGCGACTTCCACCTGGTGTACCCGTTCCCGTGCCTGCTCTGCTGGCCGAGGCCTTCGCCGCAAGGGCCAAGCGGCTCAGCACAGCAGCGCAGACCGCGCTGCTGGTCGCCTCGGTAGAGGACGGCGAACTGGGCGCTGTGGCTCGCGCTTGTACGGAGCTGGGTGTTGAGGTCGCGGCGCTGGGTGAGGCCGAGCAGGCGTCGCTGGTGACGATCGCGGACGGACGGGTGGAGTTCCGGCATCCACTGGTTCGCTCGGCGATCTACGCGAGCGCGGAGCCGGCTGAGCGACGTACGGTCCATCGGGCGATGGCAGGAGCCGTGCACGACGCGGACCGGCGGGCCTGGCACCTGTCGGAGACCGTGCTCGGCACTGACGACGAAGTCGCCGCAGGGCTCGAGGTTGCCGGCAGGCACGCGGTCGAGCGGGGCGCGCAGGCAGTGGCGGCTACGGCCTTCGAGCGGTCGGCGCGCCTGACCGAGAGTGCGCAGGTGCGGGCGCTCCGCTTGGTCGCGGCGGGACAGGCAGCCTGGTTCGCGGGCCTGGCTGATCGCGCGGACGGCCTGCTGGCCGAGGCGCTGAAGCTCGAACCGCCCCTGTTGGTGCGCACCCAGGCGAACGAACTGCGGGCGGACATCGCGGTGAAGTGCGGATCGCCGGCCAGAGCTCAAGGCATCCTGCTGGCGGCTATCGCCGAACTCACCGGCGCGGAGGACAAGCTCGACGAGCTGGTGATCGGGTTGTCGGCGGACGTGGTCAATGCCTGTTTCCGGCTGGGGGATGCAGCGGGCGCGTTGACGGCTGCCGGGGAGATCGACGAGCGGCTCGGTCGGGTCGGGCGGTCGCCGGCGCGGATCCTCGGGTTGCTGTCGAGTGGAATGGCGAAGATCCTGGCCGGGCGTCCGGGGACCGAGCAGATCCGGGAAGCGATCGCGCTGACCCCTGCGGTGGGGATTGAGCGCGACCGGCGGCAGACCTGGATGGTGCTGGCCCCGATGTTCCTGCGTGAGTCCGGGACAGGTCGTGCGCTGGTCGAGGAGGCCATGGGGGAGCGCCGGGACGAGGTGGCAGTGGGGATGTTGCCCGGCCTGTTGTTCCACCTCGGCCGCGATGACGCGACGACCGACCGCTGGGCGAACGCGGTCGCTTCGTACGACGAAGGCATCCGGCTGTCCCGGGAGACGGGGCAGACGACCGAGCTCGCGATCACCCTGGCCGGGCAGGGGTGGCTGGCGGCGCATCGGGGGCGTGAGCTGGAGTGCCGGGAGTTCACGGCCGAGGCGACGCGCATCGGCACCGACCGAGAGATCCACCTCGCCGTGGTCTGGTCGTTGTTCGCGCTCGGTGATCTCGAGCTGGGCCGGGGCAATCCGGCGGAGGCGTTGCCGCAGTACGAGCGGCTGATGGCGTTGCTTTCGACGCTGGGGGTGCTGGATCCGGATCTGTCACCTGCGCCGGAGTTGGTCGAGGTGTACCTCCGCCTGGGGCGGAGCGAGGAGGCGGCCGCGGCGGCGCGGACGTACGCAGTACGAGCGAAGGAGAAAGGACAACCTTGGGCGCTGGCCCGGGCGGCTCGGGTGACCGGGTTGATCGAGGAGGACCATGCTTGGTTCGAGGAGGCGCTCGGCGAGCACGGAAGGACGCTCGACGTGTTCGAGACGGCGCGGACCCGCCTGGCTTACGGAGGCTGGTTGCGGCGCGCGCGGCGACGGGTGGATGCCCGGGTCCAGTTGCGCCTGGCTGTCGAGTCGTTCGATCAGCTGGGTGCGCCGGGCTGGGCCGATCTCGCCGCTTCAGAGCTGAAGGCGACGGGGGAGACCGCTCGCCGGCGAGAGCCCAGTACTGCGGACGAGCTGACTCCGCAGGAACGGCAGATCGCGTTGCTGCTCGCGGACGGGCAGAGCATCCGGGGAGCGGCGGCCAGGTTGTTCCTCAGCCCGAAGACCGTCGAGTACCACTTGCGCAAGGTCTACACGAAGCTCGGCATCCACTCCCGCGCGGAGCTGGTCTCGCGGCTGGAAGACGGTGATCCGGGCCGAACGTAGTGTGGTCGGCGTGACTTCCCCGTTTACAGAGACCAGCGGGATCGCGCGGCACGCGAGCCTCGCCGAGATCGGTGCGGCGGGCCCGCTGCACCGGATGATGCTGTTCACCGGGGTGCCGGTGTGGCTGGTGACGGGCTACCCGGAGACGCGCGAGTTGCTCGCGCATCCGGACGTGGTGAGGTCGTCGTTGGAGGGACCGCACCGGGACACCGTGACGGACGACCTGGTCTCGGCGCTGGACCAGCACATGCTGAACGTCAACCCGCCGGACCACACCAGGTTGCGCAAGCTGGTCTCGGCCGCCTTCACCCGGCGCCGGATCGAGCTGCTCGAACCGCGGATCCGTGAGATCGCCGCGGAGTTGCTCGACGAGATGGCGGTCGCGGGGGACCGCGTGGACCTGGTCGACTCCTACAGCTATCCACTGCCGATCACGGTGATCTCGGAGCTGATCGGGATCCCGGCGATCCGGCGCGACGACTTCCGGCGCTGGTCCTCGATCGTGGTGAACGCGTCGGTGTACCCGGCCGACGTGTACGTCGAGGCCGCGCTCTCGATGGTCGAGTTCATCCGCGAGCTGATCGAGGACAAGCGGGTGGCGCCGTCGGGCGACCTGCTCTCCGACCTGATCGGGGTTCGCGACGGCGGCGACCGGCTCAGCCCGGACGAGCTCACCTCGATGGTCTACCTGCTGCTCGCGGCCGGGCACGAGACCACCGTCAGCCTGATCGCCAACGGCGTCCACGCGCTCCTGCGGCATCCGGACCAACTCGCGCTCCTGAAGGCCGAGCCGGAGCGACTGCCCGCCGCGGTCGAGGAACTGCTCCGGTACGACGGACCGCTGCAGGCGGCGATCCCGTACATCACGAAGGCGCCTGTCGAGGTCGGCGGCACCACGATCGGCGCGGGTGAGGTGATCGTGTTCGCGCTGCTGGCGGCCAATCGAGACGGCGACAAGTTCGCGAAGCCGGATCAGCTCGACATTACTCGCGCCGAGAGCTCGCACCTCGCTTTCGGGCATGGCATCCACCACTGTCTCGGCGCGCCGCTGGCCCGGCTGGAGGGGCGGGTCGCGCTCGGCATGCTCTTCGAGCGGTTCCCGGACCTGGCGCTCGCGGAGCCCTCGCAGGATCCCGTCCGCAGCCAGGGTCTGCTGATGAACGCCATCACCGAGCTACCGGTCCGCCTGTGAACGACCATCAGCGGGGCTTGCAGCAGGCCGGGGATCCGGCCGGCGCTCAGTACGCCGGAAACAGCTTCACCGCGCTCTGGACCTCGAGGGAGTGGCGAGCGGAGGCCGAGGCGTGGATCGACGAACAGCTGACTGCGGCGGGCGTCGAACGACTTGGCGAGGTGACACAACCGCGGGTGAGGCCGTGGGGGACTTTGCTGCGCGTCGACACCAGTCGCGGTCCGGTCTGGCTGAAGGCGCCCGGCCCGGAGACGGTGTTCGAGGTCCCGCTCTACCGCATGCTCGCCACCGTCGCCCCCAAATGGGTCCTGGACCCGATCGCCGTGGACGTCACCCGCGGCTGGGTGCTGTTGCCGGACGGCGGTCCCACCCTGCGCGAAGTACTGGGTGATCGGAGTCTGTCCGACGCGCTGGTGAACGTGGTCCCGCAGTACGCGCAACTGCAGGTGGACCTGCTGCCGCACACCGAGGACCTGCTCGCGGCGGGTGTCACCGACATGCGGCCGGCGGTGATGCCGCAGCGGCTGGAGGAAGCGCTCGAGACGACCGGGCGGTACGTCGAGTCGAGCGGTGACGCCGAGGCTCGGGAGATCCATGCCTGGGTCGCGAGCCGGCGGGACGACTTCGCGGCACGTTGTCGCGACCTGCCAGACCGGGTCAGCCTCGACCACAACGACCTGCACTCGAACAACATCCTCGGCGGTCCGTCGGACCAGGTGCGCTTCTACGACTGGGGCGACAGCGTGCTGGCCCACCCGTTCTCCAGCCTGCTCGTCACCCTCGGTTCCCTGACCCGCAAGCTCGAGGTGGCCCCCGACGACCCGCTCGTACTGCGGGTGCGGGACGCCTACCTCGAGGTGTTCGGCACCCCGGCGGACCTGGTCGCCGAGCTCGATCTGGCCTGCTGGCTCGGCAAGGTCGCCCGGGCCCTGGTGTGGGATCGAGCACTGCACGGCGACCCCGGGGAGTTCGCTCGCGCCCCATTGGAAACTCTGGGCTCACTAAGGATGAATTCCTGGCTCTGAGCAGCCTGAGCGGTTTTGTTCGATTGGGTTCCGCTAGGTCCCGGATGGCATGCTTGGGCACGATGACAGACTTGATGGAAGCCGCTAGGCACATCCTCAGCATCGCCATGGCTTCCCACTGGCTGCTGCTGGTGCTCTTCCTGGCTGCCACCATCGACGCCGTCTTCCCGGTGGTGCCGAGCGAGGGACTGATCGTCACCGCGGGCATGGCCGCCGCGGCGGGTCACCAGAACCTGCTGCTCGTGATCGTCGTCGCGATGGTCGGTTCGGTGATCGGCGAGTCCGTCTGCTACTTCCTCGGCCGTGGTTCCGGCCCCGCGTTGCACCGCTGGATGCGCCGACGAGACGCCCGGCAGGCGATGTTCGAGAAAGTGTCACTGGCCCTGCATTCCCGCGGCGGCCTGATCCTGATGACCGTCCGCTACATCCCGGGTGCGCGGATGGTGGCCACCCTGACCGCGGGCGCCACGGCGTACTCGTTCCGCAAGTTCCTGGTCTTCACCATCGCGGGCGTCACGGTGGCTTACACCTACGTCGCGCTGCTCGGCTACCTGGGCGGCGATGCGTTCGCGCACGACTCGCTGAAGGCGCTGGCGTTCAGCCTCGGCCTGGCCGGGCTGATCGGTCTCGTGATCGAGACCTCCCGCCGCATCGTGAACCGCCGCAAGGCCGCGAAGGTCACAGCGGCGTAACGATCACTCTCCCGCTTCCCCTGCGGAGACGGGTGGCGAAGCCCGCGTTCGGCTCTAGGTCAGGGGTCAGAGGCGCAGGTACCCGAAGGCGGTCTGCCAGGTGCCGCCGTTCTCGATCCGCTCCAGCACGAGCCGCTGTAGCCGGGTCTCGCGTGGGTACTGCGCGAGGTTCGTCAGGTCGTGGCTGCGGAAGGTGAAGAAGATCGCGCTGTCCTGGCTGTCCACCGGTTCGCCGTACGGCGTGAAGCGGCGACCGAAGCGGACCATGTTCGAGTCCTGCGGGAGGTTGTCCAGCAGGTACGGGTCGATCAGCCAGGAGCCGAGCGTCGCCGTCTTCACCGTTTGCTCCGGGAACACGCGCGGGAAGAACTCCCGGGCCCGGTCGAAGCTGTCGTCCACCAACTCCGGGGTGAGCGGACCCGATTCTGGAATGTGTACGCCGATCACCCACTCGCCCGGCCCGGTCCCCGGCACCGGGTGCGAGTCGGGCACCTGGTGCAGCAGGAACTGCAGCCGGCCGAGCGCGTAGATCGTCCCGGTCCAGTGGATCGTCATCCACCAGTGCGTCTCCAGGCCGAACTCGCCGTTGGTCCGGCGGCTCACGTCAAGTTGCTTGCCGAGATCGGCGAGCGTGGCCCGGCTGACCTCGTCGCTGATCCCGAGTTCCCGGTGGTAGCGGCGGATGTCCGGCAGCGTCTCCAGGAACGCCGCGAGCGAGACCAGCGGGTCGTCCGGAGCGGTCAGGTCACCCTCGGCCGGGAAGGTGCCGATCACCCGGCGGAGTTGCGCGGCGAACTCCGTCACCGCTTGGCGGTCGACGTCGAGCTTTTCGGCGTCCTCCCGGTCGGCATCGGTGAAACCCAGCAGGCGGTACTCGTCAGCAGTCGTCACCCGCCAACCGTAGCTGTCAGATACTTACGGCCCCGCATCCGCCTTCCGGACCTAAGCTCCACGGGTCAGCGCTCCTCGGCCAGACCGAGGTAGAGGACGGTCGGGTCCGCGGGGCTGAACGCCAGCGACGGGATGCCGTCGTAGTGGTTGTGCTGCTTGCTCAGCTCACCGGTGGAAGGGCGGAAGCGGTAGAGATCGGCGCCGTAGTTGGCGAAGGACGTGCCGTAGGAGAAGTAGAGCAGGTCCGGGTCGACCGGGCTGGCCCACATCTGGTTGCCGTTGTAGAGCGTCGCCCGGGACTGGTCGAGCACCGGCCGGAACTTGAGGCCGCCGTCGTCCGACTGCCAGATGTACCGCGTCGCCTCGTCGCGCTCGTAGCCCTCCATCCAGACGATCTGTGGGTTCGCCGGGGAGATCGCCAGGCTGAACGCGTTCACGCGGGTCACCCCGGCGGATCGGTGCCAGCTGCGGCCGCCGTCGAAGGTGGCGTAGGTGCCGTCGGACATAACGCCGAGCACGAGGTGGTCCGGATCCCGCGGTCGATCACCGCGTTGTAGACGAACAGATCCTTGGCCGGGAGGATGCCCGTCCGCTTCCAGGTCACGCCGTCGTCGGTGGAGTCGTGGATCTGCCCGTCGCCTGCCACCACGCGAAGCTTGTCCCGCAGGGCCACGAAGGCCGACAGCCCGCTGCCCGCGACCGGACCCGCCACGGTGCTCACCTGGTTGCCCTTCACCCGGTGGATCGGCTGGTCGTTCACGCTGTAGATGTACGCCGTCTCACCCGGGCCCGCCGCCACGTCGTACGTCGCGAGGTCGTCCGGCGACTTGTCGAGCTGTTGCCAACTGCAACCAGCGTCGCTGGAGCGCTGGATCGACTGGCGACCGATCGCGATCAACGTGTTCGGCTCCTCGAGCGTGGCCACCTTGGCGTACGTGACCGGTCGCAGCTGTTCCTTCGTCGGAGCCAGGTCGGCGCCGTCGGAGTACGTGATGGTGACGGAGCCGTCGCCGTACACGGTGTCGCACTGCGGGGTGTTCCAGAACCAGCCGGGCTCACCCAAGGTGCCGGCGTCGGCGGGGGAGGCGAGGGTGACGGACAGGGCGGAGGCCAGCAGAGCGACGCCGGCGCGGACGCGGTGTGAGGTCATGCCCCATGTGTAGATGGCCGGCCGGCGCGCCACCAGGAGTCACCCTGGCCGACGCCCGCCATGACGTGTACCAGCCACGCGTCGGGGAGGATGCTGTCTCGTGGTCTCCTATCTGAGGGTTCCTCCGCCTGCTGAGCAGCGCGACTTCGTCGAGCACTACTGGATGGTGGAAGCGCCGGGATCGCCGTCGGAGGTCAAGCGGGAGATCCTGATTCCCAACGGCCGACCGGGTCTTGCCATCGCTCTTGCCGAGCCCGGTCTGCGCCAAGATCCGGTGACCGGGCACGCCTGGACGAACGACGCCTCGCTGTTCGGGATCATGACGCGCCCGCACGTGCTGACCCAGACGGGGATGGCGTGCTACGTGGGCGCGGAGTTCAAGCCGTGGGGAATCGCCGCCCTCGGCCTGGCCGACCGCCTGGTCGACGCCGTTCTACCTCTGGCCCGCTGGACAGACCCTGGTACTGCGGAACGCCTGGCGGGGGAGCTCGTCGGACTCGAGTTCGGGCAACCGCGCGCGGACAGGCTCGCAGAGTTCGTCGGGTCGAGGCTGCGCGACGTACGGGCTTTGGACGTGGTGGATCGGGCGGTGAAGGTGATCGAGGAGGCCCGGGGAGCTCTGTCCGTCGCCGAGGTGGCCGGCGCGGTCGGCGTTTCGTACAGCAGCCTGTACCGGATATTCACCGGCCTGACGGGTCTGGGGCCGAAGCAGTTCGGGGAGATCGTGCGGTACTTCCACTTCGTCGGTGGACTGCTGGGTGGACCTGCCGACGCGGCGTCCACTCTCGCCGCTCTGCACGGGTACTACGACCAGGCGCACGCGGCGCGGGACTTCAAGCGGTTCACGGGAGTCAGCGCGACCTCGTTCCGGGCTGTGCAGAACGGGATCGCCGCGTTGATGCATGGAAGATCCGTCCAAGACTCGGCGCCGGGTACCGGGTGATGCTGGTGCTCTCATCACCGGAACGGAAGCAGGCATCGTGGGACGGATCATCCATGTCGAACTGACCGCCGCCGATCTCGGCCGGGCGGCCACCTTCTACGCCGAGGCCTTCGGCTGGCAGCCCGAGCCGTCGCCCTTCATCGAGGGCTACCTGGTTGCGCAGACCGGCGAGGGCGAGGGGATCGACGGCGCCATCATGAGTCGCGACTACCAGCAGCAGACGACGATCGCGTGGATCGAGGTGGACGACCTCGACGCCAGCCTCGACGCCGTCGTGAAGGCAGGCGGCACCCGGGCGGGCGAGGTACAGGAACTTCCGGGCGTCGGGCGGCTCGCCTACGTCCGCGACCTCGAAGGCACCCTCCTCGGCCTCCGCCAGTAGCCGGCTCGGCCCCGGCGGTCGGCAGCTCGGCCTTCGGCGGCAGCGGCTCGGCTTCGGGCTCGGGCTCGGGCTCGCGCTTGAGGCTGGGCTCAGCCGGCGGCGGTGTCGATGTGGCGGGCCAGGACCAGGTCGTTGTCGGTGATGCCACCGGCGTCGTGCGTGGCGAGCCGGAAGGTGATCGTGGTCCAGCGGATGTCGATGTCCGGGTGGTGGTTCATCGACTCGGCCAGCTGGGCGACGGTCGCGACCAGCCGGATCCCGTCCATGAACGTCGGCTTCTTGACGCTGCGCACCAGTTCGTTGTCGACCACTTTCCACTCCGGCAGGTGGTCGCGAATCGCGAGATCGATCTGGTCATCCGTCAGCAGCTCAGCCATAGGCGACATTCTAGTGCCCCGTACCCTCTCCCCGGACCGCGAGCAGAGGGCCGAACCAGGCGATTCAGCTGGCTGGCCGGACTCGGGCGGAGGTGAGGAGACCGGCGAGGGCTAGTGCGGCGCTGGCGGCGATGATCGTGCCGAAGACCCAGCGGGTGGGATGAGCGGCGTTCAGCGCGAGCAGGGTGCCGCTGACGGCCAGGGCGGTGGCGATGCTCATGGTGCTGGCCATCTGGGCCGCGCTGCTGTTGCGGCCGGAGTTGTTCGCGTCGGACAGGTCGAGGGTGAGCACGGACAGGCTCGACGTGCTGAGTCCCATCCCGATCCCCGCGACGGTCCACCCCGCCAACCCGGCCCAGGTCGTCGTGTCGGTCCACGCGAGCAACGAGGTGCCTGCCAGGCCGACGGCCATCAGGGCCAGGCCGATACGCAGTACGGAGGTCCGCGGCATGCGGTGGTCGCGGCCCTGCAGCCAAGAGCCGAACGCCCAGCTCACCCCCGTGATCGAGAGGGTGACACCCGCGCGCGACGGGCTGAAGTCGTGCTGCAGCGTGAGCAGCAATGGCAGGTAGGCGCCAGCACCCGCGAAGGCCGCCCCGCCGAGACCGCGCACCGCCACCACGGCCGGGAAACCACGCCGCGCGGTGAAGGTCCCGCGAGGCATCACCCGTACCGCGGCCGCGGCCAGCACCGCCAGGCTGATGGGAATCGCCAGTCCGGCGATCAGAGGATGCGCCTCGAGCTGATCGCCGGCCAGCGTCATCGTGAACAGCGCGACGGAGGCACCGAATGCCCAGGGCAACGCAGCCCGCGACGCAACCAGCTCGGCAGCGTCCTCGGGGCTGCGCTCCGGCGCGGGCGTGCTTGCCGACTGCCGCATTGCCGGTTGCAGCAGCAACCAACTCGGGACCAGGAGTGCCAACGCACCCAGGAACACCCATCGCCAGCCGAACTGCTCGGTGATCACGCCGGTCAACAGGGGTCCGAGCACCGACGGGAGGATCCACATCGCCGCGAACAGGGAGAACATCCTCGGTCGCAGTACGGCGGGAAGGGCCCTGGCGACGAGCACCATCAGCGCGACGTCGAGCAAGCCCTCGGCCAGTCCGCTCAGCAGCCGTCCGGCTACCACCATCGGCATCCCCTGCGCCGTCCCGACCAGGAGCTGAGCAAGTCCGAAGGTGATCGCTCCCGCTCGCAGCGCAGGAATCGGCCCACGCCGATCAGCCCACAAGCCGGCAACAGCGAGCGAAACCAGGTATCCGGCGTTCGGCGCCGCATTCGCCAGCCCGAAGCTCCCGAGCGCGTCGAACTCCCGGACCATCGTTGGGAGCGCCGTCCCCACCGCCCGGTTCTCGAACGCCCCGAGGGTCACCAACGACACAACCCCGAGCACCAACGGCAGATGCGCACCATGGAACAACCGCGCGCGGGAGGACACCTCGGTCGACGACATGCCCGCCATCCTCGAAGTTCAACCTCACTTCAAGTCAAGCCGGGGCACTGGCGACGCCTAGCCCGTGGCTACCGGCGAGGCTGGTGAGTGGTGGCCGTCCGCTGCATCACCCAGCCGCGCGCTCCAGCCTCAAGTGTTACCAACGCCCCGACCCGAGTATCCCTAGACGCGGGATCGGCTGTCGGGGAGGCGGAAAACCAGCACCAGGACCCGTAGTACGAGGACGGCGCAGATGACCAGTAGGTTGTAGGCGAACAGCTGGTAGAGGCTGACGGACTCGGTCACCTCCGGGCCGCCGGGCGTACCGAGCAGGAGGACCGCCATCAGGCCCGCCGTGGCGCCGAGGACCGCCAGCAGGGCCTGGTGCAGGAGCCCGGTGAAATGGCGGCGGTCGCGTTCGTCGGCGAACAGGCGGACGTTCAGCCCGAGCCGTCCGCTCTCGGCGGCCGCGGCGATCCGGTCGATCCGGCGGGGGAGTCGCCGCAGCATCGGCAGCAGCGTCGCCAATTCCTCGGTCGCCGTACGGCGAAGTGCCTCGGGGGCGAGCCGGTCCGTCACGTGGGCGGCGGCGAACTGGCGCGACGCGGCGACCAGATCGAAGTCGGGGGAGATCCGCGAGATCGTGCCCTCGATCGTCGCCAGCGCCCGGAACACCGCAGCCACCTCGGGCGGTACGCCGAGTTCGTGCGCGGTGATGATCTTGAACAGGTCGTTGAACATGGCCGGACCGAGAGCGGCGCCGGCGGCGAGGTGGCGGGCCATGAACTGGCCGACCGCGCGCTCCAGGCTCTGCTCGTCGATCACGTCCGGGCGGTACACGATCTCCAGCAGCGCGTCGGTCGCGGCGACTGGATCACCGTGGTCGACCGCCAGCAGGAACCTCTGCAGGGCCTCCCGGGTGGACGGATCGAGCCGCCCGACCGAGCCGAGGTCGAGCATCCCGATCCGGCCGTCGGTGAGCAGCAGGAAGTTGCCGGGGTGCGGATCCGCGTGGAAGACGCCGTCGATCGCCACCTGGCCGAGCAGGCAGTCGAACAGCACCCGTGCAAGCCGGGCGGCGTCCAGGCCGCGCTCGGCGATCGCCGCGGCCGCAGTACCGAGACCGACGCCGTCGAGCCGTTGCATCGTGAGCACGCGACCGGTCGAGTACCGCGGGAAGAGTGCCGGCACCACCACGTCATCGTTCCCGGCAACTGATCGGCCGGCCGAGACGCTGGCCATGTTGCCTGCCTCGACGGTGAAGTCGAGCTCCTCGCGCATCGCGTCGGCGAACCCCTCGGCGAGCGCGCGGACGCCCATCGAGCGACCCCAGTCGGTATTCCGCTCGAGCATCCTGGCCAGCCGCTGCACGATGTCCAGGTCCCGGTCGACGACTGAAGCGATCCCTGGACGCTGCACTTTGACGACCACCTGTACTCCGTCGAGCTCTGCGGCATACACCTGGGCGACGGAAGCGGCAGCGAGTGGTTCGGCGGCGAGGTCGGTGAACACCTGGCGAGGTGGTGCGCCCAGTTCCTCGGTGAGGACGTCCTCGATCTGCGGCCAGGGCGCGGGGGAGACCTGGTCCTGCAGGCGGCTGAGCTCGAGCGCGACCGACGCGGGGATCACGTCGCTGCGAGTGGAGAGCACCTGGCCGAGCTTGACGAAGGTGACGCCGGCCTCGTCCAGGGCGAGCCGGAGCGAACGGGCGAGGTCCGCCTGGCCGGCCGCGTTCTCCCGGCCCGGGCGGCGGCGACCGCGAAGATACGGCCCGAGCCCGTGCCGGACGGCGATGCGCAGAATCTGCAGATATCTGCGCGTCCGGGCGATTCGCCCGCTCAGATCCCGCCGCAGATCCCGGGTCCTAGGCAACGACCCGGTCGGCACCAGCGCCTCGGACAACACGAGAAAGATGAGCCCGGCAAGCATCGAGCACAGCGCAGTCAACGCCAGAAACGCCATTGCGGCCCCAGTCGACCCAGTCCACGGCAACGGCCCGGCCAGCGCATTCATCAACGGACTGAAGACCGCCAGCGTCAGCCCCGCGCCCACAGCCAACCGCCCGAGCCCGAACCGCACCCCGAGCAACCGCTGCGACACCGGCACGAAAATCACCATGAACACAGCAACGTTCACAAGCCCGACCACAACCACGTCCATGCCCAGACCCTAGGCGCTCACCCACCCACCAGAACTCACCCACGCGAGGGACACGTCTCCCCCGCCAGAACAGCTGAGGAACAGAGAATGAGAGTGCAGCCGCAGCCGCAGCCAGACTGACACTGAGCTCGCCAGCAAGCTCGCAGGTGATCTCAGGTCCACCTCACCACCTGCCGCCGCAGTCATGTGCACGCGCTAGGGGCAAGATGAAATGCCGCGCGGGGCTGGTGTTCGGTTGGTTGCCGCCATCGGCCAGGGAGTTGTGGCGGGTGGAGACAGGTGAGGTGCTCGGCGCGGTTGGACTGGACGCTTGCCGAACGCTTCCACGAGGAAGCCGGGCGGAGGCTGGGGCGGTCGTTGGACGGCTCGTCGGAGGTCTGAGGCTGCATCTGGCATGCGGCAGCTCTCTCTCCCGGTCTTTCCGTTCTGTGCTTGCCGTTCTTGTTTGTTGCTGTCACCTCCTTTTCCGCCTCACCCGTACAAAGGCGAAGACCGCCCCGGCTGTGAGCTGGGGCGGCCTTCGCAAGAGGGAGTGCGGTCAGGCTGGGCGGCGGCGGATTTTGTTGCCTAGCCAGACGATGGGGTCGTACTTGCGGTCGGCGACTCGTTCCTTCATCGGGATGAGGGCGTTGTCGGTGATCTTGATGTTCTCGGGGCAGACCTCGGTGCAGCACTTGGTGATGTTGCAGAAACCGAGGCCGTGCTGCTCCTGGGCCGCCTTCTGCCGGTCGGCGGCGTCGAGCGGGTGCATGTCCAGCTCGGCGATCCGCATCAGGAAGCGCGGGCCGGAGAAGGACTCCTTGTTCTCCTCGTGGTCGCGGATCACGTGGCAGGTGTCCTGGCACAGGAAACACTCGATGCACTTGCGGAACTCCTGCGAGCGTTCCACGTCGACCTGCTGCATCCGGTACTCGCCGGGCTTGAGGTCGGCCGGTGGCGTGAACGCGGGGATCTGGCGAGCCTTCTCGTAGTTGAACGAGACGTCGGTGACCAGGTCCCGGATCACCGGGAAGGTCCGCATCGGGGTGACCGTGACGGTCTCGCCCTCTTCGAACGTGTTCATCCGGCACATGCACATCAGCTTCGGCATGCCGTTGATCTCGGCGCTGCAGGAGCCGCACTTACCGGCCTTGCAGTTCCAGCGGACCGCGAGATCCGGGGTCTGGGTCGCCTGCAGCCGGTGGATGACGTCGAGGACGACCTCGCCCTCGTTCACCTCGACCTCGTAGTCCTGGAGGTCACCACCTTCGGCGTCACCACGCCAGACCCGGAACTTGCCCTTATAACTCATCGACGTCCTCGCTTCGCTGCGGGCGCCGATGAGCTACAAGAGGTGCTGTGTTGTCTGATGCCCTCGCTTCGCTCGGTCATGATGCCGGCAGCTCCTCCTCAGTCATGTACTTCTTCAGCTCGTCCAGCTCGAACAGTTCCAGCAGGTCGTCGCGCATCGGGATCTGGTCCTTGCGGACCACGTTGACGCTGCCGTCGGCCTGCAGCGCGCAGACCAGCAGGAGCTTGCGCCACTCCGCGTTCATCCCGGGGAAGTCGTCGCGGGTGTGACCGCCGCGGGACTCCTGCCGCTCCAGCGCCGCCTTCGCGACGCATTCGGAGACGGCCAGCATGTTGCGCAGGTCCAGTGCGAGGTGCCAGCCCGGGTTGAACTGCCGGTGCCCCTCGACCGTCATCTTCGCGATCCGGCCGCGGAACTCGGCGAGCCGGCCGAGCGCCTGCTCGATCTCGTCGGCCTTGCGGATGATGCCGACCAGGTCGTTCATCGACTGCTGCAGTTCCTGGTGGATCGTGTACGGGTTCTCCCCGCCCTCGAGCTCGAACGGAGCCAGCGCCTCGGCGGCCGCGGCGTCGATGTCGGCCTCGGCGATCTTCGGCCGCTCGGTGCCCAGCTGGTCGAGGTACGTCGCGGCGCCCATCCCGGCGCGCCGGCCGAACACGAGCAGGTCGGACAGCGAGTTGCCGCCGAGCCGGTTCGAGCCGTGCATGCCGCCCGCGACCTCACCGGCCGCGAACAGGCCCGGTACGACGGACTGCGCGGTGTCGGGGTCCACCTCGACGCCGCCCATCACGTAGTGACAGGTCGGGCCGACCTCCATCGGCTCGGCGGTGATGTCGACGTCCGCGAGCTCCTTGAACTGGTGGTACATCGACGGCAGCCGGCGCTTGATCTCCTCGGCCGGGAGCCGGGAGGACACGTCCAGGAAGACGCCACCGTGCGGCGTACCGCGGCCGGCCTTGACCTCGGAGTTGATTGCCCGGGCGACCTCGTCGCGGGGCAGCAGCTCCGGTGGGCGCCGGTTGTTGTCGGCGTCCTTGTACCAGCGGTCGGCCTCTTCCTCGGTCTCCGCGTACTGCGCGCGGAACACGTCCGGCACGTAGTCGAACATGAACCGCTTGCCCTCGGAGTTCTTCAGCACCCCGCCGTCACCACGGACCGACTCGGTGACCAGGATCCCCTTCACCGACGGCGGCCAGACCATGCCGGTCGGGTGGAACTGGATGAACTCCATGTTGATCAGCGTCGCGCCGGCCCGCATCGCCAGCGCGTGCCCGTCGCCGGTGTACTCCCACGAGTTCGAGGTGACCTTGAACGACTTGCCGACGCCGCCGGTGGCCAGGATGACCGCGGGGGCGTCGAACAGGATGAACCGGCCGGACTCGCGCCAGTACCCGAAGGCGCCGGAGATCGCGTCGCCGTCCTTCAGCAGCTCGGTCACCGTGCACTCGCCGTACACCTTGAGGTTGGCCTCGTAGTCGCCGGTGGCCGCGAAGTCCTCCTGCTGCAGCGAGACGATCTTCTGCTGCAGGGTGCGGATCAGCTCCAGGCCGGTGCGGTCGCCGACGTGTGCGAGCCGCGGGTAGGTGTGACCGCCGAAGTTGCGCTGGCTGATCCGGCCGTCCGGCGTACGGTCGAACAGCGCGCCGTACGACTCCAGTTCCCAGACCCGGTCGGGGGCTTCCTGCGCGTGCAGTTCGGCCATCCGCCAGTTGTTCAGGAACTTCCCGCCGCGCATCGTGTCGCGGTAGTGCACCTGCCAGTTGTCGTTCGAGTTCGCGTTGCCCATCGCGGCCGCGCAGCCACCCTCGGCCATCACGGTGTGGGCCTTGCCGAACAGGGACTTGCACACGATCGCCGTGCGCTTGCCCTGCTCGCGGGCCTCGATCGCCGCGCGCAGACCGGCGCCGCCGGCCCCGATCACGACGACGTCGTAGGAGTGTCGTTCCAGCTCAGTCATAGAAGTCAGACGTCCGTATCAGTGTCGAGATCAGTTGAAGAAGCGCAGGTCGGAGAACCAGCCCGCCGACAGCGACATGATGTACGCGTCGGTCAGGATCACGGTGAACAGCGAGACCATCGCGTACGTGCCGTGCTTGGGGTTCAGCTTGGACACGAAGGTCCAGTACCGGTAGCGCATCGGGTGCTTGGCGAAGTTCTTCAGCCGGCCGCCGACGATGTGGCGGCACGCGTGGCAGGACAGCGTGTACAGCCACAGTGCGACCAGGTTGATCCAGATGATCAGGGTGCCCAGCCCGATGCCGAAGCCCCCGTCCTTGCCGTGGAAGGCCTGGATGCCGTCGTAGATGTTGAGCAGACCGAAGACCAGCGCTCCGTAGAAGAAGTACCGGTGCAGGTTCAGCGCGACCAGCGGGAGCTTCGACTCGCCGGTGTACTTCTTGTGCGGCTCCGGTACGGCGCAGGCCGCCGGCGCGAAGAAGAGCGAGCGGTATCCGGCCTTGCGGTAGTAGTAGCAAGTACCCCGGAAGCCGGCCAGCACCGCGAAGGTGATGATGCCGAACGGGATGAAGACAGGGAACTTCGGGAACCAGGTGCCGAGGTGACTCGACCCCTGGACGCACGACTCGGTGACGCACGGCGAGTACAGCGGTGTGAGGTAGTGGTAGGCGTCGACCCAGTACCACTTGTTCATGAAGATCCGGACCGTCGCGTAGACGATGAAGAAGGCCAGGATCACGCCGATCCGCAGCGGCGCGAGCCACCAGCGATCGGTCCGGAGTGTCTTTTCTTTGATCTGCGCGCGACCAGGCGCGCTAACGCCCGTCGCCATCAGGGAGCGTGCCGGTCAGGGGCGCCGAAGCCTTCGTGCTCCGCGTCGGTCCACATGGACGCGTCGTATTCCACGTCGGGGATCTCCTCGAGTTCCTCCGGAACAGGTCCGGGTCTGTGACGGGGGTCGGGAGGGCCGAGCTCGGCCAGATCATCGCTCAACCTGGCTACGTCGGACACCAACCGGCGAATGCCGAGGGTGTCACCGTACTCCTGGCTGAGCTTGCCGACTGTGGTGTGCAACACCTCGAGAGCACGCTGCACCGCTGCCACGGTGCTGTTGCCTTCACCCATACCGACTCCAGTAATGGTTTTGTCGCTGTAAGTATGGGCACACTTTGCCTCCGCGAGGCGCACAACGGAAGACCCCTCGGCACGGCGTGTTCCTAGTTAGGGCTACCTCAGTTGCCGAAGGCGCTCGGGTGGAGTAAGGGCGCGAATCCGGCCTTCAGTACAACGAGATTCGCCGGCGGAGTGAGTACTGCGACCTGCCGCAGCCCGGGTGGTCGCGCCGGTGTGGCGTATCCCTCCCACGACCAGCCGAGCACCAACTTGTCACCGCCGGGTCCGCCGAGCACCAGCGCCGGGCGTCCGTCGTACCGGATCATCGCGCCGTCGGGGAGATCGTCCAGGTCGGCGATCGTCGTGCGCTGCTGCCGGGTGCGCGGTTCGACCCGCTCCAGGTGGAGCTGCGCGTCCATCGCGGCGGCCCGGGGACGCTCGGTCAGACCACGCCCGCTGGCCCACGCACCGGCGTACAGGAGGAAGTCGCGGCGGCGGCAGTAGGCGCACGGGCGGTGACCGGCGGCCAGCGCGACGGCCTCGTCGAAGAAGAACAGCGCGGTCCAGCGGCCGGGTGGCATCGGGTCGCGCTGAACGCCCTTCCAGTCGAGCACGCAGCAGATCCAGGCCTTCGACCGCCAGCGCGTGGTGCCGAGCCGGCGGTCGGGTCCGTGCAGCGTGCCGCGGTTGCCCATCAGCAGACCGCGACCGGACTCGGCCACGATCTCCTGCGTCGGCAACACCCTGTTCTGCAACGGCACGGCACCATCCTTTCGTCGGCTGCCGACAGTTTCTGGCACAGTCCTTCCCCATGAGTGACAGGCAGGTCGTCGTCGGCGTCGCGGTGATCCTGGACGGCCGCGTGCTGGCGGCGCTCCGGACCGGGCCGGCGGGCGGCTGGGAGTTCCCGGGCGGCAAGGTCGAGCCCGGCGAGTCCGACCAGGCCGCCGGGGCGCGCGAGCTCAAGGAGGAGCTCGGCCTGGAGGTCGTCCTAGGGGAGCCGCTGGGGATCGGGGTCGACCGGCCCCGCGGCATCGAAGTACCGATCGGGGACAAGTACCTGCTCCGCGTGTACTCCGCTGAGCTGGTCGCGGGCGAGCCGGTCCTGCACGAGCACACCGCCACCCGCTGGGTCGGCGCCGCCGAACTGGACGGGCTGGACTGGCTCTCCGCTGACCGGCCGTTCCTGTCCGCACTCCGGGCGGAGATTCCTCCGAGTACCTGATCCGTCACGATTCGGAGACGACGACGCCTCTTCCATGGCGTCCACACTGCGAGATAGGCGATGATCCGGCGAAGTTCGTCGAGAGACGATCCGACCGGAAGGACGGGCCAGACCATGACCCTGGGGGCGACCGAGGTTCCATCGGCGGATGGCGATCTCCCGGCTGATCACATCGCCGGCACCGCGGAGGCCACGCAGATCGAGGGCCGTTCACTCGGCCAGATCGCCTGGGCCCGGCTGAAGAAGGACAAAGTGGCGCTGGTCAGCGCCATCATCATCCTGCTGATCATCCTGATGGCTCTGTTCGCGCCGTTGATCGTGAAGATCAGCGGGTATCCGCCGGACCAGCCGAACTTCAAGGGTCCGAACGGCGAGGACCTGCTGGACACCTTCAACGGCGGGATTCCGGCCGGTGGTTTCCTCGGCAGCGGGATGAGCTCCGAGCACTGGCTCGGCATCGAGCCGCAGAACGGCCGCGACATCTTCGCGCGACTGGTCTACGGCGCCCGCGCGTCACTCCTGGTGGCCCTGGGCGGAACGATCGTCGCGGTGGTGCTCGGCACCATCGTCGGCATGGTGGCCGGCTACTTCCGTGGCTGGGTGGACTCGTGGCTGAGCCGGTTGATGGACATCCTGCTGAGCTTCCCGGCGCTGCTGTTCATCCTGGCGCTGACGCCGGTGATCGCGGACCGGGCCCAGGCCACCTTCGGGATCCCCGACGACAACGGGCTGCGGATGGGCGTGCTGATCTTTGTGCTCGGTTTCTTCGGCTGGGCCTACCTGGCCCGGATCGTGCGTGGCCAGACCCTGTCGATCCGCGAGCGGGAGTTCATCGAGGCGGCCCGCTCGCTCGGCGCCGGACCGGGGTACGTGATCTTCAAGCAGATCCTGCCGAACCTGATCCCGACCCTGCTGGTCTACTCCACGCTGATCATCCCGACCTACATCACCGCGGAGGCCGCGCTGTCCTTCCTCGGCGTCGGGGTCAAGGAGCCGACCTCGTCCTGGGGCCGGATGATCTCCGACGCCTCCAACTGGTACGAGACCGACCCGCTGTACCTGTTCTTCCCGGGCCTGATGCTGTTCATCACCGTGCTCGCGTTCAACCTGCTGGGCGACTCCGTGCGGGACGCCCTCGACCCTCGCGCCGGACGGGGCTGAGCCATGTTCAACTATGTCGTCCGCAGGCTGTTGCAGATGCTCATGATCCTCTTCGCGATCAGTGCCATCACCTTCTTCCTGTTCTGGGCCACACCGGCCAACCCTGCCCTGCTGATCTGTGGCAAGGATTGCAACACCGAACGGATCGCCGAGGTCAACGCGGCGTACGGCTTCGACGACCCGCTGATCGTGCAGTACGGCAAGTACATGAGCGGCCTGGTGAACCCGGCCGGACGCGAGCTCGGCACCGAGGGCTCGCTGGAGCACTGTTCGTGGCCGTGTCTGGACCGGTCGCTGCAGAACGGACTGCAGGTGACCGATTCGATCTCCGACGCGATCGGGCCGACGTTCTGGCTGGCCACCGGGGCCGCCGTCATCTGGCTGATCTCCGGTGTACTGCTGGGACTGATAGCCGCGCTCCGCAAGGGCAAATTGATCGACAAGCTCAGTGTCGGGCTGGCGCTGCTCGGGGTGTCGTTCCCGACCCTGGTGCTCGGGTACCTGCTGATCTTCATCTTCATCGTCAAGGGCGGCTTGCTGCCGTATCCGGACCAGGCGAACTCGAGTCCGTTCTCGGCGGGCGTGGTGCCGTTCATGCAGTTCTACATCCTGCCGTGGATCACGCTGGCCCTCGTCAACGCCGCCCTGTACACGCGGCTGACCCGGGCGAACATGATCGACACGATGAACGAGGACTTCATCCGGACCGCGCGGGCCAAGGGCCTGGGCGAACGCCAGGTCGTCTTCAAGCACGGGCTGCGGGCCGCGCTGACGCCGATCGTGACTATCTTCGGCCTGGACCTCGGCGCGCTGCTGGGCGGCGCGGTCATCACCGAGCGGATCTTCAGCATCCAGGGTCTGGGCAAGCTGTCGATCGACTCGGTCCTCGGCAACGACCTGCCCGTGGTGATGGGTGTCGTCCTGGTCGCCGCCTTCTTCGTCGTCTTCGCGAACATCGTGGTCGACGTCACCTACGCGTTCATCGACCCCCGGGTCCGGCTGTCGTGACCGGGTCCGAGGTTGGAGCAGCCACTGTGAGCACCGCACCGACGAAGCAGACGAAGCCGGGGTCACCGCCGGCCGGGACCGCCTTCCTGGAGGTCAAGGACCTGCAGGTGCGCTTCCCCACCGACGACGGACTGGTCCGGGCCGTGAACGGCCTGAGCTTCTCCCTCGGCGAGGGCGAGACGCTGGGCATCGTGGGGGAGTCGGGGTCCGGCAAGAGCGTCACCAGCCTGGCGATCATGGGCCTGCACAAGGGAACCCGGGCGCAGGTCAGCGGCGAGATCTGGCTGGACGGCAACGAGCTCGTCTCGATGCGGGTCGAGGAGATGCGCCGGCTGCGGGGCAACAAGGTCTCGATGATCTTCCAGGACCCGCTGTCGGCGATGCATCCCTTCTACCGGATCGGCGACCAGCTGACCGAGGCCTACCTGGTGCACAACGACGCCTCGAAGGCGGTTGCGAAGAAGCGGGCCGTCGACCTGCTCGACCGGGTCGGCATCCCGTCCCCGGCGAGCCGGTTCCACGACTACCCGCACCAGTTCTCCGGCGGGATGCGGCAGCGCGCGATGATCGCGATGGCGCTGATGTGCGACCCGCGGCTGCTGATCGCCGACGAACCGACCACGGCTCTCGACGTCACCGTGCAGGCCCAGATCCTCGACCTGATGAACGATCTGCAGAAGGAGTTCAACTCCGCGATCATCATCATCACCCACGACCTCGGCGTGGTCGCGCAGATGGCGCAGAAGCTGGTCGTGATGTACGGCGGCCGGGTGGTCGAGGCCGGCTCGGTCCGCGACATCTTCTACCGGCCCGAGCACCCCTACACCTGGGGACTGCTCGGCTCGATCCCACGGATCACCGGTGGCGATGGCCGGCTCAAGTCGATCAAGGGCTCCCCGCCCTCACTGATCAACCTGCCGACCGGCTGTCCTTTCCACCCGCGGTGCGACTTCCGCGACCAGGTGGCCGGCGATCAGTGCGTGACGGACGTCCCCGAGCTGCTGCAGGTCGAGGCTGCCGGGCACTCCGTGCGGTGCCACATCCCCACCGCTGACCGCAGCCGGATCTTCACCGAGCAGATCAAGCCGAACCTGTGAACACGCAACTCCGAGGAGACGATGTGACGACTTCGCCAGCCGCGGCGGAGCAGCGCAAGCCGCCGGTCAAGGGGGACGTGCTGCTCGAGGTGAAGGGTCTGCGGCGGTACTTCCCGATCACCCAGGGGATCATCTTCCAGAAGGCGACCGGAGCGGTGAAGGCCGTGGACGGGATCGACTTCACCCTCTACACCGGCGAAACCCTGGGCCTGGTGGGCGAATCGGGCTGCGGCAAGTCGACGACGGGCCGGCTGGTGACCCGGCTGGATGAGCCGACGGACGGCACGATCACCTTCCAGGGAACGGATATCACCCACCTGAACCGGCGCAAGATGCGGCCGTTCCGGCGGGACGTGCAGATCATCTTCCAGGATCCGTTCTCCTCGTTGAACCCACGCCAGACGGTCGGCACGATCATCGCCGCGCCGTACGACATCCAGGGCATCAAGACCGAGGGCGGCACGAAGAAGGCGGTCCAGGACCTGATGGCCCGGGTCGGCCTCAATCCCGAGCACTACAACAGATATCCGCACGAGTTCTCCGGCGGTCAGCGGCAGCGGATCGGGATCGCCCGGGCGCTGGCGCTGCGGCCCCGGCTGATCGTCTGCGACGAGCCGGTGTCGGCGCTGGACGTGTCGATCCAGGCCCAGGTGGTGAACCTGCTGGACGACCTGCAGGACGAGTTCGACCTGGCCTACCTGTTCGTCGCGCACGACCTGTCGGTGATCCGGCACATCTCCGACCGGGTGGCGGTGATGTACCTGGGCAAGATCGTCGAGATCGGGTCGAAGGACGAGTTGTACAACCACGCGCGTCATCCCTACACCCATGCGCTGCTCTCGGCCGTCCCGGAGCCGGACCCGGACTCGGTGAAGCGCCGGGAACGGATCCGCCTCACCGGCGACGTACCGAGTCCGCTGAATCCTCCGACCGGCTGCCGGTTCCGCACCCGGTGCTGGAAGGCGGAGGACATCTGTGCTGAGCAGGAGCCGCCGCTGCTCCAGATCGGAGCTCCCGATCATCGGGCGGCATGCCACTTCCCGGAGGAACGGAACGTAGTCTGACGGCTACCGTACGTGACTGATCGGTCTCCTCTGTGTAGTGAAGGAGTCACGATCCGGTTACTGCGGGGATGGAGCCGTTGATGCAATCAACCCGTCGTGAGTAGATGACGGGCATTCCACTCACCAGGGCAAGCCGTAACCCCGGCGTCCCGATGTAGGAAGAGAGAAGGATGGCATGAAACACGCCAAGCGAGTCGGACCCGCGGTTGCCGCCGGTCTAGCCATGACCCTCACGCTGGCGGCATGCGGTGGGGAAAACAGCAGTGATGATGCGGGCGGCACCGGGGGGACCGACGCCGTCAAGGGTGGCACCGTCACCATTTACCACGCATCGGACTTCGAGCACCTTGACCCGGCCCGGGCCTTCGTCACCGACACCGGCATGTCCGGCCAGCTGCTCTACCGCACGCTGACCGCGTTCGCCTGGGACCCGAAGGCCAAGAAGGTCGAGCTCAAGGGCGACACCGCGGAGAAGTGGGAGTCGTCTCCTGACTTCAAGACCTGGACCTTCACCCTGAAGGACGGGCTGAAGTACGAGGACGGCAGCCCGATCACCACCAAGGACATCAAGTACAACGTCGAGCGCTCGTTCTCGGCGGACCTGTCCGAGGGCGCGCCCTACGGCAAGAACTACCTTGACTGCAAGGATTACGCAGGCCCGTACAAGCCGGCCGGCAACAACGGCGGCAAGGGCTGCACCGCGATCGAGACTCCGGACGACAAGACCATCATCTTCAAGCTGAACCAGCCGGTCTCGGAGTTCCACATGACCGCGTCGATGAAGATCTTCGCACCGACGCCCGTTGCCAAGGACACCAAGACGCAGTACGACAACCGGGTCTTCTCCTCCGGTCCGTACAAGGTCGAGACCTACACCCGCGACAAGACGCTGACGCTGGTCCGCAACACCAACTGGGACCAGGCCACGGACCCGATCCGGACGGCGCTGCCGGATCGCTTCGAGTTCAAGTTCGGTGACGACGAGGCGATCGTCGACCAGCGCCTGATCGCGGGCTCTGGCGCCGACGCCAACGCGATCAGCTTCTCCGGTGTCCAGGCGCAGAACCTGTCCAAGCTGTCGCAGGCCAACGTCAAGGACCGCGTCATCGAGGGTTCCGACGTCTGCAAGCGCTACATCGCGTTCAACCAGCAGAAGCCGTTGCTGAAGGACCAGAAGCTGCGTGAGGCGCTGACCTACGGCATAGACAAGCAGGCCTACATCACCGCCCGCGGTGGCGACCGGTTGAACAAGCCGATCGATTCGATCGTCCCCAAGGAGCTCGATGGCTACCGCCCGGCGACGGCCTTCACGGCGCCGCTGACCGGTGACCTCGACAAGGCGAAGGCCGCGCTGGCGGAGTCCGGCTACAAGGGCGAGAAGCTGGTGCTCGGCGCATCCGACGCCACCGGTGTCTCGGTCAAGGCGGCCGAGGCCGCTCAGGCGGCCTGGAAGCGGATCGGTGTCAACGTCGACATCAAGAAGATCCCGGGCGCCAACTACTACTCGACCCAGCAGAACGACGCTTCGGCGACCGACCTGGTCACCGCGGGCTGGTGCCAGGACTGGGCCTCGCTGTCGACGATCGTGGCGCCGGTCCTCGGCCCGGACAACACCGCGCCGGGCAAGGCCGCGCAGAACAACTACGGCCGCTCGCCGATCGGCTGGGACCAGATGAACAAGATCCCGGGCATCGCCGACCAGAAGGAGGCCGCCAACGCGTGGGCCGACGTGCTCGACGAGGCGATGAAGACGGCTCCGCTGGTGCCGATCTCCGAGGACAACAACGTGTACGTGCTCGGTGGCAACATCACCGGCGCGACGGTGAACCCCGACATCGGTGGTCTGCCGGACCTCACCAAGATCGGCCTCAAGAAGGTCGGCTGATCAAACTGACTGATTGACAGCCTGGGCGGTGCCGGTTCTCCGGCACCGCCCTCGCTCGTTCAAGACCCCGCAGAGCTCAGGTGGACCGGAGTAGGCGTTCGAGGTCGGTTGCGCCGTGGGCGTTGTGTTTCTCGTGGATGGACAGGGCGATTCGCCATTCGCGGCGGGCCTCGGGGAGGCGGTCCTGGGCTCGGTGGAGCTCGCCGAGGCTCTTGCGGATGTCCGCCTCGCAGAGCCAGTCGCCGTACTGGCCGGCGATGGCCAATCCCTCGCTCTGGTGGGCGATCGCCTCGTCGTAGCGTCCTTCCGCCATCCGGAGACGGCCCAGCTCGTTCAGTGCTTCGGCCTGCCTGGTGGCCGCGCCCGCCTTGCGGAAGAGATCCAGGCTCTCGTGCAGGGCGTAGTGAGCAGGTGCACGTCTCGCCCAGGTCCTCCAACAGATAGGTCAGGGCCTCCAGCGGCTCCAGTGGCGGGCCGATGCCGAAGCCGCAGAGGTCCAGGTACAGCGGGCCGTCCGGGAAGGAGTCAGCCACCTGGTGCGCAGCATGCACGGCCAGGGTGGTCTTGCCGAGTCCGGTGTGGCGGTTTTGCCGCGGCGGGAGGCTGCGGCCTCCAGGGAGGCCCGCTGGTCGGCGTCCAGATGGAGCGCCTCGGCCAGGGCGGAGACGGTGCTCAGCTGGGGGTAGCGCCGGGTGCCGCGCTCGAGGGTGCTGATCGCCTGCACGCTCACGCCTGAGCCGATCGACAGCTCGTCCTGGGTCAGGCCGGCGGCGGTCCGGTGTCTGCGGAGGAGCGCCGCGACCTGCGAATCCACCCGCTGACACCTCCAGGAAAATCCGCAGTTGTATGGGTGAACTGTATGGGTTGTACCTGGTGGGGCGGTCTGTACCAGTCCAGAATTGTCCCCGCACGACAACTGGGGAGGAGATGTGGATGTCGGTTTACCAGGCTGTTCCTGCGGTGCGACGCGAGGACTTCGCACCGGAGGTCGTCTGTGAGATCTACGAGCTGGGCTCGCGGCGCCGGACCCCGGCCGCCGCGAAGGAACTGACCAGCCGCCAGGTGACGATCGGCCGGCTGATGGCGACCGGCGCCAAGGACGCCGCGATCGCGCGGCAGCTCGGTCTCTCGCTGCGCACCGTCCGGGCCGAGATCAGCGCCCTGATCGAGGGACTCGGAGCCCGTTCGCGCTTCCAGGCCGGCTGCCTGCTGGTCCGCCGCTTCGGCTGAGCGGGACTGTCCCCGCGCCAACGTACGCTGGCGCCATGAGTGAGCTTCCAGACCGCCGGCTGCTGTTGGTGCACGCACATCCTGACGACGAGACGATCAACAACGGCGTCACGATGGCGCGCTATGTGGCCGAGGGCGCCCAGGTCACGCTGGTGACCTGCACCCTCGGCGAGGAGGGCGAGGTGCTGGTGCCCGAGCTGGCCCACCTGGCCGCGGACCAGACCGACCAGCTCGGCGGGCACCGGATCGGCGAGCTGGCCGCCGCGATGGAGGAGCTCGGGGTCACGGACCACCGGTTCCTCGGCAGCCCGGGCAAGTACCGCGACACCGGGATGATCTACGACGACGACGGCAACGCCGCCGTCCCGCCGGAGACCCGGCCGGACAGCTTCTGGCAGGCCGACCTGCTGACCGCGGCGAACGATCTGGTCCCGGTCATCCGCGAGCTCCGCCCGCAGGTGCTGGTGACGTACGACCAGTACGGCAACTACGGACACCCCGACCACGTGAAGGCCCACCGGGTCGCCACCTACGCCGCCGCCCTGGCCGCCGCCCCGTCGTACCGCGAGGACCTCGGGCCCGCCTGGGACATCGCCAAGATCTACTGGATGGCGATGGCGGAGTCGGGTATGCGGGAGAGCCTGCGCAAGCTGCGCGAGTCCGGTGACACCACCACCTTCGAGGGGCTGGACCCGGACGGACCGCTCGGCCCGTTCATCACCCCGGACCGCTACATCGACTGCGTGATCAAGGCTGACGGCTACATCGATCGCAAGATGAACGCGATGAAGGCGCACGCCACCCAGATCACCGTGGACGGCCCGTTCTTCGCCCTCTCCAACAACAACGGCAGCGAGATCTGGGGCAGCGAGGCCTACCGCCTGGTGAAGGGCACCGCCGCCCCAGGCCCGGACGGCCTCGAGCACGACCTCTTCGCCGGCCTGTGAGCCGCTGAGCCGCGGGGCTGCTGGCCGGTAGCGAGGGCGGGGCGACGATCTGTGCCCATGACCGCCCCGGCTGTTGGTGAGTTGCTCCGCGGTTTCCGCACTGCCGCCGCGGCCCGCATCGAGACGTTGCTGCATTCCCTCCCTGAGCCCGACCAATCTCCGACAAGCGAGTGACAGTCCCCACACCGACTGTTGAGGCATCAACCAGTAGAGGGCTCTAGGCTGCAGTGGTGACGTCGGATCCCAGTGGCAGCATCGCGCCCAGGGATTTCCGTACTGCGCTTGGCCGGTTCCCGTCGGGGATCACGATCATGAGCACGCTGCAGAGTGGTGTCGCTCATGCGATGACGGCGAGCGCCTTCACCTCGGTCTCGCTGGACCCGCCGCTGGTGCTGGTCTGCGTCGACAAGGGCGTCCGGATGCACGACGCGGTGCTCGAGTGCGGGTACTGGGCAGTCTCGGTGATCGCGGAGGGTCACCGTGACCTCGCGGAACGTTTCGCCCGGTCGGGCCGGAACCTGCTCAGCCAGTTCGACGGAATTGCCACGGCGGCGGGGCCGAAGACGGGTTGCCCGCTGATCGAGGGAGCGCTCTCCTGGCTGGAGTGCCGAACCTGGGCGACCTACGACGGCGGCGACCACACGATCGTGGTCGGCGAGGTGATCAGTCTGGCCGCGAACGAGGCGACTGACCCCGGTCCCCTGATCTACTACGCGGGGCAGTACCGGGAACTCGGGGGCAGCTGACAGCTGCCCGTCCCGTAGTATGTGCCGTTGCTGTCACTTGGTTCGAGCAGGAGGACTCTGTCCGGTGGGGAGAAATCAGCTCGCGGGGATCATCGCCGCGGCGGGACGTTCTGTGGGGAGAACTCATCTCGCGGGGATCATCGCCGCGGCGGGACTCGGGGTGCTCGTGCTCGGGTACGGTCTGGCGTTCGCGCTGACCGGAGACAAGGTTCCGGGGGACACGACGGTACTGGGGATTCCCGTCGGTGGACTGTCCGAGAAGGATGCCAAGGCCAAGCTGGAGGCCGGGCTGAAGGATCGCGTGGTGCTGCCGATCAAGGTCAAGGCCGGCGGTTCGACGTTCCAGGTGAAGCCGGCCGAGGCGGGGCTCAGCCTTGACGTCGACGCGACCGTCGCCGACGCGGGGGCCGGGCGGAGCCTGAACCCGGCGCGGATCTGGAACGCGATGACCGGCGGCGACGCGGTCGACCCGGTGGTGAAGAAGGACGACGCCAAGCTCAAGGCGGCGATCGACAAGCTCGCCACCCAGGTGAACCGGCCCGCGACCGAGGGCACCATCACCTTCGAGAAGGCGAAGGCGGTGCAGCACCCGTCCGCGGACGGCCTGCAGCTCGACAAGGCCAAGGCCACCGAGACGGTCGTCTCGGGCTTCCCGTCCGACGGCAACCCGAAGGACCTGGCGGTCGGCGTCACCAAGCCGAAGGCCGGGACCGACGCGATCGACAAGGCGATGGCCGAGTACGCCGTACCGGCGATGTCCGGGCCGATCCGGCTGACCGTCGGGGACAAGAGCGTGGAGCTGAAGCCGCGCGAGCTCGCGCCCGCGCTGAAGCTGGTCGCCAAGGACGGCTCGTTCACGCCGAGCCTGAACGCGAAAATGCTCGAGCCGTTGTTCGCCGAGCGGTTCAAGGGGCTGGAGACGCTGCCGAAGGACGCGTCGGTGGCGATCGTGGCCGGCAGGCCGCAGGTGGTCCCCGCGGTCGACGGCATGGTCGTCGCCCGCGACAAGGTGGTTCCGGCCATCCTGAGCGTGCTGCCGAAGCCCAAGGGCGAGCGCAGGGCCGCGGTCGGCCTGGCGAAGTCCGAGGCAGAGGTCACCACCGAGGCGGCCACCGCGCTCGGGATCAAGGAGGTGATGGGGGAGTTCACCACGAAGTTCCCGCACGCCGCCTATCGCAACGTGAACATCGGCACCGCGGCGCACAAGATCAACGGCACGCTGCTGAAGCCGGGCGAGACGTTCAGCCTGAACAAGATCGTCGGTGAGCGCACCAAGGAGAACGGCTTCACCGAGGGCAACATCATCAACGGCGGCAAGTTCGTCCTCGACCTGGGCGGCGGCGTCTCGCAGTCGGCCACCACCACCTTCAACGCGGCCTTCTTCGCCGGCCTGAAGGACGTCGAGCACAAGGCGCACAGCGTCTACATCAGCCGCTACCCGGTCGGTCGCGAGGCGACCGTGGCGTGGCCGTCGGTCGACCTGAAGTTCCTGAACGACTCCGGCCACGGCATTCTCGTACAGACCCTGTTCACCGCCTCCACGCCGGGCAGCCAAGGCAGCATCACGGTGAAGATCTGGGGCACCAAGGTCTGGGACGTCACCGCCGGCGCCTCCGCGCGGACCAACCCCCGCGCGCCGGGCCTGGTCTACAACACCGCGGCCGACTGCCGGCCGCAGGCGCCGACCGGCGGCTTCGACATCAGGATCTACCGGTACTTCGCGAAGAACGGCCAGCGGGTCAAGACCGAGTCCTTCCTGACGAAGTACAACGCGGCCGACGACATCCGCTGCGGCCCGAAGCCGGGCACGCCGCCCACGCCGCCCACCCCGGGCATGACGAAGCCGCCGACGACGACCCGTCCGCCCAGCTGAACCACCGCCACTCCGATCGAGGCCGCTCCTGACGGGGCGGCCTTCGTCGTTCTCGGGGCTGCTTCCCGGCGTGTTCGCGGGCGCCGGAGTCTCAGGCGCGGTGGAGTTCGTGCAGGTCTTCGGCGACCGTGTCGAACATGGCCTCGCCGATCACCGAGCCTTCGCGCCGGACCTGCCGCGGGTCGACCCGCAGTACGCGATCGAGCCGTACTTCGCTGTTGCGACCCTCCTTGTCCCAGGCGCCGTTGCCGATGTCCAGCCAGACGCGTCCCCAGCGAGCCTCGTCGGCGGCGTCGCGGTCGTGGTCCTTGCTGGTCAGGATCAACGCGAGCAGCCACGGCCCGTCCGAGCCGACCACCAGCACCGGGCGGTCCTTGCCCCGGTGGTGATCCTCCTCGAACGGCACCCAGGTCCAGACGATCTCGCCCGGATCGGCCACCCCGTCGTCCGGGTGCGGCGTGTACTCGACGTGCACCGTGCCCTCGTAGTCGCCTGCGTACTCCGGCCGCGCCACCTCTGCCATGCGCCGACCTTACCGATCCCCATCCCTCACACCCGGCACCCGCGGCGCGTTCAACCCGCGTGTGGACAACGACTGCTGACACCAGACCCGCAACAGGCCGTACCGCGATCCTCGCCATCCTGCTGACCGGGCAGTTCATGGCGAACGTGGACACCGCGGTCGCGAACACCGCGGCGCCGTCGATCGGCGAGACGCTCGGAGCCTCGGAGGGACAGGTCGCCTTGGTCGTCTCCGGGTACGTCGTCGCCTTCGCGGTACTGCTGATCACCGGGGCCCGGCTCGGGTCGTCGCTCGGGTATCGCCGGGTATTCCTGCTCGGGCTACAGGTGTTCACGGCGGCTTCGCTGGTCTGCGGGATCGCCCCGGAGGTCTACTCGCTGACGGTGGCCCGGTTCGTCCAAGGCGCCGGGGCCGCGCTGATGGTGCCGCAGGTGCTGAGCGGCATCCAGTTGCACTTCGCCGGGCGGGAGCGGGTGAAGGCGCTCGGGTTCTTCTCGATCGCGTTGTCCGGGGGAGCAGTTGCCGGACAGGTGCTCGGTGGTCTGCTGATCTCGGCTGACTTGTTCGGAACCGCCTGGCGGCCGATCTTCCTGATCAACGTGCCGATCGGTATCGGGCTCACCCTGGTCGCGCTGCGGCGCCTGCCGGCCGATGGGGTCCACGACGAGCGGCAGTCGATCGACCTCCGTGGCGTGGTCACCTTGTCCGCGGCCGTCCTGCTGGTAATCGTGCCGTTGCTGCTCGGTTCAGAGCGCGGCTGGCCGGCCTGGGCCTGGATCTGCCTGGCTCTGAGCGTCCCGATGATCGTGCTGTTCGAACAGGGCGAGCGCCGCGCGGCCGCGGCTGGTGGTCGCCCGCTGATCGCCCGGCAGGTACTGCGGTCCTCCGCGGTGCGCGCGGGTCTGCTCGCCCACGGTGTCACCACAGCCGGGTACTTCGCGCTGCTCTTCGTCCTGGCGCTCTACCTGCAGCAAGGACTCGGCAAGGGCCCGGCGTACTCGGGGTTCGCGATGGTGGTGTGGGTGGCCGCGTTCGGGCTCGCCGGGCCGATCCTGCCGCGGCTGCCCGAGCGGTTCGGCTGGATGCCGGTGATCGGGTGTGCGCTGCTGGTGGTGGGCTATCTGGCCGTGCTGGCCTATCTGGTGCTCGGTGGACGCTCTGGCCCGCTGTTGTTCGCTCTGCTGGGGATCGGCGGGCTGGGGCTTGGGTTCAGCTCGAACACGCTCATCGGGGCGATCACCTCAGCCATGCCCACGCAGTACGCGTCTGATCTGTCCGGAGTCGTCGCCACGAATGCGCAGCTGTCCGGGGCGCTCGGGGTGGCGGTGGTCGGCTCCGTTTATGCCGCGCTGGTTGGTGGTTCTACCTCGCCGGCGGGCGCGCTGAGCGCAGTACTGGCGGGGTTTGCTGGGCTTGCGTTGATTGGGGCGGGGTCAGCTCTCCGGCTGGTGCCCCGGGCCGGCTAGGTACCGGTAGCGGTACGCCTCTGCGTACCCGAGGTTCGTGTAGGTGGTCATGGCCGGGGTGTTGTCCTCGACCACTTCCAGGTAGCTGCGGCGGCCGCCGAGAGGCCCTGCCCAGCGGGTGAGGCCCTGCAGGACGGCCGTGGCGAGCCCGCGGCGCCGGTACTGCGGGTCGACCCGCACGGCGTCCATTCCGAGCCAGTGGCCCGTCATGGAGCCTCGGCCGACCGCCACGACCCGCCTGTCCAGCGAGACCGAGGCGAAGGCCGCGTGAGGCGCTCCCTCCATCACCGCGGGCGCCGGAGCCGGTACAGGCCCGTCAAAGGCCGTCTCGTACCACGCTGCGTCCGGCTGAGGGGTCACAGTCACCTCGTACTCCGGAGCGCCATTCACTAGGTCCAGCGAGGTGTGCATGACCAGTACGTCGGCCTGCCAGGGGCGGGCGTCCTTCCAGCCGTGCTCCTGGAGCTGATTGGCCTCCGGGCTGTTCAGGCGTACCAGGGCCAGCGCGGGCAGGCCTCGCTCCGCATAGAAGTCCTCCGCGTGCTTGAGGGCATCGCTGAGGGACATGCCCGGATCGCCTGCGGGCAGGAGGGAATTCGCCCGGCCGGTCCACCCCGACGAGGCCCGCAGCAGCCACTGCCCGACGTACGAGGTCTCCACGGCGGGTCTGCCGAGCGCGGTGGTGAGGAAGAGTTGCTCCACGTCCACCGGCCGGAGGGGGAGCGGGGGGATCGGTTTGGCGGCCGCCACATCCTCCCAACGGATCGGATGAAGCGTACTGTCAGCATGCCGGACAACCAGGGTGGCGGAGTCGATCGACTGCAGAACTCCGAGCACATCGGTCAGCTGGCCGCCCGGCAGCCGGTGGCGAACTACGACACGGTGGCCGATATCACGGGCACTGAGGCCTGACACCATGCGGACTCCTGGCAGAGTGGGGCTGGTACTACCGTGATACTAGGTATCCGCAGCAACTTCGAGCATCAGGAATACCGCACCGCAGCACCAGTCCGCTGCGCCTGCTGGCCATAGGAGGAGTACCAGTGACCTACGTCATCGCGCAGCCGTGTGTTGACCTGAAGGACCTCGCGTGTGTCGAGGAATGCCCCGTCGACTGCATCTACGAGGGCAACCGGATGCTTTACATCCACCCCGACGAGTGCGTCGACTGCGGAGCCTGCGAGCCGGTCTGCCCCGTCGAGGCGATCTACTACGAGGACGACACTCCGGAGCAGTGGAAGGACTACTACACCGCGAACGTCGACTTCTTCAACGACCTGGGTTCCCCCGGCGGCGCCTCCAAGCTCGGCAAGATCGACAAGGACCACCCCTTCATCGCCGCCCTCCCCCCACAGGAGCACGACGAGTAACCCCCGCATCCGGTTCGCCGCTCCTACGTCGCGGCTCGAAGAACCAGGTGGCTACATCACCCGGGTGACCTTCGGTCGCCCGGGTGTTTGCATCCCGACCCCATCCGCATGCCGGGGCAAGTGAGTATGTGGCGGCCAGGGATGTACCGACCGACAGGAAGTACAACCTCTCCCGGGCGCCGGAGCGCCCCGGCCAGGCGAACGACGTACCGGCATCCGCAACCACTTCCTGTCTTTCCGTACGCCGTCCTCAGCCTGTCCCGGTACTGCGTGGGGTCTACTGGTCGATGACGTCTACGTGGACGTGGTCCAGGTGGCGGAGGGTGGCTTTGTTGCCGGGGCGGTCCGGGGGCTGGTAGTCGCGCCAGCCGCTGTCGGAGCGGCCTCCGGCGGTCCAGATGCGGTCGCTGAAGATGACTGTCTTGATGCCGAGGTGTTCGGCGCGGGCGACCAGGTACTGCGCGAGAGCCCAGCCCTTGGTGGTGTTCGGGACCGAGACGGGCTTGACGAAGATGTCGACCGCGCGACCCTCGTAGTGCGCGGAGCCTTCCATGTGCCCGGTGGTGAGGCCGCCAGGTTGATAGCCCCCGGTCGACAGCTCTCCGAACGTTGCCAGGAGATCCGTGCGCACGGCCTCGGCGCGAGGCGTCAGGCCGTTCTTGCCGGCGGTCTGCGCAGGCAGTGAGGCCGTGTTGACCGTGCAACTGAACGCGGCCTTCGACTGACCCGTCAGGGCCGACGCCAAGATGCGCGCGTCGTCCTCGTGGTCGGCATAGGCGTTGGGGAAGGCGCTGCGCTGGACCCGGTCGGCCGCGACCGTCACCGCGAGGTTCTGGTAGTTCTTCACCTTCACCAGCGCGTCATAGAACTTCGACGCTGCGTAGTGCGGATCCCGCACCTGCGTCGCAGTACCCCAGCCCATCGACGGCCGCTGCTGGAACAATCCGAGCGAGTCCCGATCCCCGTGAGCCAGGTTGCGCAGCCCGGACTCCTGGTACGCCGTCGCGAGGGCGATCGTCGCCGCCCGCGGAGGCAGCCCGCGACGTACGGCGACTCCGGCAATGATCGCGGCCGACTCCGCCTGCTCCAGGTCGACCACGACCGAGGTGCCGCCGACGGTGGCCTCGCACTGTTCGCGGGGCGGCAGCAACGGGCCGAACTCCTTGCCGCCGATCCAGGAGATCCCCGCGCCGACGGCGAGCGCGAGCACGCCCACCGCACCTATGGCGACGACCGCGCCCCGTTTCATCGGCATACCGGTCTCAACGCGCGGTACCGGCGGGCAGGTTCCGTCAGTCGGGTCACGAAGTGGTTGACGTGCCGGGCGTCACGTTGGTTGGCGCGGCGCCCTGGGGCGTTGGTCACGCAGCGGGCTTTGGTCACGCGTTGGCGTGCAGGGCCTCGTTGAGGGTGATGCCTTCACCCTGCCGGGGCCGCGCCTCGACGGCACCGGTGACGGAGTTGCGCAGGTACAGCAGACCCGGCTGACCGGACAGGTCGCGCGCCTTCACCACGCTGCCGTCCGGCAGGGTGACCTTGGTGCCGGCGGTCACGTAGAGCCCCGCCTCGACCACGCAGTCGTCGCCGAGCGAGATCCCGATCCCGCCGTTGGCGCCGAGCAGGCAGCGCTTGCCGATCGAGATGACCGCCTTGCCGCCGCCGGACAGGGTGCCCATGATCGACGCGCCCGCGCCGATGTCGCTGCCGTCGTCGACCACCACACCGGCCACGATCCGGCCTTCGACCATGGAGGTGCCGAGCGTTCCCGCGTTGAAGTTCACGAAGCCCTCGTGCATCACCGTGGTGCCCTCGGCCAGGTGCGCGCCCAGCCGAACCCGGTCCGCGTCGCCGATCCGGACACCGCTCGGTACGACGTAGTCCGTCATCCGCGGGAACTTGTCGACGCTCGTGACGCTCAGGTGCAACCCGGCCGCGCGGGCCCGGAGCCGGACCTGCTCGACCTGCTCGACCGGGACCGGGCCGTGCGAGGTCCAGGCGTTGTTCGGCAGCGCGGCGAAGATGCCGTCCAGGTTGATTCCGTGCGGGCGGACCAGCCGGTGCGACAGCAGGTGCAGCCGCAGGTATGCGTCCGCGGTGTCGGCCGGTGCGTCGTTCAGCGCGATCTCGGCGAGCACCACGGACCGGCGTACCTGGCGCAGGTCGTCGTTGCCCTCGGCAGCGATCAGCTCGGCCGGCGCCTTCGCGCCCTCGGGAGCGACACCCAGTTCCGGGGCCGGGTACCAGACGTCCAGCACGGTGCCCGAAGCGGTGACGGTGGCGAGGCCGAAGCCCCAGGCGCGGGTGGCGTTCTCAGTCATGCCCAAAGCCTGCCAGACGACCGGTGACCTGTTCACCTCGGCGTCTCGCGGACAGAGCCGGCGCCGGATCCGCAGGCGCCGCGAGCACAACATCAAGTGCGATGTGGACGCGGCTGCAGCGGTCTTTGCCTCGAGTCTGCCGATCACGGCGATCGGGATCGAGCAGACCCAGCGGATCCGCCTGGGCGGCGCGGTGGTGGCGCAGATCGAGCACCCGCTTCACCGCCGCGGAGAACGGCCCGCATCGGATCGTCACCGACTTCGACCCCGCGGAGGTCGCCGGCCGGATCGTGGCACGCATCCTCGCCGCCTGCGAAAAGCAGTGGGGCTGAGCCCGCATCCTGTGAAAGGGTTTTCCGCATGCGTCCCGTCTGGCTGGAACCTGTCGCCGATGCCGTGCTCGAGGCCACCCAGGCGCCCGACGTCGACGCGCTGAAGGGGGAGTTGCTGCGGGAGTGGGGCTCTTCCGAGGTATGGCGGCTGTCGTACGGGCTTCGCAGCGTGATCGTCAAGCGAGGCAGCGATGCCCAGAGCAGTGAGGCCGAGGTGTACGAGCGGCTGGTCGTCCCACTCGGTCTACCCGCCCCGGAGCTGATCCGGTCTGCCCGCGCGGACGACGCAGTACTGCTGGTGCTTGCCGATGTCGGGCGGGTGAATCTGGAGCAGGAGCCGACCATCGACGGGTTCCTCGCTGCGGCGGAGTTGCTGGCGTCGATGCACGCCGAACCGGTGGAAGAGCCGAGCGGGTTCACCCCGGAGCGCCTCGTCGACCTGGTGGAACGGATCGAGCCGATGGAACCGGATCTGCGGGAAACCTGCTGGTGAAGGCTGTCCCGGCACTCGACGACTTACATCGTCAGTCGCCGCTGGCCGTGATCCACAGTGACTTCGTGCCGAAGAATCTCGTCACGGACGGCACGCGGTGGACCGCAGTCGACTGGCCCTTGTCGTACTGCGCGCCGCACCTGAGCGATCTGTATACGCTGGTCCGCGATGCCGTTGCCTACGGCCACCAATCGGAGCCGATCGTTGCCCGCTACCTCGATGCCACCGGCGCCGGCAAAGATCTGGTGAGCCGGCAACTGACGGTCGGAGGGATCTGCTTCATCACGATCGCGCTCGGCTGGATCGTCGAGGAAGGCCACCGCACCGTGCCTGAGTCGAAGGACTGGATCGGGCCGCTACTGGCCGAGCTGGCCGACCTCACGGACGAGCTGTGACCAGGCTGCTGATCCTCGGCGGTACGAAGAACCTCGGCCGTCACGTGGTGGAGGCAGCCCTGCGCGACGGCCACGAGATCACCCTGTTCAACCGCGGGCTGACCAAGCCGGGACTCTTCCCCGAGGCCAAGCAGTTGATCGGCGACCGAGCCACTCCCGACGCGCTCGAGGTGGGGGAGTGGCACGGCGTGATCGACCTGTCCGGATTCCTGGTCGGCGACGTACGCCGTACTGCTGAACTCCTGCGGCACCGCGTCGCGCGGTACACCTTCATGTCCTCGATCGCCGTCTACGCAAGCAAGACCCAGCCCGGGATGACCGAGGATGCTGAACTCCTCCCATGGCCTGCAGGCACCAGCGACGACGAGTTCACCATGGACCTCTACGGCCCCCACAAGGTGCGAGCCGAGCGCGTCCTGGCTGAGGTGTACGGAGAGCGCGCTGCCTCGGTCCGCTCGGGCTTCGTCGTCGGCCCCTACAACCCGGACTTCGGCAACTGGGGCGAAGCGCTGGCCACCGGCAAGGCTCCGGAGTGCGCGGCTCGCCCCGATCAGCCGATCCAGCACCTCGACGCCCGCGATCTCGCCGCGTTCCTCCTCCGCCTGACCATCGACGGGCCCGGCGGCGCCTTCAACGCTGTCAGCTCGACAACGACGATGGCGGAACTCGCCGACGCCTGGCGTTCCGCAGTACCGGATGCTCTGCCGGTCGACTGGGATCCCGCTGTGGACCGCTTCCATCTTCCGAATGATGGGTCGAACGACGGCACCTTCCAGTTGTCCAACGCCCGCGCTGTGGCAGCCGGGCTCCAGGTCCGGCCGGCGGAGAAATCGGCCCGGGCGTGTGTCGAGTGGATCAAGGCCGGCAACACGCCGCCTCCGCCGCCGCATTGATCAACTTGAAGTTGACGTAGCGACAACATCTACCGTCCTAGGTGTGGCCGGAAAGTCCGGGCACGAGTGGAAGGGCGGTGCGGCCGTGGCCTGGTCGATCGCCGAGGTGGCTCGCGACTCGGGCGTCACGTCGCGGACCCTGCGGCACTATCACGCGATCGGCCTGCTGGTCCCAGCCCGTACTGCGAGCAACGGGCGGCGCTACTACGAAGAGGAACAGCTCCTCCGCCTCCAGCAGATCCTGCTGCTGCGGGAGCTCGGGCTCAGCCTGGACGTGGTCGCCGACGTACTGGCGAAGCAGAGCAACGCCAGCACGATCCAGGTGCTCGGGCGGCACAAGGAGTGGCTGCTGCGCGAACAACTACGCCTCGGGCAACTGGTCCGTACCGTCGATTCCACCATCGAGAACCTCAGGAAAGGAGGAGAGATGGAGCCACGCAAGGTATTCGAAGGATTCGAGCACAACCCGTACGAGGCCGAGGCCCGGGAACGCTGGGGCGACGAGGCCGTCGACGCGAGCAACGAGCGGATGCAGGGCTGGACCGAGGCCGACGCCGAGAACGCCCGGACCGGCTACACCCGCGTCCACGAAGGTCTCGCGACCCTGAAGGCGGAAGGAGCCGACGTGCTCGACATGAGCGTGCAGGACCTGATCCAGCTGCACTACGAGGTCACCTGCCTGTTCTGGACGCCGACCCGCGAGGCCTACAAGGGCCTGGGCCAGATGTACGTGGACGACGACCGCTTCCGCCGGACGATCGGCAACGGCGACGACTCACTCGTCGAGTTCATGCAAGCCGCCATGAACGCCTACGCCGACAACCACCTGGCCGAGTAGTACCACCCACCGGCAATCCGACATCCCGTCACCCGGGAAACACCATGCCCGAGGTCTCTTCAGGTCATGTATCTTGATGTCGAGATAAATGGCTGGAGGGTGGGTGGCGGAGTTCAGTTTGTGGCGGATCGCGGTGCCGGCGTTCGGGCCGACTGTGCTGAATGCGGTCGGACAGGGGGCGGTCCTTCCTGTTGTCGCGTTATCCGCGCTGGACCTTGGGGCCTCGGTGGGGTTCGCCGCTTTCCTGGTCGGCGTGCTGGGGATCGGGCAGTTCGCGGGGTCGCTTCCGGCGGGCGCGCTCGTAGTACGGATTGGTGAGCGGCGGGCGCTGTTGGTCGCAGCACTCGTGAGCATGGTCGCCTGGACAGCCGCGATGCTGATCCGTACTCCGTGGCTGCTCGGCCTCGCCTTGCTGGTCGCGGGGCTCGCGGGTGCGGTGTTCAGCCTGGCGCGGCAGTCCTACGTCACCGAGGTCGTCCCGGTCGGACTCCGTGCGCGGGCGCTGTCGACACTGGGCGGAGTCAGCCGGATCGGCTTGTTCGTCGGCCCCTTCCTCGGCGCGCTCGCCGGTCACCTGTGGGGCATCTGCGGCGCTTACGGTGTCGGGATCGTCGGCTCGGCAGCGGCCGCGATCGTGCTGCTGACGGCCGGCGAGCCGCGGGAGCTGAGCGACCCGGTCCAGCCCGAACACCAGCCGATCAAGAAGGTGCTCTGGGACCACCGCCGTACGTTCCTCACCCTGGGCGCTGGTGTCTTCGTGATCGCCGTCGCGCGGGCCGCCCGGACCAGCCTGATCCCCTTGTGGGGCGAGCATCTGGGCCTCTCCGCCACCGACACGTCGATCATCTTCGGCATCACCAACGGCATCGAGATGCTGCTGTTCTACCCGGCCGGCCTGGTGATGGACCGCCTCGGCCGCGTCTGGATCGCCGTACCGTCAACCCTCCTGCTCGGCCTCGGCATGCTGGCGTTGCCGTTGTCCACGGCAATGATCGGCGTCGTCGCGGTAGGTATCTTCATGGCCATCGGCAATGGCCTCGGCTCCGGCATCGTCAAGACCCTCGGCGCCGACGCCTCCCCACCGACCCTGCGCGCCCAGTTCCTCGGCGGCTGGACCTTCTGCGCCGAATTCGGCAGCGTCATCGGCCCGATCCTGATCAGCGCCATCACCTTCATCGCCCCACTGGCCGCAGCCAGCCTCGCCCTAGGCGCCCTGACCATCACCGGCACCGCCTGGCTAGCCCGCTGGGTCCCGCACTACGACCCCCGCCGGACAGTGGAACCCCAGCGCGTTGCGGCCGGCTGATCTGCTGCTTCGGGGCAGATCACCGGCCGGGCCGGGGAATTTCGGGGCGGGACCTGTCGTCAGCGGTTGGCAGTGCCGGTAGGCAAGTCCCTGCACTGGTCCGAGCACGTGAAGAGGTTTCCGCGCCGGCAGTTCGTCGCAGCTCAACTGGCGGGGGTGCCCGCGATCGTGGTGAACGCCGTCATCTTCGAGAAGGCCGCGATCTCGGCTGAGGCCGAACTGAGGACCGATCAGGTGGTGTTCTACAACTACGTAGCCGGCATGGTCCTGGAAGCGATCCTGCAGACAGCGGACGAGTGGCCGGGTGGCAGGCGGGACGTGGTGGCGTCCTTCGGGCACGTGCGCGGGTTCCCGCATCACGAAACCCTCGCCCGCGGTTCGAAGGGGAGAGCCTGGGCCACGGATTCAAGGTTCTGGCGTTGCCGGGAACGATGGAGGCGTATCCGTGGTGGCCGGTGGAGGGGCTCTGAAAAGAACGAGGCCTTCGATGGTCCGGAGCGCCACAACCGGACCGAGCCGGAAGGGTCTGGCAGCAGACCTGGCGTTCTCTCCGCGGCCATCGAAGGCCTCGTGGAACTCAGCCTAGCCGTTGCGAGCAGATCCCCGGCCGCGGTTTCAGCTAGGGCTTCTTCGGGGCTGAGGTGGTTCGGATGTGGAGTTCGGTGCGGAGGGTGACTGTGGATGGGGGGCGGCCGGGGGAGGCTATGCGGTCCTTCAGGAGGAGGCCGGCGGTGCGGCCCAGCTCGTACGTCGGCTGGGCGACGGTCGTGAGGGAGGGGACGACGAGGTCGGCCCAGGGGATGTCGTCGAAGCCGACGATGGCGATGTCGTCGGGGGCGCGGATGCCTCGTTTGGCCAGGCACTCCAGCGCGCCGACGGTCATCAGGTTGTTGGTGACGAAGAGGGCTTCCGGTGGTTCGGGCAGGTCGAGCAGGCTCTCCATCGCGGCGTAGCCACCGGCTTCGCGGAAGTCGGCGTGCCGGACCAGGTCCTTCTGGTAGCGGATCCCACCCGAGCGCAGGGCCGAGCGGTATCCCGCGAGCCGGTCCATCGCGGTACTGACGCGGCGCGGGCCGGTGATACAGGCGATCCGGCGGTAGCCGCCGTCGATCAGGTGGTTGACACCTTCGAAAGCACCGTGCTCGTTGTCGACCAGCACGGTGTCCGCCTCGACGCCTTCGACCCGGCGGTCGATCAGCACCATCGGGGTCTTCGCCCCGTCGAGCAGCTGGACGCCCTCGGCGGTCGAGGTCGGGGAGATCACCACGCCGGCCATCTGCTCGGTCAGTACCGCCGACGCGTACGCCGCCTCCTTGGCCGGGTCCTCGTCGGAGTTGCACAGCACCACGTGGTAGCCCTCGGTCTGGGCGACGTCCTCGAGACCGCGGACCAGCGAGGTGAAGAACGGGTTCTCGATGTCGGAGATGACCACGGCCCACAGGTTGGTGCTCGCGCGGCGCAGGTTGCGCGCCACCCCGTTCGGCCGGTAGCCGAGCTCGGCGACCGCGGCCCGGACTTTCTCCGACAGCTCCGGGTCGACGTTGCGACGGCCGCTCAGCACCCGCGAGACGGTGGCCGGCGATACGCCAGATCTACGCGCGACGTCGTAGATCGTCGTCATGCTCGCTCCCCGCTTGAGGCCGTTCTGCCGCCTGGACGGCACTAGTGTCCCCTCTCAGAGTTGCTTTGCACGCAAAGCAACTCTGAGAGGGGACACTAGGATCTCACGGCGGCGGCTGTCCGACTGGGAAAGGCGACTGATCAAAAGGTTGCGCGTCGAGCAGCGCCTGGGCGGTAGACCGGTCGGGGGCTGAAGCGGCCGCGCCATTCACGGTTGTGGAGAGCGCCCCGGCGGCGTTGGCCAGCCGTACTGCGTCCGCCAGTGTGGCGCCCGCGGCGAGTGATGCCGCGAGTGATCCGCAGAAGGCGTCGCCCGCGCCGACCGTGTCCACGGTCGCCACCCGATGCGCGGGCACTCGAGCCTCGATACCGGCGACCAGGTCGAGCACGTAGGCGCCTCGTGAGCCGAGCGTGATCACGCAACCACGCAGGTCCCACTCGCCGGCCAGCCGTTTCGCGATCGCCGGCACCTGGGACTCGTCGTCGCAGTCGAGCCCGGTGAGCGCGGCCGCCTCCACCTCGTTCGGAACCAGGATGTCGACGAAGGACGCGAGCGACGGATCGACCGGCCCGACCGGAGCCGGGGTCAGGATCGTGGTGACGCCCGCGGTCGAGGCGAGCTGGAGGGCAGCTCTGCTCGCCTCGACCGGGAGTTCCAGTTGCACACTGAGTACTGCACTGGACGTCAGGAGGCCGGCGGCTGCCTCGACATCGGCCGGGGTGATCGCCGAGTTCGCGCGGGACACGATGATGATCGAGTTGCTGCCGTCCGGGAGCACCAGCGGAAGCCCGACGCCGGTGCCGAGCTCGGGATGCCGGACGACCCAGGCGGTGTCGACCCCGTCGGCTTTCAGCAGGTCCAGGAACTCCTCGCCGTACCGGTCGTCGCCGATGGTGCCGACGATCGCAGTACGGGCTCCCATCCGGGCCGCGGCGATCGCCTGGTTCACACCCTTGCCGCCGAGGAACTCCGCGAACCCGGTGCCGTGCAAGGTCTCCCCGGGCAACGGCCGCCGGTCCGCGCTAGCCACCAGGTCCTTCATGAACGACCCGAGCACGCACACGTCGTACCGGCTCATGCATCCTCCCCGAGGCCGAGCAGCTTGCGGCCGAGCGCCCCGGACGGATGGAACCGCGCGAAATCGTGGTGAGTGAACTCGCGCAGTACTACGAGCGCGCAGGCGAGGGCGTCGCCCATCACCAGGGCGGCGGTGGTCGACGCGGTGGGGGCGAGGTTCAGCGGGTCGGCCTCGCGCAGCACCATCGTGTCGAGCGTGTACGTCGCCAGCTTGGCCAGGGTCGACTCCTCGGCGCCGGTCATCGCGATCACCGGAATGTCCCGCTCGGCGAGCATCCGGGCGAACGCGCACACCTCGGCCGTCTCGCCCGACGCGGACAGCGCGAGCACCAGGTCCCGCGAGGTGACCGCGCCGGAGTCGCCGTGCAGCGCGTCGCCCGAGTGGATGAACGTCGCCGGCGTCCCGGTCGACGCGAGCGTGGCGGCGATCTTGCGTCCGACGAGTCCGGACTTGCCGAGGCCGGTGACGACCAGGTGTCCCTCGCAGGCGGCGACCGCGGTGAGCACGTCCAGGAAGACTCCGTCCAGCCGATCCGCCAGCGCCGAGACGGCGGCGGCCTCGGTCTCGATCGCGTTCCGGGCGGCGTCGAGCCCCCGGGTGACCAGGTCCCGCGGCAGCTCGTCGGCCGTGCGCTGGGCGTTCGCACGGTGCGGCACAACTGGCATCCTCGACCCGCTTTCCGGTCAATCGTCAGAAATCGATTTCCGAAGACTAGGCAGCCGAACGAGAGAGTGTCAACGTCTGCACCCTGGTCGAAACGCGGTGAGTCTGTTCCAAATAAGGCGGATCGCGATCCCCGGTCAAATTCGTCCGACCGTAACTCTTGACCGCTCCGGGCCGTACTCGTAGATTGCGAGAAATCGATTGCCCGTCTGGGCCGGACGAGTAGGCAAGTCATGAAGCGTGGGGCCCTACTCGCCGTACTGCCGCTGGTCTTCGGTACGGCCGCGATTCTCACCGACTCGTCCGCGGGTGGTGCGCCGGCCGGACCGGTAGCCCCCAGCACCTACGTCGGTACTGCGACGGTCGGGACGACGGGGACGCCGAGCAAGAACGACGGCGACCTCTGGCCGTCCTGCTGGGCCGGCAACGGCAACCTCTTCGTCGGATTCGCACTTCGGACACCGGCTGGAGTGCCCTGACCCAGACGGTCCCGGTCACCCCAGGAACGAAGTACACCTTCGGCTCCTGGATCAACGCCTCAACCAACCTCCCCGCAGCCGGCGGCCGCTTCGGAGTACGGCTAGGCGCCGACGGCAGTCAGGTCTTGGGCGAGAAAACCTTCGCCGCCTCCACCGGCTACGTCCACCAAGAGGTCTCCGTCACCATTCCGGCGGGAGTCCACGAGGTCACTGTCTACGCCGGCTTCACCGCTCCCGGCGTCGACACGTTCATCCAGGTCGACGACTTCACCGTCTCGTAGAGCATCCGGCTGTCGCATCGGCCCTGAGGTGGCTGCACTTCAGGGCTTCGTGCCTGTGATGAGGCGCTCACGGTCGAACATCGCTGACACGATCCGCCAGCCGAGAACATCGAGCACCAGGAGCAGCACCGCGAGGCCGATACCTAGTCCGAGGCTGGCATGGATGACGTCGTACGCCACGAGCGTCGACACCGCGACCGACGGGAGACTCGCGAGCATGCCGAGCTGCTGCGCGACCCTGACATCGCTCGATCGCGCCGAGATGGCGATGCCGACCCAGATCGACCAGCCGGCGAGCAGCGGCGTGAAGAGCACCTGGGCGACGAGTTCCCGGCCTTTGAACAGCGCCGACGCCACAGCCGGAGCTGCGAACACCGCGATGCAGGCGAGAACAAGCGCGTAGACCGCGAATGAGATCGCGACTGACGGAACGAAGGATGCCAGCGCCTTGCCCAGCAGGAACTCCTCGCCACGGATCGGCGTCGTGAGCACAGGCTCGAGCGTGCCCTGCTGACGCTCGCCGACCACCGGGTACGCGGCGATCAAGGCCGGCACGACCGCTGGTATGCCCAGCAGGTACAGCAGAGTGTTGCCCTGCGCGAGTGAGTCCGCGGATGACGCCGGCAGGGCGAAGACGGCGACCAGCGGGTTGATGGCGAAGATCAGGGGGAGGACGGCCATCGCCGCGACGATCGAGGTGTTGCGCCGGTACTCGCGAAGCTCCTTGCGGAAGACAGCCCGGACCCTCCTCCAGCTCACGCTCATCTTCGGCCTACTTCGTTGTCCTCGTCGATGAGCTGGAGGTAGATGTCCTCGAGGGAGTGGTACGACTCGCTGATCGACAGCACGTCCGCGCCGGCAGCCACGAGAGCGCGGGCGACCGCCGGCGCGGCGATCGTGGAGTCGGACACGGAGACGACATACGCACCGGAATCTCTCTCGCGCCAGCCGTCGACAGCCGGGAGGCCGTCAAAGACGCGCCCCGGCTCGGGGAGCGGGACGAGCGTCCGGACGGCCAGCGTCTTGGCGAACAGCTGTTCGCGGAGGTCAGCCGGCCGGCCGATCGTTCGCAAGGTCGTGTTCAGGATCGCGACGCGGTCGCAGAGGCGTTCGGCCTCCTCGAGGCGGTGCGTCGTGAGGAAGATCGTCACGCCGCGATTCCGGAGCTCGTCGATCAGCTCGTGGACATCGCGGGCGCCGACCGGGTCGAGCCCGGACGTCGGCTCGTCGAGGAACAACACCTCCGGGTCGCTGAGCAGCGCCCTCGCCAGGGCGACCCGCTGACGAAGTCCTTTGGACAAGGTGCCGCAGGCGTCGCCGGCTCGGTCGGTCATGTCGACGGCCCGCAGGGCATCTTGAATGCGATCTTTCAAGCCCGGCGTCTCGTAGAGGTCGCCAAAGCATTCGAGGTTCTCGGTCACGCTCAGGCGGAGATACAGGCCCGGTGACTCAGGCACGATCGCGATCCGCCGGCGGATCTCCACTCCGTTCTCAGCCGTCAGCGGGATTCCGGCGACAGTCGCCGAGCCCGAAGTCGGTGCGATGAGAGTGCCGAGCGTCCGCACGATCGTCGTCTTCCCCGCGCCGTTCGGACCCAGGAAGCCGAAGACCTCGCCGTACCCAACCTCGAAGAACACATCCTGGAACGCGACCCGCTCCCCGAAGTGCTTGCCCAGGCCCCGGACCGACAGCGCCGGCGCGCGATCAGCCGACAACAATTTCCCCGAGCTCACGAAGCCCTCACCTCGCAGGCGCAATGGATGTGGACCGCCGCCGACAACCTTAAACCTGTGCCGGGCAATCCACTGTCGGTTCACCCCCGACCCGTGAGCCACGCTGGGGCAGCCGGTTCACGCTGGGCGGTCAGGGCCAGGGGAGGAGGTCTGGGGGAGTGCCGGTGAGCTTGCCGACAGGAGTGCGGCCGGCGAACCAGGCGGTGAGGTCGGGGAGGGTGCCGGTCAGGAGGACGGGTTTGCCTTCGCCGTGTTCCCAGCGGGTTTCGCCGGCTTGGAGGATCAGGTGGGTGCCTTCGGGGGTGCGTGGGCGGAGGAAGTCGAGCAGGTGAAGGCAGAACTCCGTTCGCCACTGGTCGCTGGTCGGCTCCAGCGCCAGGTCGACGGTGTGGATCTCGATCTCGCGCCAGCCTGTGTAAACGGTGTCCGCGAGGGTGCCGTCCCGATGGAGGACCGGGCGGCTCCAGTCGTCGACGCGATCCCAGGCGGCGATCAACCTCTTGGTCGCCCGGCTGACGTGCTGCTTGAGCTCCTCTGCCGATCTCCCCGCTCCGGCTTCGATCGCGGCCTCCCGCGCCGGCCGGCCGCCGTCGTACATCTCGATCAGCCGGCCCGCGAGCGCCTCCTCGACCTGGCGTGTCATCGCCTCGCTGAAGTTCGCGATGTGCGTCAGCACGTGCCCCCGCGACCACCCCGGCAGCCCCGAGGACGCTCGTACTGCGGAGTCGTCGACCTCGACCAGTACTGCGTCCAGTCGCTCGCCGGCATCTCTCACCTCGGGGATTACGGCCGGCTCTGGGGTCACGGCTGCTCCTAACGGTAGGTCTGGCTGATTCCGTTAGAAACCCTAGATGGCCGACTCATATGGCAGCAAGAGGCTTTCCCATTAGACTCGCCGCCATGAGCGCGCTGGCCTTCGAACTCGCCGCCACGATCCGCCACGACGGACACGGCGGCATCGCGGACAGCCTGGAGGCGGATGCCGGCGTACGGGAGTGGATCCACCACAACACGCCACTCGTCGAGAACGTGATCGGCCGACCGTTCGACCCTGACGCGCTGCCCGCAGGTGATGAGCTCCGGATTCCGCTCCACGGGATCCGCCGAGCCGTCAGGTCCCTCTTCGCCCGAGCCGTCAGCCCGGCACCACCCAGCCGCGCCGACGCGAACACCCTGCTCGCTCCCGCGACAGCCCTCGGCCTCCTCAACAGGGCCGCCGACGAACTCGGCACCGCCCACCTCGCCTGGCCCGACGACAGCGACCCGATCACCCACTGGTCCCCTCGAGCCTCGGACCCACTCTCACTCCTCCTAGGCGCGATCGGCCGCTCCGGCATCGACTTCCTCACCGGCCCCGACCGCCCCCGCCTCCGAGCCTGCCCAGCCGCCCGCTGCGTCAAGTACTTCCTCCAGGACGACCCCCGCCAAACCTGGTGCTCCCCGACCTGCGGCAACCGAGAACGAGTAAACCGCCACTACCACCGCAAACACAGCGCCTGACCACCTCGCCCCCAACCACGCCGCCGCCCACGACCCACCGTGGTACCGGTCCCGCCCTCTGAGGGGCCGGGCCAGGAGTGGCGACTCGCGGTGGGTGGTCGGGGTGGTCGGTCTTTCCGGGGCGGCAACTACGTCGCTTGCGAGACACTAGCCTTGCGGTATGGCTGTGGCCCGGTTCAAGGATTTGTGCGTGGACGTCGCTTGTCCCAGTGCGATGACGTCGTTCTGGGGGCAGGCTCTCGGATTGACGTCGCCTGCGGACAATCCGGAGGTGTTGGTCGGGGATCGGCCGGAGAAGACGATCTGGATCAACAAGGTGACCGAGCCGCGGACGGTGAAGCAGCGGGTTCACCTCGACCTGCTCACCAGTTCGATCGAGGAACTCGAGCGGCTCGGGGCCAAGGTGCGGAGCCCGATCACCGACGAGCAGCACTGGGCGGTGATGGAGGACCCGGAGGGTGGGGAGTTCTGCGGATTCGTGCGGGACAAGGTTCCGGCGTACAAGCTGATGGAGCTCGTGGTCGACTCGGCGGATCCCGAGGCGCAGGCGCGGTGGTGGGCCGGCGTGCTCGGCGTCGAGGTCGCGAACAACTCGGGTAAGCCGTGGTACTGGCTGGAGAACGTGCCCGGACTGCCGTTCCCGTACTGGGTGTTCGTGCCGGTGCCCGAGCCGAAGACGGTGAAGAACCGGATCCACTGGGATGTGACGGCGGACGACCTGCAACCGGTGCTCGACGCGGGTGCGACACTGCTGCGGCGCAAGGACGACGAGATCGGCTGGCAGGTGTGCGCCGATCCGGAGGGCAACGAGTTCTGCGTGTTCCTGCCCCCAGCTGCAGAGGAAGACTGATGGCCAAGCTCGATCTCACCGTCTCCGGACCGGACCTCACCCAGGCGCTGGTCGACATCCCGTCGGTGAGCGGCACCGAGGAGGAGCTCGCGGATGCGGTCGAGGCGGCGCTGTCGGCCTTCGCGCACCTGACCGTCTCGCGGCACGGCAACACCGTCGTCGCCCGGACCGACCTCGGCCGGGACGAGCGGATCGTGATCGCGGGGCACCTGGACACGGTGCCGCTGAACGACAACCTGCCGTCCCGTCGCGCCGACGGGCTGATCCACGGCCTCGGCGCCTGCGACATGAAGGGTGGCGTCGCGGTGGGGCTCCGGCTCGCCGCCACGCTGACCGAGCCGAACCGCGACATCACCTACGTCTTCTACGACTGCGAGGAGATCGAGGCGGAGCGGAACGGCCTGTTCAAGCTGACCCAGACGCACCCCGAGCTGCTGCAGGGCGTGTTCGCCGTGGTGATGGAGCCGTCGAACGCGGTGGTTGAGGCCGGCTGCCAGGGCACCATGCGCGTCGAGGTGACCACCCGCGGCGAGCGAGCGCATTCCGCCCGATCCTGGATGGGGAAGAACGCGATCCATGCCGCCGGGGAGGTCCTCGCCCGGCTGGCGGCGTACGAGCCGCGGCGGGTGCCGATCGACGGCCTCGAGTACCGCGAGGGGCTGAACGCGGTCGCCATCAGCGGCGGGGTCGCGGGCAACGTAGTACCGGATCTGTGCACGGTGACGGTCAACTACCGGTTCGCGCCGAGCCGGTCGGAGGCGGAGGCCGAGGCGCACCTGCGCGAGGTCTTCGAGGGGTTCGAGCTCGCCTTCACCGACACCGCCCCGGGCGGGCTGCCGGGACTGGACCGGCCCGCGGCGGCGGCGTTCCTGCAGGTGGTCGGCGGTGAACCGCAGCCGAAGTTCGGCTGGACGGACGTGGCCCGGTTCACCCTGCTGGGGGTCCCCGCGGTGAACTACGGGCCGGGTGACCCGCTGCTAGCGCACAAGCAGGAGGAGTATGTGCCCGAGGCGGAGATCGAGCAGTGTGAACAGAGGTTGAGGACTTGGTTGACGGCGTAGGGCGCGCCCGGTCTCGGCAGGTCAGAGTGGGCCTGGCGCACTAACCTGGGGGCATGGCAGAACCATCGATCCACCCCGACCGTCCCCCGGGCTCGAAGCAGCGCGGGCCGGTAGTGATGCGGCGCAACCAGGTGCAGCAGTCGACATCGGAGCAGCGGCTGCTGGACAGCCGTGGCCCGTCCGACTGGGTGCATACGGATCCCTGGCGCGTACTGCGGATCCAGTCGGAGTTCATCGAGGGTTTCGGCATGCTCGCCGAGCTCGGGGCCGCGATCAGCGTGTTCGGCTCGGCCCGGACCAAGCCGGACGACCCGATGTACACCGCCGCGGAGGAGCTCGGCGGAAAGCTGGTCGGCGCCGGTTACGCGGTGATCACCGGTGGTGGACCGGGCGTGATGGAGGCGGCGAACAAGGGTGCCTCCGAGGCCGGTGGCGTGTCGGTCGGGCTCGGGATCGAGCTGCCCTTCGAGAACGGCCTGAACGAGTGGGTCGACATCGGGATGAACTTCCGCTACTTCTTCACCCGCAAGACGATGTTCGTCAAGTACGCGCAGGGTTTCGTGGTGATGCCGGGCGGGTTCGGCACCCTGGACGAGCTGTTCGAGGCGCTCACCCTGGCCCAGACCCGCAAGGTCACCTCGTTCCCGGTGGTGCTCTTCGGTACGTCGTACTGGGGTGGGCTGGGGGACTGGCTGCGCGAGACGATGCTTGCCGACGGCAAGATTTCCGCGGCCGACCTGGAGATGTTCACCATCACCGACGACGTGGACGAGGCGATCAGCTACATCGTCAAGGCCGGCGAGATGGCCGACGCCGCCGCCGAGGAGGCCGCCGCGGCCGCGGCCCGGGACGTCGCGGAGGCCGACAGCCCGGAGGCCCGCGAGCGGCGTGAGGCGCACCGGCTGGGCTCGGATGGCAGCTGATTCCTGTAGCGGTTGTGCGGTGAGGTCCACCGACATGGCACGATCGGTCACGTGATGTGGTTCTTCGGACTCATTGTCGTGCTCCTGATCGGAGCGGTTGCCGTCGTCGCCTCGGGGCGGTGGGGCGGTATGAGTACTGCGTACGACGACCGACCCGACATGTCCGTGCCCGCCCGGCAAGCGCTCACCGCGGCTGATCTCGAGACGGCCAGGTTCGGCGTCGGGCTGCGCGGCTACCGGATGGACGAGGTCGACACCCTGCTCGAACGGGTCGCCCGGGAGGTCGCCGAGCGCGACCGCCGGATCGCCGACCTCGAGCGCGCCGTCACCCCGATCCTGCACGGCCCGGAAGGCGCGGGCTTCACCTCCCGCTCCGAGTACTCCGCCGCCGACTTCGACGACACCGGCTTCCAGAAGCCCATCCTCGTAGGCGGCTACTTCCCCGAACCCACCCCAGCAGAAGCAGCCTCACCCGAGTCGCCCGCTGCAGAGGCTGGCACTGCCGACCCCGCCTCAGCCGAGCCCACCGCTGCCCAGCCTGCGTCGGCTCAGGCCGAGGCGCTGGCCGCCGAGCAGACTGCTGAGCGCGCTCCGGCAGAGGCAGTCTCGCCCGAGACCGCAGCTGTCCAGCCCGCCGCCGCCGAGTCCGCGCCCGCTCAGAGCGAAGCGGTTGCAGCCGAGCCCGCCGCCGCCCAAGGCGTCCCGGCCGAGCCTGCTTCCGCTCAAGGCGTTCCGGCCGAGCCTGCCCAGGCAGATGCACCCGGAGCCGACCTGAATCCACCCGAGTCGACTTCAGTCGAGCCCGGCGTGGCCGAGATCACGGCAGTCGACCAGCCCGCGGTACCAGCGGACCCCGCTGCCGCAGAATCTGCGCAGGCGAGCGCGGCTGCCGCAGACCCCGCACCAGCGACCGGGGTTGCCGCAGACATCGCACCGGCGAGCGCGGCTCCCGCAGACTCCACACCGGCGAGCGCGGCGCCCGCAGACTCCACACCAGCCAGCGCGGCGCCCAAAGACACCGCACCGGCTAGCGCGGCGCCCGCAGTACCGGCGAGCGGGGGCGGCGCTGCAGGGTCGGCTTCTCAGCCTGTTGCCGAGCCGGAGCAGGTTGTCGAGGCGCAGCCCGCCGTCCCAGTCCAGCAGGCTGGCGGCGAGAGCGAGGCGCAGCCGGTTGCCGGCGAGGGGGAACAGCAGGGCGAGCGGGAGCAGCGCGAAGTACGGTCGGTTCTGGATGATCAGCCGGAGCCAGCGGCTCAGGTGCCGTTGCCGCCGTTGTTGCAGGAACTGGTGCACACGAACTACGACGACAAGCCCGAGCCTGAGCCGTGGTTCCAGGCCAAGGAGCCGCCGCCGGACCACGCCAACGTGCAGACACCGGTTGCAGCCGAGGATGAGCCGGGAGTGAACGGCGACGAGACGACTCGAGGTCGGCACTCCGCGGCTCCTGACGTCAACGTCCCGCAGCGGCCGAACTGATGACCGCCGACGAGCCGACCTGCCACGCCGAGGCGTCGATCGACCTGCCGCTGGACCCGCAGGCAGCCTGGGATGCGGTGGTGGACTGGGACGCCCAGTCGGAGTGGATGGTGCTCACCCGCGTCTGGGCGACCGAGAACCAGGGCCGCGGCCTCGGCGGTGGAGTCGCGGCGCGCACAAGTGTCGGTCCCCTCGGCTTCACTGACGACATGGTCATCACACACTGGGATCCGCCGCGCGAGTGCACGGTGAAACACCTCGGCACCATCGTCCGCGGTACCGGCACCTTCGCAGTCACACCCGCGTCCGGCGGCAGCACCTTCACCTGGTCCGAGGACGTCATCCTGCCGCTCGGGCGACTCGGGCGCATCGGCTGGGCGGTGGTCCGGCCCGGCTTCGAGCTGATCATGCGGACGGCCCTCAAGCGCCTCGAGAACAAGGTCACCCGGTGACCGTGGTCGGCCCCGACGGTCGGCCGCGTTGCAGTTGGGCGACTTCGGCCCCGGAGTACATCCGGTACCACGACGAGGAGTGGGGCCGGGAGATCCGCGACGACCACGGCCTGTTCGAGCGGATGACGCTGGAGGGGTTCCAGTCCGGCCTGTCCTGGATCACCATCCTGCGCAAGCGAGAGAACTTCCGGAAGGCGTTCGACAACTTCGACCCGCGGCTGATCGCGGCGTACGGGCCGGAGGACTTCGACCGGTTGATGGCCGACCCCGGCATCGTCCGCAACCGGCTGAAGGTCAACGCCACGATCTCCAACGCCCGGGCTCTCCTGGAGCTGGCGGACGGCGAGCTGACCGAGTTCCTCTGGTCGTTCCAGCCGGTCGATCGTCCGGCGCCGAAGACGAACGCCGACGTCCCGGCGACCACGCCCGAGTCCGTCGCGATGTCCAAAGCTCTGAAAAAGAAGGGCTTCGTCTTCGTCGGCCCGACCACCGCCTACGCCCTGATGCAGGCCACCGGCATCGTCAACGATCACATCGCCGACTGCATCGCCCGCTAGCCGGCAACCCACGCCCGGCTGTGTCGAGTGCGGTCCTGACCGGAACTAAACGTCGGGATTACCCGGCGGCCGAGTGGAGTGCGCCCAGCGTGCGCGCATGAATACCCTCGGTTATCTCCCGGCCTGGTGCCGAACAGGTCAAAGCTTGCCACTTCCAGATCAGCAGGGATCGGTAGTCCACTGATCGCTCTCCGCCACTGATCTGCTCGCCCACGAGAGGCCGGGTCAACCAACTCTGGGCCAACGGCTTCGCCGGCGCCACCACCTTCAAGACCATCCACTGACCCCCGCGACCCCCCAGAACACCCGCGGCCCGGAGCCCCGCTTCGGGCCGCGGCACGTCCGGGTGCTGCCGGGAGTTCCTTTGCGCAGGGGAGGTGCCGACGGTGGATGCGCGTAGGCCAAGAGGCGGGCGGTCGCCTGGGTGAGTGGAGGGTGCTTTTGGGCGGAAGGGTGCTCGGCAATTGCTCAGGACGGGCGAGTGGCGTACGGATCGACAGGACGTACTGCGTCCTGTCTGCGCCTCAATCGTCTGAGTAGGTGTGGAGGTTGACGGTGCGAGCGGCCTCTTCCTGTCGTTCGGTACAGCCGTGCCGGAGCAGCAGGTCGGGGTGGTCGCCTTGTCAGGCGAACCGGCCGCGTGACCTCCTCGTGGCGGCCGGGCAACCGCCACCAGAAAATCACCGGCTGGACCACCCCGGACCCTCCAGCGATCACTGGCTCCACTGCGACCACCTGGCATTCGCTGAGCGGCGACGGAGGAGGTGCGTGGGCGGGGTACCTGCTACTTGCCGTGGAAGGTGGGTTTCTGCTTGGCGACGAAGGAGGCGACCGCGTTGCGGTGGTCTTCGGTGTCGCCGGTCAGGCGCATCTTGCCGGCCTCGAACTCGAGTGCTTCGGCCAGCGTGTGGGAGGCGGAATACCCGAGCGACTGCCGGACCGATCCGTAGGCGACGGTCGGCCCGTTCGCGAGCCGGCCCGCCAGTTCGGCTGTCGCCGCCGCCAGCTCATCGGCCGGTACGACGCTCGTCGCCAGGCCGAGCGTCAGGGCCTCAGCGGCGGGGATCGTGCGGCCGAAGTACAGGAGTTCCGTCGCGCGGGCGTGGCCGACCAGGCGGGGGAGGGTCCAGGAGATGCCGGTGTCGCAGGACAGGGCGATACCGGTGAAGGCGAGGTTGAAGCCGGCCGTGTCCGCGACGACCCGGAAGTCGCAGGCGAAGGCGATCGACGCGCCGGCGCCGGCGGCCACGCCGTTCAGCGAGGCGATCACCGGCTTCGGCATCTCGGCCAGCGCCAGTGCGATCGGGGCGAAATGCACGGGCACGGTGTTCCAGAGCGCGTCCATGTCGTTCGCCTCGAGCAGACCGATGTGCTCCTTCAGGTCCTGGCCGACGCAGAACGCGCGACCGGTCCCGGTGAGCACGACACACCGGACCGCTTCGTCCTCGGCGGCCGCCAGGACCGTGTCCCGCAGCAACACCTTGGTGGGGGTGTCGAGGGCGTTCATCGCCTCCGGTCGGTTCAGGGTGATCGTCGCGACCCCCTCGGACACGTCGTACGCGACAGAGTCACTCATCGTGGCAGGCTCCCAACAGTCGGTGAGAAAAGTCAGTGAATGGTCAGGCAGTTGTCCACGAAACGCCCGGCCGCGTGGCCCAGCCGTGTCGCATGGAAATCGAAGAACGCGGCGGCCCGGGTGCCGGCCCAGTCGTCCGGCAGCAGTTCGGCCGGCAGACCCGGATCGAGGAACAGGAACTTGCGCCACTCGTGCACGAGGTTCGACCGGACCGCGAACGCCTGCTCGTCGGTCGCGTCGTCACCGGCCCTCTCGGCCAGCGCCTTCGCCTCGTTCAGCCAGGTGTCGTACGACGCGCCGAGCTCGTCGAGCCGCCAGACCCGCCGGGCGAACTCGACGGCACCCTCGTCGACGGGCGCGCGGAACCGGTCCGCGGCGATCCCTTCCATGCCGAGGATCTGGTCCACCTCGGCGTCGTTGCGCAGTCCGACCCAGGCCGCGTCGGACAGCGGAGCCCAACCCAGGAAGGCGAGTTGGCTCGCCAGCTGCTCGCGGCGGCGCGCGTTCGGCACCTCCCGGAGGATGCCGAGATGCCAGTGCCGGTCCCAGCTGCCGCGGCCGTCTCCGTCGGTCTCGGTGCGATAGATCCGGGCAGCCGCGTCGTCGAGGCGGCGACGCGCCCGGGCGGTCAGTACATATCCGGGCTGTCCGTCGATGCGCACCGGCTCGAGCCAGCCCTGCCGGACCATCCGCGACACGGCGGTCCGGACGGCCGGTGGTTGCACGCCCAGCGGTGCGAGCAGGCGGACCAGGGCGGCCACCGGTGCACGCGCTCCACGCGCGCGCAGGTGGTCGCCGTACAGGTCGAAGAGCGCTGAACGGGCGTGCACAACACAGGAGTCTGCCGTATGGTGCACGGCTCTGGCCTGCGATCGGGGATAATGGGTCGCGACACACACTGCGATACGCGCCGACGGCGCATCACCGCATAGAGCCGGCGACGGTTTCTGTGCGGTGTCGTCGCTCAATACCGAAGAGGGCTGTTCCAATGAGGGAAGGGGTGCGCGCATGGCGGCGATGAAGCCGCGGACGGGCGATGGTCCGCTCGAGGTCACCAAGGAGGGCCGCGGGATCGTGATGCGGGTTCCGCTCGAGGGCGGCGGTCGGCTCGTCGTCGAGCTGAACGCCGATGAGGCAACCGAACTCGGGAACGCACTCAAGGCCGTCGTCGGCTGAGACGATCTCCGCGGGTGCTCGACCCAGAGCGCACCTGTGACATCTCCACGACCCCGGTGGGTGCCTTTTGAGGCACCGACCGGGGTCGTTACGGTTGGCCCGACACATTTGATCAAAGAGTGAGGACCCCTGGTGGCTCGCCGAACCGCTGCGCGCAACGTCTTTCCCACCCTGCCGGCTCTGACCTGGCAACCCGGGCTCCCTGTCCACGGCTCCCACACCTGGGTGATCGTGGTCGGCGAAGCCGGTCTGCCCGCTGCCGCCAAGGAAGCTGGTAAGCGACTGGGCGTCGACCTGGACCGGCTGCTGGAGGTCCAGCAGTCGACCGGCTTCAGTCCGACCGCCGGCGCCACCGCGGCGTACCCGCTGCTGGCCGGCGAGGTGGCCGAGGTGCTGCTTGTCGGCGCGGGCGACGGCTCGCCCGCGGACCTGCGACACGCCGGTGCGGCGATCGCCCGGTTCGGCCGCGGCAAGGACGAGCTGACCACGGTCGTTGCCGAAGGCATCGAGGATGGGGCGCTGCAGGCGTTCGCCGAGGGGGTCGCGCTCGGCTCCTTCACCTTCCACCGCAAGACCGTCGACCCGGGCAAGCCGGCCGTCGAGCGGGTCAGCCTGACGGACGGCACCAGCAACGACCGGACCGCCGTACTCGACCGTGGTCTGGTGATCGGCCGGACCGGCTGGCTGGCCCGTGAGCTCGCCACCACGCCGTCGAACGAGAAGGACCCGGCCTGGCTCGCCGCCCGCGCGACCGAGCTGGCCGGCGTCACCGGCCTCGACGTCCGCGTCTGGGACGAGAAGCAGCTCGCCGCCGACGGCTTCGGCGGCATCCTCGCGGTCGGCCAGGGTTCCACCCGGCCGCCGCGGTTCATCCGCCTCGACTACGTCCCCGAGGGCGCGAACAAGAACACGCCGTACATCGTCCTGGTGGGCAAGGGGATCACCTACGACACCGGCGGCCTGTCGCTCAAGCCGCGCGAGAGCATGGTGTCGATGAAGCGCGACATGACCGGCGGCGGCTCGGTGATCGCGACGATGTCCGCCCTGCGTGAGCTCGGCGCCAAGATCAAGGTCACCGGCCTGATCTGCTCGGCCGAGAACATGCCGTCAGGCACGGCGTACCGGCCGGACGACGTGATCCGGCACTACGGCGGTCGCACCACCGAGGTCAAGAACACCGATGCCGAAGGGCGCCTGGTGCTCGCCGACGGACTCGCGTACGCCGTGAACGAGCTGAAGCCCGACGCACTCGTCGACATCGCCACGCTCACCGGCGCGATCAAGGTGTCCCTCGGCTCGATGCTGTACGGCGGGCTCTTCGCCACGGACGACGCGTTGGCCGACAACCTGGCGGGCGCGGGTGATGCCGCCGGGGAGCGGTTGTGGCGGATGCCGTTGCCGGACGTGTACACCGACCTGATCTCGACCCCGATCGCCGACTCGGTGAACAGCTCGAAGGGCCCGGGCTCCATCACCGCAGCCCTCTTCCTGAAGGCGTTCTCCGGCGGGCTTCCCTGGGCGCACCTGGATCTGTCGAGCATCGCGGAGTCCCAGCGCGACGAGTACGAGTACTCCCTGGGCGCGACGGGTGCGGGTGCTCGCCTCCTCACCACCTGGCTCACCACGGACAACCCGACCGCGGGCATCAGCTAGTGCCCTGCGTCGGGCCCGCCGACGGCTGACCACGGTGGGGGAGCGGTGGCTGGCGGTGGGTGATGGCTGATACCTGAGCCTGGACCGGTGCGCGATGCAGGCCTAGCTTCGAAAGAGGGGAGGCACTGTTCAGGGAGGGCATCGTGCGCAGAATCAGCAGGCTGCTGGCTGTCGTGCCGGCGATTGTCTTGACGATGGGAATGGCCGCGCCGTCGGTGCGGTCCGTGCCACTGCCGGACGATTTCTCGCCGGAGGGCATCGTGGCAGGCACCGGAAGGACCGTGTACGTCGGGTCGCTGCGGGACGGGGACATCTATCGGGCGGATCTGCGCACCGGCAAGGGGGCGACGTTCATCGATGCGCCCGCGGGCAGGGTCGCGGGCGGGATGAAGTTCGACCAGGCCCATCACCGGCTTTGGGTCGCCGGCGGTCCCACCGGCCACGCCTATGTCTACGACACGCGCAACGGCAAGCCGCTCGCCGACCTCGCCCTCGGCACGGCCGGTGCCTCACTGATCAATGACGTGGCATTGACGAAGGACGCCGCCTACTTCACCGACTCGTTCAACCCGGTGATCTACAAGGTCCGGATCGGCCACCACGGCGAGATCGGCAGCGCGCGAGCGATCGCGCTGAGTGGACCGGCAGCGACGATCGTTCCCGGCGGCTTCAACCTCAACGGGATCGCGGCTGCGAACGGCAGGCTCATCGTCGACCACACCGATCTCGGCAAGCTGATGACGATCAACCCCGGAACCGGCTCCAGCCGCGAGGTCACGGTCACCGGCGGCGCGCTCAGCGCGGGCTCGCTGGACGGCATCCTGCTGCGCGGTAACAAGCTGTACGTGGTCGAGAACTTCGCCGAGAGACTGGTGACGCTCAAGCTCAGCCATGACCTCCGTACCGCGCGGATCGTCGCGACGGTCACCGACGCGGACGTGAAGGGCGCCTTCCGCATCCCGACCGCGGTCGCCGAGCAGAACGGCAAGCTAGCCCTTGTCAACGCCCGCTTCGACGTCGGCCTCCCGCCACCGCTGGGCACGGGAGTGCCGCCAGGCACCGACTACAACGTGGTGGTCCTCAACAAATAGCGCAGAGCACCTCAGGGCGCCGGACTCCACCTACTGGATGAGCGACTGATACAGGCTGATCGTGCGGTCGGCGACCGCGTCCCAGCCGAACTCGGAGACGGCTCGGGCGCGCCCGGCCTTGCCCATTGCTTCCGCTCTGGAGGAGTTGGCGACCAGATCGTTGATGCCTTCGGCTAGCTGGCGTTCGAAGGTCGGGATGTCGTTCTCGTCGTACGGGACGAGGGTGCCGGTGACGCCGTCGTCGACGACCTCGGGGATGCCGCCGACGGCGCTGGCGACGACGGCTGTTTCGCAGGCCATGGCTTCCAGGTTGACGATGCCGAGGGGCTCGTAGACCGAGGGGCAGCAGAAGGCCAGGGCGTGGGTGAGGACCTGGCGGACCTCCTCGCGCGGGAGCATCTCGGAGACGACGAAGACCCCGTCGCGGGCGGCCTTCAGCTCGTCGATCAGCGCGTCGGTCTCCGCCTTGAGCTCAGCCGTGTCGGCCGCGCCGGCCAGCAGGACGAGTTGCACCGACGGGTCCAGCTGGAGGCCGGCGCGGAGCAGGTGCGGGACGCCCTTCTGCCGGGTGATCCGCCCGACGAAGGTGACGTACGGGCGGCTCAGGTCCACCCCGAGCCGCTCGAGCACGTGCGTCGCCGGGTCCGGGTGGTAGAAGTCCGCGTCGATGCCGTTCGAGATCACCTGGACCTTGGCCGGGTCGATCGCGGGGTAGCAGTCGAGGACGTCGTCCCGCATCCCGTGGCTCACCGCGACCACCGCGTCCGCGGCCTCGTACGCCGTCCGCTCGGCCCAGCTGGACAGGCGATAACCGCCGCCCAGTTGCTCCGCCTTCCAGGGCCGCCGGGGCTCCAGCGAGTGCGCCGTCACCACGTGCGGTACGCCGTACAGGAGCTTGGCCCAGTGGCCGGCCATGTTCGCGTACCAGGTGTGGGAGTGCACCAGCTCGGCCGAGCCGACGGCCGCGGTCATGGTCAGGTCGGTGGACAGGATCCGCAGTGCCGCGTTCGCCTGCGGCATCCGCGGGTCGTCCTCGGAGTGCGCGATCGCGCCGAGCCGTGGTTCGCCCATGCAGTGCACCTCGACGTCGAGCTTGCGGCGCAGTTCGCGGACCAGGAAGTCCACGTGCACCCCCGCTCCGCCGTACACGTCCGGAGGGAACTCACGCGTCAGGATCGCGATCTTCATCCCCCGACCATAGGGCATCAGGACACGCGGGTGGGGACCCAGAAACGCAGCTTTCCGTGGCGCTCGTCCTCGAGCTCGCCGCCGGCCGCCTGGATGACTTTGCGGGACGGTTCGTTGTCGCTGTCGCAGGTTACGAGCGCGGGATCGATGCCGAGCCGGGCCGCGAACGGCAGCGACTGGACCAGCATCTGGGTGGCGTACCCCTTGCGCCGGGCCGACGGGCGTACGACGTACCCGATGTGGCCGCCGAGCTCCAGCAGGGCGGGGGTGAGCCGGTGCCGGATGGAGAGCCGGCCCAGCCACTGGTCCGCCTCGACGAACCACAGCACGGTCTGGTGCACGAGTTCGGAGGGCATCTCGGTCTCCTCGTCCGCCTCCGCCAGGATCGCGTCGATCAGTTGGGCGAACTGCTCGGGATCCTCCGCCTCGGCCCGGGTCCACTGGTCGTTCAGCCCCCCGGCCCCCATCCAGCGCTCCTCGTGCGGCTCCAACTCGCCCCAGGCCTCGAGGAACGACCGGTGAACGGCAAGGCTCGGCTCGACGAGGGTTGGCATGGTCCTAGTGTGGCGACACTCGCAACCGTCTATTGCGAAGGGCCGAGCGAAGCTAAGGTGCGGACATGGCGAAGGCACCCAGAGTTCTCGGAATCGTGCTGGCCGGCGGCGAGGGGAAGCGGCTGATGCCGCTGACGGCGGACCGGGCCAAACCGGCCGTGCCGTTCGGCGGTAGTTATCGCCTGATCGACTTCGTGCTGTCCAACCTGGTCAACGCGGGCTACCGCAACCTGTGCGTGCTGACGCAGTACAAGTCGCACTCGCTGGACCGGCACGTCACGCTCACCTGGCGGATGTCGACCCTGCTGGGCAACTTCGTCACCTGCGTGCCGGCCCAGCAGCGGCTCGGCCCGCAGTGGTACCAGGGCAGCGCCGACGCGATCTACCAGTCGATGAACCTGATCAACGACCACCAGCCCGACATCATCGTCGTCTTCGGCGCGGACCACGTGTACCGGATGGACGCCTCGCAGATGGTGGCGGCGCACGTCGAGCGCGGCAACGGCGTCACCGTGGCCGGCATCCGGGTACCGCGGATCGAGGCGTCGGAGTTCGGCGTGATCAAGACCGGCGACGACGGGCACACGATCGCGGAGTTCCTGGAGAAGCCGGCCGACCCGCCCGGGCTGCCGGACTCGCCGGACGAGACGTTCGCCTCGATGGGCAACTACGTGTTCACCGCGGACGTGCTGGTCGAGGCACTGCGCAAGGACGCGGCGAACCCGGCCTCGCGGCACGACATGGGCGGCGACATCGTCCCGATGCTGGTTGCCGAGGGCAAGGCCGGGGTCTACGACTTCAAGGACAACGACATCCCGGGCGCGCTGGAGCGGGACCACTCGTACTGGCGCGACGTCGGTTCGCTGGACACCTACCACGAGGCGCACATGGACCTGGTCTCGATCCAGCCGGTGTTCAACCTCTACAACTCCGACTGGCCGATCTTCACCTCGCACCCGCAGCTTCCGGGCGCGAAGTTCACCGACAACGCGACCGTCGGCGAATCGATCGTCTGTGCCGGCTCGATCATCTCCGGCGCGGTTGTGGACCACTCGGTGCTGGGCGCCAACGTGATCGTCAGCGCGGGCGCGAAGATCGACCACGCGGTCATCATGGACAACTGCAAGATCGGCGCCAACGCGGTGCTGAAGAACGTCATCCTGGACAAGAACGTGATCGTGCCGGACGGGGTGAAGATCGGCGTCGACCCCGACCTGGACCGCGAGCGCGGCTTCACCGTCAGCAAGGGTGGCGTGACGGCGATCGGGAAGGGCACGGTCATCGAGGCGTGAGCGCAGCAGCAGCAGCAGCCGAGTCCGAGTCCGAATCCAGGGCCCAGTCGCTGGACGCAGCCGACCCGGGCCACCGGGAGCTGTTCGACATCCCGCCGGTGGACGGTGGCCCCTACCCGGACGTGGCGTACTTCGCCGGCAACTCCCTCGGCCTGCGGCCCAAGGCGACCCGGACCGAGTTGCTCGAGGATCTCGACTCTTGGGCGGCCCTGGGCGTCGAGGGCCACCTGGACGCGGCCAGGCCGTGGTTGCCGTACCACGAACTGCTCACCGGCCCGGCTTCCCGCCTGGTCGGGGCGCTCCCGAGCGAGACCGTGGTGATGAACTCGCTGACGGTCAACCTGCACCTGCTGATGGTGTCGTTCTACCGGCCGACGCCCGAGCGCTTCCGGATCGTGATCGAGGACTCGGCGTTCCCCTCGGACAGCTACGCGGTCCGCTCGCAGGCGCGCTTCCACGGCTTCGACCCGGACGACGCGGTGGTCCGCCTCCGCCCGCGCGAAGGCGAGGACTGCCTCCGTACTGCGGACGTCGTCGAGCGGCTGGGATCCGATGTGGCCCTGGTCCTCCTGGGCGGCGTGAACTACCTGACCGGCGAGCTGATGGACATCCCGGCGATCACCGTCGCGGGTCACGCCGCCGGTGCGGTGGTCGGGTGGGATCTCGCGCACGCCGCGGGGAACGTCCCGCTCGCGCTGCACGACTGGGACGTGGACTTCGCCGCCTGGTGCTCCTACAAGTACCTGAACTCCGGCCCGGGAGCACTCGCCGGAGCCTTCGTGCACGAGCGCCATCTGGGTGACCCGTCGCTGCAGCGGTTCGAGGGGTGGTGGAGCACGGACGCGGCCAGCCGGTTCGAGATGGCCGCGGTGTCGCGTCCCCCCGCGTCGGTGGACGCCTGGCAGGTGTCGAACCCGCCGATCTTCTCGATGAGCCCGGTCCGGACGTCCCTCGAGCTGTTCGACAAGGTCGGCATCGGGACACTCCGCGAGCGCAGCATCCGCCTCACGGCGTACCTGGAGAGGTTGCTCGCCGGCGTCACGCCGGGCCGGCCGCTCCAGGTGATCACGCCGGCCGACCCGGCTCGCCGCGGCGCCCAGCTCTCGCTGCGGATCGGCGGCGCCCGTACTGCGGGGGAGCTGGCGAAGGTGCTCCGCTTCGAGTTCGGGGTGATCGCCGACGCCCGCGAGCCCGACGTACTGCGCCTCGCGCCGGTTCCGCTCTACTCGACGTACCACGATTGCTGGCGCGCGGCACAGGCGCTGGCCGAGACAGTTCCGGAGAATGCATGAGTGAGCGTGTTGCCATCGTCGGTGCTGGGCTGGCGGGGAGCCTACTGGCCTGCTTCCTGGCGCGGCGGGGTCTGAACGTCACCCTGTACGAGCGGCGGCCGGAACCGCGCGGTGGTCAGGCCGAGCGGGGGCGGTCGATCAACCTGGCGATCTCCGAGCGCGGTCTGGACGCGTTGCGCCGGATCAACCTGGTCGACCAGGTGATGGCCGACGCGCTGCCGATGAAGGGGCGGATGATCCACCCGGTGGAAGGGCCGCTGGACTTCCAGCAGTACAGCGCGAGCGGTGAGCGGGCGATCAACTCGATCAGCCGGGGTGCGCTGAACAACGCGCTGCTCGACGCCGCCGAGGCTGCTCCCGGGGTGGAGATCCGCTTCGAGCACCGGCTGCTCGAACTCGACTCGCAGGCCGGGAAGCTGATCTTCGAGACACCCGCGGGCAAGGTCGAGGCGCATGCGGACGTAGTACTGGGTGCGGACGGGGCCGGGTCCGCAGTACGGGGGCAGTTGCTGGCTGAGGGGGCCTTGAGCGAGGAGGTGGACTTCCTCGACTACGGGTACAAGGAGCTGAGCATCCCGGCGGCCGGCGGCGAGTTCGCGCTGGACCCGGGGGCGCTGCACATCTGGCCGCGCGGGACGTCGATGATGATCGCCCTGCCGAACCCGGATCGGTCCTTCACCTGCACCTTGTTCTGGCCGACCGGCAGCTTCGACGCGCTGAACACCTCCGCTGCGATCGAGGAGCACTTCCGCACGCAGTACCCGGATTTGTTGCCATTGGCCCCTGAACTGGTCGATGACTACCGGCACAACCCGGTCGGCGTACTGGGCACCGTGCACACCCAGCCGTGGCAGGCGCACGGGCGGACTGCACTGGTCGGGGACGCGGCGCACGCGATCGTGCCGTTCTACGGGCAGGGCGCGAACTGTGCCTTCGAGGACGTGGTCGAACTGGACCGCTGCCTCGGTGACACCGGTGGATCCTGGGCGCGGGCGCTGCCGTTGTACGAGCACCGGCGGCGGGAGAACACCGAGGCGATCGCGGAGATGGCGCTGGCGAACTTCGTCGAGATGCGGGACAAGGTCGCCTCCCCGGTCTTCCGCCTCGGCAAGCGCATCGAGCACGCCCTCGAACGCCACCTCCCGGGCCGCTACGTCTCCCGCTACGAACTCGTCTCCTTCTCCACCACCCCGTATGCCGAGGTCCGCGACCGCGTCCACCGCCAGCACCAGTACCTCGCCGCCGCGGTCCTCGCCGGAGCGGCGGTGCTCGGCGCCGCGGCCCGAGCGGGCAGGAGACGACGATGAACGCGACGTTGTGGCGGCCGGAACTGTTGACCGGGGAGCCGAGCGAGGCGGGGCTGCTGCGGAACTTCGTCGATGGCGCTTTCGTCTCCAGCGAGTCGACTTTCGCCAAGCTCAGCCCCGTGACCGGGCAGAAGATCTTCGATGTCTGCGAGGCGGACGCGGCGACGGTGGATGCCGCCGTGACCGCGGCCCGGGCGGCCTTGAAGGGCCCGTGGGGAAGGATGAGCGAGCAGGAGCGGTCGGTGATCCTCCGCCGAGTCGCGGACGAGTTGGAGCGGCGCTTCGACGACCTGGTGGCCGCCGAGGTGGGCGACACCGGGAAGTCGATCAGCCAGGCCCGCACGCTCGACATCCCGCGCGGCGCGGCGAACTTCCGCGCCTTCGCCGACTTCGCGACCACCGCCTCCACCGAGTCGTACACGACCACCCTCGCTGACGGCCGCCGGGCACTGAACTATGCGGTCCGCAAGCCCGTCGGGGTGGTCGCGATCATAGTGCCGTGGAACCTCCCGTTGCTGCTGCTGACCTGGAAGGTGGCCCCGGCGCTTGCCTGCGGCAACACTGTGGTGGTGAAGCCCTCGGAGGAGACCCCGTCCTCGGCCACCGTTCTCGCCGAGGTGATGGCGGATGCCGGAGTACCGGCTGGTGTCTTCAACCTCGTGCATGGCTTCGGTCCGTCCTCGGCCGGGGAGTTCCTGACCAAGCATCCGGGGGTCGACGCGATCACCTTCACCGGGGAGTCGGCGACCGGCAGCGCGATCGCGAAGGCGGCGGCCGACGGGGTCAAGGCGACGTCCTTCGAGCTGGGCGGCAAGAACGCGGGCCTGATCTTCGCGGATGCCGACCTCGATGCGGCCGTGGAGGGATCCGTCCGCTCGGTCTTCACCAACGGCGGCCAGGTCTGCCTGTGCACCGAGCGGCTGTACGTCGAACGCCCTGTGTACGAGGAGTTCTGCTCGCGGCTGGCCGCGCGGGCGAGTGAGCTGACGTTCGGCTGGCCCTCGGACGAGGCGACAGTGAACATGCCGCTGATCTCGCAGCAGCACCGCGAGAAGGTCCTCGGGTACTACGAGCTGGCGCGCTCGGAGGGAGCCAAGTTCCACGCGGGCGGCGGTGTCCCGACCTTCGGGGACGCCCGCGACAACGGTTGCTACGTGCAACCGACGGTGGTCACCGGGCTGCCGGCGGACGCCCGGACGAACACCGAGGAGATCTTCGGTCCGATCTGTCACATCGCCCCCTTCGACACCGAGGAGGAGGCGTTCGTTCTGGCCAACAACAGCAAGTACGGGCTCGCGGCAACCGTCTGGACCCGCGACGTCGGCCGGGCGCACCGCGCGGGAGCGGCGCTCGAGGTCGGCATCGTCTGGGTGAACACCTGGTTCCTCCGCGATCTGCGGACTCCGTTCGGCGGCGTGAAGCTGTCCGGGATCGGCCGCGAGGGCGGCAATCACTCGCTTCACTTCTACTCCGAGCTCACCAACGTCTGCGTGGAGTTGTGATGAGCTCCGAGGCGAAACTGGTGGCGGGGAAGGCGACGCCGCGCGGGCGGTTCCCGCACGTGAAGGTGGCAGGTGGATTCGCCTATGTGTCGGGGACGTCGAGCCGGTTGCCGGACAACACGATCGCGGGCGCCTCGGTCGACGAGTTCGGCACGACGACGCTGGACATCCGTGTGCAGACCCGGGCGGTGCTGGAGAACATCCGGGACATCCTGAAGGCCGTCGATGCCGACCTGAGCGACCTGGTCAGCGTCACGACGTACCTGGTGTCGATGAACGACTTCGGCGGCTACAACGAGGTGTACGGCGAGTTCTTCGACGAGAACGGGCCGGCCCGCACCACGGTCGCAGTACATCAACTGCCCCATCCTCAACTACTGATCGAGATCCAAGCCGTTGCGGCCATTCCGGCTGATCGACGCAGCCCGCAGCAGACACTGGAGAGGTGACGTGATGGTCAACCTGGAGTCGACGAACTTCCCGGAGTGGATCGAGAACAACAAGCACCTGCTGAAGCCGCCGGTCGGCAACAAGCAGATGTTCCCCACCGGCGACGACTTCATCACCATGGTGGTCGGCGGGCCGAACCAGCGCACCGACTTCCACGTCGACCCGTACGAGGAGTTCTTCTACCAGATCAAGGGCACCATGCACGTCGACGTGATGACGGACGACGGGCCGGGCCGGGTCGACATCAACGAGGGCGAGATGTGGGTGCTGCCGCGCAACATGCCGCACTCGCCGCAGCGCGACGCGGGCTCGATCGGCCTGGTGATCGAGCGGGTCCGGGAGCAGGGCACGCTGGAGAAGTTCCGCTGGTACTGCGCCAACTGCAACGGCGTGGTGCACGAGGTGGAACTGCAGGTCAACGACATCGTCGAGGACCTGCCGCCGGTGTTCAAGGCGTTCTACGACAGCGAGGACGCCCGCACCTGCCCGAACTGCGGCACGGTCCACCCAGGCAAGGGCTGATGCGGGAGAGCGGGCAGCTTCGGCGGCAGCGTGCGGTTCTCGCGGCGGAGTCCGCGTGACAGCGCGGACAGTCGACGTCCACACCCACCTCGTCCCGAAGGGCTGGCCTGACCTGGCCCAGGCTTGTGGCGGGGAGGGCTGGCCGTGGTTGCGGATCGACTCCGAGCGGGCCGCGATGATCATGGTGGGGGAGAACGAGTTCCGCCCGATCGGGCCGCAGACCTGGGACCCGGCGGTGCGGCACCAGGACATGGCGGCCGACGGCGTCGACCTGCAGGTGGTGTCGCCGACGCCGGTGTTCTTCGCCTACGACCGCCCCGCCGACCAGGCGGTGAAGGTGTCCCGGATCTTCAACGACCTGACCCTCGAGACGCTGGCCGGCGACGACAGCCTGGTCCCGTTCTGCCAGGTGCCGCTGCAGGATCCGGACGCGGCCTGCGCCGAGCTGGATCGTTGCCTGGACGCCGGACACGTCGGGGTGGAGATCGGCAACCACGTCGGCGACAAGGATCTCGACGACGCCGGGATCGTTGCCTTCCTCAAACACTGTGCCGAGGTGGGTGCGCCGGTGCTGGTGCACCCGTGGGACATGCCGGGCGGCCCGCGGCTGGACCGGTGGATGGCCCGCTGGCTGACCGGGATGCCCGCGGAGACGCATCTGTCCCTGCTGGCGATGATCCTGGGCGGCGCCTTCGACGAACTGCCGCCGTCGTTGCGGCTGTGTTTCGCCCACGGTGGCGGGAGTTTCGCGTTCTGGCTTGGCAGGGTGGAGAACGCCTGGCACCGGCGCGGCGACGTCGTACCGGGGCGGTCGCAGCATCCGCCCAGCCACTACCTGGACCGGTTCTCGGTCGACACCGTGGTGTTTGAGCAGGCAGCGTTGCGGTTACTGGTGGACACCCTCGGCGAGGACCGGGTGATGGTCGGCAGTGACTACCCGTACCCGCTCGGTGAACGGCCCGTCGGGGAGGTTGTCCGGCGGGCCGACTGGCTCTCCGAGGTACAGCAGGTCAAGCTGCTGTCTGACAACGCCCTGCGTTTCCTAGGGAGGTCAGATGAGTGAGAACCGTTCTGTCCTGTCCCGCGAGGCCGCCGACCCGGACGAACTGCTCCGGTACGGCGACCACGAGGACCAGGTGATCGACGTCTGGCACGCCAAGGAGTACCGGCCCGCGATCGTGTTCATCCACGGCGGGTTCTGGCGGCCGGAGTACGACCGGGTGCACGCCCGGCCGCTGGGGGAGGCCCTGACCGCCGAGGGATGGTCTGTGGCGTCCATCGAGTACCGGCGCGAGCCGGGGAACCCCGACGCCACCCTGGACGACGTACGGGCCGCTCTGGAGAGGCTGCCGGATCTGATGGACCTCCACGCGGGCTTCGTCCTCGCCGGCCACTCGGCGGGCGGCCAGCTGGCGTTGTGGGCCGCGGCAACCATGAATCCGGTCCGCCTGCGCGGCACTGTCGCCCTAGCCCCGGTGGCCGACCTGCTGATGGCAGACCGCCTCGGCCTCGACGGCGGCGCAGTACAGGACTTCATCGGCAGCGGCGTCCGCAACGACCTGGACCCGGTCCACCTCCCGGCGCCGATCACCCCGGTCTCGATCGTCCACGGCACCGGCGACACCCGCGTCCCGATCACCATCGCCGACTCCTACGTCTCCGCCCACCCCACCGCCCGCCTGATCCCCGTCCAGGGCGCCGGCCACTACGACGTCATAGACCCAGAAACCGACGCCTGGCACCAGGTAACCGCAGAACTAACCAAACACTCCGGCTAACCCGCGTAGTCACCTCGCAGAGGCTCAACAGCCTCCAGACGCGCAACGGGGCGCCCGTAGTACCTAGAGAAACCCACAATGGTGCTAATCGAAGGGCTGATTAGCGCCATTGTGGGTTTCTCTAGGTAGTTCCTCCCAGGATGCTGCTGGCCAGAGTCCTGCGTCGTCAGTGGCGAACGGGGGACGGTCAGGGCCGCTTGACGGCGGTTAGGAGGCCGTCGCCTGCTGGGAGGAGGGCGGAGACCAGGTCGTCGTTCTCGCGGATCGCGCGGATGAGGTCGCGGATGGCGTTGGTGTCGGGGTCGCGGTGGGAGGGGTCGGCGACGCGGCCTTCCCAGAGGGCGTTGTCGAAGGCGACCAGGCCGCCGGGGCGGAGCAGGCGGAGGGCTTCGTGCAGGTACGCCGTGTACTCGCGCTTGTCGGCGTCGCAGAAGACCAGGTCGTAATGGCCGTCGGTGAGGCGGGTGACCACGTCCAGCGCGGAGCCGGCGATCAGCCGGAAGCGGTTCGAGGGGACGCCCGCGTCCAGGAAGGTCTTGCGGGCGAGGCGCTGGTTCTCGGCGTCGATGTCGACCGTGGTCAGCGTGCCGTCGGTGCGCATCCCGCGCAGCAGCGCCAGCCCGGAGACGCCGGTGCCGGTGCCGATCTCGACGACCGCCTTGGCGCCCACCGCGGCGGCCAGCATGCTCAGCGCGGAGGCCGCGCCGGGGCCGATCGCGGAGATGCCGCTGTCCTCGGCGCTCGCCCGTGCACCGGTGACGACCTCGTCCTCACCGGTGTAGTCCTCGGCGTAGGCCCAGGACGTGGGGTCGATGCCCGTGGCGATGATGCCCTCCCTGATCGATGCCGCTGCGGTACTCATCTAGGCCGAAGCCTAGCGTCCCGGGGCGCTCAGCCAGCGTCTCCCGCGCGGGGGCTGCGCACTCTTGCTCGTAACTTCGGCCCTTGAGCAGATATGATCGTGCTGACAGGTCAGAAATCACCCTTGAAGGAGGTGCGGGCGATGTCAGGACCGAATGACGTCGATGCCGGCTTCCTTGAAGACGGCCAGCTGGGACTCGTCCGCCTGGGCGTCGGTGACGAGGGTGTCGATCTCGCTCAGCTCGCAGATCCGGGCGAAGGCCCGCTGGCCGAGCTTGCTGGAGTCGGCCACCACGACCACCTTGGCCGCGCGGCTGACGATCAGCTGGTTGATGTTCGCCTCGCCCTCGTGGTGGGCGGTGGCGCCGGTCTCGTCGATCCCGTCGACGCCGATGAAGGCGATGTCCAGCGACAGGTCGGCCAGGATCCGGTGCGACAGCGGGCCGATCATCTCGTAGGACTGCGGCCGGGCGACGCCGCCGGTCAGCACCATCTTCACGTGCGGCCGGACGATCAGCTCGTTGGCGATGTTCAGCGCGTTGGTGACGAGGGTGAAGGCCGGCTCACCGTGCTCGGCGGACAGCTCCGGCCGGGTGGCCAGCGTCCGGGCCACCTCGGAGATCGTGGTGCCGCCGTTCATGCCGATCACCATGCCGCGGCGGACCAGCGTGGCCGCGGCCTGCGCGATCCGCTGCTTCTCCGACGCGAAACGCGCAGTCTTGTAGCGCAGCGGCAGGTCGTACGAGACCGCGTTGGCCACCGCGCCGCCGCGGGTCCGGGTCAGGAGTTGCTGTTTTCCCAGGTGGTCCAGGTCGCGCCGGATCGTCGCCGCGGACACGTGCAACTGCTCGGCGAGCTCGTCGACATCGATCGCGCCCTTCTCGGCGAGCGACTCGAGCAACGTGTTCAGACGTTCATAACGCTTCACCCGGGGCTCCTCCTTCACACAATCGGTCAGCCGGACGGCTGCCGGTTGGCACCATTCGATCACGTTCGAGCAGTTTCGACCATTACATCTCCGGAGACGACATGACCGACACGCCATTCGTGAGCACTGAGATCGCCACTCAGCCGGACCTCTGGCGGCAGGTGTCGACCGGTTTCGCGCAGTACGGTGGCGCATTGCCCACTCCCGGTCAACGGGTTGCAGCCGTCGGCTGCGGCACCTCCTGGTTCATGGCGATGGCGTACGCCGCGCTGCGGGAGGATCTCGGCCAGGGTCTGACCGACGCGTTCGCGGGGTCGGAGTTCCCGGCCGGCCGCGAGTACGACGCGGTGGTGGTGATCAGCCGGTCCGGTACGACGACCGAGGTGCTCGAGCTGATCCGGCAGACCAGCCTTCCGACGATCGCGATCACCGCGACCCCGGGGTCGCCGATCGTCGATCTGGCCGACCAGACGATCCTGCTGGACTTCGCCGACGAGCAGTCCGTCGTACAGACCCGGTTCGCCACCACGACGCTGGCCTTGCTCCGGGCGTCGCTGGGGGAGGACCTGACCCAGGCCGCGGCCGACGCCGAGACGGCGCTCACGGTCGACGTGGACGAGCTGGCGAAGCTCGAGCAGGTCACCTACCTCGGCACCAGGTGGACCGTCGGCCTGGCGCACGAGGCCGGCCTGAAGCAGCGCGAGGCGGCGTCGGCGTGGACCGAGGCGTACCCGGCGATGGACTACCGGCACGGCCCGATCGCCATCGCCCAGCCCGGCCGCGGCGTCTGGATCTTCGGTACTCCGCCCGAGGGCCTGCTGGAGGACGTGGCGGGGACCGGCGCGACGATCGTCCACCACCCCGACCTCGACCCGATGGCCTCCCTGGTGGTGGCCCAGCGGGTGGCGGTCGCCAAGTCCCTCGCCCTGGGCCTCAACCCGGACCAGCCCCGCAGCCTCACCCGCTCGGTCATCCTCGACTGACACCCCGCCCACGCCGCTGCGGCTGCTGCGCGAGGCTCAGAGTCGGGCCGGGGTGACGGCCCGACTGAGAGTCGAGAGGTAGCCAAGAGCCGAGGCGGCGAGGAGTGCTGCTCCCACGGCCAGGAGCGCAGCGTGGGTGCCGATGACCGGCACCAGGAGTCCGCCGGCGGCCTGGCCCAGAGCAGCCGCGCCGACGCGCAGGCTGGCGGCTGTGGTGCTCACTCGGCCCTGCAGTTCAACAGGGCTGTACTGCTGACGCGCGGAGAACATCGCCGGCAGCATCGGCCCCTCCAGCAGACCGGTGGCAGCGGCAAGCACCAGGAGGACGGCAAGGCTCGATGCGAGCGGCCAAGTGGTGAAGGCCAAGCCGTAGAGCGCCACCGACACCATCACCACGTGCTCGGGGCGCCAGCGGGTCTGCCAACGCCCGAGCAGCAGGGCTGTCGCGACGCTCCCGATCTCCAGAGCAGTCCACAGGTACCCCGCGGCGGACCTCGGAGCGCCCAGCGACTCCATGTGCAGCGGCAGCGTGATCAGCAGGACGCCCATGACCCCCATGAGCAGCGTGGTCGTGACAGTGGAGGCCCGCAGCCGTGGAGTACGAGCCAGGTGTGCCAGGCCGGCCACTACCGAGCCCAGGAAGGGTGCTCGGTCAGCAACGTCGATCGCGGCAGGTAGTGCGGGCAGCCGCATGATCGCGAAGATGCTGAGCGTCGCGGTGACGGCAATGACCGCTGCGGCAGCTTCGACCGAGACGGCCGCAGCGATCGTGGCAGCCGCCGCCGGACCGGTGATCGTGGCTGCACCGAAGCTCGCGGCCTCCAGCGAGTTCGCTCGCGCCAGCAGCGGCTGGGGGACCAGGCTCGGCAGCATGCTGGTAAAACCCCCGCTCACGAGCGGTAGCGTCGTACCGGCGAGAGCGGCCAGGGCCGGCGTGACCCAGTGAGCGGTATGGCCCACAACAGCGAGCATGGCCAGCATCACCGTGCCCAGGACAGCCTGGTTGAGGCCGAGCGCAGTACGCCGGTATGGCGTGCGGTCGAGCCAGGTGCCGAGCAGTGGGCCGGTGACGACGGCGGGGAGGGCGTAGGCGGCTCCGGTAAGACCAGCCAGCGCCGGGCTGTCCGTGCGCTCCAGCACGAGCAGCACGAGCGTGAACGCCACCATCTCGTCCCCGACCCGGGCCAGCGTCGCGGCGAGGTAGTAGCCGGTCGGAAGCCGCTCGGACATCACCCAACCTCCTGTAACGCATAAGTGGTCGTTACGCGTTACGCTAACAAAGCCGTTACGATGCCGCCACCGGAAAGGAGGCTCGCGTGGAGACCCTGCAGACACCGGACCGGCTGATCCGGCTCGCGGTGGACCTGGTGAACACCAAGTCGCTGGACCCGGAGAAGCTGACCTCACCCGAGGCGCTCGAAAGGTTCCTGCTCGACCATGGCGAGCCCACAGCGGACGTCGACGAGGACGACCTCGACCAGGTGAAGGCGGTCCGCGAGCGGATCCGCCCGGTCTTCCACGCCGAGCCCCGCGACGCCGCGAGAATCCTGAACGACCTGCTCGCCGAGTACGCAGTACGGCCCTATCTGTCCGACCACGACGGTGCCCCGTGGCACCTGCACGTGGCGAGGCAGGAGGCGAACTGGGCCGAGTGGCTCGCCGCCGGTACTGCGCTCGGCCTGGCGGGGTTCGCCGCCGGGCACGGGTTCGCGGCGATCGACTCGTGCGCCGCCGAAGACTGTGAGCGAGTCTTCGTGAACCCGGCCGAGCGACGCCCCCGCCGCTTCTGTACGCCGACGTGTTCCAGCCGCACCCGCGTAGCGTCGTACCGGGCGCGCAGAGCCGCTCGCGACGGGCCTAGGATCGACTCGAGGATCCAGGAGCAGAGGAGTGCACGTTGAGTCACACCGTGGTGGCAGAGCTGGTGGCGAACGTCCAGAAGGTCACCGCCAAGGCCGGGGACACGGTGGGCCCGGAGGACACCCTGGTCATTCTGGAGTCGATGAAGATGGAGATCCCGGTGCTCGCCGAGGTGGCGGGCACCATCACCGAGATGAAGGTCTCCGAGGGCGAAGTCGTCCGGGACGGGGATCCCATCGCCGTGATCGAAGAGAAGTAGAAACTCAAACGTTGATGTCAGCTCGCGCGTCCAGTACTACGAGTGCGATCACCGGGCCGGGGAACTTCCCGGTCACGGAGGCCGTTGACCCGTCGTACCGGCATCTCAGGGTTCAACCCGGGTGTCCCCGACGTGCGCAGAGGACGGTGAACACGGCACCATGGTGGTCACGCTCGTTGCCCCGCAGAGTGCGGATCGCAGGACGGGTACCCAGGGAGGCGTTGCCGTGAAGCCGGTCGACACCTCCGTGGCGCCTGCGTTCGCCCCCCAGCAGACCCCCGCCGAGGCCCGGTCCAAGGTTCAGGCCGAGGCCGACGCCGAGGTGCTGCCGTCCTGGGACGAGATCGTCCGGACCCACTCGGCCCGCGTCTACCGGCTGGCCTACCGCCTGACCGGCAACAAGCACGACGCCGAGGACCTGACCCAGGAGGTCTTCGTCCGGGTCTTCCGGTCGCTGTCGTCCTACACGCCGGGCACCTTCGAGGGCTGGCTCTACCGGATCACCACCAACCTCTTCCTGGACGGCGCCCGCCGCCGGCAGCGGATCCGCTTCGACGGGCTGCCCGACGATGCGCACGACCGGCTGCCGTCCAAGGGCTCGGGCCCGGCGGAGAAGCTCGACCACGACCTGTTCGACCACGATGTGCAGCACGCACTGGACGCGCTGCCCGAGGACTTCCGGGCCGCCGTGGTGCTCTGCGACATCGAGGGCATGACCTACGACGAGATCGCGGACGTGCTCGACGTGAAGCTGGGCACCGTGCGCAGCCGGATCCACCGCGGCCGCTCGATGCTGCGCAAGCACCTCGAGCACCGTGCGCCGCGGTCCGGCCAGACCCGTGTCAGTGGCCCGCCCGCCGACGGGCCGTTCGGTGCCGGAGGTGACGACCGGTGACGCTGCAACACCCCCTGGACAAGCTGAGCGCCGTTGTCGACGGTGAGCTCGACCACGATTCCCGCGACAGGGTGCTGAGCCACCTGGTCGGCTGCGACGCCTGCCGGTCGGAGGTGGACGCCCAGCGTCGCCTGAAGACCCGCCTGGCGGCCACGCCGGACCCGGAGCCCTCGACCGACCTGATGCAGCGCCTGCTCGGCGTTCCGTCGTTCTCCCCGGAGCCGCGCGAGGAGGTCCGCCCGGTGCTCACGCCGGCGATCTCGCTCAGCCCGCAGCGCTCCGCGTTCCCCGCCGCCCGGACCGGAGCCACCCGCCCCGGCACCCGTACGGCGGCCCGCTCCCGCCGGCGTACCGGAGTACTGGGTGCAGCCGGCTCGGCTGCCGCCGTCGCGTCACTGCTCGGTACTGCGTTCGTGCTGGGTGACCCGGCGCGGCAGGAGCAGCCGCCGGTGCTGCAGCCGCCCGTGGCGAGCTTCTCGTCCGACTACGCCGCCGCCACGAACGGAACCCCGTTCGCGGATCCGGTGGCCCTGCTGAACTCCTTCAACGGGGCTGGCTACGCCGGGCTGAGCCCGACGCTGCAGCCGGTGGCTCTGACGGGGCGCTGAGGAGTGAGCCTCTCCCGGCTCGCCGTCCTGGTCGGCACCGCGCTGATCGGCTTCGGCCTGCCCCTGCCCGCAGCAGCCACGCCTGCGCCCTCCGGCCAGCGCGAGGACTCGCCGTCGGCCGTCACCTGGCTGGCGCGCGCCGCGGCCGCTCCGGACCTCGTCTCCTTCCACGGCACCCAGATCATCACCTCCTGGGGACCGCAGGGTTCGAGCTCGGCGATGCTCGACGTCGTGCACGCCGCCTCGCAGGGGACCGAGATCAGCGTGCTCGGATCCTCTGCATCACCGGGCGCCAAGGCGTTCGTGCAGCGGGCCAACCATGCTGTCGGCCCGACCATCGACGGCGGACCCCTCGCACTGCTGCAAGCGACGTACCAGCTGGTCTACAAGTGCTGCACGGACACCATCGGGCGGGCCGCCGTGATGATCGAGGCACTGCGAGACGACCAGACCCTCGCCGCGCGCTTCTGGATCGACAAGACGACCGGGCTGCTGCTGCAGCGGCAGCTGTTCAACGTCGACGGCAAGACGATGGTGCGCGCCACTGTGTTCACACAGCTGGAGATCGAGGACTCCGAGTTCCTCGGGCACTTGCCGCCGATGGCGCCGGGTGGAGTGGAGTCGGTCGGCATGAGCAAGGTCGACAACCTCCGCTCGCAGGGCTGGACCTGCTCGGCCGCGCTGCCCGCGTCCCTTCAGCTGTACGACGTGCACCAGGACACCGCGACCAAGTCCCTGTAGTTCTCGTACTCCGACGGCCTCTTCAACGTCTCCCTCTTCGAGCAGCGCGGGCAGCTCGACCCGGCCGCCGTGGCGGGCTACACGGCTACTACGACGCCCGAGGGCGCCCGGGTCTACCAGCGCTACGGCATGCCGTCGTACGCGGTCTGGTCGTCCGGAGGGATCGTCTACACGCTGGTCGGCGACCTGCCGTCCGACGTTCTCGGCCAGGTGGTGGCGGCTTTCCCGCACGTGCCGCCACCGAGAGTCACGGCTGTCCAGAGAATGGGCACGGGACTGGCCAAAATCGCGTCTTGGCTCACTCCGATGGGTGCTCTCTCCCACAAGCTGGGATAATCAAGTGTGGGGGTACCTCCCGGCGATCCCGGCGGGGCACTTCGACCACGAGACAACGACGACGTGAGGCGGGGCACCGTGAGCTGGGATGACGCCGAGCCGACAGTGCGGACGCCGCGGGATCCCGCGGACCCGGAACCCACCCGTGAGCTCCCCAAGGACCCCCTGACCGCCGGACCAGTAGTCCCCCCGTCCGATCCGACGACCGCGCAATCCAGCGCAGCGGCCACCACCGGTACTGCGGGTGGTCCTACCGCGAATGGCGCTGCTTCGAACGGGGCTGCGCCGGGGAATCCCGCGTTGGCCTCGTTGACGCCGCCGACGGCTGGTGTCGGGGCTGCTCCGATTCCGCTGCCCGGGGGCGATGCGCCGTACCGGCAGCAGGGGCCGATGCGTTCCACCAGCCAGCGAAGCTTCGGGAAGCCCGAGCCGCAGGATCCGCTCTTCCGGCCGGTCTATCCAGGGCAGGCCTGGCCGACCTACCAGCCGACGTACACGCCTCCCCCGCCGCTCGACTGGCACCAGCAGCAGGCCCGCGCGTACACCCCGGCACCGCCGCCGAAGAGTGGCCGGCTGATCGGCATCGCCGCGATCGTGGCGTTGATCGTCGGATTGCTCGCCGGTGCCGGTGCGGCCGCGACCGTCGTCGCGCTGGACCACAGCGGCACGATCGACGACCAGTCCGGCCCGCCGATCGGTGTCGCCGACCCCAAGGTCCGCAGCGGGTCCGTCTCGTCCGTGGCGGAGACGCTGCTGCCGAGCGTGGTCCAGCTGAAGGTCGAGGGCGCCGACGACTCCAACGCGACCGGCTCCGGCTTCGTGATCGACGGCTCCGGGCACATCCTGACCAACAACCACGTGGTCGCCGCGGCGGCGACCGGTGGCGCGATCCAGGTGGTGACCCAGAAGGGTAAGACCGCCACCGCGCGGCTGGTCGGCCGCTCGCCGGCGTACGACCTGGCCGTCGTCCAGGTGCTCGGGCTGGACGCCCCGTCGGTGCAGTTCGGCAAGTCGGAGCTCGCGGTCGTCGGGCAGGACGTGGTGGCGATCGGCTCGCCGCTGGGACTGGCCGGCACGGTCACCTCCGGCATCATCTCGGCGAAGAACCGCCCGGTCACGGCAGGCGGCGAGGGCGAGATCTCCTACATCAACGCACTCCAGACCGACGCCGCGATCAACCCCGGCAACTCCGGTGGTCCGCTGGTCGACATGAACGCCCGGGTGATCGGGGTGAACTCCGCGATCGCGACCGTGCGCGGCGCCCAGGAGGGCACCAGCGGCAACATCGGCCTCGGTTTCGCCATCCCGATCGACCAGGCACGGCGTACCGTGCAGCAACTGATCGCGTCGGGCAAGGCGTCGTACCCGGTGATCGGCGCGAACGTCGACATGCAGTTCGAGGGCGGTGCGCGGGTCAGCGAGGTGACGGCAGGCTCGCCGGCGCAGCGTGCCGGGCTGCGGACCGGAGACGTGATCACCTCGATCAACAAGCAGGTGGTGGAGACCGCCGAGGCGCTGATCGTGGCGATCCGGACGCACCAGCCGGGCGAGAGCGTGCGGCTGGAGTTCGAGCGGGCGGGTAAGCCTCGCGAGGTCACGGTGACGCTGGGCACGCAGACGGGCTGACCGGCACAGCTGGAACGGTCGGCCCGAAACGCGGGCTGACCAGGGGCGGGCTACGCTGTCCCGCGGTGTTGGATTCCACGTTCGGAGAGGTGGGGACATGTTCGGCATCGGGCCACTCGAGCTCGGGGTGATCGCGATCGTCGCGGTGCTCGTTTTCGGCCCCGACCGGTTGCCGGAGTTCGCGCGGACCGCCGGGCGGCTGCTCCGCCAGGTCCGCCAGATGGTGAACAACGCCCAGAACGACCTACGCAACGAGCTCGGCCCGGAGTTCGCCGACCTCGACGTCCGCGACCTGAATCCGCGCAGCTTCGTCCGCAAGCACCTGCTGGACGGCATGGACGACGAGTTCGACGAGGACAAGCCGGTCTCGTCGATGGACGCGATGGACACCCCGCAGCGTCTCCCCGCCGGCGTCCGCGCCCCCTTCGACCCCGAAGCCACCTGATCTCCTCAGGCATCGCCTGAGCCCGGTTGCGATCCGGCAAATCGTCAAGAAAGCGTCGGCGGTCTCTGTCACGCTGTCGGCATGATCGCCCGTGTCCGCAGTCGCCCGGAGTGGCAGTTCTTCACCGTCCTGCCCCGCGCGAGTGCGCCACTGGCAGCGCTCTGGTGGTTGCTGCTGCTCACCCGCGGCGCCCTCCCCGCTCTCTTCGCGCTCGCCATGGGCCACCTGGTCGGGACCGTCCAGCACAGCGGGGAACTGGCCGCACCGCTCACCGGGGTCGGTATCACCTTCGTGCTGATGCAGGTGCTGATGCCGATCCACCAGGCCGTCAGCTCCAACCTCGGCAGCCGGGTCGCCGCCTGGCTCAACGACGAACTGGCCGGTGCCTGCGTCGACCCGCCGGGCATCGGCCACCTCGAGGACCCGGGCCTGGCCGAGGATCTGGAGGTCGCTCGCGAGTTCGACCGCGGCCAGACCGGACCGCCGATGTACCTGAACGTCGACTTCATCGCCGGCAGCCTGGTGGAACTGTTCGGCGGGATCGCCTGCGCGGTCGTGCTGTTCAACTTCACCTGGTGGGCGCCGATCGTGCTGCTGGTGGCCTGGGGCTCGACTCACTGGCTGCTGCGCGAGAGCGGGGTCTGGCGCGACCGCAACACCGACGAGGTCCGCTCGGCCCAGCGGCACGCGTCGTACGCCTATCAGCTGGCCGTCGACCCCGAGCCGGCGAAGGAGTTGCGGCTGTTCGGGCTGGCCGACTGGGCGGTCGAGCGGTTCACCGAGCGGCGACGCCGGTTGTTCAGCCTGCAGCATGAAGCGACCCGGCTGCGGGAGCAACCACTGGCCTGGAGTCTGCTCGTCGTCGCCGTCGGGAACGGCCTGGTGTTCTGGGCGCTGGCGTCGGCAGCGCTCGACGGCCGGATCGGCCTGGACGCGCTGATCACCAATGCGCAACTGGCCATCGGCGTCTCCATGGTCGCGTTCGGCGGCCTGAACTGGTCGCTGGACGGCGCCTCGGCGCCGGTGGCGGCAGTGCAGCGTCTGCGGCCGGCGATGGCACCGAGGGGCGCTCTCGTCATGAACCCGTCGCCAGTCGCAGCCGTCCCCGGCGACCTCCGCATCCGCGACCTGACCTTCGCCTACCCGGGCGCGACGCGGAAGGTGTTCGACGGCCTCGACCTGACGATCCCCGCCGGTACTTCGCTCGCGGTGGTCGGGCGCAACGGTGCCGGCAAGACCACGCTGGCCAAGCTCCTGTGCCGCCTGTACGACCCGGACAGCGGCGCGATCGAGGTCGACGGCAAGGACCTGCGCGACCTGTCCGTGGATGCCTGGCGAGAGCAGGTCACCGCGGTGTTCCAGGACTTCATCCGCTTCGAGTTGCCGCTCCGGGACAACGTCGCGCCGGCGGGGGCGAAGGACGAAGACATCCTTGCTGCGTTGAGGGATGCCGGTGCCGATGGGCTCGCGGAGCTCAGCACTCCACTGGCCAAGGGCTATGACGGTGGCACCGATCTCTCGGGCGGGCAGTGGCAGCGAGTGGCGCTGGCGAGGGCGCTCTGCGCGGTGCGGGAGGGCGCGGGTCTGGTGCTGCTCGACGAGCCGACCGCTCAGCTCGATGTCCGCGGGGAGGCGACGGTCTTCGACCGGATCCTGGCCGCGACGCGTGGCGTCACCACGATCCTGATCTCGCACCGGTTCTCCACCGTCCGGCATGCCGACCGGATCTGCGTCCTGGAGCAGGGCCGGGTGATCGAGCTCGGCGGCCACGACGAACTGATGGCACTGGACGGCCGCTACCGGACGATGTTCGACCTGCAGGCCAGACGGTTCACGGCCGAGACCGACGAGGAAGGACTGACCTATGACGTCCTCTGAGCCGGACGAGCTGACCGCCGAACCGACCACCGAGCAGACATCCGGGAGCACCTCCGGACCGGACCCCGATCGGATGCCGAAGGCGTTGCCGGCGATGTGGCGGTTGTGCAAGCTCGGCTACCAGCACGAGCCCGGGTTGCTGGTGTTCGCCTTCTCGATGACCCTGCTGGCCGCGATCCCCGATGCCTTGCTCGCCCTCTTGCTGAAGATCCTCGCCGACGGCCTGCTGGAAGAGGATCGCTCCAAGGTCATCCTGGCCACCGCCGGTATGGCGACCTCGGTGACCGCGACCTGGTTGCTCCGCACCGTCAGCACCCGGGTGTCCCGGCGGTTCCGCGACCGCGTGACGATCGCGTTGGAGGCGCACGTCGCCCGGCTGCAGGCCTCCGTATCCACCATCGAGCACCACGAGCGCCGCGACTACCTGGACCGGCTGTCGGTCCTGCGCAAACAGGTGTTCGTACTCGACCACATGTACATGTCGCTGTTCTCGACCTGCGGCTGGATCCTCCGGCTCGGCGTCACCATCGCCCTGCTCGTCTCCATCGACCCGATCCTGGCGTTGCTCGTTGTCTTCGCCCTGCCGACCGTGCTGACGTCCGCCTGGCGCCCGGGGATCGAGCGGGTCACCGAGGAACGCCACGCGTCGTACAGCAGGCTGGCGGATCACTTGTTCCGTACTGCGACCACAGCTGCGGCCGGCAAGGAGGTCCGGGTGACGGGGATCGGCCCGGACCTGGTCATCCGCCGACGGAGCGAGTGGGAGCGCTGGTACCGCCCGATCGCCAAGGTCCGCTGGATCAGCGCCGCCTGGCATGCCCTCGCCTGGGCGATCTTCAGCGCCGCGTACGTCGGTGCCGTGGTGCTGGTGGCTGTCGGCCTCGACGGCTCGGTCGGCGACGTCCTGCTGATCCTCGCGGCCGGGGCCAGGCTGTCGGCGTACGTCGGGGCGACCGTGGGGGAGATCGGCTTCCTCCGCGGGATCTGGCTCGACGGCTCCCGCCGACTTGTCTGGCTGGAGAACTACGCCGAGGCGTTCAACGCGCAGGCCGACATCGACGTACCGGAGCGGCTGGACGACGGGATCCGGTTGGAGCACGTGTCCTTCGCCTACCCGGGCACGGATCGCCTGGTGCTCGACGACGTCTCGGTGCACCTGCCTGCCGGCCGGGTGATCGCGGTCGTCGGTGAGAACGGAGCGGGCAAGTCGACCTTGGTGAAGCTGCTGGCCAAGATGTACGAGCCGACCTCCGGGCGCGTCCTGGTGGACGGCAGGCCGCTGTCGCGGATGCGAACCGACAACTGGCGGGATCGGTTGGCGGGCGCGTTCCAGGACTTCTTCCGGTTCGAGTTCCGCGCCCAGCACAGCGTCGGGGTCGGCGATCTGCCTCGCTTCGACCAGGAGTCAGCGGTCTCCACCGCGGTTGGTCGTGCTGGAGCGGAGGATGTCGTCGATCGGCTGCCGGACGGGCTGGAGACGCAACTCGGTCCTACCTGGCCGGACGGAGCCGAGGTCAGCTTCGGCCAGTGGCAGAAGCTGGCGCTCGCTCGTGGCTTCATGCGGGACCGTCCGTTGCTGCTGGTCCTGGACGAGCCCACGGCCGCGCTGGATGCCGAAACGGAGCACGAACTGTTCGAGCGCTATGCGGAGACGGCACGCGACAACACGGACGGCCGCATCACGATCCTGATCTCGCACCGGTTCTCCACCGTCCGGATGGCCGACCTGATCGTCGTCCTGGACGGATCACGGCTGGTCGAGTCCGGCAGCCACGAGGACCTGCTCGCCCGCAACGGCCAGTACGCCGCCCTCTACCGCATCCAGGCCGACGCCTACAGCTGATCGTCCGTGGGGAGGAGGTCGTAGACGGCTCGGTCGTCGACGGTCTTGTCGCCCAGGGCGAAGGCGGCGCGATCGAGGCCCCTCAACCTGAAACCTGCTGACTCGGCGACCCGGCGGGCTGCCTTGTTGCCGGCGGCGGTGCGGATGACCAGGCGGCGGCCGCCGAAGCCGGCCGGGGAGAAGTACCAGTCGGCGACCCCGCGCAGGGCCTCCGCCATCAGGCCGCGGCCCTGCGCGTCGGGGTGGGCCCAGTACCCGAGTTCACTGTCGATCCGGGTGGCCACGTTGTAGAGCGTTACGTTGCCCAGGGCAACATCTGTGCCGCGATCGGCGACGCACCAGTTGAACCGGAGTCCGGCGGCGGCCTGCTCGGCCATGTCCTTCAGCCAGAATCGCGCGTCCTCGGCGGTGAAAGGCTGGGGGAGGAACGGCAGGAAGTGGGCCGTCACCTGGTTCGTCCGGGCGGTGGTGATCCGGTCCACCTCGTCGTCACGCCAGGTCCGCAGCCGCAGGCGGGAGGTCTCGAGCACCGGGTTCACGAGCCACGGCTGCCGGGGCGACCGCGGGTCGCCCGGTCCGATCCACCCGGTCCACGCATCGGTACGACGGCCCTGGTCCTCCGCCAGCGCGGGAATCGTCGGCCCCAGGCGGAACCCGGCAGCCCAGGCCACTCGGCGCGACGGCCAGTTCCCGACCCGGGCCCACCAGTGGATGACGTGGAACCCGCAGACCGTGAAGCCGAACTCCAGAGCCAGCCGCACCGCCCGGGAAGCGACCCCCGCACCTCGCGCCCAGCTGCCGAGTCCGTAGTGCACGCCCGCGTTCCCGTTGGCATCAGGCGCCAGCCCGACCGTGCCGGCGTACCGGCCCTGGTGCTCGATGACGAAGACCAGCCGGGTGCCGGCGGACCACGCCTCGGGGATCCCGTAGCTCATCCACCGCCGCGCGTCGTCAGCACCGAACGTGCTGTCCGGATCCTCGGTGTTGCGTTCGATCGCGCCAGGCAGGTCCTCGGGGCGTGGCGCGCGCAGCGTCACCACGCCGTCGGTCAGAACAGGCGTCTCGGCAGGGAAAGGCACCCTGCCCATTCAACAGCAGCTAACGGCCAACAGCAGCTAGCGGCCGACAGCAGCTAGCGGCCGACGGGGGACAGGCCTAGCTGGCGGCCGAGGAGGCCGCGGGGCTTGCCGCCGAGGCGTTCGGCGATCTGGCTCAGGACCTGGGCTGCCGGGGTCTCGGGGTCGGACAGCGCCAGCGGCTGACCGACGTCGCCGCCGCTGCGCAGGCGCTCGTCCAGCGGGACCTCGCCGAGCAGGGGGATGTCATACCCGAGGCGCTGGGACAGGGTCGCGGCCACCCGCGCGCCACCACCCGAGCCGAAGATCTCGATCCGGTGCTCGGGACCACAGTGCGGGCAGGGCAGGAACGACATGTTCTCGATCACGCCGGCGACCCGCTGGTGGACCATCTGCGCCATCGTGCCGGCCCGCTCGGCCACCTCGGCGGCAGCCTCCTGCGGCGTCGTCACCACGATGACCTCGGCGCTGGTCAGCCGCTGGCCGACCGAGATCGCGATGTCACCGGTGCCGGGCGGCAGGTCGAGCAGCAGCACGTCGAGGTCGCCCCAGTAGACGTCAGCGAGCATCTGCACCAGAGCGCGGTCCAGGATCGGGCCGCGCCAGGCGACCACCTGGTCGCGCTTGGGCTTCAGCATGCCGATCGAGATCACCTTCACGCCGTGCGCGGGCACCGGCATGATCATGTCGTCGACCGCGGTCGGACGCTCGTCCGCGACCCCGAACATGGCCGGGATCGAGTGGCCGTAGATGTCGGCGTCGAGGACGCCGACCGACAGGCCCTTGGCGGCCATCGCGACGGCCAGGTTCACCGTCACCGAGGACTTTCCGACGCCACCCTTGCCGGAGGCGATCGCGAACACCTTGGTGAGCGAGTCCGGCCGGGAGAACGGGATCTCCTTCTCGGCCATGCCACCACGGAGCTGGGTCTGCAGGGCCGCCCGCTGCTCGGTCGACATCACGCCGAGGTCGATCTCCACCCCGGTGACGCCGTCCAGCGCGCTCACGGCGGCGGTGGTGTCACGCCGCAGCGTGTCCTTCATCGGACAGCCGGCGACGGTCAGCAGGATCCGGACGTGGACGACCCCGTCCTCGCGGACGAGGACGGACTCGACCATTCCGAGCTCGGTGATCGGTTTCTTGATCTCGGGGTCAATCACGCCACCGAGCGCAGCGGTCACCTGATCAGCAGTGGGGGCCATACCACCAGGCTACGTGCTTCCCGTCCACCGGAGGACCGCAGTCCACTGTGACTTGGGCCCGGCAAGGCTACCCTTACCTATCCCGGCGATCAGGTCCGTGATCAGCCCGGCTCCGGACCCGGGTCAGACCCGGTCGTCCTCACGGTCCTTGAGCTCGAGCTCGGCCAGCAGGGAGCGGAGCTCGGAGCGGAGGAAGTCGCGGGTGGCGACCTCGCCGACGGACATCCGCAGCGCGGCCATCTCGCGGGCCAGGAACTCCATGTCGGCCCTGGTCCGGGCGTCCACGTCGCGGTCCCGCTCGTACTGGACCCGGTCGCGGGACTCCTGCCGGTTCTGCGCGAGCAGGATCAGTGGCGCCGCGTACGACGCCTGCAGGCTGAGCGCCAGCGTCAGGAAGATGAACGGGTACTCGTCCCAGCGCAGGTTCTGCGGCGCGAAGATGTTCCAGACCACCCATAACACGATCGTCGCGGTCATGTAGACGAGGAACTGCCCGGTGCCGAGGAATCGGGCGATCCGCTCCGAGAGCCGCCCGAACGCGTCCGCGTCGTACGCGCGGCGGCGGACGATGGTGCGGCGCAGTTCGCGGGGGATGTCCAGCCGGGCGGCGGCGGACCGGGTCAGCCGACGCTCCTCGGTGCCGCGGTCGTCACGGGGCATGGCGGTCCACCTCCTCGGGTTCGGGGTCGCGCCAGTCGTCGGGTAGCAGGTGGTCGAGCACGTCGTCGACGGTGACCGCGCCGAGCAGGCGGCCCTGGTCGTCGAGCACCGGAGCCGCGACCAGGTTGTAGGTGGCGAGATACTTGCTCACGGTGGTCAGGCTGTCGTCCGCGCGCAACCCGTCCAGGTCGGTGTCCAGTACGCCGGAAACGAGTGCGGACGGGGGTTCGCGGAGCAGCCGCTGGATGTGGCCGATCCCGATGAACCGTCCGGTCGGCGTCTCCAGCGGCGGCCGGCACACGTAGATCATCGCGGCCAGGGCCGGGCTCAGTTCGGCGTTGCGGACATGGGCCAGCGCATCGGCGACGGTGGCGTCCGCGGGCAGGATCACCGGCTCCGAGGTCATCAGGCCACCGGCGGTGCGTTCCTCGTACGTCAGCAGGCGGCGGACGTCCTCGGCCTCGTCCGGCTCCATCAGGGTCAGCAGCGCCTCGGCGGTCTCGGTCGGGAGCTCGGCGATCAGGTCGGCCGCGTCGTCGGGAGACATCTCCTCGAGCACGTCCGCGGCGCGCTCAGTGTCCAGAGCGGCCAGGATCTCCACCTGGTCGTCCTCGGGCAGTTCCTCCAGCACGTCCGCGAGCCGCTCGTCGTCCAGCGCCGCGGCGATCTCCTTGCGCCGCTTGGGCGAGAGCTCGTGCAGCACGCCGGCGAGGTCCGCGGCCTTCATCGACTCGAAGGCGGCCAGGATGTGCGTCGCCCCCTGGCCTTCCTCCATCTGCGCGAAGCCGCTGACGTCGGTCCAGTCGAGCACGTGCGTCTGGCCACGGCGCCGGAACCGCTTGCTCCCCTCCCGGACCGCGACCTTCGAGAGCACCCAGTCGCGGGTCCGCCACTGCTCCATCGCCAGGTCGAAGACGACCGCCGTGGCGCCGGTCTCGCTGATCGTGACGGTCCGGTCGAGCAGTTCGCCGAGCACGAGCACCTCGGTCGGGCGCTGCTCGAACCGCCGCATGTTCACCAGACCGGTGGTGATCACGTGCCCGACGTCCACCGAGGTGACCCGGGTCATCGGCACGAAGATCCGCCGCCTGGTGAATACCTCCACCACCAGCCCGAGCACCCGGGGCGGCTGCGTTCCCTGCCTGAGCATCACCACGACGTCGCGCACCTTGCCGACCTGGTCCCCGTTCGGGTCGTACACCGGGAGACCGGCCAGCCGGGCGATGTAGACGCGCGACGGTGATCCGCTCATAACTCGAAGATTAGTGCCCTTGTCACCCTCTCACGGCGTAGGACATGGCCCGGCAGGCAGCGGCTTCCCGGGCCGGCGGGATGATCAGGTCAGTTTCGGGCGACGCACGGAGCGTCGGTGCAAGGTGATCGGGCGCGCACCTCGGGTGGTGGCCGGAGTAGAAGCCGGTGACTCCAGCCGCGAGCTGTCGTCGTAGTTCCCGGCGTTCTCGGTGATCTCCCCGGTGGGTTCCAGGACGAGCAGGTCGGCCTCTGTCTGCCAGCGATCCAGCTGAGTGTCCAGGCCGGACGCGTTCAGCCGCTCGGTCCGCAGTACGTGGGCTGCTGTCGTCCACTCCTCGCTGCCGGGCTCGAGGCGGCGTACCCGCGCGGTCCAGCCGGCCAGGCGGGTGGTGGCAGGCTTCGCCGGTACTACGACCTGGGCCGCGCCTGCGTCGGCCAGTCCGGGCAGGGGCTGCTCCGCACTGCCCGACCTGTCCGCGAGCACGACGTACGAGCCGTCGACCGCCGCGAACCACGCCGGCGCCGGACGTCCGCCGCCCCAGGACAGCCAGACGAGCCCCGCCTTCTTCATCACCCCGGCGATCTCCGCAACAGCCTGCTCCGTCGTCACCGCCTAAGCGTCCCACACGCCCGGACCTGCGGAGGTCCGGTGACGCCTGCCACAGCTCCGGCGGGAGTGAGGGATGTCACCGGGCTGCGGCGGGCGCTTTCGCCGTACGCTGCGAGTGACCGACGGGTAACCGAGGCTAAGGATCGCGAAGATGGCTGACGAGACGACCACCGGCAAGGCCTTCCGCAGCAGGCGTTCGTGCCTGGCGACCCCGGGCTCGAACCCGCGGTTCCTGGAGAAGGCCAAGGGCCTGGACGCCGACCAGGTGTTCCTCGACCTGGAGGATTCGGTCGCGCCGATCGCCAAGGTGGACGCCCGCAAGAACATCGTCGCCGCGCTGAACGAGGGCGGCTGGGGCAAGAAGACCCGGGTGGTGCGGGTGAACGACTGGACCACCGAGTGGACGTATGCCGACGTGATCGAGGTGGTCTCCGGCGCCGGCGCGAACCTCGACTGCATCATGCTGCCGAAGGTGCAGACCGCCGAGCAGGTGGTCGCCCTCGACCTGCTGCTGACCCAGTTGGAGAAGGTGCACGGCCTGGAGATCGGCCGGCTCGGCATCGAGGCGCAGATCGAGAACGCGCTCGGTCTGACCAACGTGAACGCGATCGCCCAGGCGTCTCCGCGGGTGGAGACGATCATCTTCGGCCCGGCCGACTTCATGGCGTCGATCAACATGAAGTCGCTGGTGGTCGGCGAGCAGCCGCCCGGCTACGACGTCGGCGACGCCTACCACTACATCCTGATGCAGATCCTGATGGCGGCGCGGGCGCACGGGAAGCAGGCGATCGACGGTCCCTACCTGCAGATCAAGGAACTCGACGGGTTCCGCCGGGTGGCGGGCCGGTCGGCGGCGCTCGGCTTCGACGGCAAGTGGGTGCTGCACCCGGACCAGATCGCCGCCGCCAACGAGGTGTACTCGCCGCGGCAGGAGGACTACGACCACTCCGAGAACATCCTCGACGCCTACGACCACTACACCTCCGCGGCCGGTGGCGCCCGCGGCGCGGTGATGCTCGGCGACGAGATGATCGACGAGGCCTCTCGCAAGATGGCGCTGGTCATCTCCGCCAAGGGCCGCGCCGCCGGCATGACCCGCACCGACGTCTGGCAACCACCCGCCGAGTGATCAGGCGGGTGGCACCTGCGCCATGATCGCGAGCAGGTGGCCGTCCGGGTCGGGGAAGAAGGCCATCCACTCCTCCACGCCGGACTCGTGCTTGTGGATCAGGTGCGGGGCGTTCTCGAACTCGACGCCCCGGGCGCGCAGGTCGTCGTACGCGGTCTGGATGTCGTCCACCCGGAAGTAGAGGACGGACGGCTCGGCGTTCGCCTGCGACTCCTCGGTCGCGCTGAGGAACAGCCGGGTGCCGCCGCAGTCGAAGAAGGCCAGGTCGCCGAAGGTGTAGAGGTGCGGCAGGCCCAGCACCTTGCCGTACCACTCCACGGCGGTGGTGATGTCGCGGACCGGCTGGGAGATCTGGCCGATGGCGCCGAGTTGCACGGTCGCACTGGTCATCGCGGGGACTCCTTGTCGAAGGGTTCGCAGGGCGCTGTCGGCCGGTACGCCGCGCCAGGTGCGCAGGTCGGCGCGGCGCTCCACGCCGAGTTTCAGCAACGCGTTCGCGACGTGGAACTTCACCGCGTCGACACTGATCTCGCGGCGGGTGGCGATCTGCCGGTTCGACATCCCGTGCCGGACCGCGTCCACCACCCGCCACTCGGCGGGAGTCAGTACGTCGGGGTGCCGCGGCCGGCCACGCTTACTGCTCACGGCCTCACGCTAGCCCCGGCACCGCCGAATTACCCTCCCCTCGGGGCGCTCTCGAGGGGAGGCTCGACTGTCCTTGACGTACGCCGCGATGGTGCGGGCGCAGTCCAGGGATTCGGCGTGGCCGGTGTCGACCTCGACGTCGTAGACGACGCCCTTGTGCACGATCTCCGCCTGCGACGCGGCCATCCCGGCCGCCCGGTCGCCCCGGGTGAGCTCCCGGCCGGCCACGATCGCGGCGTCGCAGCGGACCCCGACCCACAGCACCTCGAGCCCTTCCAGTTGCGCGCGGGTGCGCTCCTGGGAGGCGGCGCCGCCCAGGAACACGTCGTCGACGATGACCCGCGCCCCGGCCCGGACCATCGCTGCGATCCCGGCCATCCAGGCGGCCTCCAGCTCCCGGAAACCTTCGCCGACGATGACCTCGCCCTGCTGCCCGAACGCGATGCCCGAACCCGAGCCCGAGCCCGAGCCCGAGTCCACCAGCGAGGGCGGCAGCGCGTCGACGAAGTCGTCCACGCTGAGGCTGAGCCACGGCCGCGGCAGGATCGCCTGCAGGCAGCGGGCGATGCCGGTCTTGCCGGAGCTCGAGCCGCCGTTCAGCACGATGACCTGGATTGTCACTTGATCGGTTCGCCTTTCAGGACAGAGTGTGATCAGCCGAGGGTGAAGACCTTCAGCAGCCGGATCGGGTGCACCGGCGGGCCGTCCTGGTCGGGGTCGGCGATACCGGCCGCGACCATCCGGTCGAACGTGCTCATGCCGTAGATGACGTGGCCGAGCACCGTGTAGTTCGGCGGGATGTTCGCGAACGAGTGCACCACGAAGAACTCACTGCCGTTGGTCCCAGGACCTTGGTTGCCCATGGCAACCGTGCCGCGCGGGTAGGTCTCCTGGCCGGTGACCTCGTCCGGGAACTTGTAACCCGGGCCGCCCTCCTCCTGCCGGTAGATGTCACCGCACTGGAGCACGCCGAGCCGGGCCGAGTTCGTCAGCCGGAAGCACTGGGTCCAGTCGTAGAACCGGCTCTTCGTCAGGTGCACGAAGTTGTGCACGCCGCACGGCGCGTTCGCCCGGTCCATCCGGACCACGAACGGCCCGTAGTTCGTCACGAAGTACACGTCGACCGTGCCCTTCGCCCTGGCGACTGGGGAGGGGATCCGGACCGGCTTCGCGGCCGGGTTCTCCGGCGTCGGGGTGAACTCGCACCGGACGACGGGCTTGGACTTGCCGGCCGATACTTCGGGCGCGGCCGCCGCGGTGGTTGTCGTGAGTGTCGCGGCGAGCAGTGCGGCCGCGACCAGGGCGGTAGTGGACCTGAGTGATCGCATCATGCGCTCACGCTAGTACTCCGCGTGCTCATGAGCACGGCAAATGTACGTACTCCGGCTCAGCACGGGTCCGGCGACGGCGGCATTCGGATAGCGGACGCTGCGCCCGCCCAGCGGCGCCGTTGCCTCAGAGGAGGCTGAAGGAATTCCGCGCGCACTCGCTCTCCTCGGCGTGGCCGCCTAAGGTAGCGGCGGCGATCCGGCCGTAGCTGAGGCGTAGTGGGGTGTTGGTGTGAACGGCGAGGTACTCGCAGGGCGCTACCGGTTGTTGTCCCCACTGGGGCACGGCGGAGCGGGCGAGGTGTGGCGGGCCGAGGACCAGGTTCTGGCCCGGCCGGTGGCGGTGAAACTGCTGCGCCGGATGGAAGGCGACCCGATGGACGCCGCCGAGCGATTCCGCACGGAGGCCCGTGCGGCGGCCCGGCTGACCCACCCGAACGTGGTCGGCACGTACGACGTGGGGACCGCGGCCGGCCAGGTGTTCCTGGTGATGGAACTGGTGAACGGCCCCGACCTCGCGCAGTTGCTCCGCAAGGAGGGCCTCCCGTCCAGCAAGCTGGTCGGCGATATCGCTCTGCAGGGTGCTCGGGCGCTGGACGCCGCTCACGCCGCGGGGATCGTGCACCGGGACGTCAAGCCGGGCAACCTCCTGCTGGCGCCTGACGGCACGCTCAAGATCACCGACTTCGGCATTGCCGAGGCAGCAGGTCTGGAAGGACCCGGCAGCGCAGTACTGCTCGGCACTGCTTCGTATGTCGCGCCCGAGCAGGTCCGTGGCCAGACAGCCACGCCTGCCAGCGACTGGTACGCGCTGGGCTGTGTCCTGTACGAACTGCTCGGGGGCCGGCCGCCGTTCGTCGCCGCCGACGACGTGGAGAGCGTGCTGCGCCAGCACCTGGACGCCACCCCGGTACCGATCGCCGTACGGCGTCCCGATGTGCCTGGGGGACTCGCTGAACTGGTGATGCGGCTGCTGGCCAAGGACCCCGCGGCCCGGCCGGCATCGGTTGCTGCCGTGACGGAATTCCTCAACAGCCAGCCGACGATGGTCGCGCCGGTGGATGACGGCACCCGGGTGCTGCCGCTCCTGCCGGCCGCCGCTGCGGGGGCGAGGCCCGGAGCCGCCGAGTCGGCGGGTGGCGGGGAGCCTGGCGACGGGCTGGCGCGGCTCGGGTTCGAGCCGGCTGACGACGACGAGTACGAGGTCGCGCCCGAGCCGGCCTCGCACCGACGCGCCACCAGGGGTTTGCCCTTCCCCAAGGTGCTCCTGGCGGCCGGAGTACTGCTGGCGGGTGTGGTGATCGCGGCCCTACTCCGCCAAGGGGTCTCCAACGACACGGCCGAGGCCGGCCCGCCGGCGGCGACGCCATCGGCCACGGTGGAGCCGGTGGCCAAGCCGAAGCCGACGCCGAGCAACACCCCGTCGAAGAAGCCCACTCCGAAGCCGACTCCCACCAAGAAGCCGTCTGAACCGCAGACCGCCAGCCCGCAGTCTCTGCGCACGCTTGCCCGGCTGGTGCGCGAGAGTGCGCAGGACGGCCGGGGGAGCCGGGCCGTGAAGGAGGCGGCGAAGGACCTCGACCAGGCGGCGGACGCGCTGGCCGAGGGAAACGAGCAGGAAGCCGTCAGGCAGTTCCAGTCGGCCCGGATGCGCCTGACTGCGGCCGAGCGGCAGCACCGCTGGCAGGGCACCCCGCAGATCGCCGCCCTGTTCGCGAGCATCGGCCGAACCCTTCCCGTGGGCGACGGGGACAGCCGTAACTCGGGCGAGTAGCCGGGCGCCGCAGCGCAGTACTGGCTGCGGCGTGAGGCAGGCGACGGTGTGGGGGTGGCCGGTGTCACAGCGGGTGTCGGGTCGGTACCGCGATGCTGGGACCCGCGATACTCACGAGTAAGCGTCGTGGGCGACGGAAGGAGCAGCGCAGATGAGCAGGTTGCAGCAGACCGAGGGACTCACCGACATCCAGGAGGAGATCCTGAAGACGGTCCGCTCCTTCGTCGAGTCCGAGATCCTGCCGGTCGCCACCGAGCTGGAGCACAAGGACGAGTACCCGACCGAGATCGTCGAGGGCCTCAAGGAGCTCGGGCTGTTCGGCCTGATGATCCCGGAGGAGTACGGCGGGCTGGGGGAGTCGCTGCTCACCTACGCGCTCTGCGTCGAGGAGATCGCCCGCGGCTGGATGAGTGTGTCCGGCATCATCAACACCCACTTCATCGTCGCATACATGCTGCTGCAGCACGGCACCGACGAGCAGAAGCAGCGGTACCTGCCGCGGATGGCGACCGGCGAGGTGCGCGGCGCGTTCTCGATGTCCGAGCCCGGCTGCGGCTCCGACGTCGCCGCGATCAAGACCAAGGCCGTGAAGGACGGTGACAGCTACACCATCAACGGCCAGAAGATGTGGCTGACGAACGGTGGCACGGCCAACCTGGTCGCGGTACTGGTGAAGACCGACGAGGGCAACGACTCGGTCTACAAGAACATGACCACCTTCCTGGTCGAGAAGGAGCCGGGTTTCGGCGAGGTGGACAAGGGCCTGACCGTGCCCGGCAAGATCGAGAAGATGGGCTACAAGGGGGTCGACACCACCGAGCTGATCTTCGACGGCTACCGGATCGACGCCGGCCAGATCCTCGGCGGCCAGCCGGGCAAGGGCTTCTACCAGATGATGGACGGCGTCGAGGTCGGCCGGGTGAACGTGGCCGCGCGCGGCTGCGGGGTGGCCCGGCGCGCGTTCGAGCTCGGCATCTCCTATGCGCAGCAGCGGGAGACCTTCGGCAAGAAGATCGCCGACCACCAGGCGGTGCTGTTCCGGCTGGCCGACATGGCGGTCAAGGTCGAGGCCGCGCATGAGCTGATGGTGAAGGCGGCCCGGAAGAAGGACGCCGGCTCCCGCAACGACTTCGAGGCCGGCGTCGCGAAGTACCTGGCCAGCGAGTACTGCTCACAGGTGGTCGAGGACTCGTTCCGGATCCACGGCGGCTACGGCTTCTCCAAGGAGTACGAGATCGAGCGCCTCTACCGAGAGGCCCCGATGCTGCTCATCGGCGAGGGCACGGCCGACATCCAGCGGATGATCATCGGCCGCCGCCTCCTCGAGGACTACAAGCTCAGCTGATCGGCACCGACGGCCGGGTGTTCCGCCAGCGCCTTGACATCCCGAATCCGCCGGTCGCAGACTGTGGCGGGCTGCTGACCGTACGCGATGGTGGCATTGAACCGGTCGGCGCGGACGCGGCACAACCGTTCGGGTCGCCCCGGGCGAGTCGGACTCAGAGCCAGCGGTTGCGCTTGAACAGCCGGTAGAGGCCGCTGCAGGCCAGCGCCATCACCCCGAGCACGATGAAGTAGCCGTACTTCCACTTCGTCTCGGGCATGTTCTCGAAGTTCATCCCGTAGATCCCGGCGATCAGGGTCGGTACGGCGATGATCGCGACCCAGGCCGAGATCCGCCGCATGTCCTCGTTCTCCGACACCTGCACCTGGGCCAGTCCGGCCTGCAGGATCGAGCTGAGCAGCTCGTCGAACGAGATCACCTGCTCCTTCACCCGCAGCAGGTGGTCGTCGACGTCGCGGAAGTAGTTCCTGGTCTCCTCGGTGATCAGCGAGTGCTCCTGGGTGGACAGGGCCCGCATCGGCCCGGTCAGCGGAGCCACCGCCCGCTTCAGTTCCAGCACCTCGCGCTTGAGCTGGTAGACCCGCTCGATGTTGCGCCAGCCGCGCGGGCTGAAGATCTCGATCTCGATCTGGTCGATGTCGTTCTGGACTGCCTGTGCGACCTCCAGGTAGCGGTCCACCACGTGGTCGGCGATGGCGTGCAGGACACCACCCGGCCCGGACCTGAGCCGCTTCGCATGCTGCTCGAGCTGTTGCCGCAGGCCGGACAGCTCGCCGTGGTCGCCGTGCCGCACGGTGATCACGAACCCCGGGCCGCAGAAGACCATCACCTCGCCGGACTCCACCACCTCGCTGGTTGCGGTGAGGTCGTCGTGCGGGACGTACCGGACGGTCTTGAGTACGGCGAACAGGCTGTCGTCGCCGTACCGCTCGAGCTTCGGGCGCTGGTGGGCCTCGGTGGCGTCCTCGACGGCCAGCGGGTGCAGGCCGAACTGCCGGCCGATCAGCTCCAGTTGCAGCGCGTTCGGCTCGAACAGGCCGATCCAGACGAATCCCTCGCCCCGGCGGGCCCGCTGCAGCGCCTCGACGTACGAGCCGATCTGGTGGTCGCGGTGGCCGTCGCGGTAGTACGCCCAGTCGATCAGACTGCCGTCGAGCTTGCCGCTGCCGACCAGATCGACCGGCGCCGGACCGGTCTGGGAACGCCGGGCGAAGACACGTCCGACCCGGCGTGTCGCGCCCATGTCCCACCTCCGCCCGGCCATCACGGCGAGGCTATCAATGTGCCGTCACCAGCCGTCGGCAATGATGGGGTTGGAAGCAAGTGGAGAGGAACGACGATGACCACCCAGGGCATGCCCTCGATGGACCCCCGGCCGACCGGTCTGACGATCGGGACCTACGACACGTACCGAGAGGCGCAGCGAGCGGTCGACTACCTCTCGGACGAGAAGTTCCCGGTCGAGCACACGACCATCGTCGGCAACAACCTTCGCCAGGTCGAGAAGATCACCGGCCGGCTGACCTGGGGGCGGGCGCTCACCGCCGGTCTGGCCAGTGGCGCCTGGTTCGGCCTGTTCGTCGGCGTGCTGCTCGGCATCTTCGCCCCCGACGGCGGTTGGCTGGCCGCCCTGCTGACCGGCCTGGTGCTGGGCGGACTGTTCGGGATGGCGTTCGGCGCGATCGGCTACGGTCAGCTGCGCGGCAGCCGCGACTTCACCTCGCGGACCTCCGTGGTGGCCACCACGTACGACGTACTGTGCGACTTCAAGTTCGCCGAGGAGGCCCGGAACCACCTCGCCAAGCTCGCACTCAAGGGCGAGGTAGCCCCACGCCTGCCGGAGCAGTCCAACTAGCGGCGCGGCCGATGAACTCCCGGAGTGCCCCACATCGGTGGTGGCACCTCCGGGTGACGTGCGTCTCGACCCGCGGTGCCTGCTGGGCGGTTGAGAGGTAGACCACGCGGCGAGGTACTGCCGTGACGGGCCCGGATTCGGCAGCATGGGTCCGGACGGGGCGGATCGGAAGGAGCCGGGATGCAGTTCGGGCGCAGCTACGAGGAGTTCGAGGTCGGTGCCGTCTACAAGCACTGGCCCGGCAAGACGGTCACCGAGTCGGACGACCACCTGTTCTGCCTGCTCACCATGAACCACCATCCGCTGCACCTGGACGCGAACTACGCCGAGCAGACTACCCAGTTCGGCAAGAACGTTGTGGTGGGCAACTACATCTACTCGATCCTGCTCGGCATGTCGGTCCCCGACGTGAGCGGCAAGGCGATCGCCAACCTGGAGATCGAGTCGCTGCGCCACATCGCCCCCACCTTCCACGGTGACACCATCTACGGCGAGACCACCGTGCTGGACAAGTGGGAGTCGAAGTCCAAGGACGACCGGGGCGTCGTCTACGTGGAGACCAAGGGCTACAAGCAGGACGGCACCGTCGTCTGCCTCTTCAAGCGCAAGGTGATGGTCCCGAAGAACTCCTACCTCGAGGCGCGCGGCGGCGACCAGCCGGGCCGGCCCACGCCGGCCGCGTCGACCGACTGATCGGACGGACCCTCGAAGTATCGTCAGTGAGCCGGCCGCACCTCGATCAGTACTGCGGACGGCATCGTCAGCGTCAAGGTGACCTCGTCGCCGTCACGAGCCAGTGGCTCCGTCCTGAGCTTGCTGAGCCCGGCCAGTTCCACCCACTGCTCCTCGGTCGGCCAGTCGCCGACCTCGAGGGCGGCCGCTTCCGCTGCCAGATCACCCGAGCCTTCGTCAGCGCGGAGGCCAGGCGTCAAGGAGGTGGCTGTCACCTGCCAGCTCGGGTCCAGGCCGGGGAGTGCCAGCTTCACCGTGCGGGTGAGGTCGGCGGATCCGTCCGCCTTGGTCTGGTCGAGGGTCAGGTTCCACAGGAGCACGGCGATCCGGTCGCGGTCGCGGGATGCCCAGGCCTCGATCAGGCTGCCGCCGCCATCACCCTCGATGGACACCGGGAGCTCGTCCGACCCGAGGCGGTTGAGCAGCGAGAGGGCATGAAACCGGGGCTTGGGGAGTCCGCCCACGGTCTGCAGACCGAAGCCGCCGTGCAGCAGGCGAGGTGGTCGGCCGAGTTCCTCGAAATGGTCGGAGGCGACCCAGTAGGCAAGGGCGTCCACCCGCCCGGCCGCCGAGCGCATCCCGCGCAGCAGGAAGACCCCTGAGAAGACCGAGTCGTTGATCGGGTTGAAGTGCGTCGGGGTGACGCCCCACTCCGTCCACAGGATCCGCGCATCACTGAACCCGTACCGATCCAGCGACGCCTGTACGTCGAGGGGCGGGCTTCCGTAGGTGTGGGTGGAGACGAAGTCCACCGGTGATCCGACAGCGGCGGCGTGCGCGAGCAGATCGTCGACCCACCCGGCCGCCGCGGAGGACGGCCCGCCAACGGCCAGCCGGTGGTCGACGGCCTTCACCGCGGCGGCGGTCACGTCGTACAGGCGCATCCACTCGGCCTTCGTGCCGGACCAGAAGACCTCGAGGTTGGCCTCGTTCCACACCTCGAAGTCCCAGTCGAGCACCTCGTCGAGGCCGTAGCGGTCGACCAGATGCGAGACGAGCCGATGGACCAGTTCGCCCCAGCGGTCCCAGGAGTGCGGCGGCGAGATGATCGCGCCGTACTCGAAGACGGTCTTCTTCGGGTCGGACGCCAGGTCCCGCGGCATGAACCCGAGCTCGACCACCGGCCGCAGCCCGATCCCGAGCAGCTTGTCGTAGATCGCGTCCACCACGGTGAAGTCGTAGACGGGTTCGCCGTCGCGTTCGGTGTAGACCCGGGTGTCGTCGTGGAAGATCGCGTGCGCGCGGACCGTCCGGACGCCGATCTCGTCGTGCATCCGGCGCAATGCCTGCTCGAGCTCGACGCCGATCTCCCGGCCGCCGCTGAGCTCCTTGCAGAGCAGCTGACTGAGCCGTTCGCTGCCGATCATCGGCGCCCACAGCCGGTGCAGCTCGGTGCCATCCGCAACGGCATCGACTAGCACCCGCACGTCCGGCACCTTGCCGTCGGCAACCAATGCCTTGGCAGCCACCGAAGCACTGGGACGGCCGTGCGTGGTCACCTCAGGAACGCTCGCCACCGCATACCTGTACTCGGTGCCGGGCGTGCCGGTGGTGTCGACATACGGCGGCGCCGGTACCGACAGGACGTCCCCGCTGTGGTGGTCCACGGGCTCGAGCGACGCGTCGTCCGTACCGCGCAGGATCAGGTAACCCACGGCTCCCCGGACCGGTGTCCAGTCGATCGTCACCTGCCCGACCCCGCCGACGGCCGTCACCTCCGCCGGCGGATCGAGGTCCGGGAACCGCAGCTCACGGGTCTCGTCGCTGCGGACCGAGATCCGCTCGTCCCAGTCGGTCTTAGCGTCGCTCTGCATACAGAAGGCTCCAGGTCGTTGCGTTGCGTCCGAAGAAGTGTTGAGACGTCCCCGCACTTCTTCGGACGCAACGGGATTTTGAGGGGGGATCAGTCGAGGCCGGCGGAGAACTGCTCCATCGCGATCAGCGGGCGGACGTGCCGGGCGACGTCGCCGACGCTGAAGTTGCGCCGGATCACGTCGTCGCCGAAGACGTTGCCGATGGCGCCCATCACCATCGCCTGATCCAGCGACAGGTAGCGGCGCGCGATCAACCCGGACTTCACCGCCACCGAGTCGAAGAACCCGCCACCGCCGTACGCGTGCAGCTTCGACTCGATCCCGGCCAGGTTCTGGATCGCCTGCTGCGGCGCGTACTGCATGGCCAGGAAGGCGGCGTGCGGCGTGACCACTCCGTCGCCGAAGGTCGGGTTCGGGTTCGTGCCCTCGCGGCAACCCTCGAAGCCGATGTCGTAGTTGGTCGCCTCCAGGTCGGAGGGGTACCCACCCGGGTCCATCCCGATCGCGTCGACGCCGTACACGGAGTACCCGCCGCGCGGGTTGCTCGCGGGGGAGAAGCCCCAGTACCCGTACTTCGCGTCGTCCAGCCCGTGCTCGATGTGCGCGCGCACGGTGAGCGGGTGGTTGATCCCCCAGCTCCGGGGAGCCCAGCTCGACTCGGGGATGAACAGGTCGGGCATCAGCGACTCGAACATGTCGCCACCCCACGACGGCACCAGCCGCATCCCGCGGTAGGTGTAGGCGCCCTCGAACACGTCGATGCCCAGGTAGGTCCGGTGCACGCCGACGGGCTTCTGCTCGACCCAGGACCAGTCGCAGGTCTCCGGGAAGGTCCGGTAGGTGGCGAAGTACTGCTCCGGCGGGACCTCGCCGCGGGCGATGCCGATGTACGGCGCGATCCGGGCCTCGGTGTTGCAGGTGTCGTAGTGGAACTTGCGGTAGTACACGTCCGGACCGGTACCGGCGTGGTTGCCCTTGTCGGTCTCCTCGTCCGGCGGCGGGGTCTCGAAGAAGCCGCCGCGCATCAGTCCCGCACCGACCCCGGGCCGGGCGTCGGGGTTGTAGTAGTAGGCGAAGTTCATCTTGTCCAGCAGCGAGTCGGCCAGGTGGCGGGCCCGCGGCTCGGCGTTGCGGACCACCATCAGAGCGGCCGCGAACCACCCGTTGTCGACGCTGGAGACGAACGGCGTGATCGCCCTGGTGCCGTCCGGGTCGACCTTGCGGACCTCACCAGTGGCCTCGTCGTACCAGTTGAAGTACATGCCGCTCGGGTCGTGGTGGTCCACCCGGGACATCGTGGTGAGCGTCTGGGTGATCCGGCGCAGCGACTCCTGCGGCGAGATGATGCCGAGCCGGCGGGCGACCACTGTGCTCCAGAGGTAGCCGCCGATGTTGGTCGGCGAGGTGTAGTTGCTGCGCACCGGGTTCGTGACCGATTCCCCGATGTTGTCGGCGGGCAGGCCGGTGTGCTCGTCCGTCATCGCAACCAGGCTGCGCCAGGTGTCCCGGGCCCAGCGGCCGACCAGCGCCTTCTCCTGCCGGCTCGGCTTCCACCCGCCCTTCAGCAGAACCCCCGGATCGGGAGTTCCGGCGTACGAGGCGGTGGCGGCGGTCGTGGTACCGATCAGGGCGGCGGATCCGGTTGCGGCTAATAGTGTGCGTCGGCTGATGTTGGCGGTCATCTGAGCCTCCAGGAGTCAATTTGAGTCCGGTACCGGCTACTTGAGTCCGGTGATGGCGATGCCTCGCGTGACGTGGCGCTGGAAGACCAGGAAGATCACCAGCACCGGTACGACGACCACGACCGCGCCGGCCATCAACAGGCCGTAGTTCTGCGCGTTCTGTCCGGTCGAGTACAGCGCCAGGGCGACGGGCAGGGTGTACATCTCCTCGGTCTGGGCGATCACCAGCGGCCAGAGGAAGTTGTTCCAGGAGCCGAGGAAGGTGAGGATGCCGAGGGTGGCCAGGGCAGGCCTGGTCAGCGGGAGCATGATCCGCGCGAAGATGCCCAGCTCGCTGGTGCCGTCCACCCGGCCGGCGTCCATCAGGTCGTCCGGCAGCCCGGAGAAGAACTGCCGCATCAGGAAGACGCCGAACGGCGACACCAGGAACGGCAGGATCAGGCCCGGGTAGCTGTTCGCCAGCCCGGCGTTGGTGACGAGCACGAACAGCGGCACGAACGTGACGACGCCCGGGATCATCAGGGTGGCCAGCACCAGCACGAACAGCGCGTTCCGGCCGCGGAACCGCAACTTGGCCAGCGAGTAGCCGACCATCGAGCAGAAGATCAGGTTGCCCGCGGTCACCGCGATCGCGACGATCGCCGAGTTGACGAAGTACTGCGGGAAGTTCGCCTTGCTGAACAGGTCGTCGTAGTTCTGTGAGGTAGGCGCCTCGGGCAACCAGGTCGGCGGGACCCGGAGCAGTTCGCCCTGGGTCTTGAAGCTGCCGAGGAACATCCAGGCGAACGGTGCCGCCACGGCGATCAGGCCGAGGACGGCGATCAGGTAGATCCACCAGGTGCGGCGCATCACTTCTCCCTCAGCAGCCGGAACTGGATGAAGGTGACCACGGCGATGACGACGAACAGGATGTAGCTCATCGAGGTGGCAAGCCCGTAGTTGCCGAAGCCGAACTGCTGGTACGTGTACATCGACACCGAGATGGTCGAGTTCAGCGGACCGCCCTGCGTCATCACCAGCGGCTCCTCGAAGAACTGCAGGTAGCCGATCCCGGTGGTGACGCTGGTGAACAGGATGGTCGGTCGCAGCAGCGGCAGGATCAGGTACCGGAACCGCTGCCAGGAGCTCGCCCCGTCGATCTGCCCGGCCTCCTCGACGGTGTGCGGGATGCCCTGCAGCCCGGCCAGGAAGATGATCATCGCGGCGCCGAAGTTGCGCCACATCGCCATCACGATCAGCGACGGCATCGCCCAGGTCTTCGACGCCAGCCAGTTCGGCCCGTCGATGCCGACCCAGGACAGCACCGTGTTCAGCAGCCCGGAGTCAGGCGCCAGCACGAACCGCCAGATCACCGCGATCGCGACGATCGACGTGATCACCGGCAGGTAGTACGCGACCTTGAACAGGCTCTGGAACTTCTTCACGCCCCGGTCCAGCAGGACCGCCGCCGCCAGCGCGGCGATGAGAGTCAGCGGCACCCCGACGATGACGAAGTACGCCGTGTTGAACGCGGCCTTGCGGAAGGTCTCGTCCGACAGCGCCTTCACGTAGTTGTCGATCCCGACCCCGTTCACCGCGAACGGGGTGCGCAGGTCGCGCTGCTTCATGTCGGTGAAGCTCATCGCGAGCGAACCGAGCACCGGCCCGGCGGTGAAGGCGAGGAAGAGCGCGACGAACGGCAGCGCCAGCAGCCAGGCCGCGGCGGTCTGGCGGTTGACCGAGCGACTGCGCGACCGCGGGGCCGGGGGACCGGCCGGGCGAGTGCGCCCGGCCGGTTCCTGCAGAGTGGCGGACGACATCGACGATCAGCCGCCGGTCCCGATCGCCGTGGCCTTGGTCTGGATCGCCTTGGCGGTGTCGGCGGGGGACTGGCCGGCCTTGACCATCTTCTCCACCTCGGCGTCGAAGGCGGTCGCGACCTGCTCCCAGTTCACGATCGCGGGCGGCGCCTTGGCGTCCTCGAGCTGCTTGCCGAAGACCGGCAGCAGCGGGTCCGAGGCGATGCTCGGGTCCTCCCACGCGCTCTTCACCGCGGGCAGGTCGGTGGACAGCTTGAACCAGCTGGCCTGGGTCTTCGCGTCGGACAGCCACTTGACCAGCTTCCAGGCGCTGTCCTTGTTCTTGCTGTCCTTGAACACGACGAAGTTGCTGCCGCCGACGAAGGAGGTCGCGGTCTTGTTCTTCGGCAGCTGGAAGACGCCGATGTTCGGCTTGATCTTCTCGCCGCCGAGCTTGGCGATCGAACCCGCCATCCACGGACCGGAGATGAACATCGGCACCTTGCCGCTGACGAACTGCGCCTCGGTCTGGTTCGGCGGCAGGTCGGTGCCGGCCAGCTTGTCGGTGAAGAAGCTCTGGTAGTACTTCAGCCCCTCCTGCATCTCCGGGGTGTCGAAGGTGAACTCCTTCTGGTCCTCACCGGTGATCGCGGCGCCCGCGGACCAGGAGAACGGCATCACGGTCTGCCAGGAGCCTGTGCCACCCGGCTGCAGATTGATCCCGTACTGCGCGCCGGCCTTGTCCTGCATCGCCCTGGCCATCGCCTTCAGGCCGTCCCAGTCGGTCGGGGGCGTGGTGATCCCGGCCTTGGCGGCCAGGTCCTTGCGGTAGTACACCAGCCGCGTCTCGACGTACCACGGGACGCCGTAGTTGGTGTCGCCCACCTTGGTGGTCTCGTTCGCGCCCTCGAAGAAGCCGGACGTGTCGATGCCGGACGGGGTCGGGTCGAGCGCCCCGAGGTCCGCGAACTCGCCCATCCAGGTGGTGCCGACCATGGCCGCGTCGGGCGTCGACTTGGCGGTGATCGCGGTGGTGAACTTGTTGTGCGCGGCGTCCCACGGGATCGGGGTGATCTTCACCTTGACGCCGGGGTTGGCCTGCTCGAACTCCTTGGTCAGCTGGGGCAGGTTCTCGCCCTCGGTGCCCATCGCCCAGACGGTGATCTCACCGGTCGCCGGGCCAGTGTCGACGCTGGTGGAGGCCTGCGGTGCCGCGTCGGGGGACTCCTCGGAACGGCCACAGCCGCTCAGCGCGAGCGCGGTGGCCAGGACGGCCGCGCCGCCGCTCACCAGTCGGCGCCGTCGGGTGGTCTGGGTGATCATGCTTTCTCCTCAACCGGTTCTTGTTGCCGTTGTCTCTGCTTCCCCCGGTCCTGTGCCGCAGCTCTCGCGCAGCACAAGCTGTGTCGCCAGAACGTCGTTCCTGGCCCGGGTGCGTTCCCCGGTGATGCGTTCGTGCAGTCTCTGGGCGGCCAGCCGGCCGAGCTCGGCCATCGGCTGCCGCACGGTGCTGAGTCCTGGCGACACATACCGAGCCGCCATCACGTCATCCCACCCCGTCACCACGATGTCCCCCGGTACTGCGACGCCGCCCTTCGCCAGCGCCTTCAACACCGCCAACGCCAGCTCGTCGTTGGCACAAACCAGCCCATCCGGCCGGCCTTTGCCTCCGACTTTGGTTGCGTCTAGCAACTTCGTGGCGAAGGCTGCTCCAGCTTCCTCGGTCAGCGGGACCCGCTCGGGCTCCGGCACCTTGAGCTTGTGCGCCTTCAAGGCTGCCGAGAAGCCGGCATAGCGCTCGGACACGTCGTACGAGCTGGCGGGGTCGCCGACAAAGAGCAGGTTGGTCCGCCCGTGGTCGAGCAACCGGCTGGTGAGTTGCTCCGCGCTGGTGGCGCTCTCGCTCCGGATCGAGTCACAGCCGGTCACCGGGGGATGGGCGACCAGCACCACCGGCACGTTCGCGCGGCGCAGGTCGAGCACCGCGGGCAGGTCCAGAGCGTTGCCATGGACAACGATCCCGTCGACCCGGCCGGCCAGGTCGCGCAGGCTCCGCTGGGGTTCGGGGTTCCCGTGCGTGACGGTCAGGATCACGCTCTGGCCGTGCTCACCGGCCCAGCGCTCGTACCCCATCAGCAGGTCGCCGTAGAACGGGCCGGCCAGGTCGGGCAGCACGAGCCCGTGCGCCTCGTGACGTTGCACCGCGAGGCTTCGGGCGGCTCGCAGGGGCACGTAGTTCAGCTCGTGCGCCGCCTGGTCGACCCGGGCTCGTGCCTTCGCCGACACCGGACCGGTCCCTTGCAGGACACGCGAAACCGTCGCGATCGACAGCTTCGCCAGCGCCGCGACGTCGTAGATCGTCGCGGGCCTGCCGGTCGGTCCGGAGGGCATCGGGCGGTCCTTTCCGGTCAGAATGGAAGCGCTTACAGTTTGCGACCCTGCCCTGTCCGGACCCGATCGGTCAAGGGCTCGCGCACCTTCGGCCACGATCTGCGACGATGAAACCGTGACCACCCACGGACTGTCAGCGGAACGCGAGGACCAGCTCTGGCTGGTCCGCCACGGCGAGACCGAATGGAGCAAGTCCGGCAAGCACACCTCCTGGACCGATCTGCCGCTGACCGGGGACGGTGAGCGGACGGCCGCGTCGTTGAAGGACAGGCTGGCCGACAACCAGTTCGACCTGGTGCTCACCAGCCCCCGCCAACGGGCGCGCCGGACTGCCGAGCTGGCCGGCTTCCCGGACGCTGTCGTCGACGAGGACCTGGTCGAGTGGAACTACGGCGACTACGAAGGCGTGACGACAGCGGAGATCCGCGAGACGGTGCCCGGCTGGACTGTTTGGGACTTCCCAGTGCCCAGCGGCGAAACCCCCGCCAAGGTGACCACCCGCCTCGACCGCGTCGTCGCCCGGATCGCGGCGGTCGACGGCGACGTCCTGGTCTTCGGCCACTCCCACGCCCTCCGCGGCCTCACCGCCCGCTGGCTGGAACTAGAAGTCACCGAGGGCCGTCACTTCGTCCTCAACACAGCCACCATCTCCACCCTCGGCTGGGAACGAGGCTCCCCAGCAATCCTCAAGTGGAACAGCTAACCCACGACCAACCTCGCCAAGGCCCACCAACAGCGCTGGAACAGCTAACCCGCGATCAGGTCCACCAGGATCTCCACCCGCTCCTGCTGCTGCTTCGGCCGCAGACGTCCTCCTGCCTGCAGCGTTGCCAGGCCGTGTAGCGAACTCCAGAACACTTCGGTGAGGCTCTCGCCGTCTGCTCCGTGCCGGGCGAATGGCTCGACTGTCCCGCGGATCGCACCGAATGCCTCCTGCAGGCTTGCAGGCACCTCTCCGGTGGCGAAGGTCAGTTCGGTCGGTCGCACGAACATCGCCTGATAGAGCGCGGGGTGCTCGCCCGCGAAGTCGAGATAGGCCTCAGCCACCGCGCGCAGCCCCTCCGAAGCTGATCTCTCTCCAGCTCTGGCCGCGGCTTTTGCAGCCGTCCGGGCCTCCGCCAGAGCAGTCGCCAGCTCTCCGAAACCTTCGAGCGCGACCGCGGCGGCGATGGCGTCCATGTTCTTGAAGTGGCTGTAGAGAACGGGCTGGCTGTACTCGACCCGGTCGGCGAGCTTGCGGGTCGTCACCGCGTCCCAACCCTCGGCTTCGGCCAGCTCGCGGGCCGCGCTGACGATCAACTGGCTGCGCTGCTCACGAGCCTTCTGTTTCCGCTCCTGGACTGGCATGGCTCTGACTCTAGCACTGCTAGACATCCTAGCGTCGGCAATGCTAGCGTCGCTAAAACCGGCGTGGTGATGGGCCTGGCCGCGATCATCCCGATCGTCGACATGGTCGCCGTGCTCACCCACGGCGGTTCGGTAGCCACCGCCCTGGGGCATCCACGGCCTCACCGCCGTGATCGTCGCCATCGCCGCGGTCGCCCTCCTGCGCGAGCGCCCGGCCACACCCGCCGCTCAGCCCACGCAGGGAGCACTCGCCGCTCAGCCGGTCCCGGTCGCACCGGCCGCTCAGTCCGTCCCGGTCGCGCCCGCCGATCAGTCGGTCCGAGTCGGGGACCACTCGTAGAGGTCGATCGTGCAGTACTCGCGGAACCCGAGCCGCGCGTACACGGAGCGTCCCGCCGGCGACGACCCCAGTACGCCGTACCGGACGCCGGTGCTGCCGGTGGTGACGGTGTGGTCGGTGTCGCGGGCGTCCTCGAGGGCGGCGCGGGTGATCGCGGTGCCGATCCCGCGTCGCCGCGCCTCGGGGATGGTCATCACGAAGTAGACGCCGGCGACTCCGGCGGCGAGGTAGATCGTGGTCGTCGCCACCGGTTCTCCGTCGAGCCAACCGAGGTAGTGCCGCCACGGATCCCCGAGACCGAGGCGCCGATAGACCTCACCAACCCAGCGGGCCTCCCTGACCCCTTCCCCGAAGCCCCGACCCAACGTCTCCACCCAGACCCCGAGCTCCTCCTCCGTCCGCACCCGCTCGACCCGCAGCCCCGTCGTACGAGCGGAATCGACGGGTTCAGCGGGGCCGGCGAGTTGGGCGGGGTCGGTGAGTTCGGCCAGGGGGATGGCCATGCCTGGCTCGCTGCCGCCGTGGGTGAAGCCGGCCGCTAGCAAGCGCTCGCCTAGATCAGCCGGGCGCATCGAGGGGCCGACGTGCCAGCTGCCGGGGACGTTGTTGTTCTTCAACTCGTGCAGCGATTCCGCGATCACCGCGTCCGCGGTCTGGGCGGTGAGATCGGCCGCGACTATGGCGTTGTGGTAGTCGATCGGCGATCCACCGATCGTCCAACGAACGCCGGCTTCGTCCCGCTGCCGACCACCGCCGGCCGCGCCCATCGCCATCAACAGCTCTGCCGCGTTCTCCTCGATCGCCCGCACCAGTTCGGCCGGGTTGTGCTCGGTCGCCTGCGCCAGTTCAGCGTCGTCCATCCCCGCAGTCTCCCGCCGACCGACCGCCCGCACGACTCATTTGCTCAGCCGGGTAGCGCGTTCCACTGCGCGAGGGTGGAGGCGAGGAGGGTGGCGGTGGGGAGGTTGTGGAACTCGTCGCGGTTGACGAAGCGGGCGTCCGAGGCGTCGTCACCGGCCGCCAGGACACCGCCGACCTGGGCCGCCTGGTAGTCGCGGATCACGTAGAGCTTGCCGTTCGGGCCGTCGCGCTCGACCTCGCCGACGAACCGCCCGACCATCACCTCGAGCCCGGTCTCCTCCGCCACTTCGCGGGCCACCGCGGTCGGATCGTCCTCGCCGGGCTCGACCCGGCCGCCCGGCAGCGACCAGAGCCCACGGCCCGGCTCGTTGGCCCGCTGGACGACCAGCAGGCGGTGCTGTTCGTCGTACACGAGAGCTCCGACACAGTCGACGCGGTCCACATCCATGTGGAGAACGATAAGGACCGGAGGTGCGCACGGATAGCATCAGCGCTGACAGATGTCCAGAGAAGGGATCCCGATCACTCGTGCTCATCGACCTGCACACCCACTCGAACCGCTCGGACGGCACCGACCCGGTCGACGTCCTGATCGCGCACGCGAAGCGGGACGGCCTGGACGTGATCGCGCTCACCGATCACGACACGGCCGACGGCTGGGGCGAGGGTCGGCGAGCCGCCGAGGAGCTCGGGATCGGCTTCGTGCCCGGGATCGAGATCTCCTGCAAGCTGAACGGCATCAGCGTGCACCTGCTCGGCTACCTCCTCGACCCGTCCTACCAGCCGCTCGCTGTCGAGCTCGCCACCGTCCGTGACGGCCGCACCGACCGGATCCCGTCGATCGTGGCCCGGCTGAACGGGATGGGCGTCGCCCTGACTGTCGACGAGGTGCTCGCCCAGGCGACCGGGACCCCGTCCGTCGGCCGCCCGCACGTCGCGGACGCGCTGGTCGCCAACGGCACCGTCGCGAGCCGCGGCGAGGCGTTCGACCGGTTCCTGGCCGACGGCCGCCCCGGGCACGTCTCGCACTACGCGATCGAGCCGGGCCGGGCGATCGACATCGTCCGCGCGGCCGGGGGAGTCCCGGTGATCGCGCACCCGTGGGGTCGCTCCAGCTACAAGGTGATGACCGAGGAGATGATCGCCCGGCTGGTCGCCGAGCACGGCCTGGCCGGGATCGAGGTCGACCACCAGGACCACTCGCCGGAGTCCCGGGTCGCGCTGCGCGGGATCGCCAACGAGCTCGGCATCATCTACACCGGCTCCAGCGACCACCACGGGATCGGCAAGATCGACCACGACCTCGGTGTGAACACCACCGAGCCCGAGCAGTTCGCCCGCCTCCTCGAGGTCGCGAAGCTCAACGCCGCGGCCAGCTCGGCGAACGTGCCCGAGGCCTACCTGCCGTGAACGACGTCATCAACCTGTCGCTGCTCAGCTCGGTCTTCGTCACACTGTTCGTGATCATGGACCCGCCGGGCACCGTGCCGGTGTTCATCTCGCTGACGGCCGGACAGTCCCGGGCGGTCCGGAAGAAGGCCGCCTGGCAGGCGGTGCTGGTCGCGTTCGGCGTGATCGTGGTGTTCGCCGCCTTCGGCCAGCAGATCCTGAGCCATCTCGGCATCACCCTGCCTGCTCTGCAGGCCGCGGGTGGTCTGCTGCTCCTGCTGATCGCGTTGCAGTTGCTGACCGACACCGCGGAGGACCCGGTCCAGACTAAGAACGTGAACATCGCCTTTGTCCCGCTCGGTACTCCGCTGCTGGCCGGCCCGGGCGCGATCGTCGCCACGATGGTGTTCGTGCAGCGCGCGGACGGCTCGCTGCCGGACGTGGTCGCGATCTCGATCGGCATCGTGCTGATCCACCTGGTGATGTGGCTGACGCTGCGCTTCTCCGGCGTGATCATGCGCATCCTCGGGGAGAACGGCGTGCTCCTGGTCACCCGGATCGCCGGTCTGCTACTGAGCGCGATCGCCGTCCAGCTGGTCGCGGACGCGGTCACCGACTTCATCGAGGCGAGCTGACAGATGAACGACATGCTGCCCGGGATGCCGACGAGGTTGTTCGTCGCGACGCCGACGAAGCTGCTGAACTTCGCCGACTGCAAGCGCAAGTACCGCTACACCTATCTGGAGACCCCGCGGCCGCCTAAAGGCCCGCCGTGGGCGCACAACACGGTCGGCGCCGTGCTGCACGAGTCGCTGGCCGAGTTCTGGCGCTGGCCCGCGTCCCGGCGTACGACGGTCGAGGCGGTCGGCAAGCTGCGCACCAGCTGGCGGCACGAGGGATTCCGCGACGAGCGGCAGTCGCTCGACTGGCGGGAGCGTTCGGTCGAGATGCTGAGCACCTACCTGCACCAGATCGACCCGTACTTCGAACCGCGCGGGGTGGAGCGCACGGTCGCGTTCACCACCGAACGGGCCAGTCTGCGTGGCCGGGTGGACCGTATCGACGAGCGCCCGGCCCGGGACGGCAACGGCGGGACCGAGCTGGCGATCGTCGACTACAAGACCGGGCGACGACCGCTGACCAGCACGGACGCCAGGTCGTCGCTCGCGATGGCGCTCTACGTGCTCGGCGCCCGCCGGGTGCTGCACCGGCCGTGCACCCGGGTCGAGCTGCACCACCTGCCCACCAACACCATCGCCGCCGCCGACCACGACGACGCCTCCCTGGCGCGGCACCAGCGCCGGGCCGAGTCGATCGCGGACGACGCGGCCGCCGCCGAGGCCCGCTGGCACGAGGGGCTCAGCCCGGCTGAGGCCGACGAGGTCTTCCCGCCGGAGCCGTCCGCGCTGTGCGGCTGGTGCGACTTCGCCCGGATCTGCCCGCAAGGCCGCCGGGTCGCACCGCCCCGCGACCCCTGGGCGGCCCTCGAAGACCCCGAGGCGGTCACCAACCCCGACGTCGCCGAGGCCGGCTGACCGGGCGTACCAGCGGTATGTGCGCGGCGTACCAGCGGGGGCGACGAAGCTGAGGTCACCGAACGACGTTTGAGGACCAGGGGTGACCGATGACCGCGAAGACCGTGAACAAACTGGCCGTGCCGGGCGCGACGCTGCACTACGAGGTGACCGGATCCGGTCCTGTGCTGCTGCTGATCGCCGGCGGGTATGCCGACTGCGGAGTGTTCGACGGGATCGTCGGCCAGCTCGCCGCGGAGTACACCGTGGTCTCGTACGATCCCCGCGGCAACTCGCGGAGCCCGTACGACGGTGCGCCCGTCGACGAGCGGGTGGATCGTGCCGCGGAGGACGCGCTGACTCTGCTCGACGAGGTGGCGGGGGACGAGCCGGCGTACGTGTTCGGCAGCGGGACCGGGGCGATCGCTGGGCTGGAGCTCATCACCCGGCATCCCGACCGGGTGCGGATGCTCGTCGCGCACGAGCCGCCATGTGTGGAGGTGCTGCCGGACGCGGAGACGCCCCGCGCGTTCTACGAGGACGTGCACGCGACCTGCGCCGCGGACGGGGTGGAGACGGCGCAGCGGTTGTACGAGATCGGCACCGGGCTGGACGAGGACGACCTGCCGGCGCCGGAGGACCTGCGGCCGGAGTTCCGCGAGGTGATGGCGCGGATGGACGCGAACGCGGGGGTCTACTTCACGCACAAACTGTTGCCGTTCACCCGGTACCAGCCGGAGCTGCTCGCGCTGGAGCGGGTCGCGCACAAGATCGTGCCGGCCGCCGGGGTGGACGCCGCGGCGCACCTGCCGGCGCAGCCGATCAGCGTGATCGCCGACTACCTGGGCTGGCCGGTGGTCAGCTTCCCCGGCGGCCACGGCGGCTACGCGAGCCACCCGGTCCGGTTCGCCACCTTGCTCGCCCGGGTCCTCGAGGCCGAGATCAGCTGAGCTCTGCCGTTGCGTGGCGGCCGGGCGGTATTGCGGTTGACGCCCGGCCGCGGACCGGCGTACTGTCCGTCTCCTTCCCTTGACAACGGCACGTTCGTCGTGCCGCCACAGTGGTGTCCGAACCCCCGGGTCCTGACGGATCCGGGGTAGTTCTGCGTGCGCCACGACCGGCACGGCTACCTTCGGACACCACCTCGAGTGCGCGAAGGAGGTAGCGGTGGGGGTGTACTGGGCGATCGCGGTGCGTTCGTTCCGCCGGTTCTCGACGTACCGGATCGCCACCTTGTCCGGCGCGTTCACCAACACGGTGTTCGGCTTCATCTTCTGCGGCGTCTACCTGACGCTGTGGCACACCAGGCCCGGCCTCGGCGGGTACGACGTGTCCGACGCGCTCACCTTCGTCTGGCTGCAGCAGGGGTTGCTCGCGCCGGTCGGCATCTTCGGCGCGACCACGACCGTCGAGCTGGGCGAACGCGTCCGCACCGGGGAGATCGCGGTCGATCTCTACCGGCCGACCCACCTGATGCTCTGGTGGTTGTCGGTGGACGCCGGCCGGGCCGTCTTCCAGTTGCTCGCGCGCGGCGGTGCTCCGCTGATCGTCGGCGCGCTGGCGTTCGACCTGAACTTCCCGTCCTCGCCCACGCAGTGGCTGGCGGTGGCCGTCTCTGTGGCGCTCGGCATTCTGGTCAGCTTCGGCATCCGGTACCTCGTGGCGCTGTCAGGGTTCTGGATCACCGATTCGCGCGGGGTGGAGAGCATGGCGCTGGTGCTGTCGCTGTTCTTCTCCGGCGCGATCCTGCCGCTGGTGGTGTTCCCGGGGTGGGTCGGCGGGGTCGCCCGGGCGACTCCCTGGGCGGCGACCCTGCAGGTGCCGATCGACGTCTGGCTCGGGCGGAACCCGCGCGGGGTGGGATGGGCGCTGGCGTTCCAGCTGGTCTGGATCGTCGTCCTCGGCCTGGCCGGACGGATGGCCACCGTGCTCGCGACCCGGAAGGTGGTGATCCAGGGTGGCTGAGTCCACTTCGTTGCGCAGGGCAATCGCCTGGCCCGGGCAGTACCGGATGCTGGTGATGATGTGGATCCGGTCGTCGCTGGCCTACCCGGCGTCGTTCGCGCTGACGCTGGTGAGCACGATGCTGATCACCGGGACCGACTTCGTCGCGGTGGTGCTGATGTTCAGCCACATCGAGTCGTTCGGCGGTTTCAGCCTGGGGGAGATGGGCCTGCTCTACGGCACCGCATCGATGACGCTGGGGCTCGCGGACCTGGCCACCGGGTCGATCGAGCGGATCGGGCAGCGGATCCGGACCGGCGAGCTGGACGTCTGGCTGATCCGCCCGGTGCCGGCCTTCATCCAGGCGGTCGCGGACAACTTCGCGCTGCGCCGGCTGGGTCGTCCGTTCCAGGCCGGGCTCGTGCTGGTGATCGCCCTGGGCCACATCGAGCTGGACTGGACCGTTGCCAAGGGCATCGTCCTGGTGGTGTCGATGCTGACCGGTTCGATCATCTTCGGCGCGATCTTCGTACTCGGCGCCGCCTTCCAGTTCATCTCGATCGACTCGGCCGAGCTGGCCAACTCGTTCACCTACGGCGGGCAGCAGCTCACGCAGTACCCGCTGTCCATCTTCGGCAAGGAGATCGTCCGCGCCGTCACCTTCGTCGTTCCGCTGGCCTTCGTGAACTACTACCCGGTGCTCTTCGTGCTGGGCAAGCCCGCCCCACTGGGGCTGCCGTCCTGGATCGGCCTGCTGGCTCCGGTGGTCGCCGTCGCGATGATCGCGCTGGCGTCGCTGGCCTGGCGGGGCGGTCTCCGTCGTTACCGCAGTACAGGGAGTTGAGCAGATGGGCGTCATCGAACTGGAGAACGTGTCCCGCGCCTTCACCGTGACGAGCCGCACCGGCTTGCGGCGTACCAAGCGGGAGGTGCGCGCCGTCGACAACCTGTCCTTCACCGTCGGCCGCGGCGAGGTGGTCGGCTACATCGGCCCGAACGGCGCGGGCAAGTCCACCACGATCAAGATGCTCACCGGCATCCTGGTCCCGTCCGGCGGCTCGATCCGGGTGGCCGGCGTCGACCCGTCGCGGAACCGGCTGAAGCTGGCCAAGCGGATCGGCGTCGTCTTCGGCCAGCGCACCACCCTGTGGTGGGACCTGCCGCTGAAGGACTCCTTCGCCGTCCTGCAGAAGATGTACGGCGTACCGCGGGCACGGCATGCCGAGAACCTCGCCACCTTCGTGGAACTGCTGGGCCTCGGGGAGCTGCTCGACGTACCGGTGCGGCAGTTGTCGCTCGGCCAGCGGATGCGCGGTGACATCGCGGCGGCGCTGCTGCACGACCCGGAGATCGTCTACCTGGACGAGCCGACGATCGGCCTCGACATCATCAGCAAGGCCCGGCTGCGGGAGTTCCTTGCCCAGGTCAACAAGGACCGGCAGACCACGATCATCCTGACCACCCACGACCTGGACGACATCGAGGCACTCTGCTCCCGGGTGATGGTGATCGACCATGGCCACAAGGTCTACGACGGCACCCTCACCGGCCTCCGCTCCAGCCAGTCGGCCCCCCGAACCCTCGTCGTCGACCTCGCCGCCTCCCTCCCACCCATCACCATCGACGGAGCCACCGTCACCAAGGTCGACGGCCCCCGCCAGTACCTCACCTTCCCCACCACCACGAGCGCAGCCCCATTGGTAGCCCAGATAGCCGCCAACTACCCCCTCCAGGACCTGACCATCGCCGAACCCACCATCGAATCGGTCATTGCCCGCATCTACGCGACCCCGACCCCCGTCACGGATTGAAGCCGGCGACTTTGGCGAGAACCTCATCGTTGGTCCGGGAGGGGGTGAGTTCCGGTGTGGTCGACGCGGAACTTGAAGCCGTACTTGGTGGTCCATTCCAGAGCGCCGTCGGCCAAGCGGCGAACCCTCCAGCCGCCGTGGGTCTTCACCCGGTGGCTGTAGCGCCGCAGCGGGGTGAGGTTGGTGGTGCTGCGCTAGTAACGGGACTCAGGTATCCAGTTCTGGACACCTGCTTGGCGAGGCAACCCGTCAGCCTGGCGCCTCCACGTCGGGCTGCTCCAGCGCACCGGCGGCATACCGGGGCGCGACACCGGTTGCCGGACCGGGCTGGAGTCCCGACGCCACCTGACCCGACAACCAACTGAGGGACGCCCCCAGCGCAGATGCTTGGGGGGCGTCCCTGGTTGCGCGAGCGTTTAGGTCGGGATTCTGACGTCTCGGGTGTGCGCTAGAACGTCACCTGTAGACCTGAGGGCTGGTGGACCCCCAAATCGTCTTGTTCGCCGCGTCGTACAACACCACGCGGTAGTACCGGGCGGCGCTGGTCGGGTAGGTGTAGCTGTAGGTGCCAGACGAGTTGGAGTAGACGTCCTTGAGGCCGCGCCAGGTGCTCGTTCCGGGCGTGCGGTACTGGATTTGGCCGCGCGCGTAGGCCCAGCCCACGAACTTCTCACCGGCCCCCCAGTATCGGGCGGCGGCGGTGCGGACGACCACCCGCGATCCGCTGCGGGTGGCTGTCACCCTGCCGTACGACGACAGACGCACGTCGGTGTAGTACGGGCCGTACTGGTAGATCTCGTTGGAGTTGGCATCGTAAGCACCTGCGGGCCGCCACTGCCACCGGCCGAGCGGCGCGTCCCACGAGTACAGGTCCCACGTGTCGCTGAACGACGGGTAGTCGAATAGCACCGACGTTTGATAGCCCTGCGTGGGGTGGTAGGCCTCCCACGCGGCCCAGTCCATCTGCGCCGATTGGCAGTTGGAACCGGCCCGGATGGTGATGCCCCGATACGGCTGGCCGATGCTTACACGGCTCGGGATGTACGCCGAGCACGTGCCGGCGGCCGTGGCGGTCGGTGCCGCGATGGCCGTCAGGCCGGCGACGGCCAAGCCGATTGTTGCGGTCAATGCGGTCAAGCGTCGGATCATGTTTTGATCCCCTTCCCCCCTGTTGCGGCTGCCCACTGGCCTTTGGCCAGCTGCGCCGGATACTCCTGACTCAAGACTTCCCCTCCCGTGCGCGATCGCCCCTCGACGATCCCCCTGGTGCGCGTTACGTGGCTGCCCCTCATGGGGCCACGCGGCATGCAGCGAGCGTAGGTCCACCCCGCAAACGCCGCAGTCGTTACGCTCGCGTATCCGCGCTCATCCCCTCCGCGCAGAGGATACACGCTCTGTAACGACCGGAGCCCCGGCGGCAGGTCGATTGACGAACCAATCCGCCACTGCACGGGTTCGCAGCGAGAGGGGGCTGCCCGCAGGTCGCCTTGCCGAGCCGCCCATCACTTGTCCGGTGCAGGCCAGAGTCCGAGCACGACGCCGGCTGCGATCCACGTCCGCTGATGGTTGTCCACGTGATCCCGTAGGGAACGCGCGAAATCGGCCATATCCGTCGCCGTGCGCTTGATCGTCTGACGGTGCTGGCTCACCGGATCGTCCCCGTGCGAGCGCAGCCGGTACGAGTAGACGTTCACGTAGTCGGTGGGGTCGGCCTTCTGTGCCTGCTCCTCGGTGAGTTGTCCGGTGCGGACGAGATCGTCTGGCGTGGGGGTGTCACCGAGGATCCACCATGAGTGCATGAGGTCGCCGCGCCTCTTGAGCAGTTCCTGCGCGGTCGTCGCCCAGGTCGTGATCGCGTCGGCCGAGGGTTCTCGGTCCGTGCCCTTGACGTTCGCCGCCTGCAGAGCCTTCTTGATCTCGGCTACGTGCTTCTCGGATTTCCAGCGCAGGATGGTCTTCATCGGCTGCTTCGTCAGCATCGCCGCGAGTTGCCACAGTCCCCATTCGATGCGTGCGGCCTCGACCGCGATCGAGCCGATGTAGGGCAGGTACGGCGCTAGCTTTTGGTCGAGGAGTTCGCGCGGGTTGGTTGGCTCGGTCATGTGAGCATGTCTAGTGGCTGAGCCTCGCCCACTCACATGTGGCGCGCCGCGACCTCGCAACAGCTTGCGATCGACTGTCGTGATCAGTGAGGCGAGACCGTCGCATGCAGTAGACGCATCTCTCCACCCATGAGTCCTCCTCTTGCTATTCAGCAACGATCAGGCGTCCAGGACCCGGAACGCGTTGTCGACGACCGAGTCGGACCCGGTGCGGAACCACAGCATGACGCAACGCTGCGCGGTCGGCCCGGCATCCCGACTGAGTGCCAAGGCGTGCTCGGCCTGGACTTCCTTGCTCATGTCAACGGTCCTTCCTGTTTGCTGGTGGGTGCGGAGCCCCCAGGCCCAACCCCGAGGGGCTCCGCTTGTGCGAGGTTCCTGCTCGCAGCCGAGGATGCCGATCTCCTTCTGCCGCAGGCCGTCCCCGCCATGCTGGGGCTCACGGCGCAGCACCGCCGCCGGCCCCTTGGTGCACATCTCGTGGGGTTCTGTCGCGACCTCGACGTACGCGGTCAGGGCACCCCGGCGTGCACGCTCTCTAAGGACTTCATCGCAGCCCCCTCCACAGGTCGAGCGGGACACCCTCGCGGCGGTTCTGCTCCCGCGCGACGGCCGTCAACTGGTGCTCGACTTCCTGCTCCCGGTGTTGGTGAGGTGTTGAGCGACGGCGAGGAGTTCCCGGGCCAGTTCGCGGTCGGCGATGATGCCGATCGCCTTCGCGCGGCGCAGGTCCAGGGTGTCGGTGTCGCCGAGTTCGGCGAGGGCGTCGGCGATCTGGCGGATGGTGGCGTTGAAATGGATCACGTCACCGGTGGCGGCCTTCACGAACAAGGTGGTGGTGCCGTGTTCATCGGTGCGGCCGGCCCACACACCCCGTTCCTCGGCCTTCGTCTCCGCGGCCGCGCGGGCGGCTTCGGGGTCGGCCTGCCACAGCGCGGCCCTGACGATGTTGGCCAGTCGCAGCGGCGGGATCGAGTCGACGATCCCGGCCACCTTCCGGTCTACGATCGCGGCAGCCTCCACCGACAGGTGAAGACAGGCCGGGCGATGGTGCAGGCCTTCCAAGCTGTCGCGTGCTGGGACTCGACCAGGGCCCAAATCCGCGGCAGCCGATGCCGCAACGCCAGCGCTTGACCCATCAAGGCCGCCGCAGACCCCTTCGACCGACCGATCACCGCCCCGAACTCAGCCGGCGCGAACTCCGCCACCCCCGGACACCCCGGCCCGCCGTACACAAGGCCACGTTCGCCACCAGGAACGGTCTCGCGACCTGAGATCATCGCCGGGTCGGGATGCAGATCGGCGAAGCGCTGCGCATGCCGCAGCAGATCGACCTCGATCTCGAGCTTCATCGCGTGCAACCGGGCGGCCAAGGCGAGCGTCTCGGCCGCACTGAGCTCACTGAGATCGCAGTCGAACATGCGTTCGATTGCAATGTGACTGCTGGCTGGAGTGCAAACCGCGAAGCGTTCGGATCTCCTTATCCACAAGGGGAAACGCCAGGCATCGTGGGGCTGTCAAGCGAGTATGCGCCCTCGTCGAGGTGATGTCAGGGATTGAACCCGGCTGTCATGGACAGAACCTCAGTGGGGTCGAGGGCCTTCTCGTCGGCGCGCCACTCGGACAGGGCTTCGTCGTCCTCGGTCTCGTCGAAGGCGTCGACGCCGTCAGCGATCAGTCTGCGTGCTTCGGCGCTGCCGATCTCCTGGTACGTGAAGTGGCGTTCCAGGTAGAAGTCGTTGCGCAAGGCGTTGTTGTCGTGGAACATGCCGGTGTTGGGCACATACCCGTACATCGTCTCGTGGGCCAGCGCCGCCACCCAGACAACCTGCTCGTCTTCCTTGACCAGATAGAGCTTCATCGGCCGATCCCGTCGCTTTTCGTGGGCGTCAGTGCCTGCGGCGCGCCCCGACTGTCTGAGCTCCGGGCGCCGGCCGGAGCGTTCGCTGGCTCGCGGTGGTCACTGTAGTTGCTCACGGCGACCCGCAGGCCGCCCAGTTGCGTGAGGGTGTCGATGCCGTGAGGCTTCTGCAAGGTGGCCGAGAGCCGGACACATTCCCGCCGTGCTGCCGTCCTCTCCTCAGGAGACGACCGGGCCTCGCGCTCGATCTCGTACCACGGTGTGGTGGCTTCCTTGACCTGCATCGACGCGACGGAGTGGAACTGCACCTCGACCCGATCGTCGGACGGTGTCACGAAGTAGCCGTGGATTCCCTTGTAGCGCGATCCTTCGGTGTAGGACTGCTTGGCATACCGGATCTGCCAGCCGGCTTGACTCAACTCTTCGCAGGTTTCGCGGGTAGCGTCGACGAGAGTGTCGGAGACCTCGGTGAGAGCGGTGTACCGCAGCAGATCGTCCGGTGGATGCCGCTGCTTCGACCGTTGCATGTCATGAAACTTGCGAGCCAGCGACTCTGGCGACTTGATCCTGCGTTCCAGCCGGTAGGCGGAGGCGCTTGGCGGCATCGCTGCCAGGAACTGGGCAGTGATCCTTGGCTCAGTGCTGATCGTCCGCTCGAGCAGTCGCAGACTCCTTGCGGTGGCTTTGGCGCCGTACAGCTGGGTGATCTCAGCGGCGGAGGGCAGCCGCTCACCCCAGTGGACCGGCGCAGGCCCGGTCGAGAAGCGGGCAAGTAGCTCGGAGGGGGCGGGCAGCTGCTCTTGGCCGGGCGGTGGCATGCGGTCCCCCTGGGGCGTTGGGTTCTTTGACCGTAGTCAAGGGATTGGGGGCTGTGGGGTGGGAATTGGGATCTGTGGATAAGTGGGGATTGTGATCGGATTGTGGGGCTGGTGGGGGTTGGGTCGTTGAGTTGTGGGAAGGGGCCAACCGGATGGGGGTTCGGAGGGTAGACAAGGTATGTCGACGATGATCGGGGGGCCGATGCCTGCGACGGCGCTGCCTGGTGACGGGGCGGGGTTCGTGGAGTGGGTGCGACCGCACGTGCCGGCGATGGCCCGGCTGGCGGCGCGGCTCGCGGTCGGGGTCGACCGGGACGATGTCGTGCAGGAGTCCCTCGCGCGCGCCTGGATGAAACGCCACCAGTACGACGGCGAACGCGGTACGGCGTCCGCGTGGTTGCTGGCGATCACCGCGGACCAGGCCCGGAAGGCGACCAGGCGGTTGCGGCCGGTCGCCGAGCTGGAGGACCACGACGCCGCCGAGGCCCGGCCCGACGTCGAGGCACGGGTGGACGTGGATCAGGCGCTCACGGCGTTGTCGGCGCGGCAGCGGCTCGCGGTGGACTGCTACTACTTCGCCGATCTGTCGATCGCGGACACCGCCGCAGTGATGGGCTGCTCCGAGGGCACCGTCAAGTCAACTCTTTCCGATGCGCGGGCCCGCCTGCGCTCCTTGCTGGAGGTCAGCGAATGAACCCGACCGACAAGGTCGACGACCTGCTGGCGAAGGCCGGCGCGCAGTGGCGCGCGGACCAGCCGTCCGCGCCTGAGCCGGATCTCGACCGGATGCTGCACCACAAAAGACCCCGCCGGTGGGTACCGGCACTGGCGGCCGCGAGTGTCGCCGCGATCGCCACGGCGGCGCTGACCGTGCTGCCGGGCGGCAGCGAACCCTCGGTGGCGCCGTCCACCGAGAAGCCGGCAGTTGCCCAAGGCAACGGCAGTGACCCGGACACAGTGCTGGTCCGCAACGGCGACCGGGTGGAGATGTCCGGTGAGGTGATCGCGGCGCCGGGGAAGTCGCCGATCTACTGCGCCCCGCACGCGGAAGTCGCGATCGGCTATCCATCGGGCAAGGAACCGGCGCCGACCTGCTCGGCCGACATCTCGGTCAAGCTGATCGGTGTCGACCTCGACCGGCTCGCCGACACGTCGACGATCAAGGGAGTGCGGAGCGGGCAGGCCCGGCTGGTCGGCATTTGGCAGGACCGGACCGTGACCGTGCAGGAGCAGACCGCCCCGACGGTGGTGACGGCGACGCCGAGTCCGCGCAAGGACGCGGTGCCGTGTCCGACGCCGTCCGGCGGCTGGCCGTTGATCGCTAGCAACATCGACCGCCCGGAGGTGAGCCAGTGGCTCGCGGCCCGGGCCGACCAGATCGACAATCCGGCAATGCTGTATCCGGAGGGAGCCAGCCGGACGAAGCCGATGGTGGTCAGGATCGGCGTCGCGCACGGCGACCTGGGCACCTTCCGCCGGGAATTCGAGAAGGTCTACCAGGGCAACCTCTGCGTGGTCCGGGCGACGTTCAGCCAGGAGGACATCGAGAACATCCAGAACGCGCTCTCGCCGCTGCACCAACAGAAGCTCGGCATCACCGGCTCCTCCGGCCCCGGCCTGGAAGGCGGCGACAAGGTCCACGTGAGCCTGCTGGTGTTCGACGAGAAGACCCGCGCCGCCCTCGCCCCGATCGGCCTGGACAAGCTCGCCCTCAACCCGGCCGTCACCCCCCTTCGCTGACTGCCCGAACGTCCGAAGAACTGAGGGCTACAGCGCTCGGTTCTTCGGACGCAAGCTCAGCGGTCGTGGAAGAAGTCGACCAGCATCCGGGCGGTCGCGGCGGGCTGGTCGATCGCGGGGGAGTGGCCCGCGTCGGCGACCATCTGGGCGTTGACGCCGAGGATGTCCGCCATCTTGTCCTGGATCGGGATCGGCCAGCCGTCGTCGGTCTCGCCGTACATCACCTGGGCCCGCACGCCCGACTTGGCCAGGTGTTCGGTTCGGTCCTCGGCGTCCATCAGCCGCCGGGTGATCGCGGCCAGGCCGGCCGGTACGTTCCCGGTGAACCGCTTGCGCAGGAAGGCGGCGATGTCCTGGGCCGGTGCGACGTACCGGGGTTCCTTGCTGTCGTGCTCGAGCTTGAGGTCGTACACCTGCTCGATCGGCAGATTGTCCAGCCCGAAGGCAAGCATCTGCAGACCCTGCCGCTTCGCCTCGTCGCTGAAGCCGCCGGGCCCCGAGCACATCAGCGTGATGGTGGAGAACACGCTCGGGTCGGCCAGTACCGCCTCGCGCGCGACCAGTCCGCCGAACGAGTGCCCGACCAGCTGGCTGTAGCCGCCGAGCGCCTTGCTCATCGCCACCACGTCCGCCGCGAGCTCCGGCAGCGTGTACGCCGCGGGGTCGGCCGGGCCGGGCGTCTCGTACTGGCCCCGCTGGTCCACCGCGACGGCGATCCAGCCGTACCGCGCGAGGTGGTCCACCAGCGGGGTGAAGTCCTCCTTGCTGCCGGTCCAGCCCGGGACCAGCAGGACCGTGCCCAGCGGCGTACCGATGTCCGGCTTGGCCTGCAGGGTGGCGAAGGAGCCACGATCGGTCTCGAGTGTCACGGGGTGGACCCCGTCTGGCAGCGTCAACGTGCGCGGCGTACTCACGAGTCCACGGTAACGGGTACCTCGGCTCGCTTCGGGCTCCGGAGCAGGGTTGCGGTGGTCACAGCCAGCACGGCAAGGATCGCCGCACTGACCAGAGCAGCAGCCTGTACTCCGTCCGTGTACGCGCCACGAGTGAGTTCCAGCAACTCCCGCGCGCCCGCATAGCGGCCAGCACGCCCAGAGCCGTCACCAGCTCCGACCACTCTCTAACTTCAACGACACTTGAAGTCAAAGCTCGCCCCGGTGGGGTCGCGGTGCCGCGGTGCGGCACAATGTGCTCGTGCCTCGCACACTTGCGGTTGCCAACCAGAAGGGCGGCGTGGCCAAGACGACCACGGTTGCCTCGCTCGGCGCTGCCCTGGTCGAGCTCGGTCAGCGGGTGCTGCTGGTCGACCTGGACCCCCAGGCGTGCCTGACCTTCTCCGTTGGCGTCGACCCCGAAGACCTCGACAAGTCGATCCACCACGTGCTGCTCGGCGGGGTGAAGGTGCAGGACGTGATCGTGCCGTCCGAGGAGGGCCCCGACCTGGTGCCGGCCACCATCGACCTGTCCACCGCGGAGGTGAACCTCGCCGCCGAGAGTGGTCCCGAGCACCTGGTCCGGATCGCCCTGCGGCCGGTGACATCGCAGTACGACTGGATCCTGATCGACTGCCCGCCGACCCTGGGGCTGCTCACGGTGAACGGGTTGTCGGCGGCGTCGGAGGTCCTGATTCCCTTGCAGTGCGAGACTCTCGCGCACCGCGGCGTCGGTCAGTTGCTGGACACCATCCACGATGTCCAGCGCCTGACCAACCCCGGACTGGAGGTGCTCGGCGTCCTCCCGACCCTGTACGACGGGCGCACCAACCACGCGCGGGCGGTGCTCGAGACGATCGCCGACACCTACGCGCTGACCGTGCTCGCCCCGGCGATCCCGAAGTCCATCCGGTTCGCCGAGGCCCCCGCGATCGGGCAGTCCATCCTGAGCACGGCACCCCGTTCGACTGGAGCCAACGCCTACCGCGCGCTGGCTGCGGCCCTCCTCGAAACGCGCTGACTCACCCCTGGTCGGGAGGCACGGCGGCCGGAGTACGGCGGAGGCGGCCGCGGAACTTCCACAGTGGGATGCCGATCAGCGCGAGCACGATCAGGAAGGGCAGCAGGGCGCCGAGCACGGCCGACAGCGCGAAGAACGTCGCGGTGAAGGCATCCCACCCGCCGCGCAGACCCGCCAGGAAGCCACGATCCTCCTTCTCCACCACGGGAGTCTTGCCCTTCTCGGCCACGGTCAGGCTCAGCGTCGCGAGTTCGGTCTGCAGCGACAGGTTCTTCTGCTTCGCCAGCAGCGACTCGAGATCGGCCTCGCGCCGGGTCAGTTCGGTCTCCACCGAGACGATCTCGCCGATCGTGTTCGCCTTCGCCAGCAAAATCCGCATCCTTTCCAGGCTTGCCCGCTGCGAGGCGATGCGGCTTTCGACGTCCACCACCTGCTCGGTGACGTCGCTCGTCTCCTGGTGGATCGCGGTCCGCGTCCCCAGACGGGACAACCTGTCGATGGCCGTCTCGTACGACGCGGTCGGCACCTTGAGAACCAGGTTCGCCTGGGTGATCCGGCCTTCGGAGTTGCTGCCGGTGTCCTCGGAAGCCACCTGGCCCCGCAGGCCCGTGATGATGCCGATCGCCTTCTGCCGGGTCGAGTCCACGTCCTCGGCCTCGACGCTGAGGGAGCCCGTCTTGATGATCGCGCGGGTGACCGTCGGCTGCGCCGCGGGTGCTGCCTTGCCGTCCTTGTTGGCGGAGCCCTCGGATCCGCCCGAGTCGGCCTGCCGAGGGGCCGCCGCGCCGTCGGCCGCAGTACTGGATTCGCCGCTGCTGCCGGAACCGCTGCAGCCGGACAGCAGAACGGCCGCGGCCAGGATCACTCCTGCTGCCGCGGCCGAGATACGTGTCGTCGTCATCGCCACACCCTTCCCTCCACGATGGTTGTCGTCGTGGCTAGGACGGGTCGGCGGTGGTGGGTGTTGCGGGCCGACGGTCACCGTTCAGGCACGGACGGGCGACGAACTGGTCTCGCCCATCCGTGGAACCCCCGGACGGTGATGCTCCGGCTACGCGCCGTTCACTCCGGCGCGGTGAACGTCGGCATGACCGCGCTCGGAGCCTGCTGCGGCTCGTTGCTCGCGGCCTGCTCAGCGGTCTTCGCTGCGGTCTTCTCGTCAGCCTTCTCCGCGGACTGCGGTGCGGCCTCTTCCGAAGCCTTCGCCCTCGACGTCCGCTTGCGGGCCGGCCGCTTCGCCGGCGCCTTCTCCTCGGTCGCCGTCTCGACGGCGGCCGTCGGCTCGGCTGACTTCTCGACCACCGGGGCCTCGGCGGGCCGGCTGACGGACACGTCCGTCTGCTGATCCGTGGTGTCCTCGGTGCGGCGGCGACGGGTGCGCTGCCGGGGCTTGCGCTCCGCCGGTGCCTCCGCTGCCTCGGTCGACGACTCGGCCGTCGGCGGTACCGCGGTCTTGGTGGTCACGTCGGCGTCGGACTTCTGCTCGACCATCCCGCCGCCCTCGACCGTCCCGCCGCCCTCAACCGACTCGGTGCCGCCCTCGACCGGCTGGCCGGCCCGCAGCCGTCGCCGGTTGCGGTTGGGCCGCTTCCGGGCCGGACGCTCGCCGCGCTCACCGGAGTCGCCGTCGGACCCGGCAGTGGATCCGGTAGTGGACTTGGCCTCGCCGTCGCCGGACCGGGTACGCCGGGCCGGCCTGTCGCGGGCGGGCTTGTCCTCCGGCTCGCGGGCCGGCTTGATCCGGCCCTTCGCGCCGGTCGGGATGCCGAGGTCGTGGTAGAGCTCGGGGGAGGTCGAGTAGATCTCCTGCGGCTCGTCGTAGGGCAGGTCGAGCGCCTTGTTGATCGTCTTCCAGCGGACCAGGTCCGCCCAGTCGACGAAGGTGACGGCGATGCCGCTCGCACCTGCGCGGCCGGTCCGGCCGATCCGGTGGATGTAGGCCTTCTCGTCCTCGGGGCAGGTGTTGTTGATGACGTGCGTGACACCCTCGACGTCGATGCCGCGGGCGGCCACGTCGGTACAGATCAGCACGTCGATCTTGTCGCCGCGGAACCGGGTCAGCGCCCGCTCGCGGGCCTGCTGGTTCAGGTCACCGTGGATCGCGGCGGCCTTGAAGCCCCGGTCGATCAGGTCGTCGGTGAGCCGGGACGCCTCCCGCTTGGTGCGGCAGAAGATCATCACCCGGCCGCGGTCGTCGGCCTGCAGGATCCGGGCCACCACCTCGGGCTTGTCGAGATCGTGCGCGCGGTAGACGAACTGCGCTGTGGTCGGCACCATCTCGGTGTCCTCGTGGGACTCCGCCCGGATGTTCAGCGGGTGCCGCATGTGGGTGCGGGCCAGGCCGATCACGGCCGACGGCATGGTTGCCGAGAACAACATGGTCTGGCGCAGCTCGGGCGTCTTGCGCAGGATCCGCTCGACGTCGGGCAGGAAGCCGAGGTCCAGCATCTCGTCGGCCTCGTCGAGCACCAGCACCTTGATGTGGCTGAGGTCGAGCACGCCGCGGTTGGCCAGGTCCAGCAGCCGGCCCGGCGTACCGACGACGACGTCGACACCGGTCTTGAGGGCGTCGAGCTGCGGCTCGTAGGCGACCCCGCCGTAGATGGTCAGGATCCGCACGGTGCGCACGGTGGACGCGGTCTCGAGGTCCTTGGCGACCTGGATGGTGAGCTCGCGGGTCGGGGTGACGACCAGCGCTTGCGGCTTGCCGGGCGCGGCCAGCTCCTCGTAGTCGGCCTCGCCGGGGGAGATGGTGCGCTGCAGCAGCGGGATACCGAACCCGAGGGTCTTACCGGTACCGGTTCGGGCCTGGCCGATCAGGTCGGTCCCCATCAGTGCGACGGGGAGCGTCATCTCCTGGATCGGGAAAGGCTCGATGATGTTGACGCGATCGAGCGCGTCGCAGATCTCGGGCAGGACCCCGAGCTCTCGGAAGGTGGTCAGGCTGATCGCCTCTCACATGCTTGTGCGGACAGTTGCAACAGTGGCCGGGTGGGCGTGGCTGCCCTACTTTTCACGGCGCGGGACACTGTGCAAGCGGCTCGCACCAGCTGCCCATCTGGGCGCGTCACCGGCGAAACACCGTCCAGTGTAGCCGGAACGGGCGCCACGACCGCCTCGTCGCTTTCGGCGTCCGGCTTCCCGGTGCAGATAGTGTGCGCTCCATGACGGAGACAACGGCCTTCGACGATCCCGCCTACCGGGCCGCGGCGGTGGATCTGCTGGGAGTTCTCGCGTACGGCGAACTGACCGCGTTCGAGCGGATCGCCGAGGACGCCAAGCTCGCCCCGACCCTCGATGACAAGGCCCAGCTGGCCCAGCTCGCGACCACCGAGTTCGGCCATTTCGTGCAGTTGCGGGACCGCCTGGTCGCGCTCGGGGTGGACCCGATGGACGCGATGCAGCCGTTCGTCACTCCGCTCGACGCGTTCCACGACCACACCGCGCCGTCGGACTGGCTCGAGGGCCTGGTGAAGGCGTACGTGGGCGACGGCCTGGCGAACGACTTCTACCGCGAGGTCGCGGCGTACGTCGACGCGGAGACCCGGGCCCTAGTGCTCGAGGTGTTCGCGGATTCCGGCCAGGCCGAGTTCGTGGTGGACCGGGTCCGGGCCGCGATCGAGGAGGATCCGAAGCTCGGTGGCCGGCTCGCGCTGTGGGGCCGCCGGCTGGTCGGCGAGGCGCTCAGCCAGGCACAGCGGATCGCCGCGGACCGCGATCCGCTGGCGGCGCTGCTGGCAGGCAGTGTGGACCGCCCCGGCCTCGACCTGGCCGCGATCGGCCGGATGTTCACCCGCCTGACCGAGGCTCACACCGCCCGGATGAACGCCCTCGGCCTGCAGGCCTGAAAACCCTTGCGTCCGAAGAACCCGAGAGGCGTCACCGCGGTTCTTCGGACGTGAGGAAAGCAGAGCGGCCGCCTGCCCCGATCGGGGTGGCGGCCGCTGTGGTGGTGCTGCTCAGACTTTTGCCTTGCTGTTGCGCGAGGAGATGAACCCGACCACGATCGCGGCGCAGATGATCTGGATCAGGTACTGGATCCAGTCCGGGCCCGACGTGTCCTTGACGCCCAGGAAGTAGGCGATCAGGCCACCGAGGAAGGCGCCGATGCCACCGCCCAGGATGGTCCAGCCGAGGCTGATGTTCTGCTTGCCCGGGAGCACCAGCCGGGCCAGCGGCCCGAAGATGACTCCGGCGATGAGGCTGACGATGATCATCCAGATCCAGAAACCCACGATTCCTCCTTGAGGGATGACTGACCTGCGGCGATCTGGTGCCCAGCGTCGAACAGACCACCGAACATGCAGGTCTGTCCCTCATGGTCCTCGCTTCGTCGCACTCCGCAACCAGGACACGCGACAGTTGCCGGACCGATGCTCAACCCAGCCCGGAAACCGGGTCAGATGGCGCCGAAACCGACCTTGCGGATCGAGACCTCACCGATCTCCACATAGGCGAGCCGATCGGCCGGGACGAGCACCTTGCGGCCCTTCTCGTCCGTCAGCTGCAACAGACCGGACTTGCCGGCGAGAGCGTCCGCGACGGCCTGCTCGACCTCTTCGGGGCTCTGCTCGCTCTCGAGCACCAATTCGCGATTGGCGTGCTGTACGCCGATCTTGACCTCCACGAAACCCTCCCGGGCACGTTCCGACCGGCGGCTCTCGCCGGTACCCGATTCGAGCCTATCCGTTGCGGGCCCGGGGTTCTCACCCGTCCGCCCACAGCAGAACCTCCGGTGGTCAGCTCTCGGTGCGGGGGAAGCCGCGGATGCCACGCCAGGCGAGGCTGGCGACCAGGTCGGCGGCCTGCTGCTGCTCGAGGGAGGAGTTCTCCGAGCTGAGCCAGTACCGCGCGCTCACCTGGGCCATCCCGACCAGGCTGACCGCGAGCACCATCGACTGCTCCTTGCTCAGCCCGGCGTCCGCGCTGATCACCTCGGAACAGGCCTCGGCGCACGCGTGGGTGACCCGGTCGACCCGCTCGCGGACGGCCGGCTCGTTGGTCAGGTCCGACTCGAACACCAGCCGGAAGGCGCCCTGGGCGTTCGCCACGTACTCGTAGAAGGCGTGGATCGTCGCTCCGACCCGCTCCTTGTTGTCCTCGGTCGAGCGCAGCGCGTCCCGCACCGACGCCACGATCGCCTCGCAGGAGGTGTCCAGCAGCGCGAGGTACAGCTCGAGCTTGCCCGGGAAGTGCTGGTAGAGCACGGGCTTCGAGACGCCGGCGCGATCGGCGATGTCGTCCATCGCGGCGGCGTGGTAGCCGTTCGCGACGAAGACCTCCTGGGCCGCCTCGAGCAGTTGCGCGCGGCGGGCCAGACGCGGCAGGCGGCTGCCGCGCTTGGGCGCAGTCTCCGGTGTCGTCGACACGTCGGCTCCTTCGGTGGTGCGGCACCCGGCTGCCGGTGGCAGACGGTAGTTGAACCGAATCCTACCTAGCGGTAGTCATCCTCGTCGGACCCGCCGACCGATCGGCGCTGCTCCCCGACATCGGCGGGGTCGGCCTCGAGCGGTACGTCGGGGCTCTCGTCGTCCGGCTCGGGGTCGTAACCAGCCGAAGGCAGGCGCTGGTCCACCACGTCGGCCTCGGGGGTCTCGTCGGGCAGTTCCACGTTGCTGGTCATCGCGCTCCTCTCGGGCGGCCACCCTCCGGTACCCAGAGTCGTGGCGGTTATGAAGGCAGCGGTTTCGGGTCGTCGTACAGCCCCTCCAGCACGTCGCCGTACTCCTCGATCCGGGCGAGCACGTCGGCGGGCAGGAAGGTCAGCTCGGCGGGATCGGTGGCGGCGGCCACCTCGTCCCAGTCGATCGGTGTGGACACCCTGGGCTCCTCCGCTCCCCGTAGCGAGTACGGCGCCAGGGTGGTCTTGGCGCTGGCGTTCTGGCTCCAGTCGATGAAGACCTTGCCGGGGCGGAGCGCCTTCGTCATGTTCGCCGTGACGCTCTCCGGCAACGCCTCGGCCAGTTGCTCCGCCAGTTGCTTGGCGAAGGCACTGGCGTCGCGGGACGGGGCCGGCTCGATCGGCACGTAGAGGTGCATGCCTTTGTTGCCGGAGGTCTTCGGCCAGCCCTCCATCCCATAGTGGCTCAGCAGCTCGCGCAGGGCGAGAGCAACGTCGCAGCAGTCCACGACGGTGGCTCCCGGGCCCGGGTCCAGGTCGAACACGACGAGGTCGGCGTGAGGGGTCTTCCCGGTGTCGGACAGCCCGATCCGCCACTGCGGGACGTGCAGTTCCAGCGCGGCGAGGTTGGCGAGCCAGACGATCGTTTGGATGTCGTCGGCGATCACGAAGTCCGCCTCGTCCCGGCCGGTGGAGCTCCCGGGGGTCGGCAGGGTCACCGTGCGCACCCAGTCCGGCGTACCGCGGGGTGCGTTCTTCTCGAAGAAGTACGCCGCGCCGGTGCCGTCGGGCCACCGCTTGCGGGTGAGCGGCCGGTCGGACAGGTGCGGCAGCAACTGCGGAGCGACCTGCAGGTAGTAGTCGATCACCTCGGCCTTGGTGAAGCCCACCTCTGGATAGAGCACCTTGCCGAGGTTGGTGAGCTTCATCGTCTGCCCATCAACTTCAGTGGTCAGTTGCTTCGGTGCTGCCGCCATGAGACCTAGCATGGCCTAGTGGAGAGTTACGGGGCAGTAACCGGCGCTTCGGTGCCGTTGGGGGCGCAGGAATGGCCGGCCCGGACGGTGCCGGTCTCGGGTGTCGACCTGCTGGTGAGGGATGTGCCTGGAGCGAGCAAGGACCTGCCGCCTGCGCTGTTCGTGCACGGGCTGGGCGGGTCGTCGCTGAACTGGACGACGATCGGGCTGCTCCTGAGCGACACCGTGCGCGGCATCGCTCCCGACCTGCCTGGCTTCGGGCGTACGCCGCCCTTGCCCGGCCTCGGGGGCCTCACCCGCCAGGTGGACGTCCTTGATGAGTTGGTGGACCGCGAGATCGACGAGCCGGTGCATCTGTTCGGCAACTCGATGGGTGGGGCTGCCGCGGTAGCGTTCGCCGCGCGCCGACCTGACCGGGTGAAGTCGCTGACCCTGATCTCGCCCGCGCTGCCGCACCCGCGCGCCTCCGCCGTCTCGCTGTGGTTCCTCGCACTCGCGACCCCGCGCCTGGGTGAGGTCGTGCTGGATCGGTCGCGGCGACTCCCGTTCGACCGACGGCTACGGGTGTCGCTGACGATGGTCTACGGCGATCCGGCAGCACTGGCGCCGGAGACGCTCGAAGCCCACGCCGCCGAACTGCGCCGGCGCGACGCCGAGGCCTGGTACCCGCAGGCGACGGTGGAAGGCGCGCGCAGCATCCTGCGGGCGTACCTCACCCCGCCGCGCAGGTCGTTGTGGGCCGCGGCGGCGAAGGTTCGTTGCCCCGTCCTCCTGGTGTACGGCGGTCGCGACCGGCTGGTCGACGCCAGGATCCGCACCAAGGCGCAGAGCACCTTCCCCGATGCCCGGCTGCTCTACCTGCCGAACTCCGGCCACGTGGCCCAGATGGAGCACCCGCAGGAAGTCGAGCAGGCGTTCCGTCAGCTGATTCGCTAGCAGCGGCAGAAGGAACGCAGTACCCGACTTCGGCAACCGCCGAGATCCAGCACCTGGACGGCGCCCTCCTGGAGCTCCCCGTCACCCCACCGCGCCGGTCGTGAGACACACCTCCAGGGGCGCCGACCCAGCGCAGTACAAGTGAGACGAACGTCCCGGGATGCGGACCTGACGGGGGCGGGTTGGTGTGGTGCGGGAACATGGAGAGCGGATGGACGGTTGAAACCCGGAGATCCGCCTTTTTCCCGCTGACGAGGAGCGACAAGTGTCACTGCCCCCGCTGGTCGAACCGGCCGACGAGCTGACCATAGACGAGGTCCGCCGGTATTCGCGGCACCTGATCATCCCCGAGGTCGGGATGGCCGGTCAGAAGCGGCTGAAGAACGCCAAGGTGCTGGTGATCGGCGCCGGCGGCCTCGGCAGCCCCGCACTGCTCTACCTGGCCGCGGCCGGTGTCGGCACCCTCGGCATCGTCGAGTTCGACACCGTCGACGAGTCGAACCTGCAGCGCCAGATCATCCACGGCCAGTCCGACATCGGGAAGTCCAAGGCCCAGTCGGCCAAGGAGTCGATCCTCGAGGCGAACCCGTACACGAACGTCGTCCTGCACGAGACCCGGCTGGACAACGACAACGTGTTCGAGATCTTCGAGCAGTACGACCTGATCGTCGACGGCACCGACAACTTCGCCACCCGGTACCTGGTGAACGACGCCGCGGTACTGCTCGGCAAGCCGTACGTCTGGGGCTCGATCTTCCGCTTCGACGGCCAGGTCAGCGTCTTCTGGGCCGAGCACGGCCCGTGCTACCGCTGCCTGTACCCCGAGCCGCCGCCGCCCGGCATGGTCCCGTCCTGCGCCGAGGGTGGTGTGCTCGGTGTGCTGTGCGCGTCGATCGGCGCCGCCCAGGTGACCGAGGCGATCAAGCTGCTCACCGGGATCGGCGACCCGTCGCTGGGCCGGCTGAACATCTACGAGGCGCTCGACCTGAACTGGCGCGCGCTGAAGGTCCGCAAGGACCCGAACTGCGCGATCTGCGGCGAGAACCCGACCGTCACCGAGCTGATCGACTACGAGAGCTTCTGCGGCGCGATCACCGAGGAGGCGGCCGACGCGGCCGTCGGTTCCACCATCTCGGTGAGGCAGCTGAGCGAGTGGATCAAGCTGAAGGACAACGGCGAGAAGGACTTCGTGCTGATCGACGTCCGCGAGCCCAACGAGTACGAGATCAACAGGATCCCGGGCTCGGTGCTGATCCCGAAGGCCGACTTCCAGACCGGCGTCGCCCTGGAGAAGCTCCCGCAGGACAAGCAGCTGGTCTTCCACTGCAAGTCCGGCGTCCGCTCCGCCGAGGTCCTCGCCATCGCCAAGGGCGCCGGGTTCTCCGACGCCGTCCACGTGGGCGGCGGCGTAGTCGCCTGGGTCGACCAGATCGACCCGTCGCAGCCCTCCTACTGATCACCCGACAACAGCCCCGCGCGTACTCCGGTACGCGGCGGGGCTGTTGCATTGTCAGGTCGACAGCTTGAGGTCCCACTGGTCGGCTATCTGGACCGTGCGCATTCCGACCGACTCGTAGAGACCGCAGTTGTCCGACTCGACGAAGGCGCTGGTGCACTAACAGGCCGCCAGTACTTGACCGTCGCGCTCGACCAGCGTGACCTGGGACCAGTCGAAGGTGGACTGGTTCTCGTGGTCCGCCAGCCATTCGTCGTACGGGGAGCTGGTGGCTTGTCCGATGAAGGCGGCTGTCATCACCGCATGAGTCGCACGATGTGTCTGGTCGTCGTACGCGCCGGTCCGCGGCGTCGTCCCCGCAGGCGCGTCCGGTACGGCGATCGGGCCGGGGTGATCGAGTCGCATCTGCTGGAACGTCGTGCCGAACTCGAACCCCTGGCCGCTGACCAGGTCACGCAACGCCTCGTCCTCGCGGAAGATGCCGACCGAGACGGTCACCTCGGGCTGACCGTTCTCACTGCCGAGCTCGCGGGCCGAGACTTTCGACGACCTCGGACAGGTTGACCGGCGAGCGCCCGAGCAGCTTCGTCAAGTAGGCGGCCGCGAGCTGGTGGATCGTCCCGGCGTCGGACAGTTGCGGTGAGCGGAACGTATGACCGGCCCCGCATCCATCCCGCCATGGTGAAGCAGAACGGGTTCAGGAAGCGGCGTGGTTGTCCCCTCCGGCACGTACTGTCGGAGCATGTGCAGAAATATCACTGTTCTCCGGGGACTGGAGCCGTCGGCGACCTCGGAAGAGATCTATGCGGCGGCTCTGCAGTACGTGCGCAAGGTGACGGGCGTCGGCTCGCTCAGCGCGACCACCCGTGGCCCGATCGAACGCGCGGCCGCCGAGGTCGCCAGGATCACCGAGGCGTTGCTCGAGGAGATGCCGGAGCGACGGGTGCCCCCGCAGACGGTGCCACCGCTGCGCCGGCCCGAAGTACGGGCACGTCTCGGTCTGGACTGACAGACTGCCTGATGTGAGGCACATCGTGGTGGACGACCGGCGACGCCAGGGGTTCGTCTTCGCCCTGATGATCGCCGGCATGATCCTCGCGCTGCTGTGCGTGAACACGGTCCGCCGCCGTGCGGACGAGTGCGCCGCAGTGCTGCCGCCGGCCACCTACGTGGTCGGCGTCATCGCCCTGTTCATCGGCCTGGTCGCTCTGGTGCTGCTCGCCCGTTGGTTCCGTCGCGGGCCTCAGGCGATCGTCGTGGTCCTCTTCGTCACCGCCGCGGCGGGCGTCGTCTTCGAGGTCTTCGTGCTGATCACGGCGATCCTCGAAGGCCGCCCCGACTGCGGCTGAAACGCTGGGCAGCGGGGGGCCGGGGCGGTAGGTTGCCAGGTGGAAAACCGTTACCGAGGAGGCGGCGAATGCGGTTCGCGATCAAGACCCGGCCCGAGCACACCACCTGGCAGCAGTTGCGCGACGTCTGGATCGCGGCGGACGAGTTCGAGATCTTCGAGTCCGCCTGGCACTGGGACCACTTCTACCCGCTGAGCGGCGACATGACCGGCCCGAACCTGGAGGCGTGGACGTCGCTGGCGGCCCTGGCACAGGCGACCAAGCGGATCCGGGTCGGCTGCCAGGTGACGGGGATGATCTATCGCCACCCGGCCGTGCTCGCGAACATGGCGGCGACCACCGACATCATCTCCGGCGGCCGGCTCGAACTCGGCGTCGGCGCCGGCTGGAACCAGATGGAGTGCGACGCGTACGGCATCGACCTGCCGCCGCTGAAGGAGCGCTTCGACCGCTTCGACGAGGGCATGCAGGCGATGATCGCGCTGCTCACCGAGCCGGTCGCGAACTTCGACGGCCAGTACGTCAAGCTCACCGACGCGTACTGCGAACCGAAGGCCGTGCAGACCCCGCACCCGCCGATCACCATCGGCGGCAAGGGACCCAAGCGCACCCTGCGAGCGGCGGCGCGCTGGGCCCAGCAGTGGCACGTGATCGTGCCGAGCCCCGAGGAGTGGAAGCCGCTGAAGGAGATCCTGGTCGGCCACTGCGAGGACGTCGGCCGCGACCCGGCCGAGATCACCTGCTCGGTGAATGTCCGCGTCGACCCGGACCAGCCCCTGGACCAGGCCGTCGCAAATGCCGCGGCCTTCGGCGAAGCTGGCGTCGACCTCGCCATCATGAACCTCCCCCTCGACGCCCCACCCTCCGTCCTCGAACCCCTCGCGAAGGCCCTCGCCCCCCTCGCCTGATCCTCACCCTGGCTACTCTCCGAGCATGAGCGACACCCTGCGCGGCTCACCACGCGCCGCTCGCGGCCGGCGTACGGGTTGGTGGCGGCGCTATCTCGGGGCCGCTGTGGCTGTCGGACTGTGGCTCAGCCTCGCGGGGTGCGCCTTTGCGAGACCCGCTGACGACGACCAGAGTTCAGGGAAGCTGGACGCCTGCTCTCTGGTCGATCGGGGCATCGCGGCGGCAGCGATCGGCGTCGAGTCCGTGCAGTCGACGGACGAGTCGAAGGCATTGGAAGACGCGGCGGGGAGCGTCCTGTCCTGCCAGTATTCGACCGACGCGGAAGGTCCGGGTGTCATGCTCGTGGCCACGCGACAGCCAGACCGTGTCCAAGCCGAGAAAGACATCGCCGCCGTTCAGACCTCCTGCCCGGAAGCTAGGCCACTGGAGGTCGACGGCGTCACCGGGTTCACCTGTTCGTCCGGCGACCTGGGTGGTTCGCAGGCGTTCGCGACCTGGGACGGATTCATCGTGCATGTCGCGATCACGCAGTCGCGGATGGAATCAGCCGCTGAGCAGGCTGCGGTCGGTCTGAACCAGGTGGTCGCGACGCTGAAGAGGACGTTGGCCGACTCGTCGTTCATGCCGAGGTAGCTCGCGTGAAAGTTGTCGGCGGAAGCGGCTAGCGTGAGCGGCGTGGATCGGGAGGAGTATGTCGAGGCCGTGTTGCTGGCGGTCGAGTCGATCCCGCCGGGCAGCGTCGCGACGTACGGCGACATCGCGGCGTACGTCGGGCAGGGCGGGCCGCGGCAGGTCGGCGCGATCATGCGCGAGTACGGCGGGGGAGTGCCGTGGTGGCGGGTGATCCGGGCCAGCGGGGTGCCCGCGGACGAGGTCGGCGACGAGCAGCTCCAGCTGTTGCGCGGTGACGGCGTCCGCGTCACGAACGGCAAGGTGGATCTGCGCGTGGTGCGCTGGGATCCCGAAAATCCGGAGGACTAGGTGCGCGTTGGTTGACAGACTGCTTGTTGTGACAAGCGACGAGTGGTCCGTTGAACTCGCCTCGGTGAAGTCGCCGGAAGCCCTCGGGCTCCTGCGGGAGTACTTCGTCGACGTCGCCGACCGGTACTTCCTGCTGCACGACGGCCGCCGGGCGACTCCCGAGGAGATCGAGACCGCTCTCGTGGACTCGCCCAGTCACGACCTCGCGCCACCGACAGGCGTCTTCCTTCTCGGTTGGCACGAGGGCGAGCTCGCGGGGTGCGCCGGCCTGCGGCTCCAGGACAACCGCACAGTCGAACTCACCCGCGTCTTCGTCCGCCCGGCCTTCCGCGGCACCGGCGGCGGCCGCGCCCTCCTGGCCGCCGTCGACCAGACAGCCCGTAACCTCGGCGCCACCCGCATCATCCTCGACACCCGCCTGGACCTCACCGAAGCCCGAACGCTCTACACCAGGACCGGCTACCAGGAGATCCCCGCCTACAAACAAGACAAGTACGCCGAGATCTGGTACTCCAAACCCCTCGTGTGATCCCGCCCACGCCGACAGACCTTGAGCTCAAAAGTCTTTGTCAGTTGGCGTTCGGGGTGTCCGCAGTGCGGGCGGTTCGGGGGTTGCGGCGGGTGCTGGAGGGGATTGTCGGTGGGGTCTGATGGGATGTGGCGGTGGTCAGTCGAACAGGGTCCAGGTATCGGTTGGTGCGTGGTGACGGGCGGGAGGCCAGGGTCACTCAGGCACCTCTTCTGGACGCTGATCAGAGGGCTGTGGTGGATCATCCCGGCGGGCCTCTGCTCGTGCTCGCCGGGCCGGGGACAGGGAAGACGACGACGCTGGTCGAGGCCGTCGTCGATCGGGTCGCCAACCGCGGGTTGAGCCCGGACGAGGTGCTCGTGCTCACCTTCGGACGGAAGGCGGCGACCGAACTCCGGGACCGGATCACCGCACGCCTCGGACGGACGACGCGCGTGATGCCGTCGATGACCTTCCACTCGTTCTGCTATGCGTTGCTGCGCAGGTTCACCCCGGCCGACGCGTTCGACGTACCGCTGCGGTTGCCTTCCGGACCCGAGCAGTCGCTGCGGTTGAGCGAGGCGCTCACCGGGAGTCGTGAGGTCGGCGTGGTGCATTGGCCGGGCAGCCTGCACCCCGCTCTGAAGACGCGCGGGTTCACCGATGAGGTGCAGGCCGTGATCGGCAAAGCGCGCCAGCTCGGGCTGGACCCCGAGGACCTTTCCGCGATCGGGCATTCCGCCAGCCGGGCCGAGTGGGTCGCGGTCGGCGACTTCTTCGAGGAGTACCTGCAGATCCTCGATCACGAGCAGGTGCTGGACTACTCCGAGCTGATCCACCGCGCGGTCATCCTCGCCCAGCAGCCGCACGTCCAGGCCAAGCTCCGCGAGGAGTTCAAGATCGTCTTCGTCGACGAGTACCAGGACACCGATCCCGGTCAGACCAAGCTGCTCCAGGCGATCGCCGGCGATGGCCGCGACCTCGTCGTGGTCGGAGACCCGGACCAGTCGATCTACACGTTCCGCGGTGCCGACGTGCGCGGCCTGCTGCGCTTCACCGACGAGTTCCGTACCGCGGACGGCGCCGAGGCCGCGCAGATCGCCCTCGCGACGACCCGCCGCTTCGGTACCACGCTGCAGCGCGTCTCCCGGAACGTGGTGAACCGCCTGGGCGTGCCAGGCACGCTCGACCGCGACACCTTCGAGCGGTTCCGCAATCCCGACGCGAGCTCCTGCGTCTACGGCAACGGCAAGGTCGAGGCGAACCTCTACTCCACCAGCGGAGCCGAGCTCGAGCACATCGCGGACCTCCTCCGGCGCGCCCACGTCCAGGACGGCGTCGGCTGGCACGAGATGGCGGTGCTGGTCCGATCCGGCAGTAGGTCGATCCCGCCCTTGCGCCGTGCTCTCGCGGCCGCGGGCATCCCGGTCGACGTGGCCGGCGACGAGCTCCCGCTGTCCCGCGAACCCGCGGTGCGGCCGATGTTGCTGGCATTGCGGGCGGTCGCGGATCCGGTCACGCTGACCGTCGAGGTGGTCAAGGCGCTGGCGTTGTCCCCGCTGGGCGCGATGGATGCCGGGCAACTGCGCCGCCTGGCCCGCGTACTGCGGAAGCGCGATCGCGAGGCCGCGGGTGGTCAGCGGCTGCCGCGCTCGTCCGACGAGTTGCTCCGCGAAGCGCTGATGCACCCCTTGCTCCTCGACGAGCAGGCGTCCCCGGCGGAAGCGCGGTTCGTGGCGCTCGGCGAGAGGTTGCTCAAGGCAAGGAATATCGTGACCGCCGGGGCCGCGCCGGACGAGGTGATGTGGTCGCTGTGGTCCGAGTCGCCGTGGTTGCGGAGACTCCGCGGCCAGGCGAACAGCGGCGGCGAGGTGGCGCGCACAGCGAATCGTGATCTTGATTCCCTGTGCGCGTTGTTCGACGCGGCCAGCCGGGCCGAGGAGCAGGTCGGTTTCAAGGGCGTGTCCGCCTTCCTCAGCGAGCTGGAGCAGTTGGACATCGCCGGCGACAACCGGTTCGACGGGACGTACCGCGAGGCCGGCGTTCAGCTGATGACCGCGCATCGGTCCAAGGGTCTGCAGTGGCGGCTGGTTGTCGTGGCGAGCGTCCAGGAAGGCCAATGGCCGGATCTCCGGCGCCGGGGATCGTTGCTCGAGCCCGACCGGCTCGGACCAGATGGTCTGGTGGATCGGCTGTCGGCGGGTGCGTTGCTGGCAGAGGAGAGACGTCTTTTCTATGTGGCGATCACGAGAGCGCGAGAGCGGTTGATCGTGACAGCGGTGCAGGCGCCCGAGGCTGACGGAGATCAGCCGTCGCGGTTGCTGGCCGAGCTCGACATTCCTTTGAAACTGGTGGCCGGACGGCCGCGACGCCCGCTGTCGTTGCACGGCCTGGTCGCCGATCTTCGGTGTGTACTTGCCGACCCCGCATCTTCGCCCGCGTTGAAACGAGTCGCCGCCGATCGGCTGGCGCAGCTCGCGGACGCCGTCGACGATCGCGAGTATCCGTTGGTCCCGACCGCGGATCCCCAGCGCTGGTGGGGTGTCCGGGAGCGGACCAAGTCGGAGCGCCCGGTCACGGACCCGGATCTACCGGTGCCGTTGTCGGGGAGTGCGCTGACGACGATCGTGGACTGCCCGCTGCGCTGGTTCCTGCAACGTCGCGCGGGCGGCGAGACACCCAGTACCTCGGCCATTGGGTTCGGCATGGTTCTCCACACGCTGGCGGACGCGGTTGCCACCGGCACGCTGCCGCCGGACACGGACGAGCTGAACGGGTGGCTCGACAAGGTGTGGACGCAGCTCGAGTTCGAGTCGTCGTGGATCTCCGACCGCGAGCGGATCGAGGCGGAGCACGCGCTGCGCCGGTTCGTCGCCTGGCACAAGGGCCGCCCGGATCGCACGTTGCTCGGCACCGAGGTGGAGTTCGACGTACTGCTGCCCGACACGGACAAGCCCGGAGTGCGGGTCAAGGGCCGGATGGACCGGCTGGAGCAGGACGGCGACGGCGCGGTCCGGGTGGTCGACCTGAAGACCGGCCGCACGGTGCCGACCAAGCCCGCGCTCGAGCGGCACGTCCAGCTGGCGATCTACCAACGGGCGATCGAGTCCCGCCAGATGAAGAAGCTCGGCGACGATCCCCGCAGCGGTGGCGCCGAACTGGTCCAGCTCCGCCACGACGACACCGGCCTCCCCAAGGTCCAGGGCCAGGCACCCCTCGAAGCCGACGAGGAAGGCCGTACCTGGCTGGACGAGGCCGTCGAGGAAGCCGAGGCCATGGTCCGCTCCGAGGAGTTCGTCGCCAAGCGCAACTCCGGCTGCGACCGCTGCGATGTCCGAGGCCTGTGCCCCATCCAACCCGAAGGCCGGGAAATCGTCTGATGCCCACCACCGCAACAATCCCCAGCGATCTCCACCGACGACCCTCAGCTTTCAGGAGGGTCGTCTGATGCGGGCGCAGCTGACTACCACGGCTGAGTTGTGTGAGTTGCTGGAGATCCCGTTCAGCGACCAGCAACTGCAGGCGATCACGGCTCCGTTGGCGCCTGGAGTCATCGTGGCCGGCGCCGGGTCAGGCAAGACGACAGCGATGGCTGCCCGCGTGGTTTGGCTGATCTGCACCGGGCAGGTGCAGCCGGAGGAGGTGCTCGGACTCACCTTCACCAAGAAGGCGGCGAACGAGCTCGACGTCCGGATCCGCGACGACCTCACCAAGGCGGGCGTGCTCGGTTCGACCCTGCCGCGCGACCAGCACCCGATCCTGGCGGCCCACCTGCGCAGCAACATCCCGAACTGGGAGCCCGAGGAACCAGGCGAGCCCGTCGTCTCGACGTACCACGCGTTCGCCGGCACCTTGATCGCCGAGCACGGACTCCGCCTCGGCCTCGAACCGGACGTGCGCGTGCTCGCCGACGCCACCAGGTTCCAGCTCGCGGGCCGCGTCGTCCGGCGGTCCAACGGGCCGATCCGGTTCGCGTCGCACCACGTTCCCACCCTGGTGAACTCCCTGCTCTCGCTGGACGGTGAGCTCGCGGACCACCTGCTCGGGGCGGACGAAGTACGGGCTCATGACGAGGCCGTACGAGCTGAGGTGGCCGCGGCGCGGAAGCAGACCGTCGAGGTCAGGAAGCTCGCCGAGACCGCGCTCAAGCGGGGCGAGATCCTGCAGTTGGTCGAGGAGTACCAGGCTTACAAGACCGAGCGGGGCGTCGTCGACTTCGCGGATCAGATGGCGCTCGGCGCAAGGTTGGCGGAGGAGTGCCCCGAGGTCCCGGTGATCGAGCGCGCGCGGTACAAGGTCGTCCTGCTCGACGAGTACCAGGACACCTCCGTGTCGCAGCGACGGATGCTCACGGCGCTCTTCGGCGAGCACGGCCATCCGGTCACCGCGGTGGGCGACCCGTGCCAGGCGATCTACGGCTGGCGCGGCGCGTCCGTCGCGAACCTGGACGAGTTCCCCGAGCACTTCAAGAACGCGGACGGTACGCCGGCCACGCGGTACGTGCTCAGCGTGAACCGTCGCTGCGGAAGCAAGATCCTGGCCGCGGCGAACCAGCACGCGGCCGAGTTGTACGAGCAGCACCCGGGCGTGATCCCGCTGGAGGCGCCGCCCGAGGCGCCTGAGGGAGCGATCACGGTCGGGTTGTTCGAGACGCGCACGAAGGAGATCGAGTGGGTCGCGGACGCGATCGTCGCCGCGCACAAGACGCCGAACCGCCGGTGGAAGGACATCGGCATCCTGATGCGGACGAACGTCGACCTCAGCGCGGTGCACGAGGCACTGATCGCTCGTAAGGTGCCGGTCGAGGTGGTCGGCCTCGGCGGCCTGCTCGCGCTGCCCGAGGTGGTCGACGTGGTGGCGACGCTGCAGGCGGTCAACGACCTGACCGCGAACGCGGCGATGCTGCGCATCCTGACCGGCCCGCGCTACCGGATCGGTCACCGTGACCTGGCCCTGTTGGCGAACCGCTCCCGCATCCTGGCCGATGCGGGTGATCGCCCGGCAGTCGACGACCTGGTCGCGGCGCTGGACGCGGCCGTCGCCGGCATGGACTCCACCGAGGTGATCTCACTCGCCGAAGCTGTCGACGACCCGGGGCCCGCAGGTTGGGGCTACTCGCCCGAGGCGCTTGTGCGTTTCAAGGAACTGTCCACCGAGTTGCGGGAGTTGCGCGCACACGCGGGCGAGCCGCTGCTCGACCTGGTACGCCGGGTGATCAGCACGATCGGCCTCGACGTGGAGCTCACGGCGACACCGGATCATGTCGACTCCGGCCGGCGTGATCACCTGGCCGCGTTCCTGGATGCCGTCGGCAACTTCGTCTCCACCGAGTCGGACGGATCCCTCGACGGGTTGCTGGCGTATCTGGCGGCAGAGGAGGAGTACGCGGCCGGCCTCGACCTCGCCGTGCCGAGCGAGGCGGACTCGGTGAAACTGCTCACCACCCACCGGTCGAAGGGCCTCGAGTGGCCGGTCGTGTTCGTGCCGACCCTGGTGAACAAGGTGTTCCCCTCGGATCGCGGCCGGGACAAGTGGACCACCAACGCGAAGGTGCTGCCCTGGCCGTTGCGGGGCGACGCGGACACACTGCCGGACTTCCACGACCTGTCGAACGCCGGGCTGAAGGCGTTCGCCGACGAGTGCAAGGACGTGAACGCGCTGGAGGAACGCCGGCTCGGGTACGTCGCGTTCACCCGGGCGAAGGAGATCCTGGTCGCCACCGGGCACTGGTGGGGCCCGACGCAGAAACGCCCGCGCGGCCCCTCGGCGTACCTGGAGGTGCTGAAGAAGCACGCCGGTGACCGGGTGATCGACTGGGCGCCGCAACCCGAGCTGAACGAGGAGAACCCCGAGCTCGCGGAGCAGACCCTGGCGCCGTGGCCCGCGCCGTACGACCAGGCGGCGTACCAGCGGCGGCTCGAGTCGGTCGCGCTGGTGCAGCAGGCGCGCGCGGAAGGGCCGTCGCTCGAGGCCGAGGAGTCGTTGCTGATGGACGAACTGGCGACGGTGGCGCGCTGGGACTCCGAGCTCGAACGATTGTTGTCAGAGGCAAGGGAAAGCCGGAGCCGGAAGGCGTACGACGTCGAGCTGCCGGCCGCGCTGTCCGCGACCCAGGTGATGCGGCTGGCGAAGGACCCGGACGGGCTGGCGGCCGACCTGGCCCGGCCGATGCCGCGCAAACCCAACCGGGCGGCGCGTTTCGGCACCCGGTTCCACGCCTGGGTGGAGAGCTACTTCGGGCAGCAGTTCCTGATCGACCCCGACGACCTGCCGGGCGCGGCCGACGAGGGCATCGTCGACGACACGGACCTGACCGAGCTGATGGACGCGTTCCGGGTCGGCCCGTACGGCGAGAAGATGCCGTACGAGATCGAGGCGCCCTTCGCCCTCGCGATCGGCGGCCGGGTGGTCCGCGGCCGGATCGACGCCGTCTACCAGGTGATCCGCCCGGACGGCTCCCGCGGCTACGACGTGATCGACTGGAAGACCAGCCGCTCCGAAACCGCCGACCCCCTCCAGCTGGCCATCTACCGAGTCGCCTGGGCCGAACTCCTAGGAATCCCCGTCGACCAGGTAGGCGCCGCCTTCTACTACGTCCGCACCGGCGACATCATCCACCCCGAAAGCCTCCCCAACCGCCAGCAGTTGATCACCCTCCTGAACGGCTAACCCACCAGCTCGGAAGGAACAATCCGCACGGAGAACGGAAGCTTGGCCTCGAACACCTCGTCCCCTCGAACGAGCGCCTGCCCGGCATACCGTCCAGCGGACAGCTCCAGCACCGTCAGCTCGACGCTCTCTGGATCGAAGATCCAGTACGAGGTCACGCCGGCTTCTTCATAGAGCCCTCGCTTGAGTAGCAGATCCTTCGCCCTGGTGGCCGGCGACAGAATCTCGACGGCGAGTAGGAGAGGACGCTCGATCGCCCGCTCGCCGACATCCTCTCTCCGGCACACCAGCACATCCGGCTGCAGGGACCGCCGCCCGTTGGGACGGAAGTCGAGCGGTGCGACGAAGACTTGCAGATCCGCAGGGCAAACGAGGCGCAGGCGGAAGCCGAGTTCGAGCACCGCGGTCTGATGGATCGGCAGCGGAGCGGGGGTCACCAGCAGAGTTCCATCGACGAGTTCGTATCGCATTCCGTCCTCTGGCAGTGCGTCGAGGTCGGCCATGGTGAACTGCCCTGGCTCAAGTGTCTGCACGTATTCCATGGTGCCTCCTTGTCGGTCATTCGACCAGGATTCCCACCTCCGGCCGAGTCGGAGAGGCCAGATGTCCAACTGCCCCACCATCTGCCCCGTGATGCCCTGGATTTCATCTCGTCAGGTCGGCTGGGCTCAGCTGGACGGGAAAGGGGAAGTCGGCGGTGAAGGTTTCATCGCCCTGTAGTACCGCCCGGCAGGTGTAGCCGGCGGGGGCGAGGGTGAGGATGATGAGTTCCTGGTGGGTGGGGTCGAGGAGCCAGTAGGACGGGACGCCGGACTGTTCGTAAAGGTCGCGTTTCAGGACTACGTTGGTGATCCGGGTGGTGGGGGACAGCACCTCGACGGCGAGCAGAGCGTGTTGCACGTACTGCGGGCCTGCGTCGGCACGGCGGCAGACGAGGAGGTCAGGGCGCAGGGACAGACGCCGGGTCGGCCGGAGGTCGAGGGAGCCCACGGCAACCAACTGGTCCGGAGGACACGCCTCCTTCAACCGCACCATCAACGCGACCACCGCCGATTGGTGCGCAGGCGGCTGGACCCCTGTCACCAGCAAACGGCCGTCCACTACCTCGTACCGCCGCCCGTCCCGCCCTCGCTCGCCACTCGCCGGCGCCCTGATGGCGTCGAGACTCGCCAATCCTTCGATCACTCGACCAGCATCGCGGAAACCTGCCAATCGGTGCGGAAGTTATCCACAGCCAAGGGCCTGTCTCCGCCCGCCGGTGGCGGCGGCCGCTCGAGGGCGTCCATCGGTGAGGGCTGTACCGACCGACAGGTAGTACACGGGCTCCTTGCCAGACCCGAGGTGGGGTCTACGTGCGGCGGAAGACCAACGCGGCCACTACTTCCTGTCCCTCGGTCCGCCGACCCACTCCTGGCGTGCCTCGCGTCGAAGCCTCAGCCGGCGATCGGGTTTTCCAGGGTGCCGGCGAACTGGAGGGAGTTGGAGACATCGGTGAGGTCGACCATGTTCTGGTTGTTGCGGAGTTGCAGGCGGTTCAGGCAGGACAGGGCGAACTCCGGGGCGAACATGTCGTACTTCACGAACGCCTCCGCCAGTTCGGGGGTCGCCTCCTGGTAGTCCCGCACCGCCGAACCCACTACGGACCAGAACTCCGAAGCAGTCAGCAGGACCTCCGCATCCAGCAGCGGCGAGAGGAACCGGAAGATGCAGTCGAACACGTCGGTGAAGACGCACAGCAGTTTCTCGTCGTCCGGGACGTTGGCAAACCGCACCCGCTCCGCGTCTTCCGGGATCTCGGTCGCGGCGCTCGTCACGGCGATCTCCTCGGCGATGTCATTCATGATCACCCGCACCGGCACGCCGTCCCGCAGGACGAGGATCAGGTTCTCGCCGTGCGGCATGTACACCAGTTCGTAGGCGTAGAAGCAGTGCAGCAACGGCACCAGATACGCATCGAGGTAGGACCGCAGCCAGTCAGCGGGTGCCAGCCCCGACGACCGGATCAACGCGGCCGCGAGCGACTTCCCGTGCCGGTCGACGTGCAGCAGACTGGCCATCGTCGCCAGCCGCTCACCCTCGTCGAGCGCAGGCACCGGACTCTCCCGCCACAACGCCGAGAGCATCTTGCGGTACGGCGAGGTCCTGGGCGTCGCGGCTTCGTAGTACAGGTTGTGGTAGCCGACGGCGGCGATCTCCCGGAGTACGGAGAAGCCGTACCGCTTGAGCACCACGTCGTTCTCCACCAGGCCGTGCACCCAGTCGTTGATCGCCGGCGTCTTCTCCATGTACGTCGGCGACAGGCCGCGCATGAAGCCCACGTTGAGCACCGACAGCGCGGTCTTCACGTAGTTGCGCTCCGGATGCGACCGGTTGAAGAAGGTCCGGATCGACTGCTGCGCCTGGTAGTCGTCGTCACTGGTGCCGACGTAGATGATGTGCCGCTGCGCGATGTCCGCGGCGAACGTGATCGAGGTCTTGTTCTCCCACTGCCACGGATGCACGGGCATCAGGTGGTAGTCGGCGGGCTCCGCGCCGGCGGCCCGGATCCGCTCGGCGAAGCGCTGCAGCACCGTCGCCCCGAGCTCGTCGCGGAGCATGCCCTCGTACGTGATCGTCTCGCTGTGGGAGACCGTCGCGCGGTCCTTCCGTACTGCGAGCCACGCCAGCCAGACGGGTTGTCCCGCCTCGGGCGCGAAGGCGCGGTAGTCCGTCACGCCGAACCCGAGCCGCCCGCTGTTCGCGACGAAGCACGGGTGTCCCTCGGTCATCGCGGACTCGATCGTCTGGAAGTCGGCCCCGGCCAGGTCGTCGGCGGTCAGGTCCGGCTTGGACAGCTTGTACGCCGTACTCGCCAGCGTGCTGCTGATCTCCTCGAGGTACACCGGCAGCATCTCCGCACCGATGCCCAGCTGCTCGTGGAACTCGGTGATGAAGTCCAGCGCATCCACGGCAGCGGCAGCACCCTCGACAGTGCGGGTGATGCTGGCCGCGTTCACCTCCCAGTGGTTCAGTGGGTAGAGCCTGGCCTCGAAGTGGTACTCGCTCGGCCCCGCCGCGACCCGATAGCCCTTGCCGGAGGCAACTGGCTCGAGGAGTCGCTCGTGGGTGAACTCGGCGAGCGCCTTGCGGACCAGCGCGCGGTTGGCGACGGCCCAGCCGGCCGGGTGGAGATGTGCGGTCAGGTCGGTCATGGTCACCCTGCCTCGGTCATCGGGACGGTCGCGTAGACGGCGTCGGAGTACTGGTCGCGGGTGCAGAAGCTCAGCCAGGCCTGCTTGCCCGGCAGGTCGACGATGCTGTGCTTGCGGAAGCCCATCCGCTCGTTCAGGGCCTGGATCCTGGTGTTGCGGATGTCCGGCTCGACCACCACTCGATCCACCAGCGGGTCGCTGAACAGGTAGTCGAGGATCATCTCGAACACCGCGCCGGTGAACCCGGGCACGCGCTCTCCGGGCTCGGGCGGGGCGACCAGGACGTGCATGCCGATGTCACCCGGCGCCGGTGTGTAGGCGCCGCCCACCGCGTCGTACGCGGGGTCGTAGCGCTCCATCAGGAAGGCCGGGCGGCCGTCGTGCTCGCCGAGGAGGGCCTGGTGGTGGCCGGTCTGCTGGATCCGCTCGTACTCCGCGCGCACGTCCGCGAGCGACGCGGTCAGCATGCCCCAGTACTGCGCGTACGGCCGGGTGACCCAGCCGTGCAGGGTGGTCACGTCCAGGGACAGGTCGAACGGGCGGAGGCTGAGGGTGCCGATCCCGGCGGCGAAACGCCGGAAACTCGGCTCGGGCAGTGCACGGGTCATGGCGGACTCTCCAGTGGCTGCACAGTCGAGCGGCTCTGTTAGCTAAGGCTTACCTTAGTAGACAGCTGACCCTGCACCGAATCCGGTCCGTATCCCGGGGACGTCCCTGCCCGTCGGAACAGGTATGACGCTTCAGGATGTAGTCGTGACGGAACCACTGGATCTGCGCGCGATCAGAGCGGCCCGGCAGGCGCGGACGGAGTTCCTGGATCGGCTCGAGCCGCTCCGGAAGGACCTGTACGCCTACTGCCGCCGGCTGACCGGCAACGCCTTCGACGCCGAGGACCTGGTGCAGGAGTCTCTCGCCCGCGCCTTCAACCAGGCTGCCCAGGCACACAGCCCGATCGAGAACCCCCGGGCGTGGTTGTTCCGCGTCGCCACCAACGCGTACGTCGACAGCTACCGCCGGCAGCACCCGGTGCCCGCGGAACTCCCGGACCAGGCAGCTCCGGCCGCTGCGGATCCGGCGGAGGTGCGGGACGCCTGGAGGGAGTTGGTGACGCTGCTACCTCCACAGGAGCGTGCGGCTCTTGCGCTGAAGGACCTGTTCGGGTTCACCCTCGCCGAGGTGGCCGAAGTACTGCGGACCACCACCGGCGCGGTGAAGGCCGCGCTGCACCGGGGTCGGGGGCGCCTCGAGGCCGAGGACCGCGCGAGGTCGCTCGCGGTTCGCCCCGAGCCTGACCGGCGCTTGCTCGACGCTGTCGCCGACGCCTTCACCGCGTACGACGTACCGCGGCTGACCGCGCTCCTGCTGGAGGACGCGGACAGCGAGATCCTCGGCATGCTCACGGAGTACGGCGCCGACCAGATCCGCCGCGGCTCGATGGAGCACACCCTCGACCCCGCCACGCCGTACCGCTACACAGCGCAGGTCCAGACCGTCTGGGACGAGCCGGTGCTCGTCATCCGCCGGGTCCAGGACGGCACCTCGGCTGTGAACGACCTCATGCGCCTCACCGCGGAGGACGGCAAGGTCCGCTCGATCCGCTGGTACTTCTTCTCCCCGAACTTCCTCACCGAGCTGGCCGAAACCCTGGGCGAACCGGTCCTGACCAACGGCCACCACTACTGACTAACAGTCCTACGGAGGATGCGCGAGGTAGCCCGTGAGGCGGATGCAGACGTAGCTGGGTGGTCCTACGTTGGGAGCATGTTGACCGCAGAGGATCTCTTGTTGCTCTTGTACGACGACGAGAGCGGGAAGCCCGTCACCGGGTCGCCTGGGCTGGATTACGCGCTGGCCGGGGCCGTGCTGATCGAGTTGACGCTGCTCGGCAAGGTGGACATCGCCGGTGCGGGGGAGGCGACCAAGGAGGGTCGGCTGAAGGTGCTCGACACCTCGCCGACCGGGGACCCGCTGCTCGACGGACGGCTGGCCCTGCTCGCGGACAAGGCCGGGCAGAAGCCGAAGAACCTGATGGGCAAACTGTCGACGAAGCTGCGCGACGAGTTGCTCCAGCGGCTGGCCGAGCGTGGCGTTCTCGAGGCGGACAAGGACAAGGTGCTCGGGTTGTTCCCGGTCGCGCGCTGGCCCGCCAAGGACGCGCAGCACGAGGCGCAGGTCCGCGCCGCGCTGGAGAACGTGCTGAAGCTCGGCACTCAGCCCGACGAGCGCACCGCCTCACTGGTCGCTCTGCTCAACGCGCTGAACGTAGTACCGAAGGTGGTCACGGATGCCGTTGACAAGAGGGCACTGAAGCGCCGGGCCAAGGAGATCTCCGAGTCCGACTGGGCGGCCGAAGCGGTCCGCAAGGCGGTTCAGGAGATGCAGGCCGCGGTCACCGCCGCCATCGTCGCGAGCTCCACCGCCGCCACCGCGGGCGGCTCCTAGCAGACGAGGGACCGTCGTCGCCTCTCGACGACGGTCCCTGCGAGTTCTCACTCCGCCTGGCAGTTCGCCTTGCAGAGCTTGTCCGTCAGCGTCAGGTGCGCGCCCGGCTCGTCGGTGTCGATCTCGACCGACCACTCGACCTGCCAGTTCCCAGTGGTCAGCTGGGCGGTGGTCTTGCCCGTCTGCTGTCCGAACCAGTCGGTGATCTGCTTGCGTGGGTTGACGTGGGCGTACTCCAGCGCAGCAGGCAGCGCGGTGGAGATGTTGGCCGTCGCGGCCGCCGCCGAGCCGGTGGAGTGCAGCGAGACGACCGGAGGCCGCTCATGGTCCCCGGTGAGTACCCAAACCGCTACCGGCCCCTGGGTGCAAATGGCGTAGACGCCGTCGTTGGCGCACTGGTAGCCCGCGCCGGCCATCGCCTTGACGACGTTCGCGGCGGTGAGGTCCGCAAGTAGGGCTTCTGTCGGCTGGTCGGTCGGTTGACCTGGCGAGCTCGAGGCCGCCGGGCTGGCTCCACCCGGCGCCGGCGTCTCGCCGGACTTGTCGTCGGAGCTGGAACAGGCCGCGGTGCCGACGAGCAGGGCAGTGCTCACCAGTGCTACGGCGACGCGGTTCAGACCGGTACCTCGATCGCCGCGTCCAGGGCGATCGTGATCATCTCCGAGAAGGTGGTCTGCCGCTCCTCGGCGGTCGTCTCCTCCTTGGTGATCAGGTGGTCCGACACGGTCATGATGCCGAGCGCGCGGCGGCCGAACTTCGCGGCCAGCGTGTAGAGCGCCGACGCCTCCATCTCGATCCCCAGCACGCCGTACTCCGCTGTCCGCGCCACCAGGTCCGGGCGGTCGTTGTAGAACAGGTCGCCGGAGAACACCTGGCCGACGTGCACGTTCAGCCCGGCGGCCTCCGCCTTGTCCACGGCCGCGCGGAGCAACTGGTAGTCCGCGGTGGGCGCGTAGTCGATGCCGTGGAAGCGCAGCCGGTTCATCTGCGAGTCCGTGCTCGCCGACATCGCCACGATCACGTCGCGGAGCTTCACCTTCTCGGTCAGCGCACCGCAGGTCCCGACCCGGATCAGCGTCTGTACGTCGTACTCGGCGAACAGCTCGTTCGCGTAGATCGAGGCAGACGGCTGACCCATCCCGGAGCCCTGCACGGAGACCCGCTCACCCTTGTAGGTGCCGGTGAACCCGTACATGTTCCGGACCTCGTTGTAGAGGCTCACGTCGGTCAGGTACGTCTCGGCGATCCACTTGGCCCTCAGCGGATCCCCGGGGAACAGCACGCGCGGCGCGATCTGCCCCTTCTCGGCGGCGATGTGAATACTCATGGACGGGATGCTCTCACGAGGGGTGGGCAGGGCGCGGGACGCCGGTGCGGGCGTGCGGCCGATCGAGATACGTTGAGGACGTGGCCTACTCCATCACCCCAGGTTCCCTCGCACTGTCACGTTCCGTTCTCGACCGAGCCGCCGACCGACGGCGGGACGAGGAGTGGCTGGAGAAGGCGTGGGCCGCTCCGGACGCGCAGGTCACGCTAGTGGCCGGCGACAAGCTCGCGGTGGAGCCCGACCGCACCTCCCTGCGGCTGGTGTCGCCCTCTGCCGCGCCTGACGGCTTGCGCGTCTTCCTGGGGATCGACCACGAAGCCGGAGCCGGCCAGACCGCCGACGGGCGGGCCGTGTTCGCAGTACTGCTCGATGAGGAGCCGGACGCGTCGTACGCCGGGCTGCGGGAGATCGGTGGCGTCCTGAACGACAGGGAGGCCGGGATCGCGGTGAACGTGGCCGGCCTGGCCAACTGGCACCGCGTGCACACCCACTGCGCCAACTGCGGCGCCCACACCGAGGTGATCGACGCGGGCCACGTACGGCGCTGCCCGGTGTGCGGGACCAGCCACTTCCCACGGAGCGACCCGGCGATCATCGTGCTCGTCACCGACGACCAGGACCGCGCACTGCTCGGCCGGAACGAAGCCTGGCCGGAGGGGCGCTACTCGACCCTGGCGGGCTTCGTCGAGCCGGGGGAGTCACTGGAGGCCGCAGTACGCCGGGAGGTGTTCGAGGAGGCGGGTGTCGTGATCGGCGACGACATCCAGTACGCCGGCAGCCAGCCGTGGCCGCTGCCCTCCAGCCTGATGCTCGGCTTCTACGCCACGGCCACCGGCTACGACATCACCGTCGACCAGGACGAGATCGTCGACGCCCGCTGGTTCAGCCGCGACGACCTCCGAGCCCTGATCGAGTCCGGCAGCATGGCCCTCCCCGGCAACATCTCGATCTCCCGCCGCCTGATCGAGGGTTGGTACGGCCAAGAACTGACCAGCAGCTGGTAGTCCCAGAACAGCAAGACGCGGCGCCGGCCCTGCGGGCGCGGCGCCGCGTCTCGTCGTACTGGGTGTCAGGCGGCCAGCTTCTCGGCGACCTGGGCGAGCGACGGGTTCGTCATCGCGGTGCCGTCGGGGAACACGATGGTCGGGACGGTCTGGTTGCCGTTGTTGACCTTCTCGACGATCTTCGCCGCGTCCGGGACCTGCTCGATGTCGACCTCCGAGAACTCGATCCCGGCACGCTTCAACTGCCCCTTCAACCGGTGGCAGTAACCGCACCAGGGTGTCGAGTACATCGTGAATGCCGCCATCGTGGCTCGCTCCGTCTCTGCTCAGGGGCGGGCGCTCGGAAACTGTCCGGCGACCCGTCTAGGGTGGCTCTACCTTGTACTGGAACCTCGTCGGTCGGAGTGCTGTTCCCGCATGTCTCAGTCCGTGAGCGACATCACACAGGCCGTTTCCGGCCGGTCCGCCGACGCACTGCTCGAGGCACTCGACCCAGAGCAGCGAGCAGTCGCGACCGCGCTCCACGGCCCGGTCGTCGTGATGGCCGGCGCGGGCACCGGCAAGACCCGCGCCATCACCCACCGGATCGCGTACGGCGTGCGCACCGGCACGTACGACCCCGCCCGCGTGCTCGCGGTGACCTTCACCCAGCGGGCGGCCGGGGAGATGCGCGGCCGCCTCGCCCAGCTGGGCGCGAACGGGGTACAGGCCCGGACCTTCCACTCCGCGGCGCTGCGCCAGGCCAAGTGGTTCTGGCCGAAGGTGTTCGGCGGTGAGCTGCCGCCGATCATCGACCGGAAGTTCCCGCTGCTGACCGAGGCGGCGTCCCGCTGCCGGGTGCGAGTGGACACGCCCGCCCTGCGCGACCTGGCCGGCGAGGTCGAGTGGGCGAAGGTGAGCAACGTCCGCCCAGACGACTACGCGCGCGTCGCCCCGCAGTCCGCCCGGGCGCTGGCAGCCTTCGACCCGGCCACGATCGCCCGCGTCTTCGCGGCGTACGAGGACGTGAAGCTGGAGCGCGGCCGGATCGATCTGGAGGACGTGCTGCTCTGCGCTGTCGCCCTGCTCGCCGAGGACGAGCGGGTCGCGGCCGAGATCCGGCGGCAGTACCGAACCTTCGTGGTGGACGAGTACCAGGACGTCAGCCCGCTGCAGCAGAGCCTGCTCGACCTGTGGCTCGGCGGCCGCGAGGACGTCTGCGTGGTCGGCGACCCGGCCCAGACCATCTACTCGTGGGCCGGCGCCGACCCGGAGAACCTGGTCCGCTTCGCCCAGCGCCACCCGACGGCGGCGGTGATCAAGCTGGTCCGCGACTACCGCTCGACCCCGCAGATCGTCGACGTCGCCAACAAGGTGCTCGACGCCGCGGGCCCGTCCGGGCTGCCCGGCCGAGTCACGCTGCGCTCCCAGCGGGAGGCGGGGCCGGCCCCGGTCTACCGCGAGTACTCCGACGAGGTGGCCGAGGCCGACGCCGTCGCCCGCGCGATCGCCCGCCTCCGCGACTCCGGTACCGCGCTGCGCGACATCGCCGTGCTGTTCCGCACCAACGCGCAGTCCGAGAACTTCGAGCAGGCTCTGGCCGAGCGGAAGATCCCGGCCATGCTGAAGGGCGCCGAGCGGTTCTTCGAGCGCGCGGAGATCCGGCAGGCCGCAGTACTGCTCCGGGGGCAGGCCAAGGCGGGGGACACTGACGGCGTCGACCTGCTCGACACGATCAAAGGCATCCTGGCCGGCGCCGGGTGGACCGAGGAGCCGCCGGCCGGCACCGGAGCGGTCAGGGACCGGTGGGAGTCGCTCAGCGCGCTCGTCACGATGGCGTCCGACTTCGCCGCGGCCAACCCGGAGGCGGGGATCGTCGCCCTGATGGCCGAGCTCGACCGGCGCGCCTCGATCCAGCACGCCCCACTGGCCGAGGGCGTCACGCTGGCCACGCTGCACGCGGCGAAGGGCCTGGAGTGGGGCTGCGTGTTCATCGTCGGTGCCCACGAGGGCACCCTGCCGATCAGTTACGCCCAGACGCCCGCGCAGGTGGAGGAGGAGCGACGGCTGTTCTACGTCGGGGTGACCCGGGCGAAGGACCAGCTCTCGATCAGCTGGTCGACCTCGCGCTCGCCAGGCGGCCGGGGTACCAGGGGGCCGACGCGGTTCCTGGACCCGATCGGCGTCCGTACCTCCCGGACCAGCGAGTGGGAGCCCTCGTCGCGGACGCGGGGGGCCGGGCGGGCGGAGCGCTCGGACAAGCCGATCCCGAAGTGCCGGGTCTGCGGCCGCGGCCTGACCGAGCCGGCCGCCCGCAAGCTCGGCCGCTGCGAGGACTGCCCGTCCTCGATGGACCAGGACCTGTACGACGCGCTGTTCGCCTGGCGGGCCGAGCGGGCCGCGGAGGAGTCGTTGCCGGCGTTCGTCATCTTCACCGATGCCACGCTCACCGCGATCGCCGAGACGCGCCCGGCCGACGAGCGCGAACTGCTCCGGATCCCTGGCATCGGCCGCATCAAGGTCAGCAAGTACGGCGAGCCCGTGATCAACATCTGCACCCGCTGACCCTGCTTCCGGAGTGGGCGTATCGCTTGCGGGGGCTCGGGCTGGGCCTGAATCAAACGGCCGTGTGAGGCGTACCGCCGATAAAACCGTTGCAGGGTTGGCGGAGCGAGAGGCACACTCGAAGGACAGGATTTCTGCTGGTGGCAGACACCGGGTCCTTGCCAGGACAATCAGTTGACCTAGGCAACGATCTCGGAGGGTGCCGGAAGCGCGTCGGAGCGTGCTGAACAGCCTGGTTTGGCAGCAAGTTCCGCCCACCCGGCGGCAACTTCCGGCCAACTTCAGAATCTTGGGATAAATAGTTTGCGGGCCTCGACGAGGTCGGCGTACTGTTCTTTCTGCGGCTGAAGGCTGGCCGAAAACTTCAAACCATAGCGATGAGCTAGCTGCTCACTTCGCCACAACGAGAGGAGGTGCCTTGGACATGATCACGAACATCACGAAGAAGCCGTTCGGCGTCAGCGCGCTGCCGTGCGCCCCGATCCAGGGTGCCTCGCCGCGTCTGCACGGCGCGACCGTTGTGCTCATGGCTGTCGGTTCTGCCCAGTTCCAGGGCGCAGCTGTCGGCGATGCGAAGTACGGCGGTCAGGGTTCTCGAGCATGGAGTCCACCGGTCTGACTCAAAGTCAGCCGGCACCTCCAAGGCCGCGGAACCCGAAAAGGGTCCCGCGGCCCTTTTGTTTGTCCGACACAGTTTTGCCGGTCACCAACCGGGTGGCCGGCGCCGCGACAACAGAGCAAGACAGTCACTCAGGAGGTGACCGGAATGAGCGTTAGCTTCCTCGATGCATTCACCGAGGTGGCAACAGCGCAGGACCTGCCCTGTCGGTCCTACGCACCGGAACTCTTCTTCGCCGAATCGCCGGCGGACGTCGAGTATGCCAAGTCTCTTTGCACCACCTGCCCGCTGAAGGCCGAGTGCCTGGCCGGAGCGCTCGAGCGTTCCGAGCCGTGGGGAGTGTGGGGAGGCGAACTGTTCGTCCAGGGTGTTGTGGTTCCGCGCAAGCGGCCCCGAGGGCGTCCACGTAAGTGCGACACCGTGACCGCAGCCTGAACTGATCCGACGAACCGAATCCCGAATCGAGACTACAAACCATGACGACCCAGACTTCACCCAGGAGAGTTGAAATGCATTTACTTCAAGAAGATCTCGCCCGTGCTCATTGTCGTTCTAAACTGAAGGACGCAGAGCAGAACCGGCGCTTCCACCTCGCGGCCAAGATGGCCAGGGCGCAGAAGCACGCCGAGCGGGCCACGGCACGTGCGGAGAGGGCCAGCGCAAAAGCGCGCCTCACCCTCGCGCGCCTGGTCTGATCCACCCGGCTCTCAGCCACCGGCCGGACCGCACGGTCCGGCCGGCTTGAGCCAGAAACACCAGCTGCCGCGGTAGGAGCCGATCTCCAGACGCCGCAGCAGCCACAACTCCGCGACCGAGCACCCCGGGACCTAACCCTCCCGCTCGGCCGCGGCCCAGCCCGACCAGCAAGCCCGGATCAGGGGACCGGACAACCTGGCCGAAGCTGCCCCCCAGGGGCGGCATCCACCGGATGCCGCCCCTCGGCAGGTTCCACCCTCGGCAGGTTCCGCCCTCGGCAGGTTCCGCTCTCGGCAGGTTCCGGCCCCGGCAGGTTCCGCTCTCGGCAGGTTCCGGCCCCGGCGGCGCCGCCCGGCCCAGCCCGCGCTCGCCAACCCCGCCCTCGGCACGTTCCGGCCCCCGGCACGTTCCGGGCCCCGGCACGTTCCGGGCCCGGCCGGCGCCGCCCGCTCAGCCCGCGCTCGCCAACCCCGCCCGCGGCATCCGGCGCTGGGCCACCAACCTGATCAGCCCGATCCGGTCCGGCTGAGCCATATCACCCCGCCACCCGCGGGGGCTTGTCGGGGTGATCCGCCATCGCCCGAGCCGGGGGTTCCGCCAACGCCGAAGCCTCGCCGGTAGGCCGGACGGGTGGTTCCCCGGGTATGGGTGCGGGTGGTTGGCGGTCTCCGCTGCGTGATGGTGCTAGTCGTGCTGGGGTGCGTCAAGAGCGCCTTCGGCGTCCCTTCGGGATCGAGCAAGCTCGACTCTTGACGCACCCCAGCCCGACCAGGGAAGGACGCAGCTACGCGGA
>NZ_SLWM01000019.1:0-149840 GCF_004342085.1 Kribbella orskensis
GGGCAGCCGAAATGAGAGCGACGAGCCGAGCGCCTGGACCAAGCCTCGCCAGGATCGGTCCTACAGGCAATTAAACAAGCAGCCGCTGTCCGCGCGGTCATGCTTGTGCGCGCGAGTCCTGCCTCCGGAACTACCGCAGCCGCGAGGGGTTGATCGACGCGGTCAGGGCGGCCGTGTACGCCTCATAGCCGGCGGTGTTGGGGTGGAAGGCGCCTGGGTCGAACGGGCCGAGGACCCACGCATCAGGCGCGTTCACCCCGTGCCCCAGGAACCGCTTGGTGACGTCCACGAACTGGAAGCCGTGCTCGGCCGCTGCCTCGGCGATAACTCCGTTGAGGAGGTCGGCCCCGTCGTTGAGGGCCTCCTGCTCGGGGGCCGACACGGCGAGGAAGGCGCCGTACTCGGGCGAGAAGAGCCGCGGGTAGCCGGTAACGACCACGTGTGCTTCGGGGGCGCGCGCCGACACCTGCGAGTAGACCGAGTCGAGGAGACCCGGCAGGACGGTCGTGACCCTGCCGCTAGTCGCGGCGAGCCCGCCGGCGCACTGCGCGTCGGTGCCGCCCAGGCAGGCGACGACGGCCGTCGACCAGCCGATGTCGTTGCCGCCGATGCTGATCGTCACCAGGTCGGTGTCGTCGTCGAGGGCGTTCAGCTGCCCGCCCGCCACCAGGGACGCGGTCGTGGCGCCCGCGCAGGCGACAACGTCATCGAGGTCGATCTTCATCCGGCCGTTGAGCTGCACGGCGTAGGCAGACTGGGAGCGGCCGCACGCCTCGTAGGGCGGGACGCCGTATCCGGAGGCGTAGGAGTCACCGAGCGCGTCGTACTCGACGGGCTGCCGCGGCGCGGCCGAGGCGGTGGTGACTCCGAGGACGAGGGGGGCGACAAGGGCCAGAGCAGCGACGGCGCATCGCGCTGTCCGCGAGTGATTGTTCATGGCGTGAACGTAGCCCCACTGGCTACCGCCAGCCGGACAGCAACGCGCAACGCGAAAGTCCGGATCTGCCGCAGAGGGTGATGCGAGACCAGGCAGATGAGCGTTGGTGCGTGACATCCTGTGGGGCGTGAGTTCTGATGACTTCCGCGAGCCGTGGTTTCGACTCCAGCCCGAGCAAGCTCTCACGTTCGAGCGCGAGGCAGAGAAGGAGATCGGCCCGGGCCATGTGTTGCACGGCATCGCCCTGAGCGCAACGGCGAAGTGTGAAGGCTGCGACGACGTGGTGTTCCGAGCGTCAGACGGCACGTTCGCGATAGTTCATCTGACCTGGACGCTGAAACCCGAAAGGCCGCCGTGGCCACAGACGACACGGCTCGGCAGCTTCATCGCCGTGGAGACTGCGATGGATCAGCACGCGCACTGAGTTCGCTCCTTCCGTTTGGCGGGGCAGAACACCCGATCATGCTGCGGTCCGCTCTGCAGCGCTGATTTCTCTGCCCGCAACGTCCGCATCTGCCGCGATCCGCGCTGTCATGCCGCATTCCGCTCAGCCGATGAGCGGATGCCCTTACGTCAGACCGAGAGCGTCCTCGAGGTCTGATACGCACGCACGCAGGTCCTCCAGGGTGTCGATGTCGCAGTGACGAGCATCCCCACGTTCGGGGGTGCCCCACTCCATCTCCGCCTCGCCGGAGACCCAGACCGTCAGCTGCGCGGCGAACTTGTCCGTGCTCAGGATGAGCCAGGCCGCTGGCTTGTCCGTCAGCGGGCCGTCAACGACTTCACAAAGTGCCCCAGCCTCTGCCCAGTGTTCACGTCGCTCGTCGGCGATGGCATGGAGAGCGGCGAGGTTCATGCCGTACATAGTCGCGGGCAATGCACTCATCTGCCGCAGATAGCAAGGCGCGGAACTGCCGATGTGGCGCAGTTGTTGTCGGTCAGTCGTCAGATGCGACTCGCGTCCTTGCCGCTGACACGAGCTCGGAGTATCGGGAATCGAAGGGCTCGCTTAGCTCCTCTCCAGGAGCGCTGACAGGTTCCACAGCGCAACTTGCTCAGCTTTGTGCTGCGGCGCACTGACACGGTTGTCGTCCTCCCAGCGGTGGAGCAGGTCGAACAGGATCAGTGCTTCGTCGCCGGTGAGCGAGACGGTGACGTCGTCATTGGCCATGCCGCCCATCGTGCCGAAGAACGCGCGCACATGCCGCAGATAGTGAAGGTGCGGTCCCAGCCGAGATCAGCGCGGCTAAGGCGCTGATCGGGCGGCGAGATACAGGCTTGGCGACGTCGCGAAGACGAAGACGTGCCCTTCAGGAGAGAATCCACACGCTCGGAATTCTTCGTCGTCAGCGATCGCGATCTCGGTGCCTTCGGGACCGACCAGGCTTGCTCCGGTCAGCACATGCCGCAGGTCTACCCGTCCTTCGTGGTGTTGGGAGATCGCCGGCCCATAGCCCCGCGACCGGAACTCGATGCTCGCCGTCGGCGTCGGCGTACACGGCCGATGGCGGGAACTCTCTGTACCAGCCATAGTCGCCGTCGGGGTCGCTGACACGGTCGAGCCGGACTCCGCTGCTCGCCTCGAAGACTCCAAGGCCGTCATGGCTGCCAACGATGACGCGGTGCTCGTCCAAGAAGCCGACCGCGAGGAGACCTCCAACCATGATCGGCCGGATAGGTCCCCATCGCGCCATGCCGTGACTTTAGCCGGGAAGGCGACGAAACGTCCGCTCATGGCTGTCCGGGCAACCGAAAGCGCATGCGGAGCGCGGCTCAGACGCCTACCCTCGGCGGTGGCCCTGCCCTAGGCGGGTCGGTTCACCCCGACCGCCCGTCCTGCAGCATGGAGGGGGAGGCAGCCCGTTCGAGCCGGGCCAGGGTGGGCACAACGCACTCACATGCCGCTGACAGTGAATCGCGATCATGCCGATGAGCGGGCGTGCGGGCAAGGCGCCGGGGCACGGACGCGTTCGAATTGCGTCAGGAGAGGTCGACAACCACTTTGCCGAGGGCGCGTCCCTCGCCGACGTGAGTAAGCGCGGCGGGAACCTCGTCGAGCGCGAAGGTGCGGTCGATGTGGATCCTGATCTCTCCGGTGACGCAGAGGGCGGCCAGCGGCTCGAAATGGGCCGGACCCTCCTTGACGGCGAGGATCCCGATTGCGCGACCGGTGAGCCGCCCAACCGGCCAGCCGAGGGTGAGCACGCGTAGCAGCGTGGGTACCGACCCGCCTACGCATCGATAGGTGCCGCCGGGTGCCAGCGCACGCCGGTAGGCGAACACCGAACGATGCGCGACCAGGTCCAGGATCAGGTCGTACGGCTGGCTGGTCCGGGTGAAGTCGTCCCGGCGATAGTCGATCACGTTGTCCGCGCCGACCGACCGCATGAAGTCCAGCTTGGAAGCGTTGTCGATCCCGGTGACGTGAGCACCGAGCCGTTTGGCGAGCTGAATCGCGAACGATCCGGACCCTCCGCCAGCGCCGTTGATCAGCATCCGCTGACCCGGCACGGCCCTACCTGTGCCCTGCAGAGCGATCGCGCCCGCCTGCGGGATGGTCGACGCCTCAGCGAACGTGAGCCGGGCCGGCTTGTGGGCGAGCGCGGACTCCGGCGCGAGCGCGTACTCCGCGAAGCCACCCATCAGCCTGAGGTTGTCGCCATACACCTCGTCTCCGGGTCGGAACCGGGTCACCCTTTCCCCGACGTCGTCGACCAGGCCGGCGATGTCCGATCCGAGCGTCCGGCGAGCCGGGACACGCAGCCCTCCGATCCGGGCGTACGCGGGCGATCCGCGCAGGCACTCCCAGTCGCTGAGGTTGACCGAGGTCGCGGCGATCTTCACCCGCACCTGGCCGGCGGCGGGCGAGGGTACCGGGACGTCCTCGACCTGCAGCACATCGGGAGACCCGTACCGGTCGTAGACGACCGCCTTCACGCCCGCCCCGCGGCCCACCTGGTCATGGCGGCAACGTAGCAAGCCCGGACGCTCGACCGAGACGGTCAGTTCCGCATACGGTGAAATGCAGGTGATGCGACTGGTCCCGGAAGGAGGCCTCGGCCATGGCGGACGACGAGGTAACCAGCAACCTCAAGGGCATGAATGAACTCGACTTCAACGGATGGAACCGAGCCGACTGGCATGGCGTGTTCGCCCGCTGCCACACCGACGACGTGCTTGTGGAAGTCAAAGGGCAACCGCCCACCCGTGGTATCCAGGAGCACATTGCGGCTATGGAGGCTCTGGTCGAGTCCACCGGTGGCACGCCGATCCAAGTCGCCTCCCACCCGATCAGCTTCGGCTCCGGAGAGTGGACCTGCGTGGTCGGCGAGTTCGAAGGCGGTGGCCGGATGGTGACCATAGCGAAATGGCGCGACGGAGCCGTCGCCGAGGAGTACATCTGGCTCTAGCCTCCGGCTCGGTACGCGGAACTTCCGAACCAAGCGGCACGTGCCTGCGAGAAGGCGACACGAGATTGGCACGGCCTGGTCCGGCACGCCCGTCGTCCATCGACGTTCAGCTCGCGCGCAGGTAGTCCACCAGCAGGTCGCGCACCCCGACCGCCGGTACGCCAAAGCGATCGACCAGGGTCTCCACCAAGTGCTGGCGCGAGTTGCCTTTGGCCGACCGTGCCCGTCGATCCCGGCGGGCTCACCGAGCGGCAACCGGATCTGCCGCTGGTGGCGCGCACCAACGTGCCGAAATGCGATCGCGGCTCCGATGGATCGGCTGCTGTCGGTGCCATCTGCTTGGCTTCCTTCTCCGTGAACGCATCAAGGAGGACACTCGTGGCTGGACCCCCTAACACCACCCCGTCGATCCCACACCGCGGCGCTGGTGGGGTGACCACCTCACAGTGCCGGTCGGGCTGGGGGGCAACACGTTCGGCCGCACCACCGACGCCGCCGCATCCCATCGGGTCCTCGATGCGTTCGCCGAAGCCGGAGGTGCGCGGGTCGACACCGCCGACACCTACTCCGACGGAGCATCGGAGGCCATCGTTGGAGCCTGGATGCGTGACCGGAAGAACCGCGACCGGGTGGTGGTGTCGACGAAGGGCGGCAACGCTCGCACATGCCGAAGACAGGGCGCGTCCCGCCGGTCGAGCCGCGTCGTGAGCGCCAGCGAGCAAGCGTGTCGAGACCAACCGCCGCAGATAGCGTGCGGTCGCGCCGAGTTCCGGGCGTCGCTCAGTGCGGCAGAGGGTTCGGGCCGGTCGCGGTCACGAGGCGCTGCGGCACCCAGTCGTCCACGTGGGCGAAGCCATCGAACCGGGCGCCCTGGAGGACACAGGCGTCCTGGAGCGAGCGGCGGTAGAACTTCACGTGGGTGAAGTCCTCGAAGAGCACGTAGTACGGCTCGTTGTCGGCGCTCTGGAACTGTTGCCCGGTCAGGACCGCTCGATGCTCGTGTGAGAAGGCGTCGACGTCCTCACCGACGATGACCCCCAGATGTTCGAGGCCCATCCGGTAGACGCGCTGGTGGACGGGCGGGATGAGCTCGATGAGCGGCACCGACATCCCGTCGATGACCTCGAGCGGTGTGGCGAGGACGATGATCGAGATCGGCCGGCCGTTCCAGACGTTCTCGGCGTTCGCAGTCGCGTGGCGTTCGAGCAGGTTCCGCAGGTGGACGTACTGGTCCCACTCCGGCACGCGGACGGCGAGGTGGCTGAGCGGGTACGGGCGGATGTCGATGCCCCGGGCGAGCAGGCGGTCGTGCTGCTGCGCGGCGAACGCCCGATAGTCCCCGATGATGTCGCCCACCGGATCGGCCATCGCCGCCTCCTCTCGGCCGCCATCGTACGACGGGGTGGGCGGCGGACGCATCACGCCGCCGCTCGCCAAACGTCCGGACACGCCGCGAACAGCGAAGCGCGGAACTACCGATGGGCGGGCGTGTTCTTCTGTCCGCCCACTGAGAAGTCCCGTTGTGAATGATCGGCATCGCGTGTGCGGTTGCCCGACCGCCCCCCATGAGAGGCAACATGGCACGCATGTCCCTGCCTACCCCCACGCTGCGCACCGCTCGCCTGCGACTGCGTCCGTTCAACGACGCGGATGCAAACGCTCTGTTCGCGCTGCACAGCAGCGCCTACGTGCTGCGCTATTGGGACGCGCCGCCCTGGAGCGAGCCTGTGCGCGCCGAGGGGTTCATAACGGCTCGCCGGCAGATGGCAGAGGAAGGCACCGGGACGCGGCTGGCCGTGGACCGTGTTTCCGACGGGGCGTTCATCGGCTGGTGCAGTCTGACCCGGTGGAACCCGGACTACCGCAGCGCGTCGATGGGCTACTGCCTCGACGATGCAGCATGGGGCCTCGGCTACGCGACGGAGGCCGCCTGCACCTTGCTGCAGTGGGCATTCGACACGCTGGACCTGAATCGAGTCCAGGCCGAGACCGATACGCGCAACGCGGCATCTGCCCGCGTCCTGGAGAAGCTCGGATTCGTGCGTGAAGGGACGTTGCGGGAGGACTGCGTCGTGAACGGCGAGGTCTCGGACTCGTGGGTGTACGGGCTGATCAGGCGGGAGTGGCGGCCGTCGTCCGAACCGGTTCCCGCCCGCTGAGTCCTCCTCGTTCGCGAGGCGGAGCCGGCCTCCGGCTGCTTCGTTTCGCTGAGTTGATCGGGCTGGGCACAGTGCGCTCTCATGCCGCATCCCGCCGGTCCCGACCGAGCCACAGCCCTGGGACTCACCCACCGCAGCGGGCGGCGGAACCCGCGGCGCGGCGGCGCTCCCGCTCATCGGACCACGGTCATCTCACTGGACTCAGCCTCGGGCCGGCCGCTTCGCGTTGTACTGGTTGAGGGCCGCGACCAGGGCAAGCCCGACGGCCTCCACGACATCCGTGGACGACGCCTGGACCGCAACCCTGCGGCCCGGCAGCTCCACCTCGAGCTCGACCTCTCCGACAGCCTCGCTGCCCGGGCCGACTGAGTACGCCCGGAACGCGACTACCCGCGCCTCCACGCCCGTCGCCTGCGAGATCGAATGGCATACCGCGTCGATGAGCCCGGTGCCAGAACCCTCAGCGTGCACCTGTTCCCCAGCCCGGGAGAGCTTCACGTTGGCGCGCGGCCCGCCGTCCTGCGTGCCCCCGGAGTACGTGATGGCGTCGAGCTGCCAGCCGGTGGACGGCTCCGTCATGCGATCCCCCTTGATGTCCAGCAAAGCCAGGGGCAGTACTTTCCTCGAAAGCATATTGCGCCCGGCGCCCTAAGCGGGAGCCTAGCCGGTCCGACCTGCGAACGGGCCTACAAAACAGATCTCCGCCGCCGAACTCCAGTTCGATTCACCAGGCCGTGACGGTGCCGCGTCGGGCGGCGACGAACCCGGCGGGCCGAGATTGCGTGCCGCCGGCATCTCGCGCTGTCAACACGATGAGGATGGATCTGAAGCGCCCCGAGGACCACGCCGCAGTACTGCGAGATGTCCTGCCCAGCTAGGGAGCTTACGTGAGGAAGTCGGCGAACGGGCTGGTGCGGAACCAGGTCCGGAACTGCCGGGTGAGGCTGGGCGGCCCGATCAGTTCGACCCGGCCAGTCCGGATCGCGGCCGGGTAGTCCAGCCGCTTCAGATGCAGGCCGACGAGAGTCGCGGAGTCACTCCGGCAGACCAGATCCTCGTCGTACCCACTGGGCCGGGTGCAGAGCTCGGGCTGCGGCCTACGCAGGATCATCCAGTGGGTGTCCGAGGGCCGGTCGCGCAGCTCGAACCGGACCATCGTCGTACCTTCTGGGATCCGGTCCAGATCAACCAGCTTCATGGTGGCCCAGAGCACGTACGCCGGGTCCAGGTGGTGAGGCTCGATCTCTAGCCAGTGGGCGCCCCACTGACCCATCGCGTCGAGCACCGCCCGGAGGGCCTGACCCATCTCGGTCAGCTCATACGTCACCCCACGCCCTTTGACGGTACGACGAAGGACGCCGTGCCGCTCCAGCAGGTCGAGGCGCTGGGTCAGCAAGGCGGTGGAGATACCAGGCGCGCCCTGTCGGATCTCGTTGAACGTCCGGCAGCCGTTCAGGAGGTTGCGCACGATGATCGGCGTCCAGCGCTCGGCCAGTAGTTCGGAACTCCTGGCGATCGGGCAGAACTGGCCATACGCGCGCACTCCCTCAGCGTCGTCCTCGCCAGGGCCGATGGCAACTTCAGAATCTGATATTGCGATTGCGCCCCGCGGTGCCGAGTGTGAGAGGAGCGGGCCGGCGTCCTACCGGTCCAGCCGAAGGGTGGTGGGGACGATGACAAGTCGTGCACATGTGGTCGGACAGGCACAGGGGCGTTCGGTCGACCTGGGGGTGGCACGGATGCGGGTGCTGGCCGACAGCACGGTCAGTGGGGCGTTCTCGTTGACGGAGTTCGCCGGCACGGCCCAGGGCGCCTGGACGGTGCCGCATCTGCATCGCGGCTTCGAGGAGTCGTTCTTCGTGCTGGACGGCGAGTTCACCTTCACCGTTGGCGGCGAGCCCGTCATCGCGGGGCCGGGGACCTACGTCCTGGTCCCGAGGGATACCGCGCACACGATCACCGCGGGGCCCGGTGGCGGCCGGTTCCTGACCCTGATGGTGCCCGGCGGTCTCGAGGAGATGTTCATCGAACTCGGTGAACTTCCACCCAACGCGATCACGGACCCGGTCGCCCGCAAGGCGGTCTCAGCGCGCTACGACTCGATCCCGGTCTGACCCGTTGGTCTGTTCGCGGTGGAGCCATGGATGATCAGGGGTGTTCGACGTGCTAGCGGTCGACAGCGTCGACGTGCGGCCGAGGCGATGCTGGACCCGGCTCGAAGACCTCGCGAAGGCATGGCGGCACCGCTGCAGCTGTCCCCGGTGACCGCCGATGTCGATGAGTCACCAGAGTGGCTGGACACGTTCAGGCCAGCGGTGTGGAGGGCCTGGTCGTTGAAGGGCGCGTCGACCCGGTATCAGTCCGGTCGTCGCGGGATCCATGGTGCTGCACCTCTCAAGCGCTAGGCATCTCTCCTGGAACGATCGTGATGACGGAACTGCCGACTGGATCACCGCCACAGACCGCGTCCCGGGTGCACTGACGCACGTCGCTCCAACTACCGGATCTGCAGAATCACGGGTGCTACTGGATGCCTTCATGGACCAGTTCGCGTCAACCCCTGGATCACCCTGAGTGCCGCGTGTCCGGCTGCTTCCTGTCGGCGTGGCGGTGGATCGCGCGCCATCGCCCTTGCTCTCGACGGTAGATATGGGTGACGCGAAGCTCCTGCTGGGCAGGCGGCTCTCCGCGGAGCGACGCCACGTAGCGCTCGAAGGCGACTGTGTACGCCAGGTCGCCGCTGACCCCGGAGGCGATGGGTTCCCACACATAGTCACGTACCGCAGAGAACTCGGACGCAACCCGGTCAAACGCCTCTGTCACGCGGTCGGTCCCGCTTTCGCACAATCCCCGAGCAGCGAAGAGCGTGACCGGATCGATGTCCGTCCAGAGAGCGTTGTTTGGGGCTGCGTCCCCGTCGTGAAAGGCGATCTGAGCGTCGATGAAGGCGGGCAGGAAGCCGCGATGAAAATCGTCGAATGGTCCCATTGGATCACTGTCCCGCCGGTGCTGCGGTGCCCACAACGCCGTCCGTCCCCCGTCAGCGCAACGGACCCCTCCAGCGGTGGTTCGACCAAACATGCAGGCTCAACGAGTCCGAGCCCGTCGCCTGACCGAGCCTCCGGCCCACAGACGCCCGCTGTCCGGCATGAGCGTGCACCTCGTCTGGGCGTCGCGTCCGACCTGGTGAAGCGTGCCCCTGCGCTCTCGTCCGCCACCCCGTCCGAGGTCACATGGACCGCCGTGCCACTACCGACGGCCGCCCATCGGGGCGGCCGTCGGGTTGTTGTGGCTACGGCTCGAAAGCGCTCAGGAGTCGTCGCTGAAGGTTCCGCCGAAGATGTCGGAGTTGCCGAAGGTTGCCGGGCAGACGTTGTTGGGCCCTGGGCGCAGGTCCGTGGAGTGCGTGGCCGGCAGTTCGGATGCCGCGTCCGGGTCCTCCTTCTCGTCTCCCACTATGGGTTCGGTGGTGCCGGCCAGGACGTCCTCGACGAACGCCTGACGGTAGGTGTTGATGGCGGGGCAGACGGCTCCGTTGCGCATGTCATTCCAGACGGCGGAGCCGTAGTCCCGTGTGGCGACGGCGTAGTTGTAGTCGCCGAGGAACTCCGAGGTCAGGCTGTTGGCGCTGGACGCGCGTCCGTCGCCTACTGCGCCACGCAGCACTGTCGTAAACGCGCCGACGGTGTGGGCCGCGCCGGCGATGTCGGCGTGCCGGACCACGCCCAGCACCCGGCGCGCGGAGGTCGTGTCGTCGCGCCATGGGTCGAGCCAGGCGTTGTAGACCAGCCACGCGTCGGTGCCGTCGGGCGAGATTGCCACCGCCGGGAAGTTGGCTCGGTCGCTGCCCTCGCTGACTACCACCTTTGCCGAGTAGGTGCCGCCCCCGTTGGTCGAGCTCACCAGGAACGCCTTCTCGAGGTTGGTTCCCTGACTGTCGTCGGACCAGGTGAGCAGGATCTGGTCGGTGGCGTCCTCACCGCTCGGCGCACCGTTGGCGATGTCGAATGACGGGAAGGTGTTGGTCCGGGCGCCCGCGATGCCGTCGATGGTGAACCGGCCCTGCGCGGGGTCGAACTGCCCGATTCCGCCGAGCCCTGAGACCACGGCCCTGGGTCGCTCGAAGTTCTGGCCACCGTTGAAGGACCGGGCCTGGAAGAAGACGCCCTGGCGGGTTTGGATGTCGGTGCCGATCCACATCACGTAGACCACGCCTTGGCTGTCGGTTCGGATGGCACAGCCCTGCCGTCCGCCTGTCTGGCTGTTGTTGGTCGCCGCGGACAGCTGGCGCGTGGTCCACGTGTCGCCGCCGTCGGTGGAACGAGCGAACAACACCGGCTCGGATCCGGCGGTCCCGCGGAACCCGACGTTGCAGACGTAGGCGTTGCCGAAGTGGGGGCTGCTCTCGGCATTGTCGGCCCAGACCTGTTCCTTGTCGCTGAACAGGGCCTGGTTCTGCTTGGTCACGACCACCGGGTCCATCCAGGCGTCGTTGTCACCGCTCATGGCGCCCGCCAGGTCATCGGTGCGGGACACCGCGATGGCTGCATCGCCGGCAAAGCCGGGATTGCCCGGGAAGTTGGTAGCGATGTTCGCGTAGTACAGCCGCTGCCCGTTGTCCCAGGAGAAGTTCCCTGAGGCGTCGGGAACGGGACCGAAGACCAGCTCCGGGTCGCCGTTGGAGACCATGCCGTTGACGTCGTAGTTGGGCAGCGTGCCGATCGGGCCGTTGGGATCGGGCACGCAGCCGGTGTCACCAGCCGGGGGTTGGCCAGGCGCGACGTCGGGTGCACCGAGGCAGGACGGTGTGACACGCGCCGAGAAGCCGGTGTACGTCGGTTGCGTCCACGTGCGGCCGGAGTCGGTCGAGAACTGGATGCCGGACACGCCCACCCCCGGGGTGAACGGGCAGGTGCGGTCATCGCCGGCGTTACACGCCTCCAGGTCGATGTTGTCGTTGGCTCCCGCCGCGAGGATCGCGGGGTTGACCGGGTTCACGGCCAGGCCCGGCTCGTTCTGCTTGTTCTGCGAGAACAGCTGGTCATTGCTGCCGACAGTCACTTCCGTCGACCCGCCGGGTGTGATCGGCGCGGCCTGGGCCAGCGTCGGGAGAAGTAGTGCTGCGAATGCCGCGGCGACCGTCGCGGCGACGTTGATCCTGCGCATGACGCTCCTCGGGTAGATGGATCGCTTCTGCGCGGCGCGCCCGGCTGCTAGTGAGCAGTGGCCGGGTGGTCGCAGTCTCTGAGTCTCGTCCGGTCGCGGCGCCCCGGCAAGGGATCGCGGCCCCGGCAAGGGATCGTGGCGTCCCGGCAAGGGGAAGCGGCGCGCCACCCGGGCCCGCGGCACGGCTGTCCACGAGGCAAGGTGCTGAGCAGAATTGGAAGGGCCTGGCAGACGCCGCCCGGCACGGACAGCGAGCGTGCCGAAGGATCGCGAGCCCGACAACCTTACGGTTGCGTCCGGGCCGGCCGCTCCGTCGGTTCTGCTCCGACTCAACCTTGGCGCTGGGGCGGCCTACTTGTGGGCCGTGGATAGCGTCGTCAGCCGTCGAGGTTGGCGAGGCGCAGGTGGTTGGCGTCTCTGCGCCGCTGTGCGGCCGCCGCGGTACGGGTCGCACGGTCCAGGCTGCGCTCGAGGCGCGCGGTCTGCCGCTGTGCCGTCCTCAGTTGCTGGCGAGCCTGTTCGAGCTCCTCATTGAGCCGCTCGATTGTGGCGGTCAGGTCGGCCAGCTGGTGCTGGTTCGCATCAAGCAGAGACTCGGCCTCGGCCCGCTCCGCCTCAGCCTCGGCGTACTCGTTCTCAGACTCTTGCGCACGCGTTGTTAATTCCGCTCGCCTGCGCTCTAGTGCCCGATCGACAGTGAGGGTCTGCGGGGGAGCGGCCCGTCTGGCGGGTCGCTTCGTGGGCGTGCTTCGGACGGCTTTGGGCTTCATCGGTGCGAACTTGGCCGGCTCGCCGGTCTCGTCCACGACACCGAACCCGACATGGCGCAGCGCGCTGGTCAGCTGGCCGCTGAGCACCACCAGTGCCGCGCCGGGATCGATCAGCGCGGCGTCCAGGGTCTCGGTCAGACGGTCCGCCACGCTTTGGCTCACAGATCGGCCCCGATCCTTGGCGCGGCCGCTGGCAGTCGTCACCAATTCCTGGACCAGGTTGTGTCGGCGAGGAGTCAGCTCCCGCAGCCGGGCGCCGTCGGCAGCCAGGTGGGCGGCGCGGAGCTCGTCACCGAGCTGGGTGAGGTCGTTGACACCGTCGGGGTCCGCGCGGACCAGCAGGTTGGTCAGCCACGCCGCCAGCGTCGGCTTGCGGAGCGTCTTGATCTGGTTGCTGGCCGCGTTCGCTCCGGCGGCCCTGGCTTCCTTTGCCCTCTCGTTGCGGGCAGCTGTGAACTGGTCCGGGTCGAGCCCGTACAGCTCCACAGCCACCGCGTCGACATCCACGACCTCACAGTGCCTCGACCGCCCGTGCACCGTCCAGGCATGCCGTGCGGCACCCTCAATCGATGCTGCAAGCAACCACTGAGGCCCGGCATGGGTTGGTCGGGCGGTTGAGCTGCCTGGGCGATCGCATTGGCCAGCCTGGTCATCACTTCCTGCGAGCACGGACTGCTGGCTTCGTGATCGTTCGTCGCTTCGTCGCATGCAGTCGGAACGCGGGGGTACCGGAAGCGCTCGGGGCCAACAACGTAATTTGGAAAGGACCCCTGTGCGACCCCTCAGAGTGCTTGTGCGCAAGCGCGAAGTCACATTTTTCCTGCTCATCGGCGGGAGCATCGCTGTGCTCGGCCACGCTTTGCTGATGTTGATGATCGCGCGCGGCCTGGCGCCCGGCGTGGCGAACGCGGTACAGATCGTGGTAACGCTGCAGCTCAGCTTCGTTGCCCACGACGCCTTGACCTGGCGCTGGCGTACGCACCAACGGCGGGCTCGCCGGCTGAGCCGGTGGTGGCGGTTCCAGACCACCCGCAGTGCCAGCGCGGTTCTGAGCCTGGTCTTTTTCCCGGTGTTGTCGCCGGTGGTAGGCACGGCCGCGGCGTACTGGGGTCTGGTCGCCTGCGGGACGGTCGCCAACTTCTGCACCGACCGGTTCTGGTCGTTCACCCACCGAACCGGAGGCAACCCAGGTGGACCCGTGGACGTTCCTGCCCCTGATCGCGGCGCACGTAACCGTCCTGCCGTCCGGGTTGCGGCCGGCTTGGCGGTCCTGATCGTCCTGGTCGGGACGGCTGCGGCATTCGTCGACGCGTTCCTTGTCGTGGTCTCGCTGTTCATGCTGCTCGTCGCGGTGACAACGCTGGCGTTCCAGCTCTACAAGTGGTGGCGGCCGCAGAACAACGATCCTGGAATGTACGGCGAACCGGACGCTCCCGAGCTGCCGGGTGTGATCCTGGTGCCGATGCGCCACGAGGAGGCGGTCGCGGGCCAGACGCTGGAGCGACTGGCCAACCTGGACCACCCCGAGTACTGGGTGATGCCGATCATCGATCACCCGGACGACCCTGGCACTGCGGCGATCGCGCACGCCAAGGCAGCCGAGTACCCGGGTCGGGTTCTGGTGGCGCGCTATCCGGAGGACACCGACGTCCACAACAAGCCGATCGGCTTGAACGCCGCGGTTCGGCTGCTCGAGGAGATGGAGATCGACTACGAGTGGATCGGTATCGCCGACGCCGAGGACCTGTTCCACCCCGGGTTGCTGCGCATGGTCGACTACCGGTTCCGCCGCACCGGCGCGGGCATCGTGCAGTGCGGGGTGCAGCTGATGAACTTCAGCGCCCATCCGAGCCAGGTGCCGATGCCTGCTGGTCGGTTGCCGCGGCTGCGGCGCTGGCTGCGGGCCAACGCGTCGGGTTGGTGGCGGGCCGCGAACGTGCTGGAGTACTACAAGTGGTTCCAGTCCCGGCTCAAGCTGCAGGCCGTCGTCAAGGTGATGCCGTTGGGCGGGAACACCGTGTTCTTCCGGCGCCAGTTCCTCGACGCGCTGCGTGCGCGCCACGGTGCCTCTTGGGACGAGGACTGCCTGACTGAGGACTGCAAGATCGGCATCGCCGCGTCTGTGCTCGGGTTCTCCGTCGACGTGGTCTATGTCGATGACCTGGTCACCCGCGAGGAGACTCCGGACACGCTGGGCGGGCTGCTGCGGCAGAGGGTGCGCTGGATGCAGGGCTTCACCCAGGTTTTCACCGAGCGCGAGTGGCTCGAGCTGCCCCGGCTGTGGCAGCGGGTACTGGCTGTCTACGTCCTGGGTTTCCAGTACTTCCAGGCCTTCGCCATCGTCTTCGCGCCGTTCGCGCTGGCCCTCGCGCTGGCGCACAAGTCCCCGGTCGCGGTGGCGTTGCTGGCCAGCGTGCCGCTGGGGATCAGCCTGCTCACGACCGCCCTGGATCTGCTGATGCTGCACCAGTTCGGCCGGACCTTCGAGCAGAAGGTGCGGTTACGCGACTACCTCGGCGTGGCGCTCGGCGCCTACCCGTACCAGGTAGTGCTGTCGGTGGCTGGGCTGTGGGCGCTGCTGCGGCACCTGCGGGGACGCACCAATTGGGTGAAGACCGCCCACTCCGGCGCGCACCTGACCGCGGTGCCCGCCGCCACGCAAGGCGGCCAGCCGACGGCGATGCCGGAGCAGGCTGCATGACCGGCGCAACCACGCTGGACGTCCCCGATCTCACCCCCGACGGCAGCGGAGACGCGCGGGCGCCGTCGTTGCGGCGCCGGATCCGGCGTGACTGTCAGGCGTGGATCGGGCGGCATCTGATCAGCCTGGTGATCGTGCTGCCGCTGCTGGCCGTCGTCGGGGCGGTGCACGGTATCGGCATGGCCGCGTTCCCGCGCTTTGTCGATGACCCCGGGACCTACCTGTCGCAGGCGTGGTCGTTGCAGTACGAGCATCGGCTGTCGCCGTACTCCTATTTCTATGATCACGCCCCGGCGGGGTGGATCCAGATCGCGGCCTGGTCGGCGCTCACCAACGGCTTCAACCGGTACGACTCGGCGATTGCGTTCGGCAACGAGTGCATGCTGATCGCCAAGGTGGTCAGCAGCGCGCTGCTGTTCGTGCTCGGCCGCCGGCTGGGTTTTGGCCGGGTCGCGGCCACCGGCGCCGCGCTGCTGTTCGGGCTGTGCCCTCTGGCCCTGGTCTACGGCAGGTGGACGTTCCTGGACAACCTGGTCACTCCGTGGCTGTTGCTGGCGTTCGTGCTGGCCTACTCGCCACGGCGCAGCATCGCCGCCGCGGTCGGCGCCACGCTGGCGTTCGGCATGGCCGCCCTGACCAAGGAAACCGCCCTGGTGGTGCTGCCGGCCTTTGCTTGGGCGCTGCTGCAGAACCTGGACCGGCGAAACCGGGCCCACCTGCTGGTCACCTCGGCCTTCGCCGGCATCCTGCTGATGGCGCTGTATCCGCTGATGGCCTTGTTCAAGGGCGAACTGCTGCCGGGACCGGGACACAACAGTCTCGTCGGCACGGCGGTGTGGCAGCTGGCCGACCGGGCCGCCAGCGGTTCGGTCCTGGACCCGCACAGCGCCACCGCCGACCAACTGCACGGCTGGCTGCAATACGACCGGTGGCTGCTGCTGCTCGGTCTGGCCGCGATCCCGGTCGCGTTGCTGGTACGCCGGCTGCGGCCCGTGGCGCTGGTCTTGGTCATCCAATGGCTGGTCATGGTCCGCGGTGGATACGTACCGTTCATGCACGTCATCAACCTGCTGCCGTGGAGCGCGCTGCTGGTCGCCGGCGCCGTCAGCACCGTCGCCGGAACCCAGGCTCTGGTGCCGACCGGGTGGCTGCGGGCACGAGCATCGAGCGGCGCCGCTCACGGCGTACGGATCGGTGTCGCCGGGCTGCTGGCACTCGGCCTGGTCGGCGTCGCGACCGCGTCCTGGGCGCCGCGACTGCGGCAGATGACGACCGTCAGCCAGGAACAGCCGCTGCGCTCGGCCACCACCTGGCTGGCCGACAACGTCGCGCGCAACAAGGTCGTCGTGGTGCACGACAGCATCTGGACCGATCTCGTCCACCGCTACGGCTTCAACCCGCGCCCGGTCATGATTTACAAGCTCGACAGCGACCCCGCGGTACGCGACAACCTCGCGCGCATCGACTACCTGGTCCTGCCCGACTGGTACTACGGCACCAGCGAGGCGCCGCAGAAGTACCCCACCCTGACGGAGGCTCGCAAGCACGCCGTCGAGGTGGCGTCCTTCGGCGCCGGTCCCGACCGGGTCAGAATCTACCGAGTCAGCGATCACTGGAGGCCGTCGAAATGACCGGCCGCTACCGCCGACTGGTCACCGGCCTGGTCACCGGGGCGGTCACTGTCGCCGTGGTCGGCGCCGGGTGCGGCAACCAGCCCGACACCTCACTGCACCCCGACCCGCCGAGCGTCCGCTTCGCACCGCTCCGCCACCCCTTCAACAATGCGACGCTGTACGTCGACACCAAGACCGCCGCCGCACGCTGGCAAGCTACGCACGGCGCGGACTGGCTCGACCCGATCACCAGCCAGCCGCAAGCTCGCTGGCTCAACGGTCCCCAAGACCTAGCCGCAGTGCCACGCCTGGTCGCCCGCGCCCGGGATCGCGGCGAACTGCCGGTCTTCGTCGCCTACTACATCCCCAACCGCGGCTGCGCCGACTTCAAGCAGGGCGCACCGGACACTGCGGCGTACAACTCCTACGTCCGCGACCTGGTCGACGCCCTCGGCCCAGTCCACTCGGTGATCGTGCTCGAACCCGACGCGACCGCCGCCGACTGCTACAACCCCAGCCGCGGCAAACTCCTGACCCATGCTGTCCAGGCGCTGTCCAACGCCGGGCACTCGGTCTACCTCGACGCCGGGCATGCCCGCTGGCGCTCCACGGGCGAGATGGCTACCCGACTCCTGCAATCCGGCATTGCCCACGCCGAGGGCTTCGCAGTCAACGTCGCCAACCGCCAGACCACCAACGAGAGCTACCGATGGGGCCTGGAACTGTCCGACCTGACCGGCGACCGCGACTTCGTCATCGACACCTCCCGCAACGGCACCGGACCGCCACCAAACGACCCAAAGCGTGACGACGAATGGTGCAACCCAGCCCGACAGGCACTCGGCGCCCCGCCGCAAACCACCCACCGGCCACACCTCGCCGCACTCCTCTGGATCAAAGCCCCAGGCGAATCCGACGGGGAATGCGGCGGCGAACAAACCTACCTGTTCTCGCCCACACAGGCACGCAACCTCATCGCCGCCACACGCCGGCTCCCACAGGCGCAACGCGCCGCCGCCGCAACCGCTTCCGTAGCAGTTCCCTAGCCGACACCATGCAGCCTTGATTGTTTGCCGCGGTCGTTGTCTTTCCGCGGTTGGACTTGAACCTGCGGAGTCCTGCTTGATCCGCGCGGGTGGTGGGTACCGGCGCTCTACCAAATGCTCGAGACACCGGGTGCGGGTCTCGGGCCTGCACGGGTGTCACAGCAACACTGCTGGGCCACGGCCCACCTGCACTGAAAGGCAGACCGCGATGTCGAAGCACGCATTCGATCCCTGGACCTACCGAGAGACATCCGGCTACACCGAGGGCAGCGACCTGACCGGCTACAAGATCGCCGCCATCGACGGCGACATCGGCAAGATCGACGAAGCCACCGACCAGACCGGCACCGCCGGGCTGGTGGTCGACACCGGACCGTGGATCTTCGGCCGCAAGGTGCTGCTATCGGTCGGCGTGGTCGAGCGGGTCGACCACGACGACGAGAAGGTCTACGTCGACCGCACCAAGGACCAGATCAAGGCCGCCCCCGAGTACGACCCCGACACCCACGGGGATGACGACTACCGCACCCGACTCGGCGGCTACTACGACGACACCTACCGCACCGGCATGTAGCCAGCTGCGCATAACCCCGGCCGTTCGGCGGCCGGTGCCACGGGAGCGGTCCCGCCCAACACGGGTCCCGCGGCCACGGCCGCCGAACGCACCTACCACGTCGCCCGCCGCCCGCCGATCACACCGCACGGCGCTCGACACCGCGACGACCAGATCCGCACCGAGGACGCTCAAACCGGAGGCACGCATTGACCGAGCCGACATCGGTCCGCGACAAGGCCGGCTCGTGGAGCGCCGACGAGATCACCCGACTGCGCGAACTCGCCGGATGCTCCACAACCACACACATCATCGCGCTCAACCTAGGCCGCAGCGAAGACGACGTGCGATCCAAGGCGCACGAGCTCGGGATTTCGCTGGATACCTAACCCGAAACCGCGGCTCGGTGATGGCCAACGACCAGGTCGGCCGTCCCGTGCGGTGGGGCTGTGGGCCGGAAGCACGGCGGCGGGATCGCCGCTGGCCGGGGCGGCGGGAGTGAGGTCGGTGTCGGCGTCAGGCCACTGTTGCCTGATGGTTGTGTGGTCCGGCGGCGAGAGGTTTCGTTGCTCTGGGCACCGTTCACCTCTCGCAGAGTAGGCGGGTGCGATCCACCAAGTTGCGGGTTGTTGCAATGACTAACGTGGCTTCATGTCGCGGCCAGTCCGGCACTCGATGTGAGATCTGCTTGACGACTGGTTGCAGGTTGCCGGCGGCAACCAGGAGCCGTCACTGTGGTGTGGCGGACCTGAGTGCGGTGCTGGAGCTGTACGGGCCGCCGCCCGAGCAGTTCACCGCTGCCGTAACGAAGTGTCCGAGGTACCTCGCGACGCTGGAGATGCCAGCGGCAGCACGGTGGTGAAACGCCACGCAAAACGACGACGGCAGCCTGGCTGGCGAACCAGCTGGCCCGGATCGCGCTCGGCCAGGTCGCGGAACTGACCGGGTTCGGCGATGAGCTGCGCGAGGCTCGCCTGATATCTCGACCGAGCCCGCCGGAAGCAGCTCACCGCGTGCCGGTACGCGATGGTTCAGCGCCTCGTGGAGGTCACACACGCCGACGCCGCCAGCACGGGGGCGAGCAATCACCAGCACCGTCGCGGAGCGTCCCGCCGAGACCCTCGACGCCGCCCTGGTCGATCCGGGTACGGCTCAACTGTTGCGCACTGGACGACTAATCGGCGCGCTGCCGGCTCAGCCGGTATGGACGGTCGCGGATGCTGACGGGCTGGACCCCGCAGCCGCGGACTGCACCGATCACTCGCGAATTCTGACTCGGACCTGGCCCCTTGAGGCCCAGATCCGTCGGCGGCAAGGCGCTGTCAGTGCGGCAGGCGGCGGGTATTGATCAACTCCTGGGCGACGTCGCGCAGTTTGCGGTTGGTCTGCTGCGAGTAGCGCTTCAACACCTCGAACGATCGGTCGCTGTCGAGGTCATACCGTTCCATCAGAATGCCCATCGCCTGACCGACCAGCTTGCGGGCGTCGATCGCCTGGGCAAGCGTCTCCTCCTGCCGCGCATTTGCGATCGCGATCGACGCGTGCCTCGCCAAGATGTGTGCGACCGCCAGATCGTCGGCGTCGAACGCCTCCGGGACGTCGCTGTAGAGACTAAGCACCGCCGCGGCACGCCCATTTACTAGCAGTGGCAAATGGACAATGCTGCGGATCCCCTCGGCGCGAATCCGCTCCGCCCATGCCGCCGGCCATCGCGAGTCGGCCGCCACATCGGCAACCACGACGACGCTCTCCTGCCGGATCGCGGCAATCACAGGGCCACCGTCGGCCTCGATCTGCAGCCGGTACAGCTCGGCGACGCGCGGATGGGTCGAGGCCAGCACCTCCGGGCGCCGTCCAGTGGCGATCAGCACGCCCGCGTAGCTGCACTGCAGCGCACGCAGCGCGAACTGCACGACCGCCTCGACCGTCTCCTCCACACCGCCGACGTCATGCAACTCCACCGCCAGCCGCGCGAACGCATCGGCTGCCGCGTGGTCAGCCGTCACCCGGTCATCTGCGGCTCCGACAGGTGCATTCAACTCGCCCGGTTGAGACACAGCGACATCCCCTCCCAAGAGGCGCGGGTGCGGGTATGACACCGCAACATTCTCGACGACATCCCCCGAAGGACCCACGGCGTGGAAGGCGCCAGGACACGTCCCTCGGCTTCGCCCCAGATAGTCAGGCTATTCCGGAACGTTCCGGTCCGCTACTGGTGCGTTCGCGGGTCCCTGAGACTTGGGCGCATGCGGCTCGCGACCAGCTGAGTGTGCCCATGACCGGCTCGGGTCGGGTGACGAACAGATAGGTCACATCCTGGCCTTCGCGCCGACCGCCGACGACGGGATGCAGCCCCCTCGCGTTGCTGCTCGATCGCCTCGGCACTCGCCTGGAGAACTTCGGCCAGACGCTCGGCGTGCTCGGGTCGGAGCGTTCGGGGAGAAGTGCTTGAGTGGCCCCGCGGGGCGACCTGCGTGGCATCAGTCATGGCACGAAGTGGCGGATACGCATGGGGAATCTGGCACCCGCTGCGGGCGGCCATGTTACTAAAACCGCTGGTAGAGAGCAGATGCGACGATGTAGGTCCTCCTCGTAATGAGAAGGTCGTCGGTTCGATTCCGACAGGGCGGCTCCACCTCGCGGTCCCCGGCGGCTGGGGCGTTGCGGGTGTGGGGCCTGACCATCGACGTTTTCGTTGCTCTGGGCACCGTTCACCCTTCGCAGAGTAAGCAGCCAACCCGAGTTGAATCCGACAGCGGACGTCTACGAGGCTCGCGAGTGGCTGGACGCCTTCAAGCCCACCGGGGTCGAAGCGCTGGTGGTCAGAGGAGCGGCGACGAGATACCAGCCGGGTCACCGCCACTGGATGAAGGTGAATTCTGTTGGGGTCTTGGGGTGCCCGGTTCGTCGGGAGACGTCGATCTGCGCAGGTGGGGGTCTGGTTGGCTCGCCTGTCTGCTCGGGTACGGCAAGTGACATGGCGGCCCGGATGGCCCTGTGGGCGGGACACCGCGTGGTCGTCGATGACCGTGGTCGCGACGCGACCCGACGTGTGCTCGCGCACGTCTCCTGACCATCGTTCAGGCGCCGGCCCCGGGACGCGGCCGGCCATCGGGGTCGAACAGCAGGTCGTACAGCCGAGGCGCCCAACGGAGCTGGGCGGCGCTGAGCTCCGGTGGGTCCAGCCGTCGCAGTCGTCCGGGCGGGCGGGGGGCGGGCTCCGACCCGCGCATCGACACCGCTTCCGTCCGAGCGGCCACCCCCTGACGGCGCCTTCGGTGACCGGGGATGTGCCTGGCCACCGACTTGGGGACGGGAGCGATGCGGTGCGGCACCCGGCCGGTCAACGCCCCGCGGATGCCGCTCTTCTTGTCGGGCACACCGCGGTCATACCACTCGTCCAGGGCATCCGCGCTCGCCACCATCGCGTCGAACAGCTCATGCGGGTCCTCTGGCACGTCGTCGGCGTCACAGCTCAGGTGTTCGGCGACCAGGGTCCGTAGCAGCACTCGCGGGAAGGAGTCCTGGGGCGCGGTCTCGTCCAGGTCTCCGCGCTCGTCGACTACGGTGCAGGCGATCTCACTGTCGCTGGTCCACGAGCGCCGGTTGAAGTTGTCGGACCCCACGCTGGCCCAGCGGTGGTCGATGACGCAGGTCTTGGAGTGCACGTAGATCGGTAGCCCGGTCTCGTTGCACAGGCCGAACACCGCGACCCGGTCGCCGCCCGCCTCGATGATCGTGCGCATCGCCAGGGACCGCCCGTACCGCTGCGGCACCTCTGCCAGAGCGCCTTCGAGGTCGGGCACCATCGGCAGCACCACCACCAGCCGGAGCTCGGGCTTCTCCCGCAGCACAGTGGCGAAGTGCTCGCCCACGTCGTCCGACCACAGGTACTGGTCCTCGACGTAGATCAGCTGGTCGGCCTGGGCGATCGCCTTGGTATTGCCCAGCATCACCGAGCGCTCACCTTCGGGTGCGAAGTCGAACCCGGTGGGCGAGATGACTGGGAAGGTCCGGATGATTTGGACGACGTCGTGCCCGTCGGGCTGCGGCGGTGGAGGCGGTGCCTGGGCGCCCAGCGGCTCTGGGGAGAGATCCTCGCGGTGCACCAGGCTCGAGATCAGGCGCCCCGGGTTGAGGGTGAGCGGGGTGCTGTCCTCCCAGCGTTCGCGGAACGTCGTCTCCACGTCGTGGACCGCCGGGCCCCGGATCGCCACCTGTACGTCGTGCCACGGCGGGGTGGGGCCGTAGGCGCTGGCGAGCTCCGCCGGTTGTGGGTCGCCGTCGTGGGTGTGGTCGTCGCGCCGGCCGTGGCACAGGTCGATGCCGCCGAGGTAGGCGATGTCGCGGGTCGGGTCCTCGGTGTGCCGGATGACCACGAACTTCTGGTGATGGGCGCCGCGGGTACGCACCCGCATGTCCCGCAGGCACTGCCCACCGGCCTCGCCGATCTCGTCGCCCAGGTAACGATGCCGGTGGGCGCTGAAGCCGAGACGGTGCCAGTGGGACCGCCACAGCAGCCCTCGCACGTCGACGCCGCGCTTGGCCGCCGCGACCAGTGTGGCGTTGAGGGTCGACCCCGGGTCGTCGGTGAGCTGCTCGTCGGGGTCACCTCGCCAGTCGGCGAAGTAGAGGCGGTCCCCGGGGCCCAGACCGATGATGCGTTCGTGGAGTTCCTCGAAGTAGGGCCGCCCGTGGACGATGGCCCGTACGGTGTTGCCGCTGCTCCACGCGGTGCCGTCGCCGCGGACGTCGTCGATCCGGGTGTGGGGGTTCTCCCTCTCCCGGTTGGTCAGGAGCCATGCACTCACATCCACGAAACTCATCTTGTCTGCCTTGTCAAGGGGGTGAAGGGCGCGCTGACCTGCGGGCTCAGGACACCGGCACTGCGAGGATGCCGTCATGGACCCCGCCACCGTCTCCCCCTGGCGCCGACTGACGCGGGCGGTCGTCTACGCGGTTGTCGTCGCCGTCCCGCTGGCGATGCTGGCGTTCCTCGTCCGCACCAAGTACGACCCGCTGGTGACCCTCGACCAGACCATCATTGTCGCCGCAACCGACTACACCCGCGGCCACCCACGGTTCCGGTCGTTCGTCGAGACGTGGGAGTTAATCAGCCAGCCCTGGGTGATGTACCTGTTCCTGGGCCTGCCGGTGAGCCTCTACGTCTGGTTCGGCAAGCACCTGCGGACGCGGGCCTGGTGGGCGCTGGCGACGATGGCCGCCGGCTGGGTCATCGCGGCCTTGCTCAAGCTTCTCGTACGCCGTGCCCGTCCCGAGATCGACGACACGTTCGCCCAGCACGTCGGGTTCTCCTTCCCCTCCGGTCACGCCACCAACAACGCCATCGTCGTCACCGTGGTCGTCCTGCTGATGTGGCCCCTCGTGGGTACCGGCCTGCGGGGGTTGCTGGTCGGCCTCGGTGCGGTCTGGGTGATCGTGACGTGTGCCGACAGGCTCTATGCGGGCGCCCACTTCCTGTCCGACGTCACGGCCGGCACGCTGCTCGGGTGCGGGCTGACGGCCGCGTCGTACGCGGGCTATGTGGGCTGGAGGCCGCCAACCCCCACCGGCAGCACGACGAAAGGTTCAGACTGATGGCGTTCCTCACCCGCTGGCAAGACGACACGTCCCGACCCACCGCCAAGGAGGCGGGCCGTGACCTGGTGGTCCGCGCACTGGCCCCTCTGGTGGTGTGGTGGCTGGCCGTGGTCGGGATGGGCTGGCTCCTCACCGACGGCCCGCTGAAGCACCTGGGCGTCTCCGAGGAGAGCGTCAACAAGAGCTTAGAGTCGTCACGCACGACGTTCTGGGACGCGGTCACGCTCTTCTTCTCGTGGACGGGCGCGACGGTCAGCATCATCGGCGTGTGCCTGGTCGTGGTCGTGCTGGTCTGGCGGCGGACCAAGCAGTGGTGGTTCGCGGTCGTGCCGCTGATCGCGATCAGCCTGCAGGGAATGGTCTTCTTCTTCACCACGCTCCTCATCGACCGCGAGCGCCCCGACGTCGAGAAGCTGGACGAGTCGCCGCCGACCTCCAGCTTCCCGAGCGGGCACACCGGTGCCGCGACCGGGCTGTACTTCACGCTGGGGCTGATGGCCCTGCGGATCACGAACCCGGTGCTCGGCAGTGTGGTGGTCAGCGTGTGCCTGGCAATCCCGTTCCTCGTCGCGACGGCACGGCTCTACCGGGGCATGCACCACGTCAGCGACGTGGTGGTGGCCATCGTCAACGGCTCGGTCGCAGCCCTCCTCGCCTGGTGCTGGCTGCGTCGCGGCGATGTGGAGGATCAGACGCGCGCGTAGCGGGCACGCGCGAAGGAGTACACGCCGTACGCCGCCAGGCCGAGCGCGATGCCGAGCAGGATGACCGTGCCGGCGGGCAGGTCCCGCATCGATCGGAGCGCCCCGTCCAGGCCGGTAGCCTCGGCCGCCCGCTGATGGATCGCGGCCGTGATGAAGAGGATGCCCACGGCCGCCAATGCGATGCCCTTGCCGATGTAGCCGACCTTGGCGGCGATGACCACCCACCGACCCGGGTGCTCCTGCAGGTCCTGGAGGAACCGTCCCCGCCAGCCCTTGTCCACGTGGTAGGCGGCGATGCCTATGATGGCGACGCCGACCAGACCAACGAGCACCCGGCCGGCCGGTGCCCCCATCAGCGTTACCGTGAATTCCTTGGTCTGCTTGTTGCTCGACGTACGACCGCCCGAGGCGAACGTGAAGGACATCCAGGCGAGCGCGCTGTACAGCACGAGCTTGCCGCCGGCCTTCGCCTTGTCGGACGCCTCGTGCCGGGTGACGAGCTCGGTGAGCTGCCAGAGGGCGAGCAGGGCGAACCCAGCCGCGATCACCCAGAGCAGGACCTGTCCCAACGGCTCCTCGGCGAGTGTCTCCAGCGCCCCCGACTGGCTCGCCTCCTTGCCGCCGCCGCCGAGAGCGATCTGTGCGGTCAGGTAGGCGAGCAGCAGGTGCAGGACGCCGCTGGCGCCGTAGCCGAGGCGAGCCCCCCACTCGACCACGGGATGGTCACCGGTCCTGGCTGCAGCCCTCTTCGCCGAGCCGCTCACGTCGCCGGCCCGATCGCCGATGCTGTTCATGATGTTCTCCCTGCGCACCCTGTACCCAGCCACCGCCGCTGCTAAGCCTCGCAGGCGCCGTGCAACAGTACGCGGGTGGAGACTAGGGGTCCTGAGGTCGTCGTCATCGTCAACCCGACGAAGGTCGACCTCGCCGACGTGCGCGAGGTTCTCCAGGACGCGGCCACCGCGGCGGGCGTGAGCGCCGACGCTGGTCGAGACGACCGAGGACGATCCCGGCTTCGGCCAGACGCGCGAGGCCGTTCGCAACGGCGCCGGTTTGGTGTGCGCCCTCGGGGGCGACGGGACCGTCCGGGCGGTGGCGCAGGAGCTCGTCGCCACCGGCGTCGCGCTGGGTCTCCTTCCAGGCGGTACCGGGAACCTGTTGGCCCGCAACCTCGGCCTCCCGATCGACTCCCTGGCCGATGCCTGGTCTACGCCAGGATCGTCGCCTCGGAGGCGTCGTGCGGCTGCGATCGGCCGCGCACTGTTGCTGCTGGCAACAGCTCTGGCGGCGACCACGGCTGATGGAGGTTGGAAGTCATTCGGAGCGGTCATCTTGGTGCCGGAGGCCGTCGTTTCGTCATGCTGTCCGCGGAACTGGATCGGTATTGGCCGCTGCCGTTGCGCCGACTGCGGTTGCGGATCATCCATCCACTCAGCGACACCGCGACTGACGGCGTACCGCTGGTCGCGTCTTCTCCGGCGGCTGGGGCCGCCTCCGCAGCATGATCCGAACCCCCGACGGCACCCTCTGGCTCACCTCCACCAACAACGACAAGAGCGGCGGCACCCATCAGTCATTGACAACGTAATCGTCCGCCTCACGTTCCCTTGATCGGAAGACGCTTCACCAGCAGATTGCCGGCTGGGCATGCTCGACCCATTGCTCCCGGGATACCCCTGGAGTACGGTGACGGCACATTTGGCGCGCGTCCTTGGTCGGCAGCCGGTCGGGGGTTGCTGTCGTACGCCCGCCGAGGACGCCTGCCCACCACTGGGAGGGGTGTTCTCGATGTCCTCGAAACGCGGCGTCGCAGCGTTCTTGGCCACGGCAGCACTGGGCTCTGTCTCCATCGGCCTGGTGTCGTCCCCCGCAACCGCCCGACCGCCGGACTCACCGCTCGAGATGTACGTACTCGAGGGACCGGCCGACCAGATCGCCGAAGCCGTCCCGGGGCTCGAACTCGCGGCGGTGGACCAGACCGCGGCCGGTGTCAGAGCCGACGCGGTCCTCACGCAAGCCCAACGGGACAAGGTGAACGCCGCCGGCGTGAAGGTCACCGTCAAGCGCAACAACAGAGGTCAGTCGGTCTCGGAGCAGGCCGCGGCCCAGGCCCGCGCCGGGTTCACCGTCTACCGCTCGTGGGACGAGCCGGGCGGCATCCGTGCCGAACTGTTCGATGTCGCGCGCAACAATCCCAACCTGGTCAAGCTGGTGGTGCTCGGCCGGACCCATCAGGGCCGTGAGCTGATCGCACTGAAGGTCACCCAGGGTGCGCCCGGGATCCGCGACGGCTCCCGCCCGGCGGTGCTGTACTCGTCGCTGCAGCATGCGCGCGAGTGGATCAGCCTGGAAGTGAACCGCCGGCTGCTGCACCACTTCGTCGATGGTTTCCGGGCGAACGACCCGGCCGTCAAGAACCTGCTGAAGAGCACCGAACTGTGGTTCGTGGTCGCCGCGAACCCGGACGGGTACCAGTACACGTTCACGAACGAGCGGCTGTGGCGCAAGAACCTGCGCGACAACGACGGCGACGGCCAGATCAGCGCTGTCGACGGAGTCGACCCGAACCGGAACTTCGACGAGCACTGGGGTTATGACAACGAAGGCTCATCACCGGACCCGTTCAGCGAGACGTACCGCGGACCGGCACCGGCATCCGAACCGGAGACCAGGGCGATGGCCGGCCTGATCGACCGGATCAAACCGAAGTTCCAATCGAACCTTCACTCGTTCGGCCAGTGGCTCCTGTACCCGCAGGGCTGGCAGGTCGGCACACCCGACGCCGACAACCCGCTGTACGTCGCACTGGGCGGCACGGACGCGAATCCGGCCATCCCGGGCTTCAACCCCGGTCAGTCGGCCGACACTCTCTACGTCACCAACGGCGAGACGACCGACTACGCCGACACCAACGCCGGTACGGTCTCCTACACCCCCGAGCTCGGTGAGGGGATTCCAGGAGCCGGCTTCGTGTTCCCGGACGACGAGGCCCTGATCCAGGCGGAGTTCCTGAAGACTCTGCCGTTCCACCTCGGTCTGGCGCGCTCGGCCGTCAACCCCACCGCCCCGGTTTCACCGGTCGGCATCACGCCGGCGCCGTTCTACCTCGACCAGGACGACATCGACCCGCAGAACGGCCAGCAGTCGCTGTTCGACTTCCGATTCGCCGTCTCGTACGGCGACCCGCAGGAGGTCCGGATCCTTGCCCGGCGCAACCTCGGTGCCGTCACGCTGAAGTACCAGATCGGCACCGGACCGGTGCAGCAGAAGCCCACTTCTGAGTGGACCGGTGGCGAGCGCTACGGGCCTGGCAACGGCACCTACTACCACGTGGTCAGCGGCCAAGTCACCGGTACGTCGGTCGGCAACAACGTGACCGTCTGGTTCGAAGGCGGCGGTCAGCGCAGCGAGTCCTTCACCTACCAGGTCGCGGCCGACACCGGCCGGAGGGTGCTGATCCTCGCGGCCGAGGACTACACCGGAGCGTCTCCGGTCAAGCCGGGAGTGACCGCACCGCAGTACCTGTCCTTCTACACCGATGCCCTGGCCGCCCAGGGAATCGCGTTCGACGTCTACGACGTGGACGCGCGTGGCCGGACCGCGCCGGACAACCTCGGCGTACTCAGCCACTACGACGCCGTTCTCTGGTACACCGGCGATGACGTGGTGACCCGCGAACCCGGCTGGGCCGCCACCAACGCGTCGCGGCTGGCCATGCAAGAGTTGCTCGAGGTGCGCGACTTCGTCAACGAGGGCGGGCGCGTCGCCTACACCGGCCAACGCGCCGGCCAGCAGTACACCCCGGCACTCGGAACGCAGCTGTACGACCCGTTCGAGAACAAGCAGTGCTCGGCCGATCCCGCCGTACGCGCGCGCTGCCTCGCACTGTCCGGCTCGGGCGACTCGCAGGGCGACCCGATCGAGTACACCTTCGGTGCGGCGATCACGACACCGAACGGCGGACTGGACCCGACCACGGGTGATCCGTTCCCGATCGCCGGGATCGACACTCCGCTCGCCGGTCTGACCCTGCAGCGCAACGGCGCCGACAGCGCCCAGAACCAGGCGGCCGACGCATCGTTCATCGCCACCGGAGATTTCTTGCAGGTGACCGACCCGACGGGCAGCTTCCCGCACCTGGACAGCTGGCCGGCGGCTGAGTACGTGTCCGGGATCTCGGGGCCGTTCGACCCGCACACCGGGCAGAGGTTCATGTATTCCGACCGGGCCGACGAGGCGTACAAGCGGCTCGCCCGAACGGTCACGGTGCCGGCGGGTGGCGCGACCCTGTCGTTCTGGACCAGCTACAACCTCGAGCTGGACTTCGACTACATGATCGTGGAGGCGCATACCGTCGGCCAGGACGACTGGACCACGCTGCCCGATGTGAACGGGCACACCTCCAGCGATCTGAGCAACGACCAGGCTTGCACCGGCGGCTGGAGCAACCCTGCGGATGCGGCAAACCTGCTGCACCCGTTCCTGACCCACTACCAAACCTTCGACCCGGCGACCGGCACATGCAGCAACACCGGAACCACCGGAGCGTGGCATGCGGGCAACGGCGGCTCGGCCGGATGGCAGCAATGGGAGATCGATCTGACGCCGTTCGCCAACCGGCAGGTCGAGCTCTCGATCACCGTCCTGAGCGACTGGGGTCTGCAGCAGTTCCCCGGTGTCTTCATCGACGACATCGAGGTCTCAACCGGTGAGGGAACGACCTCGTTCGAGGACGACGCCGACCCGACGGACGGCTGGACAGTGCTCGGTGCACCACAGGACGCCGGAGGTATCGAAGGCGCCAACCTCAACGACTGGGTCCGCCGCGCCGGCTTCGGTATCCAGGAAGGCGCTGCCGTCGCCACCGAGGACACCGTCTACCTGGGCTTCGGCTTCGAAGGCGTCACCGGAGCAGCCACCCGAACCCAACTGATGGACCGCCTGACCGACTACCTACTCCGCTGACAACCTCCACCAGGCACCGGGCGGAATCCCGCCCGGCGCCTGGTCCTACCGCAGCTGATGACGATCGGCCCAGGCCGCCATCTCGGTCCCGATCTCCTTGGGACGGTCTTCGGGGTGGGGGTTGTCCTGATCAGAGCGGTCGTGGTGCGAATCATGGTGCGAAATCACGTCTACGAGTGTTGCTAGAGTCGAGTAGTGCAGTCGATTCCCGAAGCAGTAGAGCCTAAAGTGCACCCCTGTGGCTATGAGCAAGGCTCTCATAATCTTCTGGTCAGGCTGTCGAGTTCTGTCCCCGCCGACGCACTGACGGCGCGGGGAGTCTGGCCGGCTCGGTGAGCGGCTCCTTCTGAAGGATTGGTGCTCCTGTCTACTGGACACGCTGCGTATCAAGTTCGGACGTATTGATAGTTCCGAAGCGCCGAACACGGCGAATGACCGAGCGGATCAGCTCGCGCTATCCGCGGGCATGCGCGGACGGGTTGTCCCTGCGAAAACCAATGGTGCCCGGCTCGCTCCGCTGATGGACTGACGTCCCACCGTGAGTCTGCCGCGTGACGGAGGTAGTGGTTGTGACGGATTATGACGTGCTTGCCGAGGTGTACGAATGGCTCATCTCAGATGCAAAGTTGCCTCCAGCCGAGTTCGCTGCGTCGTTCGATGACCTCCTCAGTCTCCTGCCGTCGAACGCTCACGTCCTCGACTGTTCGTGCGGAACCGGACAGTTGGCGGTTGGCCTCGCCGGTCGTGGCATGCAGGTTGCCGCAACTGACGCCAGCGAAGCGATGGTTCGTCGGACTGCAGAGTTGTCTGAGGAGTTCGGGGCATCCGTCCGGGCCGTGCGGGCGAACTGGGAAGAGTTGCCCGACCATTTCGAGGACGACACGTTCGACATGGTGTTCTGCGTTGGCAACTCGCTTCACCATGCCGCGGGCGCGACAGGCAGGGGTGCTGCTCTGGAGTCGATGTCACGCCTTCTGCGCCCTGGCGGGCGCTTGGTACTCACATCCCGCACTTGGGAACTCGTGAGGGCCAGAGGTTCCCGGCTCGACATCAGTGACCGACTCGTCCGCCGGAACGGTCGCGATGCCGTCGTGGTCTACCGCTGGGAGATTGCGCCGCATTGGGAGGAGGAGCACCACATCGAGATTGCGATCGCGCAAGTTGATGCGACTGGATTGGTTCTTGTCCGCTCAGAACTGCTGTCCTGCTGGCCCTACCGGTACGAGGAACTCGAAGTCGAGCTGCAACGGGTCGGACTCCGGACGGAAGTGAGCACGTTCGATCTTGAGGCCGAGAACTACATGGTGGTCGCGAGCAAGGTATAGACACCGGGCTCTCAGCCCCTGGCCGGACCGCGCGGTTGCTCGCAGGACGCTTGCGCCCTCTCATCGGTGCGGGTTCAGGCGGTCAACGCAACGCCTCGGACGAGGAGTCCTGCTGCGTGCATTACGGCGAGCGGACACGGCGGCCCGCGTAGCGCGCCCAGGGTTCTGCGGCTTTCTCAGCATGGAGGAACGCGACTTGGTGGCTGTACCCGAGGGCGTCGGCAACCAGCGACGGAGGGTCATCCGGGTTGAGCCCGTCGTCGGTCATTTCCCCATACTAAGAGAGCGGCTCGTCTCCGCGAGGGTTGCTCGGGGAGGCGGGTCTGGCGAGCCAGACTGCCTGTCTCCGACTCCCGGCTCACGAATTCCCGTGTCTGCCAGTTGTTCCTTCCGTTCAGTTTCCTATCTCCACGAAGCAGCGGCAGTGTTGCCCAGCACCGGAGGGAACCGGACCGCCCGCCCAGTCAGAGCCCTACACCGGCCCGATCGAGGCGGCGGTGAACGTAGGAGAACAGCGAGAAGGCGTCGAAGAAGTCAGCGCGATCCTCGGTCGATCCGAGTCGGGTTCGGTGGGCACGGGGATTGCGATAGTGCCCGTGGATGCCGAGCAAGAGGTTCTTGAAGCCCTTGTGCTCGCTGAGATCCGAGTCGTTCGCGAGGGCGTTGATCTGGACCATGGGCTGCATCGCGTTCGTACCGAAGACCTGGTCGAACAGGGCGGCACCGTCGCCGGCCAACTTGGTGTGACGGCGGACGCGGTCGGGGATGCTCTTTGCAGCCTCACTCATGGCGTGAAACAGCGATTGGCGGATGAGTTCCTCCGAGCAGTAGGCGAACAGTGCTGGGTGGCAGCCACGGTGCCGCAGCTCAGTCATGAGCTCGCCCGAGAGCTTCGCCCCCTCCGAAAGCGTGGAGGCAGCGGCTCCCTTGGCTAGGCCGCCCTGTTCGTCTATGCGCAGCGCGTACAACACGAGGACGGCGTTGAGCTCTCCACGTAGGGCCTCGAACCGATCGTGGTCTTGCACGTATCTGGAGGGACGCATTGCAGCATTGACGAATGCGGCCAGCGTGGCGCCGCTGTGTCGACGGACCTGAGCGTTGTGCAGGGTAGTGAGCAGCCGGGTGCGCTTGTTGGGGCCGTCGTCGAGCCCATCCAGCTTCGCCGGCCGCAGAGCCGAGACGAGTTCCGAGACGCTGAGGCCGGGAGCGCCAGTTTGCGCGATGACGTCACAGACCGCCTCGGTGAGCTGTAGATCAAATATCGGAACCTGCCTGGACTCGGTCAAGACACCTCTTTCGTATTCGTCTCCGGCTCAAGCCATGGTCGACGGAGCAGTTCGCCTAGTGATCTGACGCTCCACCGGGCCGCCGGCACAGCCGAAGCCTTCTGGAACGCGCTAATTTCGTGGCGCCGAGACCTGTACCTCAGGGCTGGATTAGTTCCTCGACCGGAACGAACCGCGGCTCTTTATCCAGCGTATCCCTGAGGCGAGCAGCGACTCGCTGGAAGAGCGGCGCATCCGCACGCAGGATCGTCTTCGCCCGGTCGAGGCAGTCAGGCTTGGCCCCGGCCCCAAACTTCCTAAAGTCGTCGTTGGAGTCCTCGGTGCTCCAGTGCACGACGGCAACTTGCTGGCCGCCGATGCCGGAGTAGGCGATCACGGCGAGGTCCTCGCCATTGAGGCGTTGCAGCTCTCCGGCCCCGAAGCGCGTGACCGCGGCATACTTGCCCGTCGGCACCAGGTCGACGCCTTCCACCTGGAGTCCGAAGTGCACGCCCACGACATCATGGCCGGCCTCGTGGGATGCGATTGCATCTGGGCCAAGAGCGCGATCAAGCATGCGGAGACCCTAGGCCATCTCTGACGGCCTAGGTTTTGCGGGCGAGGGCGAGGGCGAGGGCGACGACGTCGTCGACCAGGCGCAGGCGCAGATCTATTCGGTCACCAAGAAGCGCACCGCCGAGGACTACGAACCGCTGTCCTCGAGGGCATCAGTACGTTCGATTGGCCTCGATGAGGTGACCAACGGACGCCACCCGGCTCCTAGATCTGGGCATCTTCGCGTAAAGCGATGGCCTTGGCGTCAGAGAAGGCGCGGTGGGAGAATCGTCTTCCCAATGAACGAGACGTCGACCAACACCATCACAGGCCTCACCCGCCGCAACATCTTTGACTACCTGACCATGGAGAAGGTCGCGTGGGCGGGTCGCTTCGACGAGCCCGACTTCGTGATCCGCATTTGGCCTAACGCCAACGATCTGCCGTCGTACGACACCCGCTTCACCTGAGCGCTGGCCGACATCCGTCAGCATCGCATCAACAACTGGGACTGGGAGGAGGACTGGATTTTCACCGACCCTCGGTTCAACCTCACCGGCTGCGACGACCCCACTTTCCTGGCGTTCCTCGCCGAGACTGTCCACCCCGTCGTTCGTTCCGACTCCGACGAGGTTGGCAAGCTCGTCGCTGAGTTCAACACTCACCTCCGCGCCGACGGATACCAGTTGTCTCCGACGAGCTTCATCAGCGGTCACCCGATCTACGCCGGCATCCGCGTCACCGCAAGCCACACCCCCGCGACCGCGCTCAAGCTCTCGACGCGCACCCTCCTGGACGACCACACCGCGCTTCAGGATCACCTCGACAGCATTCAGCGCACCATCAGCACCGACCCGCCTGCCACGATCGCCAGCGCCAAGGAGCTCGTCGAAACGACCTACAAGCTCATCCTCGAGAAGCGCGGCATCGTCTACGGCAACAAGGATGACCTCGGCGACCTGTACAAAAAGGTGGCGACCGAACTCTCGCTGAACCGGGAGTCCGTCCCGGACAGCACCAAGGGCAGCGAGGCCGCCAAGAAGACCCTCGGCGCCCTCAATACCACCGTTTTCGGGCTCGCCGAACTCCGCAATACGCTTGGCCGCGGGCACGGCCGTACGACGCCAAGCCCGGCCCTCGAGCGCCACGCCCGCCTTGCGTTCAATGCCGCCGTCGCTCTTACCGAATTCCTATTCGACACGTGGCAGGACCGCGAGAAGCCAGGCTGACATTGGATCCGTTATCGGCTCGCTCGCAGGGCGTCTGGCGCGCCGCAGCTTGGCAGATGCGGCTTCTGTGGCGGTCAGAAGAGGTCAGCGCTCATTACGTCGTATCCGTTCGGGTTCTGGACCTCTTGCCTGCGGCCGACCCAGCCGGCCGACGCGTGACGCGAGTCGTGACGCGAAATGGTGTCAAACGGCGTTGGCAAGGTGACTAGATGAGGTGGGGAACCTGACTAGCGGAGCCTGGAGTTGACCAGTGTTGGTGCTGCTATGGCTCTCATAATCGCCTGGGCCGGCGGATCGAGTCCCCGCGGCCGCCAACGCCCGCATCGCGGCTACGTGCACGCCTGGTGCGCGGCTGAGACGCTGTCGGCCATGAGGTCGGTGCAGGTGTTCCCGGGCATGGACCTGCGTCGGCTGACGTCCATGCTCGATAGCTTGGGTGAACGTGCAGGGTCGGAATGGTTCGGGGTTTCCGATCGACGGCTTGAAGTCAGTCTGACCCGCTACGAATCTGCGCAAGACCTAATCCACGGGTTGGAGGACGAGGGCTCGTTCTCCGCGTCTGAGGTGGACGCCCCTGCGGCAGGTGAGGGATGAACTCGCGGGGGTCTGGGTCGAGGTTCGTGTTTCCGGTCGCGGGGACTACCAAGCTGAGGTGCGTGACCTTGTTGAGCGTCTACTGGCCGAGGGCGGATACGCATTCGACGACTACTCCGACGACGCTTGGTCACTCGAACAGATCCGGCATGGCCGCCCTAAAGGCCAGGCCTTCCGAGCCTGAAGGCGCCCGCTCATCAACACGACCGCGCGGATCGCGGCTACGGGCGACCTGCTCAGTGTGCGTGGCCCGCCCGGACGCTGCATGCGGGCCACGGCACATCTGGTCTTCGAACACGAGCCGCGACACAATCGAGCATGGATGACAACCAGTCATCGAAGCATGCGTTGCCGACTACGATGCGGCGGTCGAGCGACTTGTGACCGGGGAAAAGTTCAGTCCTGCTGTAAGGCTCTTGATGCAGGAGTCCGTGCGTGAAGGAAAGGGGTCTCCCGAGGGCGTGGGTTGAACGCGTGCAGGAGATTCGGAACCGAGTCCTGGTCGCGGCTCGAGATGATCTGACTGGCTCGCGGATGCACCCGAACGTGCGCTAGGGAGTCGCTACTGCTGCCGCCCGGATTGGCGCACTACACACGGTTCCGGACATCGGCAGATTCGGGCGGACGATCCTTTCAGGTGGCGGAGGCCATGTCCGGCCGTCGTCAGCCATCGAGGTCGGCGAGGCGCTGGTGGTTGGTGTCTCTGCGCCGCTGTGCGGCCGCCGCGGTACGGGTCGCACGGTCCAGGCTGCGCTCGAGGCGCGCGGTCTGCCGCTGTGCCGTCCTCAGTTGCCGGCGAGCCTGTTCGAGCTCCTCATTGAGCCGCTCGATTGTGGCGGTCAGGTCGGCCAGCTGGTGCTGGTTCGCGTCAAGCAGCGACTCGGCCTCGGCCCGCTCCGCCTCAGCCTCGGCGTACTCGTTCTCAGACTCTTCCGCACGGGTTCTTAGTTCCGCGCGCCTGCGTTCTAGTGCCTGATGGAGAGCAGGGGGCGGCGGGGGAGCGGCCTGCTTGGCGGGCCGCTTCGTGGGCGTGCTTCGGACCGCTCTGGGCTTCATCGGTGCGAACTTGGCCGGCTCGCCGGTCTCGTCCACGACACCGAACCCGACATGGCGCAGCGCACTGGTCAGTTGGCCGCTGCGCACCAGTAGTGCTGCACCGGGATCGATCAGAGCGGCGTCCAGGGTCTCGGTCAGGCGGTCCGCGACGCTTTGGCTCACGGATCGTCCCCGATCCTTGGCGCGGCTGCGGGCAGTCGTCACCAGTTCCTGGACCAGGATGTGTCGGCGAGGAGTCAGTTCCCGCAGCCGGGCGCCGTCGGCAGCCAGGTGGGCGGCGCGGAGCTCGTCGCCGAGCTGGGTGAGGTCGTTGACACCGTCGGGGTCGGTGCGGACCAGGACATTGGTCAGCCAGGCCGCCAGGGTCGGCTTGCGCAGCGTCTTGATCTGGTTGCTGACCGCAATTGCTCCGGCGGCTCTGGCTTCCTTTGCCCTCTCGTTGCGGGCAGCTGTGAACTGGTCCGGGTCGAGCCCGTACAGCTCCACAGCCATCGCGTCGAGGTCCATGCCATTTACAGTGCCGCGGCCGAGTGTTTCCGTCCAGGTATGCCGTGGCGCAACAATCGGTACCGGTGCTCTAGGCAACAACCGCTATGCCGTTGGTGTAGGAACTGCGATCACCTTGGGTCTCTTGCCGGATACGACCCGAAGAAGCCCCTCGTCCCGCAGTTGATGTACTGCGCGGCTGACTGTGCCGGTGGCAACCTTGTATTTCACCCGGATGTCTTCGTTCATCGGCAGAGAAGACCCAACCGGGTAGGTGCCATCGGCAATTGCTTTGCGGAGATCGAAGGCGATGATTTCGTGCGGCCAGCGTGGTGTCGTCTCAGGTCGCGGGATGAGGTTGGAGATGGTGTCAGCTGCGGCGCCGTCGGTGGCTTCTTGCCATGCCACGTAGAACCGCAGAGTCGTCGCGCCGCTCTGGTGCCCGAGGCGTCCCGAGACGGTCTTGAGGTCGACACCGCCGGTCAGGAGCTCAGTTGCCGAGTAGTGCCTCAGCGCGTGGAACCTGGTGCTGCGCAGCTTGTTCCGAATCGCGAGCCGCCTGTATCGCTGGGTCACGGTGTCGGGCCTGATGGGTTCGGCATGGTCAGGTGTCAACGAGAAGACGAAGGCATCGCGGGCCATCTTCGTGCCGAGCTCGTTGCACTGACCTTCGGTAGCGAGTCGATGCGCCCGTAGCAGGCCGACCGTATACGGATCCAGCGTCAGGCGGCGTTCCTTGTCGCCTTTCGGGCGCTTCTCCTTCAGGCCAGTTGGGCTCTGGTTGCTGCGGGTCACTGAGCGTTCGAGCGCGATCTTCTTGCGATCGAGGTCGACGTCCGACCATCGCACGGCGCACAGCTCCCCGCGCCGGCAGCCGGTGACCATGACGAGCCACAGCAGGAGACCCCAGTCCGGGTCTCGCCACGCCTCGTTGAGGATCGCCGCGACTTCCTCGGCGGATGGTGGATCTGGCGTGCTCTTCTTTGCCCGTGGGGGTGAGGCGAGCTCGGCAGCGTTGACAGCGAAGTATGTCCAGCGAACGCCGCGGTCGAGTGACCCTCGCAGGATGGCGTGGATCTGCCGAACGGAACTGTTCGAGAGCGGCTCGCACTCGTGCGTTACTCGGCTCTTCCTGCTGTCGCAGAGCTTCCGGCATTTGCGCAACCGGGCATAGAACGTCTCGAGTAGCTCGGCATCGAGCTTTGCCGCTTGTATCGAGCCGAAGACCGGATCGATGTAGTTCTTGACAAGGCCCTCGTACGTCTTACGGGTGCTCTCCTCGTGCTCCTGGACTTCGAACCACTTGTCGATGAGATGGCTGACCGTGATCCCGCTGCGGGGCTGCCGCTGTTCGTCGACCTGGTGGAGAAGCTTGGTCAGCTCGACCTGTGCTTGCTTCTCTGTATCGCTTGTTTTCTTGAGATATCGCTTCTTGCCAGTCAGCGGATCCCGACCGGCGTACACGACGGCTCTGAACCTGGTGCCGTGGTTCTCGATGTGGCCGCGCTGCCCCGTTCGACCTGCCATAGAGAGGAGTCTAGAGCGGCCGGATTCCCAATTGGATTCCCAAGAGCACCGTTCGTATATCTCCTGCGAAGCATATTCCCAGGTCACGGCGTGGCGCGCCCGGCAGGATTCGAACCTGCGACCAACGGATTAGAAGTCCGACGCTCTATCCAGCTGAGCTACGGGCGCTCGGCCGGGGTGGGCCCGGCACGGATCAGAGTCTCTCAGATGGCGGGGTGATCGTGCTCGTGGGTTCCTGGGTGCGTCCCCGGGGGAGGCGGCGCGGCGTACGGCGTACGGGTTCTGGCTACCGGTAAGTACGAGGTTGTCGTTCCATCCCGGTAACGCTGCGTGGGCTGTCCTGCGACGGTGGGGGGTGTACAACTAGGCTGCGGGCATGAGTTACCCCTCTCCAGGCCCGACCGAGTCGCCGCAACCGGTGGCTGGGTCGGCTTACACGCCCGGCGGCCCGCCCAAGCAGCCGAACACCCTTGGCACCCACCCGGTGCCCGGGCAGCGGCGCAACCAGGGGATCCTGATCGGTGTCGGCATCGCGGTGGTGTTCGCGATCGCCGGGCTGGCGATCTTCGCGATCGTGGCCAAGTCCACCGGCGCAGGCGGCTTCACGTGGGGACTCATCTTCGCCTTCATCCCGGTCATCCCGGTGATCGCGCTCTATCTCTGGCTGGACCGTTACGAGCCGGAGCCGGCCAAGTACATTCTGGTGGCACTCTGCTGGGGTGCCTTCATCGCGACCCTGGCGGCCATCTTCATCAACACCCAGGTGTCGGAGTGGATGCACGAGACCGGCAGCGGCGGCAACCGGTCCGCGGTGTTCGTGGCGCCGCCGGTGGAGGAGTTCGCTAAGGGCTCGATCATCCTGCTGCTGGCTCTGCTGCGCCGCAAGGAGTTCGACGGGATCATCGACGCACTCGTGTACGCCGGCATGGTGGGCGTCGGCTTCGCCTTCACCGAGAACATCCTGTACTACGGTCGCATCTTCAACCAGTTGTCCGAGGAGGCCGGCAGCGACGCCGGACTCCGGGGCGCGTTCGTGCTGTTCGTGATCCGCGGACTGATCTCCCCGTTCGCGCATCCACTCTTCACGTCGTTCACCGCGATCGGGATAGGTATCGCCGTACGGCACCGCAGTACGGCCGTGCGCTTCCTGGCCCCGGTTGTCGGCTATCTCGCCGCGGTGCTCGCCCACGGGCTGTGGAACGGCGGTGCGAGCTGGGCCGGTGGCGGCGGCTTCATCACCGTGTACCTGTTCCTGATGGTGCCGATCTTCATCGGCATGGTCGTGTTCGCCCTGGTGATGCGGTCCCGCGAGGGGCAGATGATCGCGTCCCGGCTGTACGACTACGTGCGCTTCGGCTGGCTGGTCCCGCAGGACGTGCCGCTGATCGCCACCCTGCGCGGCCGCAAGGCGCTCCGCCAGAACGCCAGGCGGTACGGCGTACAGGCCGAGGCCTCGGCGAAGGCCTTCCAGCAGAACGCGACGGAGCTCGCCTATCTGCGGGACAAGATCGTCCGCCAGGTGATCGGGCCGGAGGCGCTGGTGACGGAGAAGCAGTTGCTCGACGAGCTCCGGGCCCGGCGCCCGAGCGTGCCGTTCCCGCCGATGCCCGCGTTCGCCCAGGCCGGACCGCCCCAGGTGCCGCTCACCCAGCCGCGGTTCGAGGCCGGACCGCCCCCGGGTGGATATCCGCCCGGGGGTTATCCACAGCCCCAGCCTGGGTACCCGAACGGGCAACAACCTGGGTACCCGAACGGTCAGCAGGGCGGGTATCCACCGGGGCAACCCGGCTACCCAGCGGCCCAGCCCGGTTACCCGCCGGGACCCCCTGGACCACAAGGACCGCCGGGAGGATACGGTCCCTATCCACCGTCGCAGTGACTGCCACCCGTCCACGCCGCCAAACGGGGATGAAGATGACTTTGCTTCTGCGCTGTCCTACCGGGCACTCTGTGCTCGTGGGCGGTAGCCGTGGCTGACACCAGGTCAGCAGCTGGTGAGGGTTCGGAGCGTTCGGGAGAGCCGAAGGTTCCGGCCCAGGATCAGCCTGCCCAGGACCTCCCCAGGCTGATCACTGAAACCGATGCCAAAGGCAAAGGATTCTGGCGCCGCCGCAAACGCAAGGCGGCCAGTACTGCGGACGCCCCGGTCGCGGTCAGTACTACGGACGCCGCCGCCGCGGTCAGTACTACGGTCGCCGCGGCCGGTACTGCGGACGCGCCCGAGGGTGGCTCGGTGGAGCCGTCCGCCGAGGTGGCTCCTGCTGATGCCGTGAAGGCGGTCGTGGACGACAAACCTGCGGATGCCCAGGACAAGAAGGTCGAGTCCGGGGATGACGTTGCCGAGGTGAAGGACGCTGCTGACGCGGAGTCCGACGTTGAGGCTGAGGGCGCTGAAGCTGACGCCAAGGTGGTTGACGCGGCAGAAGAAGGTGCGGGCAAGAAGGACGAGGCGGCTGAGGACGTGGCCGCTGACGAGACTGCTGTCGGCGAGCCCGAGGCTTCTGAAGCTGACGGCTCGGAGGTTGTTGCTGAGAAGAAGGTCGGGGAGCCGCGGCCGACGGTCGGGGTTGTGTACGAGCCCGATGAGTCGCCGGACGGGTTCCCGATGGAGTACGGCGAGATCATCATCGGCCTCCCCAAGCAGTCGGCCTCGAAGAAGAAGTCCGCGAAGTCGGCCGAGGAATCGTCCGACCGTGTTGCAGTCGACGATCCGGCAATCGAAGTTGCGGCTGACGGGGCGTCGGCCGAGGGTGCTATCGACGAACCTGCTGCGGAGAAGACCGAAACTGCTGCGGAGACGACCGACGCGGATGAGGGCGGGCCTGAGCCGGAGGTCGAACAGGCTGGGGCTGCTGGTGATGCGGCCGATGAGGCTGTGCCCGCTGACGAGGCACAGGCTGACGAGGCACAGGCCGATGAGGTTGTTGCCGAGCAGGTTGCCGGGAAGGAGGCTGCCGACGATGCCGCCGCCGAGCAGGCTGCTGACGGCGCGCCCGCTGATCAGGCTGCCGAGGACGCGCTTGCGGCTGAGGGACCCGACGATGCGCCTGCCGACGACGCCCCTGAGCCGCAGGTCGAGCAGGCTGCCGACGGCGTGCCCGCCGAGGACGCTCTTGCCGAGGACACGTCTGCCGAGCGGGCTGCCGACGACGCATCTGCCGAGCAGGCCGACGAGGGCGACCCCGTGGGGGGTGCTGCCGACGAACCTGCTGGGGAGCAGGCAGACGCGGTTGATGACGGGCCTGAGGCGGCGGTCGTGCAGGCTGAGGCCGGTGCTGATGCGGCCGGTGAGGCTGTGCCCACTGATGAGGCGCCGGCCGAGGAGGCTGACGGCGAGCTTGCTGCTGAAGGGTCCGGGGACGCATCTGATGAAGGCGCGGCCGAGGGCGCGCCTGCCGACGACGTACAGGCTCCGGAGGATCCCGCAGCCGAGAACCCAGGCGATCAGGAGCCTGCAGCCGAGAACCCAGGCGATCAGGAGCCTGCAGCCGAGAACCCAGGCGATCAGGAGCCTGCAGCCGAGGGCGAGGGGGCTGTCGCCGGAGAGTCTGCAGTTGACGGCGACTCTACGAGCGGCGATGAGGCTGCAGCGGACGAAGAGCCGGGCAACGGCGAGTCTGATGGTGATGCCGAGCAGGCGGCGGCTGCGGGGGCTGGGAAGGCTCAGGGGCAGGCTGCTAAGGAGCTGGTGGAGGCGCCGGCTGAGAAGTCGGTGGAGGAGGTTGCTGCCGAGCAGGCGGCTATGGCGTTGATTACTGCGCTGATGCGGCTTCGGGGTGCTTTGGCCAGTAGTCGCCTGCCACTGGACGTTGTGGAGGCTGATGAGGCCCGGCAGCAGCAGAAGGCGATGCTCGACCAGCTCGACGACTACATCCTGCCGCGGCTGGTTCAGCTCGAGGCTCCGGTGCTCGCCGTTGTCGGTGGTTCGACCGGCGCCGGCAAGTCGACCTTGGTGAACTCCCTGATCGGCCAGGTCGTCAGCGAGCCCGGCGTACTCCGGCCGACCACGCGGTCGCCGGTCCTGATCCACAACCCGGCCGACGCGGAATGGTTCGCCGGGGACCGGGTGCTGCCCGGCATGGCGCGTTCCAGCGGTGACAGCCCGGGCGGGATGGAGGACCCCGGGCAGATCCGCTTGGTTGCCTCCGACACCGTTCCGCAGGGCCTGGCGATTCTCGATGCCCCCGACATCGACTCGGTGGTCGAGGCGAACCGGGATCTCGCCACCCAACTGCTGGCCGCGGCGGACCTCTGGTTGTTCGTGACCACTGCCGCGCGGTACGCCGATGCCGTGCCGTGGGATTTCCTGCAGAGCGCGTCGGACCGGAGTACGGCGGTCGCGGTGGTGCTCGACCGGGCGCCGGGCGACACGATCGACGACATCACCGGGCATCTCGCGCAGATGCTGCTCGAACGCGGCCTGGGTGACTCGCCGCTGTTCAGCATCAAGGAGACCGTAGTCGACGGCAACGGAATGCTGCCGTCCGAGCTGGTTGCCTCGATCAAGGACTGGCTGATCGACCTGGCGGCGGACGCCGAGGCCCGGTCGGCCGTCGTACGGCGGACCCTGCACGGCGCGGTCACCGCGATGACGAAGCAGACGCCCGCGTTCGCCAAGGCCGTTCGGGCCCAGGCGGACACCGCGGCGGATCTCCGGCAGACCGCCGAGACGGCGTACGAGCGGGCGGTCAAGGACATCGCCAAGGCGACCCAGGACGGCACCATGCTGCGCGGTGAGGTGCTCGCGCGCTGGCAGGAGTTCGTCGGCACGGGTGAACTGCTGAAGGGCCTGCAGACCAACGTCGGCCGGATGCGCGACAAGGTCCGTACTTCGGTGGTGGGCAAGCCGCCGCCGACGCGGAACCTCAACGACGCGGTGGAATCCGGGCTCGAGTCCCTGCTGCGAGAGCACGCCGAGGCGGCAGCGGAGCGGGCCGAGGAGTCGTGGCAGTCGACGGCCTCCGGACGCCAGTTGCTGGCAGCGGGCGACCGCGACATGGGCCGCATGTCGAAGGAGTTCCCTGCCGAGGCAGGCCGCGCAGTACGTGAGTGGCAGGGCTACGTGCTCGACCTGGTGCGCAAGGAGGGCGCCGACAAGCGTTCCACCGCGCGCATCCTGGCGTACGGGGTGAATGGTCTCGGCCTCTCCCTGATGGTCGTCATCTTCGCCAGTGCTGCGGAGATCCCCACCGGCGCCGAGGTGGGTGCCGGACTCGGAACCGCGGTGGTCGGGCAGAAGCTGCTGGAGGCCGTGTTCGGCGACCAGGCGGTTCGTACCCTGGCTGCCAAGGCCCGCGACGACCTTGACGGTAAGGTTCATGCCCTGATGGATGCCGAATTCGCCCGCTATCTGGCTGTGCTCGACCAGCATCCGGTCGATCCCGACACACCCAGGCGACTGACGGAGGCCGCGCGCGCGGTGGAGGACTGCACGTGACGGGATTAGTGGATACGGTCAAGGGCCTGGTGAGGGGCTCTACCGATGTCCTGACGAAGATCGAGGCGCTCGAGGACGCCACCGAGGCCGGTCGGGGACGGCTGGACCAGGTGGTCCTGAGCGAGGCCTCGCAGATCGTGGACCGGGCCGGGCAACGGCTCCGGATGTCCGGCGACCTGACCGTGGTCGCGCTGGCCGGTGCGACCGGTTCGGGCAAGTCGTCGCTGTTCAACGCGCTGACGGGGCTGGACCTGGCCGCGATCGGCACTCGCCGCCCGACCAGCTCGATGCCGCTGGCCTGTGTGTGGGGTGAGGAGCCCGCCGGTGAACTCCTGAACTGGCTGGGGATCCCGCGCCGTCACCAGGTGCAGCACCGCAGCTCGCTGGAGGAAGCGCAGTCGGAGGATCTGGACGGACTGGTCCTGCTGGACCTGCCCGACCACGACTCCACCGAGGTGGAGCACCGGCTGATCGTGGATCGCCTGGTGGAGCTGGTCGACGTACTGATCTGGGTCGTCGACCCGCAGAAGTACGCCGACGCCGCGCTGCACAACCGCTACATCAAGCCGTTCGCGTCGCACTCGTCGATCATGGCGTTCGCACTCAACCATGCCGACAGGCTGACCGACGAGCAGCGCAAGAGCTGCGTGGCCGACCTGACCCGGCTGCTGAAGTCGGACGGCCTGGAGAGCCCGACGATCGTTGCCACGTCGGCGGTGAGTGGTGCCGGGCTGGACGATCTGCGGACGCTGCTGGTCAAGCGGGTCAACGCCAAGCGGGCCGCACGCGAGCGCCTGGCCGCGGACGTCGACCGGGTCTCGGACCGGATGGCGAGCCAGTGTGGCAACGCCAAGACGCCCGAGATCGCCAAGTCCGACATCACCGAGCTGGTGGACGCGCTGGCCGACGCGAGTGGCGTCCCGGTCGTGGTCGAGGCCGTACGCCGGTCGTACCTGCAGCGGGCCAGAGCAGCGACGGGTTGGCCCGTCACGAAGTGGCTCGACCGCTTTCGGCCCGATCCGCTGCGCCGGTTGCACCTGGACCAGGTGCCGAGGCAGCAGAGCAAGGCGCTGCGGAAGTCGGCGTCCAACGAGGTCTCGATCGCGCGGTCGTCGTTGCCTGCGGCAACACCCGTGCAGCGGGCCCGGATGGACACGGCCGTCCGCAACATCACCAACAAGGCCGCAGGCGGGTTGTCCCGCCCCTGGGCCGACTCGGTCCGTACTGCGATCCGCAAGCGCGAGGAGTCCCTCGGAGACGAGCTGGACCAGGCAGTGGCGCGTACTGACCTCGGGGCAAGCAACAACCCCAGTTGGTGGGTGGCGGCGCGGTTCCTGCAGTGGCTGCTCTTCCTGGTCGCGCTAGGTGGAGCGGTGTGGTTGCTGTTGTCCGCCTTCCTGCAGGCGGAGGACCTGGCGCTGCCGAAGTGGCAGGGGATCCCGTACGCCACGATCATGCTGATCGGCGGAGCACTGCTGGGTGTCGCGGTATCGGCCGCCTGCCGGCTGTTCGCCTCCACCGGCGCCGGCCGCCGCGCCCGCCTGGTCGCGAAGGCCCTCCGCGGCGAGCTGGAGACGGTTGCCGACAGCCACGTCATCGCCCCGGCCCGCGAAGAGCTCGACGCCTACACCATCTGCCGCGACAAACTGGCGATCGCGCGCTCCTGACCTGTACTGCGGACCACGCGGTCCGCAGTACTGGGTCTACCTCGTGGTCCTGACCCAGTCGGGGAGTGGCTCGCACGATGCGCGCCAGTGCTCGGGTAGTCCGTCGAAGCCGACGTGTGCGGCGACGATCCCGCCGACGATGGCACAAGTCGTGTCGATGTCTCCGCCCGCGCCGGCGGTGGTCCAGAAGGCCTGCTCATAGTCGGTGACCCCGCTCTCGACCTGTACTGCGGGACCGCCGGGCGGCGGCTCCGCAGTACAGGCGCGGGTTACTTGGCCGGGTCTTCCAGGTTGTCGATGTCGGCTACTGAAGTTCCCGGGGTGAACTGGGCGACGGAGGCCTCGGCGGCTGCCTGGACTTCCTCGTCGCTGATCAGGCCCGATTCGCGGAGGACCTTGAGCCAGGCGCGGATCGAGTATTTGCTGAACTCGATGACCTCGGGGGAGTTGGCCATCTCGGTCGGGTCGACGTCCTCGGCGAGCTGACCCTCGACGTAGAGGGCGAGGCCCATCAACCCGCCGTCCCAGCCCGGGCCGACGTACATCGCACCACCGGCACCACCGAACTCGGCGGGCACCGAATGGTCCATCTGGAGGTTGGTCGTCTCGCCCAGTCCCGCCGTGAGCTTGATCTCGACGATGCTGGCCGGGCCGCCGAAGGTGACCTTGAACCGCTCCGGCGGCTCGCACTCGAGGATCTCGCCGCCGGCGTTGCCTTCGAGCTGGAAGCTGCCGCCGACCTTCAGCTCGCCGCTGATCGGCATGAACCAGCGGCGCATCCGCTCGGGATCGGTGAGCGCGTTCCAGACCTCGTCGACCTCTGCCTGGTAGGTGCGCTGGAGCACCACGCGGACCTCCTCGCCGGTCTGACTGACCTGGCGATGGATCGCGTTGATCTGCTCGAGGATGTCGATCACTGTCTTCCCTCTCTTCGGACGGCTCTCGCCTGCGGACGCCTCAGCGCCGGGCGGTCCGGGGTACGTGGCCTGATTGGGACCAAGACTGCCGGGTTTCACTTATATAAGTCAAGGCTGAGATAGCGAGTTGTCCCCAGGTTGCGAAGTCGGAGCCTGAATCGGGGTGCGAGACGTGCATCTTCTCTGGTGTCAGCACAGAAGAGACCGAAGGGAAGGTGCATGACATGAGCGTCGGCGAGACCTATCTGACCCTGCAGGGCCGGGTTGGCAGCGACATCAAGTTCAAGGAGGTTTCGGGCCGGGTGGCGCTGGCCTCCTTCCGGCTCGGAACCACCCCACGCCAGTACGACCGGACCAAACAGGCCTGGGTCGACCGGCCGACCACCTGGTTCACCGTCGAGTGCTGGCGGACCCTCGCCGAGAACGTCAACGAATCCTTGCGGCGAGGCCAACCGGTCGTCGTCACCGGCCGCCTCAAGACCACGGAGTGGCTCGAAGAAGGCCAGACGAAGAGCCGCACGGTCCTCGACGCGTTCTCCGTCGGCCATGACCTCACCCGAGGCACGACCGCCTTCACCAAGAACCCACCCCAGACCCAACTCCCCGAAGCCCCCTCCACCCTCGATGTCGAGATGCGAGACCTCTCCACCCAAGCCGAAACCGACCACCCCCACGACGAACCCCACCCCTTCCCCGCAGAAGAACTGGCAGCCCTACCCGACCCCTCAGAACAACAAGCAGCCTGAAGAGCCTGCAGGCTGTCGTTCTGCGGGGCAGGCACCGCGCGGGGCCCCCGGCCGCGACAGGTCACCCGCGGGCTGGCCGGCCGCACTCCACACGGCCGGGCACACGTGGACAGCCGCCGGGCGCAGTGCGAGGTCAGCCATCGGCATGTGGTCCCGTCCTGGTCACGCGCGCGGTCGGGCGCACACGGTAGGCACCACGTGTGCCCGGTGGTGTCCCGGTTCATGAGGTGTGAGCCGAGTCACCGTGGGTTGCGCTTGTGGAGGTGGTGGTGACTTGTTGTGGGGGTGGGCCGACTGGTGTGGGTTAGCGCGTGGACGGGCGGTTGGGGTTGGGAGGGGGCGAGCGCATAGGCTCTGGGGCATGGCGGAATTCATTTACACGCTTCGCAATGTCCGGAAGGCGCACGGCGACAAGGTCGTTCTCGACAACGTCACGCTGAACTTCCTGACCGGCGCGAAGATCGGGGTCGTCGGGCCGAACGGCACCGGCAAGTCCTCGCTGTTCAAGATCATGGCGGGGCTGGATCAGCCCTCGAACGGTGAGGGGCGGCTGGCCGAGGGTGCGACGGTAGGGATCCTGCTGCAGGAACCTCCGCTGACCGAGGGCAGGACGGTGCTGGAGAACGTCGAGGAAGGGGTCGGCGACACCAAGAGGAAGCTCGACCGCTTCAACGAGATCTCCGCCGAGCTGGCCGATCCGGACGCGGACTACGACACGCTGCTCGCCGAGATGGGTGACCTGCAGACCGAGCTCGACCACCGCAACGCGTGGGACGTCGATGCTCAGCTCGAGCAGGCGATGGACGCGTTGCGCTGCCCGCCGCCGGACGTGCTGGTGGACACCCTGTCCGGCGGTGAGCGTCGCCGGGTCGCACTGTGCAAGCTGCTCCTGCAGCAGCCCGACCTGCTGCTGCTGGACGAGCCCACCAACCACCTGGACGCCGAGTCCGTGCTGTGGCTCGAGCAGCACCTGCAGAAGTACCCGGGCGCCGTCCTGGCGATCACCCACGACCGGTACTTCCTGGACAACGTCGCCGAGTGGATCCTCGAGCTCGACCGCGGCCGCACGTACGGGTACGAGGGCAACTACTCGAAGTACCTGGAGACCAAGCAGGAGCGGCTCGTCGTCGAGGGCCGCAAGGACGCGAAGCGGCAGAAGATCCTGGAGCGCGAGCTCGAGTGGGTCCGGTCGAACGCGAAGGCCCGGCAGACCAAGAGCAAGTCCCGCCTCGCGCGGTACGAGGAGCTCGCAGCCGAGGCTGAGCGCTCGAAGAAGCTGGACATCGACGAGATCAACATCCCGGCGGGTCCGCGACTGGGCAGCACGGTGCTGGAGGCGACCAAGCTGGAGAAGGGCTTCGGCGACCGCAAGCTGATCGACGGCCTGAGCTTCTCGCTGCCCCGCGCCGGCATCGTCGGCGTCGTCGGCCCCAACGGCGTCGGCAAGTCGACCCTGTTCCGGATGATCGTCGGCGAGGAGACCCCGGACAACGGCAGCCTGAAGCTGGGCGACACGGTCCGGATCTCGTACGTCGACCAGTCGCGCGGCGGGCTGGACCCGAAGAAGACGGTCTGGCAGCAGGTGTCCGACGAGCTCGACTACATCAAGGTCGCGAACTTCGAGATGCCGAGCCGCGCGTACGTGGCGTCGTTCGGGTTCAAGGGCCCGGACCAGCAGAAGCCGACCGGCGTGCTGTCGGGTGGTGAGCGGAACCGGCTGAACCTGGCCCTGACGCTGAAGATGGGTGGCAACCTGCTGCTGCTCGACGAGCCGACCAACGACCTGGACGTCGAGACGCTGCAGTCGCTCGAGGACGCGCTGCTCGAGTTCCCCGGCTGTGCCGTGGTGATCTCCCACGACCGGTGGTTCCTGGACCGCGTCGCGACCCACATCCTCGCCTGGGAAGGCACCGACGACGACCCGTCCAAGTGGTTCTGGTTCGAAGGCAACTTCGCCGCCTACGAAGCCAACAAGGTCGAGCGCCTGGGCGCCGAAGCTGCCCGCCCGCACCGAGTCACCTACCGCAAGCTGACCCGCGACTGACAACAGTCCTCGAGAGGGCCCACGCCGACACCCGTCGGTCGTGGGCCCTCTTTGTTGCATCAGCTGATCGTCGCCTCGGAGTCTGGGCGGTATTCGCGCGCACCCCAGCACGGCTCGGTGCGCAGCGGCGTACCAAGGGCGGAGTTCTTCGTCGATCTGGGCCCATTGCGACTCGTTCCGCGCAACGGCTGGGTCCTCCTGCGGCGAGGACTCGACCAGTCCGGCGCGCAAGCCGAGGGCGGCTGAGACGACCACAGACTCGTCCTGGGTGAGTCAGTTGGCGGTACCGGGTCGTCTCGGCTGTGCGGCCTCGATGCAAAGTGTCCGCGAGTTCGGACCAGCGGAGCGGCGGCGTCTTCTCCGCCGCGTAACCGATGGTCGTGGCGATGGTGTCGGACACCAGCACGTTCTGTGGCCAACCAACCACGGGCGGAAGAAGGGCGCCTCTTGGCGGTGGTGGTGTCTAAGGAACATGGGCGGGGTGACTAAGGACATGGCTGACGAGGTTTGGGCGGGCGAACGATGTGGCGGGAGTGGATGGACGCTGAATGTGGTGAGGACAGGGGGAGTTCGCCAAGGAGGGGCTATGAACCACCGAAGTTCCGTCCTCGCTGCAGTCGCACTCGCAGTTGGTGTCACGACGCTTGGGGCGGTCGATGCCTCCGCGATCCTCCCGGAAGAGCGGGGCGGGGTTGTGCCGCACGATTCGCTGGTCTCGGCGTACTACCCACAGGCCGGGGTCACCGCTTTGGAGGGAGCGGCGGTCGGCACGTCCTCAGATGACAATGGCGTCGACGTACTCCAGGCCGGCGTGACGGCGCTCGGGGGTGCCGGTGTCGCCATCGCCGGCATGTGGCTGTATCGACGTCGCCACGCACACATCGCCTGAATCCTGCAGTCGCAACGGATTGACGAGCCGGGCAGGGTCAGGACGGCGGTGGCGGGGGTTGCTTGTCGAGGCCGAGGCGGGCGGCCATGGCGGCGACCTGGACTCGACTGTGGACGCCGAACTTCTCCATCAGGTGGGTGACGTGCACGCTGGCTGTCTTGGGGCTCATGAAGAGCGCGGCGCCGATTTCACGGTTGGTCAGACCGTCGGCGAGCAGGCAGAGTACCTGTTGCTCGCGTTCTGTCAGAGGCGGCGGCCAGGCAATGGCGTCCGACGCCGGTTCGCTGGGGCGGCGAGCCGCCCGGCCGCGGTCCGGGCGTGGCTCGAGATCGACGCGGGCCAGGCGTACGAGGTGGTCTATGTCCTCAAGAAGAGGCGCGGCGCAGAGGTTCTTCGCCAACTGACGCGCAGCACCGAGCTCCTCGGCCGCCAGGCGTCGAGCGTCCGAGCCGGTCTGGCGCTCGAGTAGCGCCTCCGACGCGCGGAGCCGTGCCCGCGCCTCGTCGTACGGCCGGCCGAGTGTGGCCCACTCGTCTGCTGCGATCAGCCATGGCTCGGCGCGTGGCACGCCCGCGGCGCGCGACCGCTCGCCATCGACCACGGCGGTCACCGCGGCCCCGGTTCTGCCCTTGGTCGCCTCGCCGAGAAGGGAGACCAGCCGCTCCAGAGCTGTTGGCGCGGCGGCTGCGGCTGCGGCAGCGAGCCCGGCGAGCAAAAGGTCGGCCTCGTCGGCCTCGTCTGGGGTCCCGTGCACGGTCTCGGCGATCGACAACGTCAACTCGAGCGCCTCGTCAGCGTGGCCGGTCTGGAGCAGAAGGCTGGCTTGGACCTGGCCATACATCCCCAAGAACAATGGCTGGTCCCGCTCGGCCAGGGCTGCTCCCTGTGCCTGCATCTCCTCGGCAGCCGCGATTTCACCGCGCGCCAGGTGAATCAGAGCCAGCGCCGCCTGAAGCAGGCCCAGTTTTGACGGCACCGACGGGTCGGAGGGCCACGTCAGCGCCTCGTCCCACCGCCCCGACTCGTAGAGCGCCAGGACGACATTGGTGTCGATGATGTCCTCGAGCCAGTGCCGACCCAGCATGAGCCGACGCACCTCGGCCCGTACGACGTGCGCAACCCGGGCTGCTTGGTCCGCGTCACCGAGGCGCCAGTGCAGATCGGTCAGGCCGATGCCCGCCAGCGCGAGGTCCTCAGGTTCAGCGGCCCGCCGGGCGGTCGCGAGCGCGACCTCGTGGTGCTCGAAGCCTTCGGGGGTATTGCCTGCCACGACCGCCGCGACTCCCAGCAGGAAATGAGCGGTGCCCACCGTTCGGAGGTCCGCGCACCTGGTTCCGAGGTCGAGCGCCATCGTCGCAGAGGTCAACGCCTCCTCCCACCGAGAACACGTTCCCAGCGCCATCGCGCGACGCCCGTGGATCCGTGCCCAGGTGACCTCGTCGTCTGACGACGTCAGTCGCTCGGCCAGTTCGACATCGCGTAACGCGCGCTCGGTGTCCCCAAGCACCGTTCCCAACCAGCTCCGCGTCAGTGCCGCGCGCGCGATCAGATCGGCGGCGCCCGGGTCGCCGGCACCTGGCTCTGCGGACAGGTCGAAGTCCAGCAGCGCCATGGCCCTGTCCGCCTGGCCGACCGCGCCGAGATGGGTCGCCGCCGCGTCGAGCAGCTTCAACTTCGGGGGTGCCTGAGAGCGGGCGCCGTCGGCGCGCTCCCACAGAGACGCTGCGACGGCGTACCAGTGACCGGCCTCCGCGATCGAGTAACCGTGCTCGGCTGCCTCCGCGGCTCGGACCGCCCAGCCGAGTGCCTGATCCACGTTTCCTGAGCCCCCGTACTGCGCGGCCACCTCGGCGACGGCGCCCGCACTCGGATGCGCGGGCAGTGAGGCCGCCAGGTGCTCCGCCATCCGGGTGTGCAGCAACCGGCGGTCGCCGGACAGCAGCCGCTCGTAGGCGATCTCGGCAAGCACCGGGTGACGTGCGGTCGATCCTTGTTGAGGGTCACGCACCATCAGGCCCGCTTCGTAGGCCTGGGTGACGGCATCCTCGTCGCCCGCAGCGGCGACCAGCAGTTCGTCATCAGTCAGCGTCCGGCCCAGCGTCGCGGCAACGCCGACGACCCAACGAGCCGGCGGGTGAACTGCGTCGAGCCTCGACCCCAGAACCTGCCGCAACGACGCCGACGGCCGCGCGCCACCACGGGCCAGCTCGGCACTGAGATAGGGGTTGCCCGCACTGCGGCCGTACACAGCTGCGCCGATCTCCGCGGGATAGCCGGACAGCTGCTGCATGGTCTCCTCGAACGTCAGCCGTCGAAGCGGCAGGTCGATGATCATGGGATTGCGCAGCTGCTCGCCCAGCCATTGCGAGTGCTCGGTGTCTGTGTCTTCGTCCCGCCAACTGAGCAGTACCAGTAGCCCCGACTTGGGCAGATTGCGGCTGAGATGCGCCAAGAAATCCAGGGTCGAGGTATCCGCCCAGTGAACATCCTCGACGACCAGGACGACACCGTCGTCGGCGAACTCGCCCAGCTTGGTCAGCATTGCCTCGACGGCCCGAGCCCTTCCTTCCGAGGCTGACGCATAGGCCTCGTCGGCGACAATCCGTACCGACGACAACGCCGCGTCGAGGCCCCCGTAGGCCACCGCGCCCGACATCGGCGCACACGCTCCACGCAGTACCCGCAGTCCCACTGTGGTGGAATCGTCCGAGACGCTGTGAATCACCGCCGTTTTGCCGATGCCGGCTTCACCCGTGACGATCACCACCGACGACGCCGTCGGCAGTTCGGCGATCAGGTTGCCGAGCAGCGCAAGTTCGTGCTCGCGGCCCACCAGGTCCGTGCCCACCTCACCATCATGCGCCCAGGTCACCCAGCGAAGGCGTGTGCGGTTGCTCGGCTAGGTGAAGAGGCAGAAGGGGTGGCCGGAGGGGTCGAAGAGGACCCGGACTGTTTCCTGGGGTTGGTAGGGGGCGAGGGTGGCGCCGGCGTAGATGGCGTGGGTGGTGGCGGCTTCCAGGTCGGAGACGTGGATGTCGAGGTGCTGGGTGGCGTGTTGGGTGCCGGGTCTGCTGGGCCAGGTCGGGGTGGTCCACACACGTTCGTATTCGAAGTTGAGGGTGGGGCCTGAGGTATTGCGGATCTGGGCCCAGCCGTCGGTCTCTGGTTCGCCCGGGCGGGGGCCTTCCTCGGTGGTGACCGGGAGGTCGAGGAGGCGGGAGTAGAACGCCGCCAGCGCTCGGGGGTCCGGGGTCGCGATGGTTATCGATGTCACTTCGATCTTCAGACCATCCATTTTCCGACGCTATCGCCACCTCCGCCCTCGCTCCAGGCAAGCCGCGCCGCCGCGGGCCAGTCGATGGTCCGGCGGGTGGGTCAGATTGCGTTGGGGGGTTGGGCACTTGTCATGGCGTCGGCCAGGAACGTGGAGATGATGCGGAGTTCTTCGTCGGTTCGGGTGGAGAGCATCGCCTGCATGCGGGCGCCTTGTTCGGCGTAGAGGGGAGCGAGTTTCTCCTGGATTGCCTCGAGGGATGGGGTGACCAGGACTTTGCGGCGGTCGGTGGGGTCTGGTTGGCGGGTGATGAGGCCTAGGGACTCCAGGCGGTCGATGACGCCGGTGACTGTGCCTGAGGTGAGGCCGGTGTGTTCGGAGAGTTGCCGGGGCGTCAGCGGGCCGTAGGACTGCAGCAGCGTCATGAACTGGGAGTCGCTCGCGCCCAGCCCGACCTTCGCCGAGACGGCGTGGTTGAACAGGATCACGTCGGCGATGAAGCGGATCATCCGCTCCTGCAACTCGGCGCTCAGTTCTTGTCTGGTGCTCATCACGACCTCCACGTTCCTGACCCACAGACACGACGTTCTTGCATTTCTCTCGGATCTCCAAGATACTCGGACTAACGAGATACTTGAACAACCGAGAGAACTGATCCTAGTGGAGGGCGGAACGATGAAGGTGCTGGTGATCGGTGGAGGGACTGGCGGACTCGCGCTGGCGCATGGGTTGAAGCGAGCGGGCATCGAGGTGGCCGTGTTCGAGCGGGACGCGCTCCGCACCGACGGCCTGCACGGCTATCGCGTCGGGATCGACCCCGACGGGAGTCGCGCACTCCACGCGTTGCTGCCGAGGGACCTCTACGACACGTTCGTGGCCACCCGCGCCCGCGACCCGAAGTACTTCAACATGCTGACCGAGGACTTCAAGGAGGTCCTCTCGCTCGACATCCCGCCCTCGACCGATCCGGTGGAGAGCGAGAAGTCGATCAGCCGGATGACGCTTCGCCAGGTCCTCCTCACCGGACTCGACGACGTGGTCCAGTTCGGCAAGGAGTTCGTCCGCTATGAGCAGCACGCGGGCGACGGGCGAGTCACGGCGTACTTCGCGGATGGTACGACGGCCACCGGCGAGCTGCTGGTCGCGGCGGACGGGTCGGGCTCTCGCGTACGGCGGCAATACCTGCCCCAGGCGAAGACCGAGGAGACCGGGGTCATCGCCATCGCCGGCAAGCTGGCTCTCACCGAGGAGAGCGCGAAACTGGTTCCCCCGAAGGTGTTCGAGGGCATCTCGATCGTGAACGCTCCGCACGGGCTGGCCTGCATCCTGCACGTGATGGAGTTCCAGTGGGACCGCGACGGCAATGTGAAACAGGGCATCGGCGGCAACACCGAAGAGCTGATCCGGCAGTGGCCCGGCCTGCAGTTCGACAACACCCGCGACTACATCAACTGGGGTCTGTCGGCGTCGGCTGACAAGCTGCCGGCCAACGTGATGGACCTCCGCGGGCGGGAGCTGATCGACCTCGCGCTCGAGATCACGCCGGACTGGCACCCGAACCTGCGCAGGCTGTTCGAGCTGACAGATCCGGGCACCTGCTTCCCCGTGAACATCTGGACCTCGGTCCCGCTCGAGCCGTGGCAGACCACGAACGTGACCCTGCTCGGCGACGCCATCCACACGATGACGCCCGGCCGCGGCGTCGGCGCGAACACCGCGCTTCGCGACGCGATGCTCCTGTGCCGCAAGCTGATCGAGGTACGGGACGGCCGCGCGCAGTTGCGCGAGGCGGTCGGCGAGTACGAGGCGAAGATGATCGGGTACGGCTTCGATGCGGTGATCAAGTCGAAGGCGCAGATGAGCGCGAGCGACCCGATGCACAAGCCGGTCGTCGGCCGGGTCGTCCTCGCCGGGATGCGCACGGCGATGCGGACCGTCAACCACCTGCCGCCGGTCAAGCGCCGGATGCGCGACTCGATGCTCGCCTACCGCGGCGCCGATCGCGACGAGGCCGCGTTCGAGATCACCCCGCCGCTGGCGAACTGACCCGTACTGCGCTACGCCGTACGGGTGACCGCGGAGATCCAGGTATCCGCCAGGACCCGCTGCCCGGCGTACGTCGGGTGGACGCCGTCCCAGATCCAGTACGACGCCGGCGCACGCAGAGCAGCCGCATCCATCGCCTGCTGATACGCAACGAACACGGCGTCGTGCGAGGCGGCAAGGTCCCGCACGATCGCGGCTCGAGCGTGGACATGCGCAGCCCAGGTCTTCCGAAGATCGGGATTCGGGCTGGTCGGCAGATAGAACGGCTCGCCGAGCACAAGTCGCGCACCAGGCAGCGCCGCCCGCGTCCGCGTCAGCAGTTCGTCGTACTGCGAACCGAAGCGCGACCCGTCCACGTCATCCGACCAGCCGTCCATGATCGCGCCGACATCGTTGACCCCGATCAGGATGCTCAGGAGATCGGGGCGCAGGTCGAGCACGTCCTGCTGCCAGCGGGCTGTCATCGCGGCGAGAGTGTCCCCGCTGATTCCGCGGTTCACGAAGCGCCGGCCGAGGTCCGGGTGGGTCGCACCCGCCTCGGCGGCGATCAGGAACGGATAGGAGTGCCCGAGGATGTGATTCGCATCCTCGGTCTCCCCGCGACCACCGTGCGTGATCGAGTCCCCCTGGAACACGACCAGCTCACCCATCCCCAGCAACTGCCGCCCGAGCCGTTCGCTATCAGGCGTGTTCAAGAGCCCGACGGCCTGAACCGCGGGAATGGGGTTGTCGGTGCTCAGCGTTGTCCGATGTGTTCGGAGACGGCGTCGAAGACCCGGCCGATGGCGGCGAAGTCCTCGGGGGAGGCCAGGTTGACGAGGTTCTGCCGGACGCCGTCCACGTGGTAGGGCGCGGCCTGCTCGAGCAACGAGAAGCCGGCGTCGGTGAGCTCGGCCCAGACGCCCCGCTTGTCGCTCTTGCAGGAGGTCCGACGGACCAGTTCCGCGGCCTCGAGCCGGCCCACCGTGTGGGTCAGCCGGGAGCGGCTCTGGTGCAGCCGGTCGGCGAGCTCGGCCATCCGGAGGCGTCGTTCGGGCGCCTCGGACAGCCGGACCAGGATCTCGTAGTCGTTGATGCCCAGGCCGAACTGACGGAGGTCGTCGTCGAGTTTCGCCATCAGGCGCGCAGTGCCCAGCAGGTACGCGCGCCACGCCACCTGCTGCTCGGAGTCAAGCCACCGGGTCCCAGTCGTCATCGTCACGGGGACAGTGTACCGGGAATGTAATTGACTTTTAAACAGTTCTTGTCTACTGTCGTGGTCAGACGGTTGAAGTTTTAACTTCTTTCCCGAGATCGCGTCGCCCCCATCTGCTTCACTTTCGAGAGGACCCCATGAGCGAGACCGCAACCACCACCATTCCCGGCCTGGTGGCCGGCACCTACGCCCTCGATGTCGCGCACACCGAGATCGGCTTCACCGTCCGTCACCTGATGACCAAGGTCCGCGGGACCTTCGAGGACTTCAGCGGCGAGATCGTCGTCAAGGACTCGCTCGAGGACTCGACCGCCAACGTCGCCGTCGAGCTTGGCTCCGTGCACACCCGCAACGCTCAGCGTGACGGTCACCTGCGCTCCGGTGACTTCTTCGACGCCGAGAACAGCCCGAAGATGTCTTTCACCAGCACCGCGCTGAAGAGCGAGGGTGACGACTACATCCTGGCCGGCGACCTGACCATCAAGGACGTCACCAAGCCGATCGAGTTCGCCGTCGAGTTCCTCGGCGCCGAGCAGAACGCGTACGGCCAGGCGATCATCGGCTTCGAGGCCTCCGCTTCGATCAGCCGCAAGGACTGGGGCATCGACTTCAACGTGCCGCTGGAGGGTGGCAAGCTGCTGATCGGTGACAAGGTCGACATCCACCTGGACGTCCAGGCCGCCCTGCAGGTCTGACCCGTCCGCCGGTCCGCAGGCGAGAGATCTGACCCCGTACGCCGGTCTGCCGGCGACAGGTCGACTCGTACGCCGGTCCACCGGCGCCGAGCATGGTCCGAGAAGGCCCCGTGCCTCCCCTTCGAGGGGAAGCGCGGGGCCTTCGGCATGTCCGGGGGCTACGACTGGACCATCCGGAGGGCGAGGTCGGCGTACAGGACACCGAGACCGGCCGGATCGCGGCGGGTGGGGGAGTACCAGCGGGCGACGTCGATCGACAGCGACAGGATCGCCAGTGTCGTGCCGGGGAGATCCTCGACCGCGAAGGATCCGTCGCTGATGCCGTCGGTGAGGGCCTGCTCGATCTGAGTGGAGATCGCTCGCCGGATCGTCGCGACCTCGGCCAGGTGCTCCGGCGTCAGCGCGGCCAGTTCGTACTGAACCACTCTCGCGATCGTGTGGTGCTCGGCGTGCCAAGTGGTGAACGCCGACACCATCCCCGCCAGCCGGTCCCGCGGCGAGTCACCCGCGTCGGCTGCCCGGAGTACGTCGAGCGCGGCGCGGTGGCCGTACAGGCTGATCTCGAACAGCAGGCGTTCCTTCGAGGGGTAGTGCACGTAGAGCGCGGCCGGGCTCATCCCGGCGCGGGAGGCGATGTCCCGCGTGGTCGTGGCCTGGAAGCCGCGCTCGGCGAAGGCGTCGATGGCGCCGGTGAGCAGCCGCCGGGCCGCGGCGGGCTGGACATGCTCCCAGACGAGGGGACTGGTGACTGCGGACACGTTGACACCCTGCCCTAGATTCGGGAAGCTAAGCAAGCGCTTAGTGATTTGTCTCAGACTCGGGGAGGCCCAAGGATGCAGCGCATCATCTTCAACGAGGACCACGACGCTTTCCGGGCCAGCGCGAAGGAGTACGCCGACCGCTCGCTGGTGCCGCGGATGGAGCAGTTCCTCGAGGAGAAGACGATCGACCGGGCCGCCTGGCTCGAAGCCGGCAAGCAGGGATTCCTCGGGCTCGACGTCCCGGAGGAGTACGGCGGGTCCAGCGTCGGGGACTACCGCTTCAACGCGGTGTTCGCCGAGGAGGTGTCGAAGATCTCCGCTTCGCTGTCGAGCTGTTTCGGCATCCACTTCGACTGCGCCGCGCCGTACCTGGTCGATCTGGGCACCGAGGAGCAGAAGCAGCGCTGGCTGCCGAAGTTCTGCTCCGGTGAACTGGTCGCCGCGATCGGGATGACCGAGCCGTCCGGCGGGTCCGACCTGGCCGCGCTGAAGACGACCGCGAAGAAGACCGACGGCGGCTGGGTGATGAACGGTTCCAAGACCTTCATCACCAACGGCGACATGGCCGACCTCGTCATCACCGCGGCCCGGACCGACCCGAGCAAGGGCGCCAAGGGCATCACGCTGTTCGTGATCGAGGAGGGCATGGAGGGCTTCGCCCGCGGCCGCAAGCTGGACAAGGTCGGCCAGACCGAGTCCGGTACGTCGGAGCTCTTCTTCTCCGACGTCTTCGTGCCGGACGAGAACGTGCTCGGCGAGGTCGACCGCGGCTTCATCCACATGATGGAGCGGCTGGCCCAGGAGCGGGTCGGCGCGGCGGTGTCGAACATCGCGCACGCGATCCAGATCCTCGACGAGACCGTCGACTACGTGAAGCAGCGCAAGGCGTTCGGGCAGTCGGTCGGCTCGTTCCAGTACAACAAGTTCCTGATCGCCGAGCTCGTCACCAAGGCCGAGGTCACCCAGGCCTACGTCGACAACGCGATCGTCGCGCACGACGAGGACCGGCTGTCCGCGGTCGACGCGGCGAAGGCGAAGTGGTGGAGCGCGCACGTGCAGAACGAGATCCTGGACGCGTGCGTCCAGCTGCACGGCGGCTACGGCTACATGAACGAGTACCGCGTCGCGCGGGCCTGGCGGGACGCCCGGGTGACCAAGATCTGGGCCGGCTCGAACGAGATCATGAAAGAGCTCATCGGCCGCGACCTCGGTCTGTAGAACCTCCGCCGGGCCGATAGCAACCATCCAAGGAAGGCCGGAAATGCCTGAAGCAGTCATCGTCTCCACCGCGCGGTCGCCGATCGGCCGGGCCTACAAGGGTTCGCTGAAGGACATCCGGCCGGACGACCTGGCCGTGCAGATGATCCAGGCCGCGATCGGGAAGGCCGGCCTGACCGGGGACCAGATCGAGGACCTGATGGTCGGCTGTGCCGAGCCGCACGACGAGCACGGCGGCAACATGGCCCGCCGGATCGCGGTACAGCTCGGCTGGGACAACACCCCGGCGACCACGGTCAACCGGTTCTGCGCGTCGTCGACCCAGACCGCGCGGATGGCGTACCACGCGATCAAGTCCGGTGAGGGCGACATCTTCGTCAGCGCCGGCGTCGAGTGCGTCTCGCGGTACAAGAACTTCGGGTCGGCCGGCGTCGGCGACCCGAGCTCGTTCAACACCGTCTTCGCGGACGCGGTCCAGCGCACCGAGAAGTACGCCGAGACCAACGACACCTGGCACGACCCACGCGAGGACGGCCTGATCCCGGATGTCTACATCGCGATGGGTCAGACCGCGGAGAACGTGGCGACGCTCAAGGGGATCACCCGGGCAGACCAGGACGCGTTCGGCGTCCGCTCGCAGAACCTGGCCGAGCAGGCGATCAACAACGGTTTCTTCGAGCGCGAGATCACCCCGGTGACGCTGCCGGACGGCACGGTCGTCAGCAAGGACGACGGCCTCCGGGCGGGCACCACGCTGGAGAAGGTCAGCCAGTTGCAGCCGGTGTTCCGGCCCGACGGCACCGTCACCGCCGGCAACTGCTGCCCGCTGAACGACGGCGCCGCGGCGGTGGTGATCATGAGCGACACCAAGGCGCGTGAGCTCGGCCTGACCCCGCTGGCGCGGATCGTCTCGACCGGTGTCAGCGGCCTCTCGCCGGAGATCATGGGCCTGGGACCGATCGAGGCCAGCAAGCAGGCACTCGCCCGCGCCGGGATGAGCATCAACGACATCGACCTGGTCGAGATCAACGAGGCCTTCGCGGTCCAGGTGATCGGTTCGGCCCGCGAGCTGGGCATCCAGGAGGACCGGCTGAACGTGCACGGCGGCGCGATCGCGCTCGGGCATCCGTTCGGCTCCACCGGCGCCCGGATCATGACCACGCTGGTGAACGGCCTGCAGTTCGAGGACAAGCAGTTCGGCCTCGAGACGATGTGCGTCGGCGGCGGCCAGGGTATGGCGGTCGTCCTCGAGCGCCTCAGCTGATGAGCCTCAAGGACCGTACGGCGATCGTCACCGGCGCCTCCCGGGGTATCGGGCTGGCGATCGCAAAGCGTCTCGTGGCCGATGGCGCTCGCGTGGTGATCACCGGTCGCACCCAGGAGACGTTGGACGACGCAGTGGAGTCCCTGGGCGGCCGGGAGTACGCGATGGCCGTTGAGGGCAAGGCTGCGGACCCTGAGCACCGGGCCAGTGTCGTAGCCGCCGCAGTGGCCACGTATGGGTCTGTCGATCTGCTGGTGAACAACACGGGCATCAACCCGATCTACGGCTCGCTACTCGACGTCGACAGTGCTGTTGCGGCCAAGATGGTCGACACGAACGTGCTGGCGACCATCGCCTGGGTCAAGGCCTGCCGCGATGCCTGGATGGGCGTGCACGGCGGTGCTGTGGTCAACCTGTCGTCGGTGGCGGGCCTGGCGCCGTCACCCGGCATCGGCTGGTACGGCGCAACCAAGGCGATGCTCTCCCGGGTGACCACCGAACTGGCGGTGGAACTGGCACCGGCGATCCGGATCAACGCGGTCGCGCCCGCGGTGGTGAAGACCAAGTTCGCCGGTGCTCTGTACGAAGGACGCGAGGACGAGGTGGCGGCGACGTACCCGCTGAAGCGGCTCGGCCGGCCCGAGGACGTCGCGTCGCTGGTCTGGTTCCTGTTGTCCGACGAAGCCTCCTGGATCACGGGTCAGACCATCACCATTGATGGCGGCCTGACCCTCAACGGAGGCATGGTCAGCTAGCAGCTAGGGCTTGCGCCCCTCCCAGGCGACCAAGCGGTCGTACGCCGGTGCCTCGTCCGCGACCTGTACTACGGGCCCGAAGGGGATGTGGCCGCCTCGGGGCTCGGCCGGGATGAACTGCTGGACCAGCGGCAGGCAGTACTCGGCCAGCGAGTCGTCCAGGAGGTCGGTGCGGCCGGTCGCCTTGGCGAGGTCCCACGAGTGCGTGGTGAGCTCTCCGGTGTAGGCGGCGATGGCGGCGGCGCCCGGCAGGGTTCCCCAGGGCAGCTTGCAGGTGCGGCCGAGCACCGACCCGTCGGACAGCGTCTCGTCGAGAGTCGCGCGGCGCTCCTTCCACGTGGTCGGGAAGTCCGTCACACCAGGCGTCACCGTCGGGATCGACAACGGGTCGTTCCCGGTCAGTGCCAGCTCGATCCGGCTGACCACGGTCATCAGGTGGCCCAGCAGGGTGCGGACCTCGTACTCCGGGCACGGCGTCGGCAGGTCGAGTTCGTCGGCGCCGATGGTGTCGATCATGGCCTGGGTCTGGTCCAGGGCGAGCACGAGCATCGGGCGTGGGTCCGTCACGATTCCTCCAGTAGTAGGTGTCGGAACCACTCTCGCGCCCTATATACGACATCTTCTGTCGTGTATTCCTGGCATCATCGTCGGCATGAGAGCCGACCGGTTGCTGCAGATCATCCTGTTGCTGCAACGGCATCCCCGGCTGAGCGCTCGCGAGCTGGCCGAGCGGCTGGAGGTGTCCACGCGCACCGTGATGCGTGACATGGAGGCGTTGTCGGCCGCCGGTGTCCCGGTCTACACCGAGCGCGGGCGAAACGGTGGGTGCGTGCTCCTGCCGGGCTACCGGGCCGACGTGAGTGGGCTGACCCCGCGCGAGGCGCAGGCGTTGTTCGCGTGGTCCGGCCGGGCTTCGTTGTCGGAGGAGCTCGGGCTGCGGGACGCGCTGCAGTCCGCGATGGGCAAGCTGTCTTCCACCCTGCCGCTGCAACTGCAGGGCGATGCGGAGGCCCTGTCGGACGCGATCGTGGTGGACCGGCGACGGTGGTTCGCCGAGGCCGAGGAGGTCGGCGCACTGCCCGCGCTCCGGAAGGCCGTGGTGACCCGCCGGCGGGTGTCCCTGCGGTATGCGTCGGCGACCGCGGGCCGCCCGGTACGTCGTACCGTCGACCCCTGGGGGCTCGTGGAGCAGGCGGGGCGGTGGTACCTGGTGGCCGCGCATCGCGGAGTGGCCCGGATGTACCGGGTGTCGCGGATCCAGCAGGTCGACGTACGGGCGGAATCTGCGGTCAGGCCTGCCGACCTGGACCTCCAGGAGGAGTGGCAACGCCTCCGCTCCGGACTCGAGCGAAGCCTGCCGGCCGGGGTTGACGTGGTTGTCCGAGTCCGCCCGGAGCGAGCCGAGCTGGTCAGGCGCGTGGCAACCCCGATGCTGGCCAAGGGCGAGCAAGCCCGCGACGTTCCAGCCCCCGAGGACGTCTGGCCCCACGTGGCACTGCGCTTCCGCGTTCGAGAAGCAGCCTGCGGGGTGCTCCTGGGCTTCGGTGGAGACGTCGAGGTCCTGCAGCCGCCAGACCTGCGCGCCGAGCTCCTCCGCCTCGCCACAGCCGCCGTCGAGGTCTACAGCCGAGAGCGGGTGGCGGTGAAGCGCTGACGGACGGTGATGGTGCCGTCGGCAGCTTCGTCTTCGTTGCGCCAGTGGAAGCTGGTGGGGGTGATGTCGGTGAAGATCCAGCGGGTCTTGGCGGACTTGGGTTCGCGGGCCTCCAGGGTGATGGAGTTGGCGCCTGGGTGACCGATGAAGGTCATCACCATCGCGTGCTTCGGGCCCATCCAGGTCGAGCGGAAGGCGCCGAGCTCGGGGTCATGGAGCCGAATGGTGAGGCCCCACTCGCCGTCTCCGTCCACCGCGCGCTGCGCACGGCTCGGCGTGATCCAGATGTCTGCGACCGCACGTCCGTCCAGGGCCCAGGCGAAGTGCCACTCGCCCTTGGTCTCCCGCACCACCTCGCCCGCGTCGTCGTACCACTTGACCTCGAGATCCCAGCTGCCGATCAGCGGCGCGAACGAAGCAAACGCCTCGGCGAACTCCTCCCGCGGCCCGTCCGACACCATCAGTCCGGCCAACCTCTCGGCCGGTGAAGTCCTGGCTCCATCAGTCATGATGACAGCATACCTCCCACCTGACAGTGTGCTGTCAATCGAAGGAGCGGAGACCTGCCGCGGATGGCTGCTGGTATCTGGTCAGGAACGCAGAGGCGCCAACCGCGGCTCCCCAGAGCACGGCCGCCCAGGACCAGGTCGTGCTGAAGCCGCCCGGGGTGCCCTGGTGCGCCGCCGAGACGATGCCCAGATACATCCCGGACACCGCCACTCCGATCGCGGCGAGCAGGAACTGATGCGGCCACCACGCCGCCAACGCGGTCAGGGCGACCAGGGCCAGCGCCAGCGCGCCTTGGACGGAGTAGTGGTCCACGCCGTTGGTGTAGTCGCCATCCGGGCGATTCTCGCGATCCGCGGCGAACATCTCGAAGGCATAAACGACCCATGGGCCGAGGCTCACGAGCGCGAGCACAGCCAGCGGTACTGAGAGGCGTGAAGGTCCGAGTCCGCGCCAAGCACGAGGGGAACCGATCAGGACGATGGAGAGGATCTGCACGGCCAGGACACCGTCGAGAACGGCCGCCTGCCAGGCCAGCGACACAGCCGCCGCCAGGGCGATCACGAGGCAGACGACGGTCAACTGGACGATCGCGGCGGTGTTGAAAGGGGTATGGACGAGGGCAATCAGAGGCGCGGCGATCAGGGCGCCGAACATGAGGCCCCAACCAGCCTCCAGCATCACCGGCCAGGACGAACTCCACGTGACGGTCAGGTCGATGATGGCAAAGCCCGGCAGAAGCCACACCAGCGCATAGAAGACGGCGAGCGCCCGAACACTGGTCTGCCGCCAGTTGCCCACGACGCCAGCATGCGCACTGCCGGGCACCCCAGCAAGACGCTGGTTGAGGTTATTCGGAGGTGGACAGCACCAGCGAGCGGAGGCGGGTGATGGCCAGGGTCAGGCCGACCGTGGTGACTGCTAGCAGGAGGATCACGGCGATCGGGAGTTTGACCGCGGACTCGACGTGGGGAGCGTCGGAGAGCTTCTGGATCACCGCGAGGGACCACTGCTGGACCGACAGAGCCTTGGCGCCGTCCACGTACTGTCCCATCACGCTTTCCCAGAGCAACGAGTAGAGCAGACCGATGGTGACGGCGTTGGCCGAGATCACCGAGATGGCGGTGAAGATCGCGGTGTAGGCGATGCCGGCGACCAGGGCGCCGATGCCGAAGGCAAGGGCCGTCCGGAGGTCGGACGGGTCGAGGATGATGCCGGCCAGCGTCATCGGGATCGCGCCGAGGGCGAGGATGACGCCGATGGCGACGCCGGCCTTGGTGAGGATGATCGTGTAGCGCTTGATCGGCTTGCTCAGCAGGTAGACGATCGAGCCGTCGTCGATCTCGGTCGCGATCGCGCCGGTCGCCGCGATCAGGGCGACCAGCGGCAGGATCACCGCGAGCCCGAACTGCTGGAGCAACGCGGTACTGAAGTCGGCGGTGTCGTCCACCGTCAGGGCGAGCAGCACGCAGAGCGCGAGCAGCACCACGGGGAGGACGAACAGCAGCAACCCGCGCCGGTGGCCGAAGAGCGTGGCCAGCGTGAGCCGGGCGATCGTGGCGACCATCAGCGCCTCCCGACGAGGTAGGAGAAGACGCTCTCGAGGGACTCGTCCGTCGGCGCGACCTCGAGCAGCCGGATGCCCAGCTCCCGTGCCAGCGTGGGAACCAGCCTGCTGAAGCGCTCGAAGTCGAGCACCTGCACCTGCAGCGAGGAGTCGTCCAGGTCGGCGCCCGAAGTACAGGGGTCGGCGATCAGTGCGGAGGCGAGCCGGCGGTTGTCGGAGGACCGCAGCCGGTAGAGCACAGGGCGGTCCGTCATCAGTGTGCGGATGGCGCGGTAGTCGCCTGAGGCCGCGTGGCGGCCGGACACGACGACCTCGATGTGGGTCGCGACCTGCTGCACCTCCTCGAGGATGTGCGAGCTGAACAGCACCGTGCGCCCGTCCGCGCCCATCTTGCGGAGCAGGTCCATCAGGTGCAGCCGCTGTCGCGGGTCCATCCCGTTGAACGGCTCGTCGAGCAGCAGTACCGACGGCTCGTGCACGAGCGCCGCGGCCATCTTGATCCGCTGCTTCATACCCTTCGAGTACGTCGAGATGCGGCGCCCGGCCGCGTCCTCCATGGCGACGATGGTGATCGCCTCGGCCGCGGCGGCACCGGGATTCGGCAGACCCTGGAGCTGGGCGTTCGCGACCACGAACTGCGAGCCGGTCAACGTGTCGTAGACGGCCTCGGTCTCGGGGACCAGGCCGATGTGCCGGTAGGCGCCCTCGTTGCGCCACACCTCGGCGCCGTCCAGCGTGACCGTGCCGGTCGACGGCGGCAGGAATCCCGCCATCATCGTGATCAGCGTCGACTTGCCCGCGCCGTTCGGGCCGAGCAACCCCGTGACGCCAGGGCCGATCGTCATGGTGACGTCGTTGATCGCCACCACGTTGCCGTACCAGCGGGAGACCTTCTCGATCCGGATCACGCTCATCCGCGCGCCACCTTCGCGTACCGCGCGTTGACGCCCCAGACGCAGGCCGCGACGAGCAGCACGTAGACCGCGGTGAACACCAGGCCCTGCTGGGTGGTCGGCATCCAGCTGCCGTCGCGGTCGTTGCGCAGGAACCACGTCTGCAGGGCCTCGGTGAGGTTGAACGGCGACACCAGACTCGCGTACCGCGCGGCCGTGCTCGACATGTCGCCCTTCTCGTCCACGATCGCCATCGTGGTGGTCGCCGCGGTGAAGGACACGATCAGTACGGCGATGATCGCGGCGACGGCGAATCCCCGGCGTGGGGTGGCCGCAGCGATCAGGCCGCCGATCGCGGCGAGCAGGATCGACAGCAGCAACGCCCCGGCCAGCCCGGCCACGAACTGCTTGCTCATCTGCAGGAAGTTGTACTTGGCCAGCAACGCCCCGGCGTACAGGACGACGAGGGGGATGCAGATCAGGATCATCTGGGCTGCGACCAGCGCGGTCAGCTTCGCCAGCGCGTAGTCGGTACGGCGCGGCGGCCGGGCCAGGTAGAGCACGATCGAGCGGTAGCGCAGGTCGCGCGAGAACAGTTGGGGAGCCTGCGAGGCGAGGTACAGCGCGATCACCGGCTGCAGCAGGTAGATGTAGTCGACCGGCTCGATCGGCGGCTTGTCGAACTGCAGGCCGTTCTCGATGCCGACCACGATCGCCGCCGGCACCACCATCACTGCGAGCAGGAAGATCGGCATCACCTTGGACTTGCCGGACCGGCCGATTCCGTAGGCGTGCCGGAGGCTGCTGACCATCAGGGCCTGCGTGATCGCCCACCGGCCGAGCCGCGGTCCGTCGTAGTGCCGGTAGCCGATGTCGTGGATGACGCCCGTGCGGTCAGACACTGAAGACCTCTTCCAGCCGGTGCCGGTGCGGTTCGACCCGGACCAGGCCGAGGCCGAGCTCGGCGACCGTGTCGCGGACGATGTCGTACGTCTCCTCGCCGCTGATCTCCACCAGCACCAGCGGCCCTTCGGCCCTCGCCCTGGCGCCGGCCCGTTCCAGCGCCGCACCGAGCCGGTCGCGTCCGCTCAGGTCGCGGACCTCGACAGCCAGAACTCCGGTCTCGCCGGTCAGGGCCGCCTTCGACTCCGACCGGAGCAACCGGCCGCCGTCCAGCACGACGATGTGGTCGCAGACGTGCTCGAGCTCGCCGAGCAGGTGCGAGGTGATCAGCACGGGGATGCCGAACTCGGTGCCGATCCGCCGGACCAGCGTGAGCATCTCGTCGCGCCCGGCGGGGTCGAGGCCGTTGGTGGGCTCGTCGAGCAGCACGAGCTTGGGGTCGTGGGTCAGCGCCTGCGCCAGCTTGACCCGCTGCTTCATGCCGGTGGAGTAACCACCCATCGGGCGGTACCGAGCCTCGTCCAGCCCGACGTGGCGCAGTACGTCGGCGGCGCGTTCGCGGGCGGCGGTGGCCGGCAGGCCGGACATCTGGCCGAGGTGCACGACGAACTCGGTCGCCGACACGTCGGGCGGCAGGCAGTCGTGCTCGGGCATGTAGCCGACGAGCGCGCGGACCGCCTCGCCGCCGGTGACCACGTCGTGTCCCAGCACGATGGCACTTCCGGCGGTCGGGGCGATCAGTCCGAGCAGGATCTTCAGCAGGGTCGACTTGCCGGCGCCATTGGCTCCGACCAGTCCGGTCACTCCGGACCCCACCTCGACGGTCAGCTCGTCCAGGGCCGTCACACGCGGGTATCGCTTGGTCAACGATGCGGTCGCGATCACGGGCACCGGCCAACCCTAAGGCCCGAGGGTGTCTGGGCAGAATCACAGGCACCCCTCGGCTGTTGCGATCACGTCCCAACTGCCGCCGGTACGGCGAAACGCGGCGCGATCGTGGGTGCCGGTAAATGCGTGGCGGGTGCGCACGGCGGCTCGTTATCGTCCACGCCATGGAGATCAGGCCGGTGGTACCGGACGACGCCGAGGCGGTGTCCGCGCTGCGGCGCGCGACTTTCTCGTACTCCGTGATGTCCCCGGCGAGTACTCGTCACCTGATCGAGGTGCATTCGCCGGCCGAGAGGTTCCTCGGCCTGGTGGCGATCTCCGGTCGTGACCTGGTGGCGTGGGGAGCGACCGGGCTGAACACCTGGACTAGCGAGGAAGGCCAGGCCGGCGTCTCGATCTACGTGCACCCGGAGCACCGGCGGCAGGGGATCGCGGACGCGCTGGCGAAGCCATTGCATGACCACCTCGCCGAGGTCGGCGCAGTACGGGCGCGGACGTTCGCCGAGCCGGGCGGTGTCGAGTTCGCGAAGCGGTTCGGGTACGACGGGACCCGGCAGATGCACTACTCCGGGGTCGATCCGCGGGTGTTGCCGCCGCGGCCGCCGGCGCCCGAGGGGATCGAACTGGTCACGATGGACACCCTCGATGCGCGGCAGGCCTACACCGCGGACGCGGTGGCGACGTTGGACGAGCCGAGCGATTCGCCGGCCGACGCGATCGACTACGACGACTGGGTCCGCGAGGTGTGGGAGTCGCCGGCGCTGGACAAGTCCCTGGGCGTGGCGGCGATGGCCGGTGACGAGGTGGCCGCGTTCTCGGCGATCGAGACCGATGGTGACCGGGCCTGGTCGGCGATGACCGGATCGATCCCGGCGTACCGCGGCCGCGGGCTCGCGAAGCTCGCCAAGTGGGAGGCGCTGCGGCGTTGCGCCGACGCCGGCATCGTCGGCGCGTTCACCTCCAACGACGACGAGAACGGTCCGATGCTTGCCGTGAACAACTGGCTCGGTTACCGCCGGGTGCAGACCCAGACAGGACTGTTGCGAACCCTCTGAATTGCGTCCCCCTCTGAACAGACTTTCAGTTAGCGGACGAGGAGGACTACGGTTTCGGCCACGCAGGCGGGCTTGGTGGAGTTTTCCAGTTCTATGACCCATTGGAGGGAGACCTGGACGCCGGCGGGGGTTTCCTGGGCGCCGGCGATCGACGCGCTGGCCCGGACTCGGGAGCCGACCGGGACCGGGGCCGGGAAGCGGACCTTGTTGACGCCGTAGTTCAGCTTGGCGGTGACGCCCTTGATCGAGAAGAGCTCCTCGCCGAAGCGGGCGATCAGGCTCAGGGTGAGGTAGCCGTGCGCGATCGTGCCGCCGTACGGGCCCTTGGCGGCACGGGCGACGTCGACGTGGATCCACTGGTGGTCACCGGTCGCCTCGGCGAACTTGTTCACCTGTTCCTGGGTGATCTCGAGCCACTGGGTCTCGCCGAGTTGGGTGCCGACCGCGTGGACGACCTCGTCGACCCCGGTGAAGGTTTGCGCCATGTCGGTCTCTTCAGCTCCTAGCTAGCTCAGTTGCGGGGGCCGCCGGCGACGTACAGGACCTGGCCGGAGACGAAGCCGGCCTCCTCGCTGCAGAAGAACGACGCGGCGGCGGCGATGTCCTCGGGCTTGCCGGTCCGGTTCACCGGGATGGTGGCCGCGGTGGCCTTCTTGAACTCCTCGAAGTCGACGCCGACCCGGGCCGCGGTGGCCGCCGTCATGTCGGTCTCGATGAAGCCCGGCGCGATCGCGTTCGCGGTGACACCGAACTTGCCCAGCTCGATCGCCAGGGTCTTGGCCAGGCCCTGCAGACCGGCCTTGGCGGAGGCGTAGTTGGCCTGGCCGCGGTTGCCGAGGGCCGAGGTGGAGGAGAGGAAGACCATCCGCCCGTACGCCGCCTCGACCATGTGCGCCTGGCACGCCTTCGACATCAGGAAGCTGCCGCGCAGGTGCACCGACATCACGGTGTCCCAGTCGTCCTCGGTCATCTTGAACAGCAGGTTGTCGCGCAGCACGCCCGCGTTGTTCACCAGGATCGTCGGCGCGCCCAGCTCGGCCACGACCCGCTCCACGGCGGCGGTGACCTGGTCGGACTTGCTCACGTCACACCCGATCGCGACGGCCTTGCCACCCGCGGCGGTGATCGCCTCGACGGTGCCGGCGCAGGCCGCCTCGTCCAGGTCCAGTACCGCGACCGCGTTGCCGTCGGCGGCGAGCCGCTGCGCCACGGCGGCGCCGATCCCCCGGGCTGCCCCGGTGACGATCGCCACCCTCTGCTGCTCGCTCATCCGCCACACTCCTTCGCTGCCGGTCGTGCACTGCGTATAGACCAATACCACCGCGCCCGGTGGACGCGTCCGGGATGCAGACTACCCACGCCTCGTCGGACACGCTGTGGCACGGATGCGATGATCGCCGTGTGCATGATCACAGCGATGATCACAGCGAGCCCCACAACCGACACGTCTATCACTGCCCGCTCCGCTGGGGCGACATGGACGCGCTGGGCCACGTGAACAACGGCCGGTACGTCGACTATCTGCAGGACGCCCGGGTGGACTTCCTCTTTCGGACCGCCAAGGAACTCGGCGCCGACGACCTGGAGACGGGACTGCTGGTGGCCCGGCACGAGGTGCAGTACCGCGCCCCGCTGGTCTTCCGCGCCGATCCGGTCCGGATCGAGCTGTGGATCAGCGAGATCAAGGCCGCCTCCTTCACCGTCGACTACGAGATCCTCGACGCCGAACCGCGCCGGACGTACGTCGAGGCGCGGACCCGGCTGGTCCCGTTCGACTTCGCCGCGAACCGGTTGCGCCGGATCACCCCGGTGGAGCGCGAGGCTCTGTCGAAGCTGGTGGGCTCATGACCTTCACTCATCCGGTCCTGGTCCGCTGGTCGGACATCGACTCCTACGACCACGTGAACAACGTCCGGTACTTCGACTACCTGCAGGAGGCCCGGATCCTGTTCCTGGCCGAGGTGGTCGGCACAGGCGCGGCCGACTACTTCGCCGAGTACCCATGCGTGCTGGTCAGCCAGACCGTCGACTACCTGCGCCCGATCCTGCTCAGGCACCCGCCGTACGACGTGGACGTGTGGGTCGAGTCGATCGGCACCACGTCGTTCACGTTGGGTTCGCGGATTGTCGACCGAGGCGGGGAAGCCGAGTTCGTCTACGCCAAGGCGGTCTCGGTGATCGTCGCGGTGGACGGCGAGACGCAGGCCAAGCGGCCGCTGGGCGAGTCCGAGCGGGCAGCCCTCGGTCGGCACGTTTCGGCGGGTTGAGACACTGGGAGCGATGAGCGAGCCACAGAGTTTCTACGACGCCGTCGGGGGAGCCGACACCTTCCACCGATTGGTGGCCGCGTTCTACCGCGGTGTCGCCGCCGACCCGGAGTTGCGCGCGATGTACCCGGAGGAGGACCTCGGCCCGGCCGAGGAGCGCTTCCGGATGTTCCTGGTGCAGTACTGGGGCGGGCCGCGGACCTATTCCGAGCAGCGCGGGCACCCCCGGCTGCGGATGCGGCACAACCCGTTCGCCGTCACCCCGAGCGCACGGGACCGCTGGCTGGGACACATGCGAGCCGCCCTCGACGAGATCAAGCTGGAGCCGGACCGTGACCAGGAGATCTGGACGTACCTGGTGATGGCGGCACACAGCATGGTGAACACCGACGAACCGCAGTACCCGGGCGCGATCGACGTGTCCGGCACCTGAGCCTTAGGAGAGACAACGAGCATGGCCGCTACCCGCACCGCCAAGGCCCACTGGGAAGGTTCGCTGCTGGAGGGGGCCGGTCAGGTCAACCTCGAGTCGTCGGGCCTCGGCACCTTCGACGTGACCTGGGCCGCCCGGTCCCAGGACAAGGCCGGGGGCAAGACCAGCCCGGAGGAGCTGATCGCAGCCGCGCACTCGACCTGCTTCTCGATGGCGCTGTCGCACGCGCTGGCCGGCGCCGGCCACGCGCCGGAGGCGATCGACACCACCGCCGACGTGACCTTCCAGCCGGGTGAGGGCATCACCGGCATCCTGCTCTCGGTGAACGGCAAGGTCCCCGGCCTGACCGCGGACGAGTTCGCCCAGTTCGCCGAGGAGGCCAAGAAGAACTGCCCGGTCTCCCAGGCGCTGACCGGCACCACGATCACCCTGGACGTCACCTTCACCGCCTGACGTTCCGCCGTACTGCGAACCGGCGCCGGCCCCAACTCCATCGCGGAGCGGGGCCGGCGTCGTCGTGTCTGGAATGAGTGATCAGGCTGCGCGGGTCAGGCGTCTGGTTCGTGGCCTCGGGAGCCTGCGCCGGGCGGCGGCGCGGTAGTGCTGTTGGCGTCCACCGGGCGGGTCTCGCGCGGTTCGGTGGGCTGGTCCAGGTGGGGTGGGTTGTCGGCCGCCTCGGCGGCGCTGCCGACGCCGGTGGACGTGGTGGTGGGTGCGTCGGGGTCGCGGGTGGTCAGGTTGCCGACCCGGAGCACCTCGCCGTTGCGGACGTACCAGGTGGTGCCGTCCTCGCCGCGCAGCCGGGTGACCCGCAGGCCGACCGCCTCGACCACGCCGGTGGCCTTCTCCATGTCGACCAGGTCGCCGACGCCGTACTGGTCCTCGAAGATCATGAAGACGCCGGCCAGGAAGTCCTTCACCAGCGTCTGGGCGCCGAAGCCGAGGACCACGCCGATGATGCTCGCGGACGCGACCACCGGCAGGATGTTGAAGCCGAGCTCGGCCATCACCATCACCACCAGTATCGCGGTCAGCACGATCGTGACGGTGCTGCAGAGCAACGACGCGATGGTCTCCGCCCGCTGGGTCCGGCGTTCGCTGAGCAGGGTCTGCTCGACGAACTCCTGACCGCGCTTGGACTTGGCCAGCACCCCGGCGACAGCGCCGTTGCCGGGCGGCCGGGCGAACCGGCGGATGGCCTTGTGCAGGATCCAGCGGAGCACGAAGAAGGCGACGATCAGGCCGAGGATCCGGGCCGGGACCGTGATGATCTGGTCGGTCACTTCGAGCTTGCCGTCGTTCCCTCTGCGGATGAACGTCGGGAAGCTCTGGGGCACGGAGAACAGGGGGTGACTGAGCAGGGACACGGGGTAACTGAGCAGAATAGGCATCTCGCCGCCCTACTGTAGTGATCACCGCCAGGATCGCCGCATCCCCGGACCCCGGAAAGCGCGAGGAGGAGAAACGGCCATGCCGAGCCGGCTCGATGACGAGCTGACCAGGCTGGTGAGCGCGGGTGTCCTGCGTCAGTACCAGGCCGACGCGCTGCGGTCCGCCGCCGCTGCGGACTTCGACACCGCTCCCGCCTCCACGCAAGGGTTTTCCGAACCGACCACCCCCAGGACCTCACGGCAGCCACCCACAGCAACGCACGCGTCGGCCTTGACCGAGGTGCTCGGCTACATCGGCGGTGCCTTGCTGCTGGGCGCTGTAGCCCTTCTCACGGTCGCGAACTGGGGCGCGAGATGGGCCGTGCGGCCCGGATCGGCACCGGAACCAGCGCCGCCGTCATCCTGCTCGGTGTCGCCGTGGTGCTCGCGTTGCTCCGCAGAGGTGAACAACTCAGCTCCGCACTGGCCTCGCTCGGCTGCTGCGTGGCCGGATTCGCCGTGTACGTCGCGGTCGAGGGCGTGATGGGTCGTGTCGTCGGAGTAGCCGTGGCGCTGGCCATCGCCGCGCTGGGAGTCTGGTGGCTCGGCGGCTCATCGTTGCTAGTGGCAACGTTCGGGATTCTCGCGGTCGGCGTGCTGGTGGTCACGGCGGACCTCCTCACGCCGCCGCCACGCCTCGGCGTACGCGGTGGTCGGGTGCTCCATCCTGCTGGTCATCTGGCCGACCGCGCTCTATCAGTTGACCGACAACATGGCAGGGGTGGCCATCGGGCTCGTCGTGGCGAGCGCGGTGCTGCTGGTCGCAGTACTGCTGCTGAGTCGCCGCCAACGACGGGTTCCCGGCTAGAGGGTCGACACCTTCAGGCCGCGCAGGGCCAGGACGCCGTCGGTGGAGCCTCGGCCGATGTGCAGGTAGCCGCCGCGGTACGCCCTGTCGATGACGATCACTTTGGGCGGGACCTTGGCGGACTGGTCCAGCCGGGTCCAAGTGAGGTGGGTCGGGGTGACCTCGAGCCGTAAGGACAGCCATTCGCCACGGAAGGGCGCGGCGGTCTTCTTGGTGGCCAGCTTGGTCCCCGCGGCCTTGCCCTTGCGGTGCGCGTACAGGCCGAGTTGCCCGTCGGCCTGCAGAATCGCGTGGTAGCCGTTGCCGGCGGCCAGATGGTGTTCGTAGTACGCGTCGTCCTGATGGCCGAAGGCCAGCGTCAGGTTGGCGGTCGGGTCCGCCGGGAGGGTGGCGTAGGAGGCCTGGAACTCCACCGAGTAGCTCGGAGCGGTGATCGGGCCGAGGTTGCCGAGGGTGAGGAAGTGCTGCGTCTTCTGGGCACCGAGCAGGATGGTGCCGTCCTTGCCCCACCCGACCGCGAACCGGTCGTCGTACGGATCGCGGGTGAGCTCGCCGGGCACGACAGCGCCGGTGGCCCACTGGTCGGTGACGTCGACCTTCGTCCTGGCGAGCAGGTAGCCGATGTTCGAGGTGACCGCGCCGGGCATGCCGAGCGCCTTGTAGTGGGTCACGTCCGAGCGCCTGTGCAGGGGATACGGCCAGACCGGTAGGCCCGTGGCCATGGCGGCATCGGCGAGTTCGGGCGCGAGGTACCCGCCCGGGCCGGAGTTCGGCACCACGATGGCGTCGGTGCCCGGCGACAACTTGCTCGCCACCGTCCGGATCGCCTCGACCGTCATCTCGGCCGGCGTGGTGAAGTAGGCGAACACGCCCAGCCCGGCGCCCTTGGCCTCGATGATCCGCTTGCTCTTGAAGTAGGTCTTCAGCATCACCGACGTCTCGAGCCCGTACTTGGCGATCATCGACATCATCGGCCCGTGCGCCCGGTCGTCCTTGGCCTCGACGCACAGGATCACCCGGCCGCCGAAGGTCCGCAGTACGTCCTCGAACAGCGGGATCTTGGCCTTGTTCTGCCAAGCCGGGCCCAGCCGGGGGATGTCGAGCCACCCGTCCCGCACGGCGTCGTACGTCGTGGTGCGCAGGTTGCCGGTCAGAGTGGTGGTCCGGTCGAGGGTGAGGTCGTGCAGGCAGACGAGCACGTTGTCGGAGGTGATGCCGACGCTGATCTCCATCGCCTGGGCACCCCAGTCGACCGCCGCCTGGTACGACTCCATGCTGTGCTCGGGGAACACATCGCCGACGCCACGGTGGCCGACCAGGTAGCTGTCGCCGCGGTCCGCGACCCAGTGCGTGAGGTTGTAGTCGCCGATCGCCGAGGTGCTTTTCGCGGACGGGCCCTCGCAGCCGCTGGCGGCCGCCGAGCCCACTGCGAGTGCGCCGAGCCACCCCAGGGTGGTGCGCCTGGTGATCCCGTGCGGCCTCTCCATCCATACCCCCTCTGCCGGCGCGACTGCCCCTTCGCTCACCGAAGGGTAAAGGCTCCCGCCGGTCGGACGGCAGCCGCGCTTCCCGTTCGGGCTGGAGGGGGACTGGGTGTGCCCGGACGCCTCCGCGCGGTGACGCGTGTGGGGTGTGCGGCGCGCGCCGTTCGGTGGCTCGGCCCGGGATACGGCAGACTCGCACGCGTGACTGCTCCCACTCCGGCCCTTGTAGAGCTAGCCGTCGCCCATGGAGTGGCGACCGAGTACTGGGACTGGCAGGGCAAACACGTACTGGTCTCCAGCGAGGTCGTCTCCGCCGTACTGGCTGCTCTGGGCGTTGACGCCTCCAGTCCCGAGCGAGCCGCCGATGCGCTGGCGGAGCACCAGTTGGCGCGCTGGCGGCGTACGTTGCCCGCCACGGTGGTGATGCGCGAGGGCTGGACGCCATGGTTCGCAGTACACCTGCCGCACGGCTCCGCGGCCGAGGTGTGGGTCGACCTGGAGGACGGCGGCCAGCGCCGCGACATCCCGCAGCAGGACCACTGGGTCGAGCCGGAGTGGGTGGACGGCGTACAGATGGGCGAGGCGACCTTCCAGCTGCCCGGGGACCTGCCGCTCGGCTACCACCGGCTGTGCGCGCGGATCGGCGGCAACCCGGAGATCTCCGTCAGCACGCTGATCGTCACCCCGCAGCGGCTCGAGCCGCAGAAGCTGCACCGGACCTGGGGCTGGGTCCTCCAGCTGTACTCCGTGCGCTCCCGCAGGTCGTGGGGGATCGGGGACCTGCACGACCTCGCGGATCTGGCCGCCTGGTCGGCGAACGACCTCGGCGCCGGCTTCGTGCTGGTGAACCCGCTGCACGCCGCGGAGACCGCCGGGCGGATGGAGCCGTCGCCGTACCTGCCGGCCTCCCGCCGGTTCGCGAACCCGCTGTACCTGCGGATCGAGGACATCGACGAGTACGGCGACCTCGCGCCGGCCGAGCGCGACCGGGTCCGGGCCCTCGGCCTGCAGACCCGCGTGCTGAACGAGGACGCGACCGCGCTCGACCGGGACACCGTCTGGGCCGCCAAGCGCGAGGCCCTGCAGCTGCTCTTCGGCGTCCGCCCGTCGATCGGACGGATCGCGGAGTACGGCGCGTACTGCGACCGCGAGGGGCAGGGGCTGATCGACTTCGCCACCTGGGCGGCGATCTCGGACCTGCACGGGCCCGAGTGGAGCAAGTGGCCGGAGGAGCTGCAGGATCCGGCCGCGCCGGATGTCGTTGCCTTCCGCAATGAAAACCCGGACGCGGTGGAGTTCCACTGCTGGCTGCAGTGGCAGCTCGACGAGCAGCTCGCCCGGGCGCAGGCGCGCGCCAGGTCGGCCGGGATGTCGCTCGGCATCGTGCACGACCTCGCGGTCGGCGTACACCCTGACGGCGCGGACGCCTGGGCTCTGCAGCGGGTGCTGGCCGCCGGGATTCACGTGGGTGCTCCGCCGGACGCGTTCAACCAGCAGGGGCAGGACTGGTCGCAGCCGCCGTGGCGCCCGGATGCCCTCGCTGCCACGGGGTATGCGCCGTGGCGTGACCTGGTCCGCGCGGTGATCCGGCACGGCGGTGGCCTGCGGATCGACCACATCCTCGGGTTGTTCCGGCTCTGGTGGGTCACCTCGCCCGAACGACCGACCGAGGGCACGTACGTGCGGTACGACCACGAGGCGCTGATCGGGATCCTCGTGCTCGAGGCGTCCCGGGCCGGCGTGGTCGTGGTGGGGGAGGACCTCGGCACGGTCGAGCCGTGGGTGCGGGACTACCTGACCGAGCGCGGCGTACTGGGTACTTCGGTGCTGTGGTTCGAGCGGGACGCGAACGGGAACCCGCTGCCGCCCGAGCGGTGGCGTGAGCTTTGCCTTGCCACGGTGACCACCCATGACCTGCCGCCGACTGCTGGGTATCTGGCTGGGGACCACGTGGAGCTCCGGGACCGGCTCGGACTGCTGACCCGGCCTGTGGCTGAGGAGTTGGCCGTGGACGAGGCCGAGCGGGACTCATGGCTCAACGCACTGCGCGAGCGCCATCTTCTCGGCAATTCGGACGGGGACGTCGAGCGCATCGTCGAAGCCCTGCATCGGTATGTGGCACACACCCCGGCCAAGCTGGTCGGTGTCGCCCTGACCGATGCCGTGGGAGAGCGCCGGACGCAGAACCAGCCGGGCACGACCGACGAGTACCCGAACTGGCGGATCCCGCTGGGCGGGCCGGACGGCGGGGTGCTGATCGAGGACCTGCCCAACAACCAGCGGCTCCGACGGCTAATCGGCAGCCTCTCCAGCTAGCTTTCTGTAAGCGAGTGCTCACGAATCGTTCGCGCGAAGCACGCGCGAGCGGCACGGTGCAGAACTGCGGCCAGATCCAGTGGGAGCCGCAGCGCACCGAGGGCCCGAAGGGCTTCCCGGGCAGCGGCCGTCTGGACCATGGCGGACACCGCGAACGCCTTCTATCAGTGCTCGGACGTTCACTTCTGATCTGAGGCGTCCCCCGGTCGAGGAGCCGGGCCGACTGCCCACGGCCCGGCTCCCCGTTCTCTCGGCTCCCGTCCGTCCGTTTCCGGCGCCCTTGTTCGGACCCTCGTCCTGCGTTGTTCACGTTTTGTCAACAACTTTCCTGGGAAAGGCCCTCCTTGAAACCCTCCGCCCCGAGTTTCAAGGAGTTCCCATGAAATCCTTCGTACGTCGCGTCGTCGTGCCCGTCGTCGCCGTGCTCGTCGGGTTGCTGCCCGGCGTGATCGCGGTCGAGCAGGCCTCCGCGCTCACCAAGATGACCCACTCGCAGGCCGCCTCGATCTTCCGCGCGGCCGGCATCACCTGGTCGTCCACCGGTGGTTGCTCCGACTGGAACGTCTCCACCTGCACCTCGTTCACGAACATCAACGACAGCACGGTGTACGGCGTCCGGACCCTGAAGCAGGCGAGCGGCTGCGCCGTGAACATCACCGGTGGCACCGAGGTCGGCCACGCCAGCGGCACCTACAGCCACCGCAACGGCTACAAGGTCGACATCTCCGTCTACACCTGCGTCAGCAACTACATCCGCAACACCTTCACCCGTATCGCCAACCGAGGTGACGGCGCCGCGCAGTGGCGCTCCGGCGCCGGCAACATCTACGCCAACGAAGGCAGCCACTGGGACATCACCTACTACAACTGCGGCGGCTGCTGATCTGTCGCCTCCGGACGGGCGAGCTGCGGACGCAACGACAGGAAGTACCGCGTTCCCACTGCGCACCAACCGAATCGGTACGCGTGGAGGTTCACCTCGCGAGCAACATCCTCCTGTCGTTCGGTACAGCCGGGCCCGGTGCAGCAGCCCTTGGTGGACCTCATGCAAGGCGTACCAGCTAGGGTTCGGGGTGTGATCACTCTGCTTTCCGGCCACACCTTGCTGGTGTTCGTCGGCATCCCTGCGCTGGTCGTCGCGGTGGTGGCGCTGCTCGTCTTCGCGTCGTCGATCGCGAGTGGTCCGCGTTACCGTCCGGGTCTGTCGTGGTGGGCTCCGCCGGTCTGGATCGGCGGACCGGACGTCAACGCCAAGCCGGACCCGGCCAACCTGCCCGAGCTTCCCGCCGGCCCCAACTCCGCGACCGCCTCCACCGGCGTCGCCCGTACGACCGGAGGCGCAAGTGCCAGCTGGTGACGCATTCACCCCGGAGCAGTTGTACGACATCGAGCGCGCGGTGCGGCACGCCGAGGAGGCGTCCGGCCTGCATTTCTCCGTGTACGTCGGCGGTGCCGACTCCGAGACCCGCCCGTTCGCGGTGGAGCTGCTGAACGAGCTGGAAGACCCGGACGGCAGTGTTCTGGTGTACGTCGACCCGGCCGGCCGTCGGCTGGAGATCGTCACCGGTGCCACCGCGAAGCGTCAGCTCTCGGACCACGCGGCCGGTCTCGCGGCGCTCAGCATGCAGACCTCGTTCGCCACGGGCGACCTGACCGGCGGCCTGGTCACCGGCGTCCAGCAACTGGGCGACCACGCACGCCAGGCCCCGCTACTGCACGCCAACGAACCCCACAAGCAGTAGGACCGCACCACCTTCGCCCGCTCCCGCCGACCTGCCGGAGCGGGCGAACTGCTGTCCGGAAAATCGCAAGAAGCCCGACCTCAAGTCGGGTAGAAAGGCCGGGTGGAAACAGCTGTGGGCTTGAAGCCGACGCGCATCGAAGTCGACGAGCTCGTACTGCGCCCGCTGGTAGCAGGGGACGAGGCCGCGGTGGCGACAGCGATGGCGGACCCGGACATCCTCCGGTGGACCGCGGGTTCCGCAGTACTGCGGGTGCCGGCTGACAGGCGGGCGGTGAAGTGGCTCGAGTCGCGGATCGACGGGTGGTCGCGAAACAACGCGGTGTTCGCCGTCGCGGACGCGGCGACCGACGTACTGCTGGGGTCTGTCACGCTTCGCGACGTGAACCGGGTCCCGGATCAGGCGGTCGTCGCCTACTGGGTGAGTCCCGCGGCGAGAGGGCGGCGGCTTGCGGCGCGGGCGCTCGACGCGGCGGCGCGGTGGGCGTTCACCTCACCGGGCGACGGCGGCCTCGGGCTGCACCGGTTGTCCCTCGACCACGCGTTGGTGAACGAGGGCTCCTGCCGGGTCGCGATCAGAGCCGGCTTCCTGCTGGAAGGCACCATGCGCGACTACTACGTCGAGGCCGACGGCAGGCGCCATGACTCGCACCTGCACGCCCGCCTCGCCCCCGACCCCCGACCCGCGGAGCGTTTGTAGAGCGGGTGTGGAACAGCTGTTGAGCGGGATGCGGGACGGTGAGTGCTCGACCTCGGGGAGGGGTTCCTGATGAGCACGCCGATCTTGACCTACGTCCACGGCAGTGACCCGATCTCGCGGGCGGGAGTGATCAGCCAGTTGCGGTCGCGGCCCGAGATCCGGCTGGTGCACGAGATGGAGGTGGACGAGGCCGCCGTCGCGGTCGTCGTCACCGATGTGCTCGACGACAACACCGCCCGGACGATGCGAGCGCTGCGCCGCGGCGACCTGCCCCGGCTGCTGCTGGTCGCGACGGTGCTCGACGAGGCCGCGCTGGTGGTGGCCGCGGAGATCGGCGTCGGCGGGTTGCTGCGCCGGATCGATGCCACCCCGGACGCGCTGGTCCGCACGATCGCGCGGGTGGCCGCGGGGGACGGCGAGATCCCGTCCGATCTGCTCGGCCGGCTGATGGAACAACTCGGCCGCCTGCAACGCCAGGTGCTGGCCCCGCGCGGCCTCACCTTCACCGGGCTCAGCCCCCGCGAGGTCGACGTACTGCGGTTGGTCGCGGACGGCCTCGACACCGGCGAGATCGCCGAAGAACTCAACTACAGCGAGCGGACCGTGAAGAACGTGCTGCACGAACTCACCACGCGCCTCCAGCTCCGCAACCGCTCGCACGCGGTCGCCTACGCGGTCCGCGAAGGTCTCATCTAGCCCGCCAGAGTCCCGTTTGGCCGGCAGGAGTCCCGTCTAGCCGGCGAGGAGTCCCTCGAGGGTTCGGGTGGCGACTCTGGCGGCCAGCTGGCCGGGGCGGCTGGTGAGCGGATGGGTCGCGAACGCCTGCCAGGAGGTGAGCGCGGCCAACGCCGCTTCGCGTACTTCGTTCGCCGAGGCGTCTGCTCCCAGTCCCAGCCGCGCGCTCGGGTCATGGCCCGAACCGCCGAGCAGGCGATCGAGTTGCTCGGCCCGCTCCGGCTTGAGGGTGATCCCACCAGACCTCAGCTCGGACAGCAGCCGGATCTCCTGGAACTCGTGTGCTCCGGCACTGATCTCTTCCACCCGCGCCTGCAGCTCGGTGGCGGCATCGAAGTCTCCCGAGCGCAGGAGATCCGCCAGTGCCGCCACCGCGGAGTACGCCTTGAGCACCCGGCTCCGGGTCTCGAACTGACGAACCAGGATCGCCCGCAGCCGGTTCAGCCCACTTCGCTCGGCGAGTTCGGTGCTCAGCTCGGACGACGTGGTCGCGGTGCCGTCGCGGATCAGCTCGACGCTCAACCGCACGCCGTACAGTCCGAGCCGTTCCAGCAGGTGCTCGCGTTCGAGCTCGGTGACCGGGGGCCCGGTCGGTGTCGAGGTGAACCGGTCGGCGGTCAGCAGCAGTTCGGCGACCTCTTCGGCCGGCGCCCGCGCGATCGTTGCCAGCAGCGCGTACTCCGCCTCGCGCAGGGTTGTCGCTGTGTGGCCGAGCAACCCGTTGACCGGCACGATCACCGGGCACAGCCGATGCAGTCGCGGCTCGGCCTCGTACCGTTTGGCGACCCGCTCGGCGACCTCCATCGAGTCGAGCCGGCAGGAACCGATCTCGTCGGCCCGGGACAGCACGCCGATCGCGTTCATCGGCGTACCGTGCGCCAGTTCGTCGTCGTGGAACGACTCGAGGAACCGGATGTCGCTGGAGTGGGTGTGCCGGAGCAGATAGAGGATCGCGTCCGCGACCGGGACCCGGCCGTCGTCCGCGGCCAGCACTCGCTGGGTCCGGGCTGACACGTCGGCCGAGATCGACGCGATGCCGGGGGTGTCGAGGATGGTCAGCTCCCGCAGCCTGCTGGTCGGCCAGCCGATCTCGAGGTGGTCGACGTCGGCCGGTCGCAACCCGCCGAGGTCGACCTGCAGGGCGCCGTCGTCGCGGTCGTAGGGACGTTCGCGGGGTTCGCCCTGGAGGGGGAACAGGGTCGCGTGCGGCCGGTCGTCGAGGGCGTACCAGGTGACGATCTGGGTGCATTCGCCGGCATCGGTCGGGGCCAGCTCCTCACCGAGCAAGGCGTTCAGCAATGTGGACTTGCCGGCTTTCACCTTGCCGGCGATCGCCAGCCGGAGCGGGCCGGTCAGGCGGGCGTGGATCTCGGCGAGTTGCTCGCGGTCGTCGTCCGTCCGGGCCGCACGCTCGGCCTGGTCGAGGACGGCGAGGATCGCGGCGGACAGGTCGTCAGTCATCGTCGTCCACCTGGTCGTCGTCGATCACCTGATGAGCTACCGCGCCGACACCGATCCCGGCGGCCGCACCGATGGCGGGGCGGGCGCCGGCCATCGCCACCTCGCGAAGGCCGGAGCGGAGTGAGCGCAGACGGTTGCCTTCGAGGGAGAGTTCGGCGGCCCGCGCGGTCTGTTCGGCGGGTGGCAGTTTGGCGGTCCGGTCGGCGGCGGTCAGGGCGGCTGCGGCTGACCGGTGGATCAGGCCTGCCCGTTCCTGGAAGTCGTCGCGCAGTTGCCGCTGGGTCTTGCGGAGACTGTCGCGAGTGTCCTTGTTCATCACGAACGCGACCTCGTCGACGTACCGGCGGACCGCGCCCTTGGCCTGCTGCTGGCGGTAGGTGCGCTGGCGCTTGCGTTCGTCCTTCAGCAGCTTGCCGCCGATGCCGGCCCCGAGGGTGGCCGCGACCCCGGCGACCGCGATCACCGGCAGGAACAGCGAGCCGAGGCTGAAGACGATCATCGGGACGAAGATCCCGGTCCGGCCGGCCATCATCAGCGAGGCGAGCCGGCCGCCGGGCATCGACAGGGTGCTGACCGAGGCCAGCTCGAGTTGCTCCAGGTCCGTGCTGAACTGGGACAGCTCGACCTCGACCTCGGTCCCCGCCTCCAGGTCGAAGGCCTCGGCGACCCGCTCGCCGAGGTCGCGGGCGCGTTCGATCAGCAGGTCCCGGTTCGCCACTCCGGCCACGGCGACCTGGCGGCGCAACCAGACCTCGGTGTCGCCCCAGGTCTCGTTCGGATCGCCCTGGTCGATGATCGTCTCGACGTCGCGCATCACCGTACGCAGCCGGCTCTGCAGGTCGTGCTCGACATCGGCGACGAGGTCGGCGATTCCGTCGGACAAGGTCTGCTGCCAGGTGGCGCCGGCCGCGGTGAGACCGGCTGCCTGGTCACGGGCCTTGGTGAGCTTGGAGAGCACCTCCGGGCGGCTCTGCGGTTTGCTGAGTACTACGCGTTCGGCGTCAGACTCCTGCGCTAGTTGGGTGGCGACGAAGTCGACCTCCTGCGCGATGGTGGCCGCTGCGCGCGTAGTACCCGGTACTACGACTGCCGTGGCCAGGAACTCCACCAGTGGGGCGAATCCGGACTCCTGGTTGAGCTCGGGGCGCTGAGCGGCGCGCAGGCGGAGGAAGGAAGACACCGGGATGATCGGCAGGTCTATGCCGGCTGTGGCGAGGTGTGAAGTGTTCAGCTCGACTATGCGGCGCCAGTGGCCGTACAGGTCGGTCTTGGTGATCACCACGGCGGCTGCGGGGCAACGGGAGACCGCTGTCTGAAGGAACTCGAGCTCGGGGGCAGTCAGCTCTTGCGCGGCATCGGTGACGAACAGGATCGCGTCTGCCGCGGACAGCGCGGCCAAAGTGAGCTGACCGTGGACGGAGTCGAGACCGCCGACACCCGGGGTGTCCAGCAGGCTCAGTCCGGACCGGAGCATGCGGTGCGGGACTTCGACCGTGACGGACTGCAGACGGCCTTCCTCGGGTCCTTCGCTGGATTCGGACACCAGTTGCGCGATCTGGTTCAGGGGCGCCGGGAAGCCGACGGGGTCCTGCCCGGGGTTGGCTTGCCGGTAAGCGGTGAGGCCGGGACGCTCACCGTACCGGACGAGCGTCGGCACTGCGGTCACGATGTCGGCGTCGACGGGGCAGACGGCGGTCTGCAGCAACGCGTTCACCAGGGTGCTCTTGCCGCGCTTGAACTCGCCGACCACCACCGCTGTCACCGTCCGCGAGTCGAGCTTCTTCTTCGCCGAGTCCAGCCGGGCCGCGAGATCCGGTCGCTTCCTTTCCTGGGTCAGGGTCCTGCCTTCGTCAATGGCGGCGATGAGTTGCCCCACGTTGGTCCGCGGCCGTGGCTGTGGGGGAGCGGGCGTCGGCGGCGGCTCGACGACGGGTTCCGGCGCGGGCTCGGGCACAGGTGCGGGTTCGGCGACAGGTTCGGGTTCGGGCGCGGGCTCGGCTACGGGTGTGGGCTCGGCCACTGGTGTGGGCTCGGCTACGGGCTCGGTTGCCGGTTTGGTGGCTTCTGGGTCGCTCCAGGCCAGGTAGTGGTTGCAGGACGTGCAGAACATGGCGTCGTCGGGGTTCGGACGTCCGCAGTTGCCGCAGTTGATCATCTGGTCTCCGATCCGCCACAGTGGGGCTGGGGAGGTGGGGACCATCGAGGATGTCTGCACGGCGTGCGGGGAACGAAACCCGGCCGGCTCGGCCTTCTGCCTGTACTGCGGGGTCTACCTGGGCTGGGACGAGGCGAGCACTGCCGACCAGCCGGCCACGCGCCAATCCGTTCCGTCCGCCGAGACCTCTGCCTACTCATCGCAGAACCCGATCCAGTCGCAGAGCGTCCAGGGACAGCCCGCCGTCCAAGGGCAGCCCAACGTCCAGGGACAGTCCACCGTCCCCGCCCAACCGATCCCCGACTGGCGGTCCAGCGATCCGCCCTGTCCCCAGTGCGGCCAACCCAACGCGGTAACGCTCAGGTTCTGCAGCAAGTGCGGCAAGGCGTTGCGGCCCACCCAGCCGATCAGTCAGGCACCGAGAGCGGCGGTGCCCCAGACCTGGTGGGAGCGCTTCTGGGACCCGACCGATCGCCGCGCCCGTCGCGAGTACCGCCGCAGCCTGCCACCGCTCTATCGCTGGCGCCGGGTGATCATCGGGGTCGGCCTGGTGGTCGCGGTACTGGTGCTGTTGTCGCTGATCGGGAAGGACCCGGTGGGCTGGGCCAAGGACAAGTACTACGCCGTTCGCGGCACTCTCGTAGTCGCCGATCCGGTCGGCTACGCGGGGAGTCCGCCGGAGTCCGTTGCCCAGGGGTACGATCCCGCCGCGCTCGGGTCCGCCGCCGTGGACGATGCCTGGGCGACCGCCTGGGCGCCGGATGCGCTCGCCCCGCTCGACGCTTGTGACGGGAAACCCGCAGCCAAGGGGATGGTCCGGTTGACCTTCACCGATCCGCTGCGCGTTCGCCGCCTGGACGTGGCCGCCGGGCTGCCGGCAGCCGATGCCAAGCGCCCACTGCAGTTCAAGCCGAGCGTGCTGCTCGTCATGTACGACGGGCGATGCACCGAGTTGCCGCTCAAGGACAGCAGCGAACTCCAGAAGGTCACGCTGGATACCGGTGTTCCGGTCACGGAGTTGCTGGTCGCGATCGGTGCGACCTATCCGGCGCGGGCTGATGCTGGTCAGCCTTTGACGGCGTTGACCAGTCTTGCGGTGCTCTCGCGGCCTCACTAGTTCCCTGCCTGGGCCGGCTGGAAGGTGATACAGGCGGCCCCAGGGAACACCTTCCGCGCTGCCTCCGACCTGCAGAGCGTCGCTGCCTGGTCTGCTGCTCCCGCTGGACCCACGTAGACCACCCAGGCATCCCGCAACGGCTGCCGTGATGTGTTGGTCAGCCCCGGGTACTGCCCGGTCGCGTTCAGCACCTGCGCGGGGACACCTCCAGCTTTCAGCCGTGCGGCCAGATCCCGCGCTGTCTGCTCGGCTACGCCGCTCCCAGCCGGGTAGGAGTCGACCAAGGCGATCCACTGGCCGGCTGCGAATGCGGGGGAGTCGGGTCCAGTGCCAATAGTCGGCCCGCCGGTCGAAGGCGGTCCTGAAGTAGGTGCACCGGTCGTACCGCCGCCTGTCGGTCCACCCGAAGTAGGTCCGCCCTGAGTCGGCGCCCCGGAGGTCTGTCCGCCAGAAGTAGGAGCGCCGGGAGAAGCGGTCAGAGCCGCCTTGGCCGTCGTGGCGCAGGCGGGTTCGGACTCGGGCCCCGCCAGCTTGCCGTTGATCGCGCGCAGCTTGAAGCAGTACTTCGTGGCGGGTGCCAGCTTGTCGACGTTCTTGGCGTTCTGCTGGACGTCAAGGCCGGGCTCGGTCTTGTTGGTCCGGCCGGTCGCCGGATCGACGTACTGCAGGGTGTACGAATCGACGTTCCGCAGCAGCTCCCACGCCAGGCTGATCGTCCCGGGTTCGGCCGCGGTCGCGGTCAGTACCGGCTTGGCCGGCACGGTGACGCCGTCGCCCGCCGGGGTGGTCGCGGGGCCGCCGCGGGTCAGGGCGAACGCCAGTACGCCGATCAGCGCGACCCCCACCACCGTGGCGGCCATCACCACGCCGCGGGACAGGATCGGCTTCTGGGTAAAGGCTCCGTCGACAGCCGGGCGGCCTGGATCGGCGCCTGGGGCCTCCGGCGTTCCCAGTGGACGAGGCGGATCGGGCTCGCCCACCACCTTGAACGGCAGCCTGCTGTTCGAGCCGCGCAGTACGGGCTTGCGGGTGCGGGCCTTGATCCGCGCGGTGACCGTGGCGCCCAGCGGGACGTCGACCACCTCCGGGCGGATCAGGAACCCGAGCGCCTGGTCCTGGTCGGACGCCACGATCCGCAGCCGGGCCGGGGCGTTGCCCCAGTTGCTGAACTGGATCGTGTGCAGCCCCCGCCAGCGGCCGGACGAGGTGACCGGGGTCAGTTTGGCCTGCAGCCCGAAGACCTGTCCGATCTCCAGTTGGCCTTCCACCACCGCACTGCTCGACGGGTCGACCTGCGACTTCGCCCGGATCCCGAACGGCACGGTGCCACCCGGACCGGTCGGCCCTGCCGGCGGGCTGAAGACGACCGTCGCCGTCTCCTGCTGCTGGGGATAGACGGACAGCACCGGCGGCAACACCTCGGCCCACGGAATCGGTTGCTCGCCGACGACGTCCAGGGTGTAGCTCTCGACGATCGTGCCCGGGTTGAGGACGGTGAACTCCGCCCGAACCTGCCCGCCCGGCTCGACCGTGAGCTGCGCGGTCTCCAGCCCCAGCACTGGGTCCGTCACTCGGCCCTCCCCCCACTCCGCCGTCCGGCTCGATCTCCGGTGTCGGTCTCAGGCTAAGCCCGTATGACGCACCTAGTGGAGGGCCAGCCGCCTGCCTGCTGGTGCAGCCCGGCCTGCCCGATCGGGCAGCCGAGAGTGCCCCGGGCTCGACCCTTGCCCGCTCCGGGCCCGCGCGGCCCGGGCAGAACACTCGTTCACGTGATCCAAGAGGTGGACTCGGCGCTGCAGGCTCTGATCCAGCGCGAGGCGATCGGTGCGCGGGACGTCGAGGTGGTGTTCGACGCCCCTACCAAGGAGTGGTCGAGCCGGCGCAACGCTCCCACGATCGACGTCTACCTGTACGACATCCGCGAGGATCTGCGCCGCCGCGAACGCGGCCTGCTGAACGAGTACGACGACGACCAGCGGATCACCGCGCGGCATCTGCCACCCCGCTACTTCAAGCTGTCCTACCTGGTGACCGCCTGGACCCAGCGGCCCGAAGACGAGCACCGGCTGCTGTCGGGCCTGCTCTCCTGCTTCCTGCGGCACGACGCGCTGCCCATAGACCTGCTCACCGGCCCCCTGGCCGGGCTGGGCCTCTCGGTGCCGGTGTCGATCGCCCTGCCGCCACCGGAGGATCGCTCCTTCGCCGATGTCTGGTCTGCCCTGGGCGGAGAGCTCAAACCGTCCCTGGACCTGGTCGTCTGCGCACCGACCCCGACCGGTCGGGTCTACGAGGCGGCCACGCTGGTGGATCAGCCGCCGCGGGTGTCGATGGGTGGCAAGGACGGCTGGCCACCGCGCGAAGAAGCAGGCCGTACTGCGAACGAGCCGCAGCGCCCCAATCCTCGGCGACCGCGCAAGAGGACCGGGTGACTACGCACGGGCTGGACTATCTCCTGGCGCGCCTGGGCCTGGTCGAGGACCGGATCCGGGCGCTCGTGGCGCAGCGCCGTGCGGACGATCCCGCGATGGACGACCCGTTCCGTGGCCTGTACGTCAACGACGAACTCGTCGATCGGCTGCTCAGCGGCGAGGCGCACACCGCGGTCGTGGACCGGGCCGCGGCCGCCGGGCTCGAACGCTCGGCCGACGAATTCATTGCTGAGGGCAACGTCATTCGGCTGCGCCGGCTGGCCGGTGCCGCCGGGTTGTCGGAGCTGGACACCGAGCTGCTGGTGATCGCGCTGCTGCCCGATCTCGACAGCCGGTTCGAACGGCTCTACGGCTACCTCAACGACGACGTGACCCGGCGGCGGCCGAGCGTGGGGCTCGCGCTGGAACTCGCCGGTGCCTCCTCGATGTCGTCCGTTGCCCGCGGCCGGCTGATGGCGAGCGGGCCACTGGTGGCTCGTGGCCTGCTGATCATGGAGGACCCGGAGCGGCCTTTCCTGACCCGCGCGATCCGGGTACCGGACCGGGTGGCCGCGCACCTGCTCGGGGACGACCTGCCCGATCACCGGCTGGTGCCGATGCTGACGGAGCTGACGCCGTACAAGACCGACGCGAGCGCGGATCTCGGCCGGAGCCTGGCGGCCGGCGTACGGCTGGTTCATCTGCGCGAGCACGAGGCCGGTACCGGGCAGTCCATCGCGGCGGCGGCCTTGGCGGCCGCAGGGCGGGGCGTGGTCGCGATCGACCTGAGCCTGATGGCGCGCGACGCCGATCCGCTCGGTCTGGCCGTGATCGCCGGGCGTGAGGCGTTGTTGCAGGACGCGGGGCTGGTCGTCGGGCCGGTAGAAGCTCTGGCCGAGGCGTCGCTGGAATCACTGCACCGGCTGAGCCGATGGGAAGTGCCCGTCCTCTTCATCGGTACGACGACCTGGGACCCGCGGTGGAGTCCGGAGACCCCGCTGACAGTGGACGCGCCCATACTCGGCGCGCATGACCGGATCGAGCTATGGCGGGAACACCTGAGCGAGTCGGAGCTCGATCCCGAGATCCTGGCGGCGCACCTCGCGCTGGGGCCCGGCCAGGTGCGGAACGTGTTCAAGACGGCGGCCGCATCGGCCCTGCTGGCGGGCACGGCGATCACCGCAGACGACCTGCGCCGCGGAGTACGGGCTCAGAACGCGGCCGGACTCGAGCGGCTGGCCCGAAGGATCGAGCCGGAGGTCGGGTGGCCTGACCTTGTCCTTGCTCCTGCTGTACTGCGGGCGCTGCAGGGGTTGGCTGCTCGGGCGCGGCATCGCGACACGGTGTTGACCGACTGGCGGATGCGGCGCGGCGGGGGACGTGGGCGGGGCGTGACGGCCTTGTTCGCGGGCGATTCCGGCACCGGTAAGACGATGTCGGCCGAGGTGATCGCGACCGAGCTCGGGCTCGACCTGTACACGGTCAACCTGGCGACTGTGGTGGACAAGTACGTCGGCGAGACCGAGAAGAACCTCGAGCGGATCTTCAGCGAGGCCGGTGGAGTGAACGCCGTGCTGTTCTTCGACGAGGCCGACGCGATCTTCGGCAAGCGCAGCGACGTCCGCGACGCGCACGACCGGTACGCCAACATCGAAAGCGCCTACCTGCTGCAGCGGTTGGAGAGCTTCGACGGCCTGGCGATCCTGGCGACCAACCTGCGGGCCAACATCGACGACGCCTTCACCCGGCGGCTCGACGCGATCATCGACTTCCCGGCGCCGACCCCGGACCTGCGGCTCCGGCTCTGGCAACAGTGCCTTGCGCCACCGCTGCCACTCGGGGACGACCTCGAGCTGGAGTTCTGCGCGCGGTCCTTCGAACTGGCCGGTGGCAACATCCGGTCGGCCTCGGTGAGCGCTGCCTACCTGGCCGCCGAGTCCGGCCAGCCGGTGCGCATGGTGGATCTCATCACGGCGGTCGGCCAGGAGTACCGCAAACTCGGCCGCCTGGTCCTGGAACGCGAGTTCGGCGAGTATTTCCCGCTGCTTGACGGACAAATGCCGGGGACGCGCGCAAACTGACTGCTATGGGACTCCGGGGGGACTGACGATGGGCTATCGACTCGGCGTCGACCTCGGGACCACGTTCACGGCCGCGGCGACGTACGACCTGGGCAGCGGCAAGCCGCCGTCGATGCTCGGGCTGGGGAATCGGGCCCTGCAGATCCCGTCGGTGTTGTTCCTCCAGGAGGACGGTCAGTTCCTGATCGGTGAGGCGGCCGAGCGCAAGGGGTCCATCGACCCCGCGCGGGTGGTGCGGGAGTTCAAGCGGCGGATGGGTGATCCGGTTCCGTTGCTGGTGGCGGGTACGCCGTTCTCGCCGCAGGCGTTGACCGCGCGGCTGCTGGCATGGGTGGTCGCGGCCGCCACCGAGCGGCTGGGATCGGCGCCGGAGGAAGTGGTGCTGACCTTCCCGGCGAACTGGGGTGAGTACAAGCGGGACCTGCTCGACCAGGTCTTCACGCTGGCGGACGTCGGACCGGCCCGGACCTGTCCGGAGCCACAGGCGGCCGCCGTCCAGTACGCGGCGCGGGCCCGGCTCGACCCCGGCGCCCGGGTCGTGGTGTACGACCTGGGTGGCGGCACCTTCGACGTGTGTGTGCTGGAGAAGACCGGGACCGGTTTCACGATCCTGGGCAGCCCCGACGGCGTCGAGCACCTCGGTGGGGTGGATTTCGACGAGGCCGTCTTCCAGCACGTGGTGGGGTCGCTGGGCCCGGCGGTCACCGACCTCGATCTGACGACGCCGGAGGCCAAGGTGGCGTTGACCCGGCTGCGGCGCGACTGCGTCGAGGCCAAGGAGGCGCTGTCCGCAGACGTCGACACGGTCATCCCGGTGACTCTGCCCGGCCGCATCACCTCGGTACGGCTGACCCGGTCCGAGCTGGAGAACCTGATCGGCCCGTCGATGCGGGACACCGTCGACGCCACCAGCCGGGCCCTTCGCGTGGCCGGCATCTCCAGCGACGAGCTCACCGCGATCGTCCTGGTCGGTGGCAGTTCCCGGATCCCGCTGGTCAGCCATCTGCTGCAGAGCACCTTCGGTACGGCGACCGCCCTCGACACCCACCCCAAGCACGACATCGCGCTCGGCGCCGTCCTGTACGCCGCGCCCGAGGCCGCGGTGGATCAGCCGGCTCCGGTACGACGCGACGGGCAGGCGGCGCGCGACGCCCGAGCCCTGGCGGACGCACGAGTCCTGCGCGAGGTCCTGCCTCCTGTCGCTCAGCCCGACCCGACTGCGGCCGACACCCAGCCGATCCCCAGCCAGGCCAGCACTCAGCCAATCCCCAGCCAGGCAGATACACAGCCGATCCCCAGCCAGGCCGGCACTCAGCCAATCCCCGCCCAGGCGGATACCCAGCCGATTCCCGCTGCCACGGCACTGCTGGGGAGCGGGCCTGCCGGCGCCGGACCGTCCGGCCCTGACGCGGACCAGGGCAACCCGTGGTGGCGGAACCGCTGGCTGGCGATCGGCCTCGCCGCGGCCGCCGTACTGGCCGTGGTCGTCGTCGGCGCCCTGGCTCTGCGAGACGAGCCCCGTGACGATGCCCAGCAGAACCAGTCGACGCCCGCCCCGAGCCCAGGGCCTTCATCCGGCCCGAGTGCGCCGACATCCGCCCCGACGTCTGCACCGACCTCCGCCCCAACCCGTGTCGTCCCCGGCGCTCCGGGCATCTACGGCGTGGCGGTCAGCAGCGACGGTCGCCGGATCTACGCGAGCAACAGCGACCTGAACACCCTGTCGGCGGTCGACATCGGCAGCGGCAAACTCGCCGGACGCCCGATCGCGGTAGGCAACCAGCTGCGAGGTGTGGGCGTACAGCCGGACGGCACCCGCGCGTACGTCGTCGCCGCCGATCCGGGCACCGTGACCGTGATCGACACCGCGGCGCTCGCGAAGGTCGGCCGCCCCATCAAGGTCGGCAGGATGCCGCTCGCGGTCGCAGTCCATCCGACGGCCGCTCGGGCCTACGTCACCAACACCGGATCGGACAGCGTGTCCGTCATCGACACGGCGGCGAGCAGGACGATCGCCACCATCCCCGTCGGCGACTCTCCGTTGCAGGTGACGCTCTCGCCGAACCGCAGCCGCGCCTACGTCGCGAACTACCAGTCGAACAGCATCTCCGTGATCGACACCACCACGAACCGGATCGTCGGCAAACCGATCGCGGTGCTCGCGAAGCCTCATGCGCTGGCGGTCAGCCCGGACGGCTCCCGGCTGTACGTCACCCACATCGACTCGAACGAGGTGTCCGTGATCGACACGTCGTCGGGATCCGTCACTGCATCGTCGATCACGCTGCCGGCGAACGCCTGGGACGTCGCGGTCAGCCCGGACGGCCGACGGCTCTACGGCACGCTCCATGACCGCAACCAGGTCGCGGTCATCGACACGTCGACGCTCCAGCCGTTCGCCCCGCCCATCGCTGTCGGCAAGAACCCGACGGACATCGCCAAGAGCGCCGACGGGCAACACCTGTACGTCGCCAACAACAAGTCCGGCACGATCTCGGTGATCAGCACCACCTCCAACCGCGTCGAGACCACCATCTCCGTCCCGAAATAGCCCGGCTCTGCCCCGGTGCAACACCCGAGCTGACCTCGGACACGGCTGACCTGCCGCAGGGATCCGGCCTGGGCGGTGGCGATGGCTCGAGCGGTTTGGCTTGAGCAGGGGAGATGCCCTTTCGGGCAGGGAGGAGTGCCCGGGGATGTGCCTGGTCATCGGCTGGTCGGCAGCGGCGTACCCGGGAGGCTCGACGCATGGTCGGCGCCCGTCAGACGGCAGCTTCAGTCAAGGCCGAGGCCTCTGACGCCCTGACGGATGCCAAGCGCAAGGCGGCGAGCGGGCCGCGGGGTCGCCTGCAGGGTTTGCTCGCGTTGCAGCGGAGTGCGGGGAACGCGGCCGTGAACGCGTTGCTGGCTGCGAAGCTCAGGTCGCCGGGTGGGGACGCTGTCGGCGACATCGACGCGGCGCTGCGAGAGGTCCGGCGCGATGAACCGGCCGTCGACACCGTGGAGAAGGGGCTGAAGGCAGCTAAGGCGGCCGGTGTGCCGGTCGATCTGGAAGGGCCCAAGCCGCCCGCGTCAGCGCTGGCCGTGACGACGACCGGCTTCGGACCTGGAGCGGTGGCTCCGAAGAAGCCCGTACCGCCGCCGAAGCCGGTGCCTGCGGTCAGCCCGCTGGGCAAGGCAGGCGCGAAGGCTGCCAAACCTGGCAAGGCGGGAGGAGGCGGCGCCGGTACTGCGGGCCCGGCCGCGGCGGGTGGCGCTGCCGGCGGGGGCGGTGCGGCCGCGCCGGAGATGGCTCCGCTGTCTGCTGATCAACTCTTGCAGCCGCCGGCCGCGCCGACCGGAGTACGGCCTGAAGAGGATCCCGCGTTCACCCAGGTGACGGGGAACGTGAAGGGCTTCGCCAAGGCCAAGAGGGCGCATCCGCCGGCAGCGTCGAAGGCCAAGGAGGCCCAGGACGCCGCGCTCGCCCCGACCGACGATCTCACCGGCCAGGCCAAGGCGGCCAAGGCCGACACGATGGACGCCCAGCAGGCGGGCGCCTTCGACAAGAAGGCCTTCATCGCGGCGGTGAAGACGGCCATCGAGGCGAAGTCGCCGAAGACCCTGAAGGAGGCCGACAACTACAAGGAGTCCGGCAAGGCGGGTGAGGTCAAGGGCGAGATCAAGGGCATGGTCGGCCAGGGCAAGGAGGGCCAGGCCAAGGACATCGAGACCGCCACCGAGGCCCCGCCCGACACGTCCAAGGGTGTCGCGAAGCCGGTCACGCCGATGGAGACCGAGCAGCCGGGGCAGGCGGTCCCCATTCCCGCGGCCGGCGCAGTACCGAAGACGGCGCCGCCGGAGCAGACCAACCTCGAGGCCGGCAAGCACCAGGCCAACCAGGAGCTGGCCGAAGCCGAGGTCAGCGAGCCGCAGTTGGCGCAGTCGAACGAGCCTCAGTTCCAAGACGCACTAGCCGACAAGCAGGCCGCAGCTGCGCACGCCGATGCCGCGCCCGCCGCCTTCCGTGCCGAGGAACAGCAGGTCATCCAGCAGAACAAAGAGGAAGCGGCCGCGGAGACCAAGGGCGGCGTCGCGGGGATGCAGGGCGCCAAGGGTGCGGCGCTGGCGAAGCTGGTCGCGGAGAAGGGCAAGACCAAGTCGAAGGACGAGGCGAAACGCGCCGAGGTCACCGCGAAGATCCAGAGCATCTTCGCTGCCGCCGAGACCGACGTGAAGAAGATCCTCGACGGCATCGACCCGAAGGTCGAGAAGGAGTTCGAGTCGGGTGAGAAGACCGCCCGGGCCGCCTTCGAGAGCTACGTCGCGGCCAAGATGTCGGCGTACAAGAAGGACCGGTATGGCGGGTGGACCGGCAAGTTCCGCTGGCTGCGGGACAAGATCAAGGGGATGCCGGACAAGGTCAACGAGTTCTACGTGGCCGGCCGGGAGCTGTACCTCAAGGAGATGGACCGGGTGATCTCCCGGGTCGCGGACGTCGTCGGCAACGACCTGACCGCCGCCAAGGCACGGATCGCGACCGGCCGGAACGAGATCGCGACGTACGTGAAGAGCCTGCCGAAGGACCTGCAGAAGGTCGGTTCGGAGGCGTCGAAGGAGATCGGCGAGAAGTTCGAGCAGCTGGAGAGCGACGTCGACTCCAAGCAGGAAAGCCTGGTCGACACGCTGGCGACGAAGTACACCGAGGCCCGCAAGGGACTGGACGAGCGGATCGAGGAGCTGCAGGCCGAGAACAAAGGCCTGGTGGACAAGGCGATCGGCGCGATCAAGGCCGTCATCAACACGATCCGCGAGCTCGTCTCGATGCTGAAGAACGTGCTCGCCCGGGTGGCCGGCGTGGTCGGCGACATCGTCAAGAACCCGATCGGCTTCCTGTCCAACCTGATCGCCGGGGTCAAGGGCGGCATCCTCAAGTTCAAGGACAACATCCTCGACCACCTGCGCAAGGGCCTGATGAGCTGGCTGTTCGGGGCGCTGGCGGAGGGCGGCGTACAACTGCCCGACAAGTTCGACATCAAGGGCATCCTGCAGTTGCTGCTGTCGCTGTTCGGCCTCACCTGGGCCAACATCCGCAACCGGCTGGTGAAGAACATCGGTGAGCCGGCGATGGCGGCGATGGAGAAGGGCGTCGAGATCTTCCAGAAGCTCCGCAGCGAAGGCATCGCGGGCCTGTGGCAGATGCTGATGGAGAAGCTCGGCGACATCAAGGAGATGATCCTCGAACAGGTGAAGGACTTCGTCATCACGAAGATCATCACCGCCGGCATCACCTGGCTGATCGGCCTGCTCAACCCGGCCGCCGCCTTCATCAAGGCATGCAAGCTGATCTACGACGTGGTGATGTTCTTCGTCAACAACGCCGGCCGCATCATGAAGTTCGTCAACACCGTGATCGACTCGGTCGCCGACATCGTCCGCGGCAACGTCTCTGGCGTGGTCAACAAGATCAACGACGTCCTGGGCCAGATGGTCCCCATCATCATCGGCTTCCTGGCCAGCGTCATAGGCCTCGGCGGCATCGGCCAGAAGATCCGCGAGATCGTCGAGAAACTCCAGAAACCGGTCAACAAAGCCCTCGACTTCGTCATAAAAACCGGCCTCAAACTGGCAGGCCCCATCATCCGAGGCCTCAAAGGCATCTCCGGCAAAGTCAAATCCAAGGTCGCGGCCGGTAAGGCCTACGTCAAAGGCAAGGTCAAAGCCGGCAAGGCCTACGTCAAGGCCAAGGCTGCCGGTGCTGTCCGAGCCGTGAGGGATTGGTTCACGCTCCGCAAGACCTTCACAGCCGCAGATGGCACGCACGCACTTTACTGGCAAGGGCGAGGGGCTAGCGCCAAGCTGACCCTGGCGTCCACGCCGACTCCGGTGGACGCGGTTCTCGTCACGGCAGCGGGGCTGATCAGGGCCACACACCCTCAGTACGGCGCATTACAGGCTGCCCAGGCAAAGCAGGCCGAGATCCGCAAGATCAAGGCGAGGGTGGAAGCAACTGGTCCCACGGCGCGTGACGCCGCGGAGGTCGACAGCCTGAATGGGGCGATGGAGGACCTGGTCAAACTGCTGGCGCCGCTCGTGCCGGTGGTGTTCCCGGCGACAGCACCGATCACCGGACAAAAACTGCCCTCGTGGGTGCAGCCGTTCTTGCTGGTGAAACTGAACAAGAGGCGGAGCGTGGCTCGCGTATTGGGGGTCAACTTGTCCAACCCCGCGTTGCCGGTCGTGCAGTACCAGGTCATTCGCGAGCGGAAGAGGTCCACGGATCCGTTCCACGCGCCCACCAGCGGGCCCACCGGTGCGCCTGAGACAGTCACCCCGGGCGACGTGAACCGCGACTGGTCCCCGTATGTCGAGAAGCCACGGAACTACTACATGGGCCCAACCCCCCAAAAGAATGAACCGGTAGGCCAAGCAGTGATCGCTCGTATGCGTGCCGAGGGCAGGATCGTGGGAGATCAGGTGAGGTCTGGGCGGGACGCCGCGGGCAATGTGCTGCCGCCAGGCAAGTTCGAGTGGTGGCCGCTGAGCGAATGCGTCATGGGTCACGTGATCGACGCGGTGACCTGGTGGAACACGAACGGCCGGTTCACCGGACCGCAGTCGAGCGAGGTCCAGAAGTTCATGACCGATCCGGCGAACTACGAGATCGAGCCAAAGGTCTCGAACTCGCTCCGTGGTGCTTTCCTCGGCGGCCGAGGAGGTAACTACCTTCCCTCGGCGAAATGACTGCAGTGCCCCTTCGGCAGGGGAGGTTGCGCGGTGGTATCGCACCTGGCCGTTGTCTGTCCCAGGCGCGGGTGGGACTTTGAGAACAGAGACGTCAGAAGGGTTGGGCTATGCGTGAGCACGGGTTTGATGCTGAAGAGGTCGCTCTGCGGCCTAAGGCGGGGCGGGTTGAGGAGCAGGTCAGCGATCACGTGGGGAAGGCTGCTGCTGAGGGGCGCACCGATGTGGTTGGGGGCGCGGGGATGTTGGGGCTGCAGCGGGCCGTGGGCAACAGCGGGGTCACCTCGATGATCGAGGAGGAGAGGTCGCCGGTGCATGACGTGGTCTCGGGTGGGGGGCGGCCGTTGGAGCCTGAGGTTCGGGGGGAGATGGAGGGGCGGCTGGGGCATGACTTCTCGGATGTTCGGGTGCATGACGATGGGGCGGCGCATGAGTCGGCGAAGGCTGTGAATGCGCATGCGTACACCGTCGGAAGCAATTTGGTGTTCCAGCGGGACAAGTACGACCCGGGTTCGGATGCCGGGAAGGTGATGTTGGCGCATGAGTTGACGCATGTGGTGCAGCAGCGGAGTGGGCCTGTGGATGGGTCGTCCGCTCCTGGTGGGATCAAGGTGAGTGATCCTTCCGACCGGTTCGAGCGCGAGGCTGCTTCCACTGCGGAGCGCGCGATGGCGGCTCCTGCTCCCTCGCCAGTGCCCGTGGCTGCTGCGGCCCCGGTCCAGCGTGATGTCGATGAGGCCGGCGCGCCGCCTGTGCAGCGGGACGAGGCACCGGCCGAGGAGGAGAAGGAAGAGGAGGCGGTCCAGGGCGCCTTCGTCCAGCGCGATGAGGAAGAAACTCAAGAGGAAGAGTCCTGAGTTCACGTCCGCAAGCCCGGTGAGCTGGCACTCAGTCGTGGATCAGCGGCGTCGGAAATCGGTTTCCCGCACCTCAAATCCACGATTCGGCGAGCGGACCCGGGCTTGTGTAGACAGCGGCCGGGGCCAGCGGGTGCACTGGATATGTGCATGTGCGCAAAAGGCATGGAGGTACGGCGGCGCGGAAGGCGTCGGGGGGTGTGGCGCGTGCGGTCACCGGCGGCACGCAGTACGAGCGGGTGTTGGCGTTGCAGCAGACGGTGGGGAATCGGGCGGTGTCGATCGCGCTTCGTGGCGGGCCGGTGAGTGTGAATCTGCATGGGGAGACCAAGGGGAATTACGACGGCGGTACTAGCGTCGTGAGCAAGCCGAAGGTCGTGCGGGCGAAGGGGTGTGACTGCCCGGACGAGGATCCTTGTCTGCGGGCTACTGGGACGATCGCGGTCGCGTACCACGTGGATGTGGACATCCGGATGCCACCAGTGCCGGACGGGCTGAGCGAATGCCAGGAGCGGCGGGTGAGGTCGTTCCTGCGGGATGTGCTCGGGCCGCATGAGCAGGACCATGCGCGGCGGTTGCGGACCTACAACGGGACCACGCGGCGGCCGTATTCGATCACAGGCTGTGGAAAGGCCGGCCTGGAGACCGAGATGTCGACCAAGCTGCAGGAGATGCACGACACCGAGGCCGCGGACCGCGCCACCGCCGCCGACAACCACTCGGCCGCCATCGATCCGTTCGTCCGCCCGATCGACCTCGACTGCTGAGCCCTCGTACCTGAGCGGGCTTCGGACACCAGGCGGGGGGTTCGGACACCAAGTTGGGGGTTCGGACATGTTATTTCCTGTTCGCGGCCCTTGGTTCCTGTCCGCGGTCCCGTCTTCCGACCCTGTCGCTTGCCCTGCTGGCGTCGGCGGCTTCCCCTTCGGGCAATTGAGAGTGCCCTGCTCTGCGTCCGGTTGGTCGCCCGCGGGGGCAGGTGGCGGCTTCAGGCTGGAGCAAACCTGATCGAGGAGGGGCAGCATGCCGACGTACCTGTCACCAGGTGTGTATGTGGAGGAAGTCGAATCGGGCGCACGCCCGCTCGAGGGTGTCGGTACGGCGGTGGCCGCGTTTGTCGGGCTCGCCGAGGACGGCCCTTTCAACCAGGCGACGCTGATCAGCAACTGGACGGCGTTCACGGATGCGTTCGGCGGATTCGTCCCCGGGTCGTACATGGCGCAGGCCGTGTACGGATACTTCCTGAACGGCGGCGGCAACTGTTACGTCGTACGGATCGGCGGTGGAGCTGATTCCAGCGACGGCAATGGCAAGGGTGCTCGCGGACGCAAGGAGTTGCCGGCCGGACCGCAGGCGATGCTCGGGCGCTTCCGCGTCGTCGCGCTCGACCCGGCTCAGGCACCGGGGGAGGTGAGCGTCGAGATCACCGACGCCGGCGGGGAGAACCCGTCCGAGGACATGTTCAAGATCGTGGTGAAGCAGAACGGCAACCAGGTCGAGGAGTTCGACCGGCTCACCGTGTCCCGGGGCAAGACCAATGTCGCCACCGTGGTGAACGCGCAGTCCAAGCTGATCAAGATCGAGGAGGTCACGGGCGCGGCACTCGAGAAGCCCGCGCTCGGGGAGGTCGCTCTGGCTGCCCCGCCGCCGGCGCCCGCAGTACCGTCGCCGCGGTTGAGCGCCGAGGACTATGTCGGCGACGTGTCCGACCGGACCGGGTTCGGTGGGCTGGAGGCGGTCGATGAGATCACCATGCTCTGCGTGCCCGACTTGATGAGCGCGTACCAGCAGGGCGCGATCGACCTCGAGACGGTCCAGGCGGTCCAGCTGGCGATGCTCGCCCATTGCGAGTTGATGGGCGACCGGATCGCGATCCTCGACTCGCCGCCCGGACTCAACGCCCAGCAGGTGAAGGAGTGGCTGGTCGACAAGGCCGGCTACGACTCGGCGTTCGGTGCCCTCTACTACCCCTGGATCAAGACCGCCGACCCCGCCACCGGGCAGCTCGGCTTCATACCGCCGTCCGGGCACATGGCCGGGATCTGGGGTCGCAACGACGACACCCGCGGCGTGCACAAGGCGCCGGCGAACGAGGTCATCCGGGGCGCGGTCAGCCTCGAGGTACAGATCACCAAGGCCGAGCACGACCTGCTCAACCCGGTCGGCATCAACGTACTGCGAACCTTCCCGGGCCGGGGCAACCGTGTCTGGGGCGCGCGGACCCTGTCGTCCGATCCGGCCTGGCGCTACCTGAACGTCCGGCGGCTGTTCAACTACCTGGAAGAGTCCATCCTCGCCGGCACCAACTGGGTCGTGTTCGAGCCGAACGACGAGGCGCTGTGGGCCCGGGTCCGCCGGACCATCTCCGCGTTCCTGGTGAACGAGTGGCGCAACGGCGCACTGTTCGGCCAGACCCCGGACGACGCGTTCTTCGTCAAGTGCGACGCCGAGACGAACCCGTCCGAAGGGATCGACGCCGGCCAGGTGGTCTGCGAGATCGGGGTCGCGCCGGTCAAGCCGGCCGAGTTCATCATCTTCCGCCTGTCCCAGTACTCCGGCGGCACCAGCCTGGTCAGCGAGTGACCTCCACGCAGCGAGAAAGGTAACCAGTCATGCCACTTCCGGACATGGACTCCGGTGTCGGTCACTCCTTCGGGCTGGAGTTCGACGGCATCCAGATCAAGAGCATCACCGAGATCAGCGGCCTGAAGATGGAACAGGACGTGATCGAGCTCAAGGAGAACGGTGCCGACGGCAAGTATGTGATCAAGAAGCTGCCCGGCCGCTGGAAGGCGCCGGAGATCACCCTGACCCGCGGTCTGTCGTCGGACACGAGTTTCGACAAGTGGATCAAGGATTCCCAGTTCGGCAAGATGGGTGCGGTCCGCAAAGGCGGCGCGATCATCGTGTACGACTACGAGGGCGCGCCGCTGAAGCGGTACAAGCTCACCAACGCCTGGCCGAAGAGCCTCGAGATCGGCACCATGAAGGCCGGCGACACCTCGGTGATGACCGAGAAGCTGGTCGTCACCTGCGAGCGGCTCGAGGTGGAGTGATGCGCCGCACCACGTCCGGCACGCTCGACCAGGCCCCGGAGTACGCGCAACCGGCCGGTACTGCGGACCACGCGGCCGGGCGCGACACGTTGCGGACCGAGTTTCCGTTCGTGCTGCCTCGTGGGTACGTCGACTCGGCGGGCGTGGTGCATCGCGACGGGGTGATGCGGCTGGCGACGGCTCGGGACGAACTGGTGCCGCTGCGGGACGACCGGGTGCGCGAGAACCCGGCATACCTGACGGTCGTCCTGCTCGGCCGGGTCGTCACGAGGCTCGGCAGTGTGACCGATATCCATGCGGGGGTGATCGAGGACCTGTTCGCGGCGGATCTGGCGTTCCTGCAGGACCTGTACCGACGGGTGAACCAGGAAGGGCATACCAGGGCCGGGGTGAACTGTCCCGAGTGCGGTCACGCGTTCGCGGTCGACCTGGCCGGTGGTCGCCTGGGGGAATCGTGACGTACGCGCCCGACCAGCTGTACTCCGAGGTCGCGTACGTCGCCTACCACTTCCACTGGTCCCGCGAGGAGATCCTCGACCTCGAGCACCCCGAACGCCGCCGTTTCGTCGACGAGATCGCTTCGCTGAACACCCGCATCCAGTCCGGGAGGTGACCCCATGCGCTGGCCCTTCCACCGCGACACGACGCCTTCGCCGGATACCGGGGTGGGCGCTGGTGTAGGTGGCGGCGACTCTGGCGCCGGGTCGGCAGAAGCGCGGGCGGGATGGCGGGAGCTTCCGCCGTTGCAGCGGTCGACGGCGGATCTCGCACCGATCGCGCCGGCGGCTTCGTTTCGTGAGTCGTTGGCCGCGCATCAGGACCCACGGTTCTTGGCGCCGCTCGGTCATTCGCTCGTTGTCGACGCGCCGGCCGGAGAGGTCGGCGGATACGCAACACCTGTGTCGGAGGTTCCTTCGAAGGTGAGCTTTCCGCATCCGCCGAGTGTCGACATCTCCGGTACTACGGCCGGCAGCGCGCCGGTCGGTCTGCAAAGAGCTGTCGACGGGGGTTCCTCGTCGCCCGTCCCGCGCGCGTTTTCGTTGCCAGCTGCAACCACATTCGTTGCCTCGGAACTCCCGGCGGTAGAACCACGCCCGGTCCCGGCGACTCCCGTCCCGGTGACTCCGGCCCCGGTGACTTCGGTGTCGGCGAGTTCCCTGCCGGTGGTCCAAACCTCGCCCGACCCGGTGGCGTCCCCGTCTGTGCCGACCGTGCCATCCGCCCCATCAGCGCCGCGCGCGTCGTCCGCGCCGGTGGTCTCGAGGTCGGTCGAGTCACACGATCAAAGCCACCACGACCACACCCAGCACGAGCACACCGAGCACGAGCACAGCGAGCACGAGCACACCGAGCACGAGCACGCGGCTCATGAGCAGACGCTTGCTGGGCAAGGGGCCGAGGTGCTGGGGGCGCCGGTGCAGGAGATGCCGCTGGTTGGGTTGTCGGAGCCGCTTGGTCAATCGCCATTCGTGTCTGCGCTCGGCGGTCCGGAGCCGGGACCTAGCGTTCAGCGGGCAGTTGAGGCCGTGCCGGTGGTGAAGCGGGCAGCTGATGCTGAGCTCGTGGTGCACCGGGTGGCAGAGGTTGGGCCGGTGGCGCCGCGGGCTGTGGAGGTTCAGCGAGAGGTGCCGGAGGCGTCGGTAACCGCTAGTTCGAAGCCAGTGGCGCACCGGTGGTTGCAGCCCGAGTTCGCGCTGCAGCGGGCGGCGGAGTCCGGTGGAGTGGTATCCGGTGGATCGGTGTCGGGCGGGAGCGTAGCTGGCTGGAGCCTGTCTGGCGGCGGATCCGGGGATGTGGCTGCGGTGTCCGCGCCTGCGATGCCTGTTCCTGTGGTGCCCGACAATGTGGCTGGTGCGGCGGTCGCGCAGCGGGCGGTGGACGGAGGACTGCCTGTTCATCAGGTGCAGCGAGCGGTGGGTGGCGAGCCGATTGCTCCGGAGGTACAGCGAACCCGTGTGGACGAGCCGTCGCGCGGAACGCGTAGCGAGGTTGGGCTTGTGGGGCAGCGTGAGATGGCAGTGCAGAGGGCTGTCGAGGCCGAGTCGGTGGGGCGCGATGCTGCCGATCGGCATCCGGCACGCATCGCAGGGATTGGCCCGGTCTTGCAGGGGGTCGGTGAAGGTGCAGGCGGAGTGCAACGAGTTGTCGAAGGTGCAACCGGGACGGCTGGGCCGATCGAGCAGGGCCGCGCTGAGGCGGTACAGCGGAGCATCGTGCGTGGGGGTGCAGCGGCCGCACACGGTGCGGGGATGCACGGTGCTGCGAGGGAACGGGTTGTGCAGCGGGCTGTTGACGTTGGGCCGGTGGTGGCGCGGGCAGTAGCAGCGCCGGCGGAACTGTTGTGGCCGCCTCAGGGTGGAGTGGATGAGGGTGAGATGGCGCCGTTGTCCAGTGCGTTGCCCCTGACTGTGCCGGAGGTGCAGCGGCCGGTGAGCGTTGCGGTGGGGAATACGCCCCCGGCAGTTCAGCGGGTTGTTTACGGACACCCTGGTCTCGGCTCACCAGCCAGTCCTCCACGAGCTACACCGCAAGCGCCTTCACTACAAACCGCGCCCGCAACACAAGCAGCGCAGGTGCCGGCCTCGGTTGGGCAGGGAAGTGCGGACGGGGACGTGCTCTCCTGGTCTTTGGGGGACAGCTTTCACGCGGGGGAACCGGTAGAGCCCGCGGTGCAGCGGGCTGACGTTGTTCGGTCGGTGTCTCTGCAGCAGATGTTCAGTGGGCATGCCATGACGGCACCAGCTGAGGCGGACCACGCAGTACAGCGGGATGAGGCACTGCAGGAAGCACCCGCGGTTCAGACGGCAGAACCAGCACCAGCACCAGCGGTGGCACCGGTACCGGCTCCAGCGGCGGGTGCTGCGGCAGGGGGCGGGGCGAAGACGGTGAGTGCGGCCGAGGTGGAGGAGTTGGCGAAGCGGTTGTACGAGCCGTTGACCGCGAAACTACGCGCCGAACTCTGGCTGGATCGTGAACGCGCCGGGCGGGTGACTGACAGATGGTAGGACCGACTGCAGTGGGGGTGGCGGGATGAATCCGCAGTATCCGGAACCGGCGGTGAGCGTCTGCTTCGGGGTGACCATCGACGACAAGCGGCTGGGTGCGTTCAACAGCTGTGAGGGACTCGGGCTGGAGGTCGTGCTGGAGCAGCGCGAGGAGGGCGGGCAGAACGGGTTCATCTGGCAGCTTCCGACCCGGATCAAGTATACGAACATCAAGCTGACCCGGCCGCTGTGCCAGGACACGACCGAGGTGATGGCCTGGCTGGCGAGCATGACCTCCGGAGTCAAACCGTCGACCGGAAGCATCACGGCAATGACGGCCGCCCTCAAGCCGGTGGCGCAGTGGAAGCTGGCCGGCGTGATCCCGGTGAAGTGGAGCGGACCGGGGCTGAACCTGGACTCGCCGAAGGTGGCGATGGAGACGCTGGAGATCGCGCATCACGGTTTCACCGCGGAGAGGGTCGCCTGATGACCAATCCGATCGCGCTCAAGGCCTCGGGCGGTGCTGGGAGCTCGGCGCCGGCGGAGGACAAGAAGTCGCTGCAGAAGGCGAAGCTGAAGCTGTTCGATCCGACTACCAAGGGGGGTCCGCTGGGCCAGGATCGCGGCGAGATCCCGTTCCAGTTCAACCCGAAGGAGGTGACGATCCAGAAGTCCGCCAAGTGGGAGCGGAAGCCGGCCAAGAAGGCGAAGTCGGCCGGGTCGGTGGAGTTCAACGGCGCCGAGCCGTGCAAGCTCACCGTCGAGATGTTCTTCGATGCCTCCGGCAACCAGGATGGCAGTGTGGTGGCCGCGGTCGAGAAGCTGTTCAGCTGCTGCGTGCCGACCGAGGACAGCCGGGGCAAGGACAAGCCGACGCCGCCGCTGGTCATGTTGCAGTGGGGCAAGATCGCCAGCTTTCCGGCCTTCGTCACCTCGGTGAACGTGAAGTACACGCTGTTCAGCTCCGACGGCGTCCCGATCCGCGCGGTCTGCAGTGTCGCGATGGAGGAGATGCCGAACGAGCCGTGGCGGCAGAACCCGACCTCCGGCGGCCAGTCCGTCCGCCGGTCGCACCGGACGATCGACGGTGACACCCTCGCCTCGCTTGCCTACGCGGAGTACGGCGATCCGGGCATGTGGCGCACGATCGCGAAGTACAACGGGATCGACGATCCGATCCGGCTGCCGAGTGGCTCGGTGGTCGTGTTCCCGGCGGCCGAGGAGCTGGTCTGATGTCGATCGTCAACAGCTGCCTGATCGAGATCAACGGGTCGCCGCTGCCGGAGGATGTGGTCAACCTGTTGAGCACGATCTACGTGGACGACAGCCAGCGGTTGCCGGATCTGTTCGAGATCAGGTTCCGCGACGGCGACCACGTCGTCCTGGCGAAGACCGGCGCGAAGATCGGCTCCGCGGTACGGATCTCGGTGCTGCCCAGTACCAGTCAGACCGCCGTCCTGTTGATGGCCGGCGAGATCACCGCGCTGGAAGCCGAGTTCGACACCGGCGGGTCGTTCACGGTGATCCGGGGCTATGACCCGGCCCATCGCCTGTTCCGGGGACGCGGGACCGGCAGCTACCTGCAGATGACGGCGTCGGACATCGCGCAGAAGGTGTCGCAGCGAGCCGGTTTCACCAACGGCACGATCAAGTCGACGACCACCGTGTTCGAGCACGTGTCACAAGCAGGTACGAGCGACTGGGAGTTGCTGGACGCGCTGGCCGCGGACGCCGGCTACGAGGTGTCAGTCCGCGACGGCAAGTTCAACTTCGGTCCACCGGAAACGGCGTCGGCCGCACCCAACGGCGAAGAGAACCCGCTCGTCCTCAAGCTCGGCACGGACCTGCTCAGGTTCCGTGCCGTGCTCACCTCGGCCGGACAGGTCAAGGAGGTCGAGGTCCGCGGCTGGGACACGTCGACCAAGCAAGCACTCACGACCAGGCGTCCGGCCGAGACCAGGAGCGCCGAACTGCCCCAGGCGAGTCCGGCCGATTTCGCCCATGCTTTCGGCGACAAGGTGTACGTCGCGACCGACGTACCGCACCGGACCCAGGCCGAGGTGGATGCGGCCGCGGCCGCGATCGCGGAGGGGATCGCAGGCGCGTTCGCCGAGTTCACCGGGGTCGCCCAAGGGAACCCGGCCCTGAAAGCCGGCGTGGCGATCACCGTTGACAACCTGGGCGCACCCTTCGACGGTAAGTACACCGTGACCACGACCAGGCACCGGATCGATCCGACGACGGGCTACACGACGTCGTTCGCGGTCACCGGCGCCCACGACCGCAGCCTGCTCGGCCTGACCGGCTCGACGGGAGCCCAGCGGGCGCCGACGGGAGTCGTCATCGGCCAGGTCAGCGACAACAACGACCCCGAGAAACTCGGCCGGGTGAAGGTGACGCTGCCGTGGCTGTCGGACGACTACGTGAGCGCCTGGGCCCGGACCGTCCACGCTGGTGCGGGCAAGGACCGCGGCACGCTGATCATCCCCGAGGTCGGTGACGAGGTGCTGGTCGTCTTCGAGCAGGGCGACCTGAGAAGGCCTTATGTCCTTGGCGGTCTCTACAACGGAGTCGACAAGCCGGACGCCGAGGGCATCGACCCGATCGACTCCGGCTCGGGCGCGGTCAACCGGCGATCGATCGTGTCGAGGAAGGGCCATCGCATCGACCTGCTCGACCAGGACGGCCAGAAGGAAGGCATCACGCTGGCCACCGGCGACGGCAAGCTCAGCGTGACGGTCGACTCGACCAGTACGACGATCACCGTGCACGCCGACGGGACGGTGAAGATCGAGGGCAGCAAGGGCATCCTGATCGACGCGGCCGCCGCCAAACTCGAACTCAAGGGTGGCGAGGTCGCGGTCACCGCGACCGGCAACCTGCAACTCAAAGGCGCCAACACGACCGTCGAGGGCAGCGCCAACACCGAGGTCAAGGGCGGCGCGATGTGCTCCGTCTCGGCCGCCCTGGTCAAGATCAACTGAGGAGGCAGCCATGCCCGCAGCAGCCCGGGTCGGCGACCCGACCGGACATCCGGGGGTGATCGGCCCACCCGGAGTACCGACCGTGCTGATCGCCGGGATGCCCGCGGCGACGGTCGGGACGCCCCACATCTGCTCGTTCCCACCGCCGGCGGTGCATCCGCCGACCGTGATCGCGCCGCCCGGTTGCCCGACCGTGCTGATCGGTGGCATGCCCGCCGCGCGGATGGGCGATCTGGCTGCTTGCGGTGCGCCGATCGTGATGGGCGCACCGACCGTCATGATCGGAGGCTGAGATGATTACCGACTTCATCGGCGCCGGCTGGGCCTTCCCGGTCAGCACGGACGCCACCGGCGGGGTCGCGCTGGTCACCCGGGAACGCGAGATCGAGCAGGCGATCCGCCTCATCCTCGGTACCGCCAGGGGCGAGCGGCCGATGCGGCCCGAGTTCGGCTGCCGGATCCACGACCACGTCTTCGGACCGGCGAACGCGGCCACCGCGGGCCAGATCGCGTACGACGTCCGGGAGGCGCTGGAACGCTGGGAGCCGCGGATCTCGGTCGAGGACGTCGGCGTCGGCTACGACCGGATCGAGCGCGGCCGGGTGCTGGTCGACATCGGCTACGTCATCCTCGGCACCAACGATCCGCGCAACCTGGTCTTCCCGTTCTACACGATCCCGGACGAAGAGGTCGCCGGTACGACGCTGCCGGCCGAGCTGGGGGTCTGAGATGCTGCCGGCGCCGAACCTGGACGACAGGACCTTCCAAGGGCTGGTGGACGAAGCCAAACGGCTGGTCCAACGGCGTTGCCCCGAATGGACCGACCACAACGTCTCTGACCCGGGGGTGACACTGATCGAGGCCTTCGCGCAGATGGTCGACCAGTTGATCTACCGGCTCAACCGGGTGCCCGACCTCAACTACGTGAAGTTCCTGGAGCTGATCGGGGTCGAGCTCCGGCCGCCGGCGGCGGCTCGGGGTGGGGTGACGTTCTGGCTGTCCTCGCCGCAGCCGCAACCCGTGCTGGTCCGGGCCGGTACCGAGGTCGCGACCCCGCGGACGGACATCCACGAGCCGATCGTCTTCACCACCGGCCAGGACCTGGAGATCGTCCCGTGCTCGTTCTCGCGGGCCGGAGCGGCACCGGCCGACGGGACTCCGGCCGATCTCACCACGGCACTGGCCGGCAAGAACGGATTCCCTTGTTTCCAGGAAGTTCCGACTCCAGGTGACGCACTGCTGATCGGCCTGAGCGACGCCGTCCCGTCGTGCGCGGTGACGATCCGGCTGAACTGCAGCGTCTCCGGAGCCGGTGTGGACCCGCGGCATCCACCGCTCGTCTGGGAGGCCTGGACCGGCTCCGGCTGGACCGAGTGCGATCTCGACAAGGACGACACGGGCGGGCTGAACAAGGCGGGTGACGTCGTCATCCACGTCCCGCCGCAGCACGAGACCTCGATCATCGCGCGCCAGCGGGCCGGCTGGATCCGGTGCCGGTTGCTGCCGGTGGACGACGGGCGCCCGACGTACACGGCGTCGCCACGGGTCCTCTCGGCGTCCGCGTTCACGATCGGCGGGACGGTGCCGATGCTGCACGCCGAAGTGGTCCGGCACGAATTGCTCGGTCGCTCCGACGGGACCCCAGGGCAGCGGTTCGCGCTGAAGCGCCGTCCGGTCGTGCCGTCCGAGGAACCCTCCACGATCGAGGTCGCCGATGAGGACGGAGTGGAGAGCTGGGAGCCGGTGACGAGTTTCGCCGACTCGACCGAGACCGATCGGCACTTCCGGATCGAGGCGTTCTCCGGCGGTGTCCAGTTCGGCCCCGCGGTACGGACTGCGGACGGGCGACTCCAGCACTACGGCGCAGCGCCTCGCTCGGGCACCAGCATCGCGATCTCCTCGTACCGGACCGGCGGCGGCCGGCGCGGGAACGTCGCGCGCGGCCAGGTCCGGGTCCTGAAGACGAGCGTCCCGTACGTCGCCCGGGTGGAAAATCGCGCGCCCGCCATCGGCGGAGCGGACGCCGAGACACTCGACGAGGCGAAGGTCCGAGGCCCGATGCTGCTCCGGTCGCGCGGGCGCGCGGTCACCGTGGAGGACTTCGAGGAGTTGGCTCGCGAAGTCGCGCCGGACGCCGCCCGGGTGCACTGCGTCCCGGCGACCGAAGCTGCCGACGCGGGCGGGATCCGCGTTCTCGTAGTACCGCACGTCTCGGGAGACAGCGTCGGAAGGATCCGCCGGGACGACCTGATCCCGCCCGAGGGAACGCTGGAACGGATCACCCAGACGCTGGACGAGCGACGCCTGGTCGGCACCCGGCTGCTGGTGGCGCCGCCGGAGTACGTCGGGCTGACGGCGGTGGTCGACGTGAGCGCGCGGTCCAGGTTCGAGCCGGAAGAGGTCAAGGAGGGCGTGCTCAAGGCCCTGTACGACCTTCTGCATCCGCTGACAGGCGGGCCGGACGGTACTGGCTGGCCGTTCGGGCGTTCGGTGCAGTCGCACGAGGTCCACGCTGCGCTGGCGCGTATCCCTGGTGTCGACATGGCGCAGGAGATCAGCGTCGCGTTGTTCCCGGCAGACCCGGTGACCGGGCGGAGGTCGGCACCCGTCCAGCGCCTCGACCTGCCGGCCACCGCGCTGGTCTTCTCCTACGAACACCAAGTGCGGGTGCGCTGATGCGTGGCGCGTTGGAAGCGCTGCCGAGCCCGCATCCGCTCGGGGAGACGCTGCCATCGGTCTACCGGACGGACCAGTTCACGCAGCAGCTGTGCGCGAGCTTCGACGACGTGCTGTCTCCGGTGATCAGCGCGCTCGACAACCTGCCCGCGTATCTGGATCTCGGTACCGCGCCCGAGGACCTGCTGCCCTGGTTGGCACACTGGATCGGGCTGGCTGTCGATCGTGGTGACGACCCTGTCCGGCAGCGAGAGCTGTTGCGGTCGACCAGCGAGCTGCACGGCCGGCAAGGGACGCGGCTCGGCATCGAGTTGGCGATCAGCGCAGTACTGGGGGTGCGGACCGAGGTTGTCGAGACCGGTGGTGCCAGCTGGTCCGTCGACCCCAACGACCCGTTGCCAGGGGAGGCGCGGCCCGCGGTCGTCGTACAGGTGTTCCCGGTGGCAGGGCAGGAGATCGACGAGGAACGATTGAAGGAAGCGGTGGCGGCTCTCAAGCCTGCACACGTGATCCATCGCGTACAGGTCGTACCCGCGGACTGACAGGGGCTGCCAGCTCCGCACAGATCCGGGCGTGCTCCCGGCGAGTGGCCGCTGCAGCGGTCGGATCGCCTTGCGCCTCTTGCAAATCGGCCAGGAGGAGCCAGGAGGAGTCCCGCAGCGGATCAAGGTCGACCGCACGATGTGCTGCTCGCAGTGCTTGGGCATCGGTGGCCAGACCAGCGACCTGTACTGCGGCGTCGGCCGCGGCCAGGCGGTAGCGATCCCGCTCGGCCAGTACCCACTCTGCCGCGCCTACCTCGGGCAGCAACTCGCCTACGTACAGGTCGAGCACTCCCGACCAGTCCGCCAGCGTGCCGGATCGTCTGGCTCGCCGCAGCCTGGTCTCGAACTCGGTCAGGTCGATCCAGGTGCCGGGGAGAACCAGTCGATAGGCATCGCCGTTGCGCTGGACGGCCTGGTCGCCCAGCCCGACTGCGGCCAGGCTCTGCCGCACGTTGGAAGCCGCCACCTGCAGGCGATGGGGCCCGGCATCGGCAGGCGCGTCCGGCCACAACGCGTCGATCAGCCGCTCGCGGTGGAGATCCTTGCCCTGGTGGATGGCCAGCAACAGCAGCAGCGCTCGCGCCCGCGGGCGCAGGGGCGGCCAGGCGACCGGCTTTCCGTTCAGGACTACCTCGAACCCACCAAGAGTCCGCAGTACACAGCCGCTTCGCTCGGGCACGGCGCTCGGCGGGGTCGTGGCTGGGACCTCGTTCGTGCTGCTGTCCTCGTCGGCCAACTGGCGGGCGTGGTCGAGGAGTCGGTAGGCGCCGGTCACGGCCGCTGAGCGGATGAGGCCTTCGGCCCCTTTCAGCTGGACAGCCGTGTTCGGATGTCGCAGCCTCGCCATCGCGACGGACCCGAGCGTGAAAGCCCAGGCCTGGAGCGCGTGGGCCTCGAGGTTTTCAGCCGCCGTCGCTGCTCGCCGGAGCCACTCGATCGCGGCCTGGTCCTGGCCGGCCTTCAGCTGCGCCGTCCCGATGAAGATTGCCATCAGCAACGATCCCCAGCGGTCGCCGTCCCGGGTGCACTCGTCGACCAGCGAGGCGCAACCGTCCGGCCGCCAGTCCTCGGGTCGTGTCGCCAGCAGCACAGCGGCCTGCAGCCCTCGGGCGATCCGGGCCAGCCAGGGGAGTTCCTCCAGCTCGGCCGACAGCGCGATCTCCTCCAGCGGCACCTCCGCATGCGACCAGTTCCCCACCGCGAGGTCCGTGACGACGACAGCGATCGCGGCCCACAATCGGCCCGCCTGTCGCATCGCTGGGTCCGCCGCCACCGGCGTCAAACATTCCCGGGCAAGGTCGAACCGTCCACCCAGCAAGGCGATCGTGCCTGCCGCCAGTGGATCGCCCGGAGCCGCCTGCGGCCCAGGACCCAGCCCAGGCAACCGCTTGGTCGCTTGCCGGATCACCTGCCCAGTACGCCGTACGGGTGTTGCCTGGGGTGGTTGCGTCATCCAGACCTCAGCCTGCGCACGTTCGTCAGCGCAGCGCGCCTGGAACTCGGGGTCGTCCAGCATGGCCTCGGCATCCCGATAGGCAGCGACAGCGGCATCGACCGCACCGGACCGGAACAACCGTCTGGCCCGGGCCAACGCCAGCCAGGGGTCGTCGTCCGGCAGGCCCGATCGGGCGACCCAGTCGTGCGCGACCGTGTTGCCTTGCTGCAGCAGCCGCGCCACCGAGGCCCAGTCATCAGCCAGTGCGTGTGCTCGCATCGCCTCGCGCGGATACCCGGCCTTCTCCAGCAGGTGCCCGCTGCGCGAGTGGATCTCCCGCGACGCTGCAGCACCCAACTCGTCGATCAGCAAGCCTTCCAAGTGCGTCTGCAGCACCTGGTGATACCTGTACGTCGAGCCGTCGTCCGTAGACGTCGTGAAGAACTGCAGCGTCTCCAGTTCCTCCAGCACAGCCGAACTGCCGGTCTGCTCCAGCAACTCGTCGCAGAGCGGCCCGGTGAGTCGCCCCAGCGCACTGGTGATCAGCAGGAAGTTCCGTCGCTCGGGAGCCAACCCGGCAAGCACATTGCGAGTCAGGTAGGCGCGCACCAACCGCGACCGGCCACCGAGCTCGGTCGCGGCCCGGATCCGCTCGGTACTGGACTTGCCCATCGTGGCCAGGTGGAACAGCTGCAACCCGGCAGCCCACCCGCCCGTACGACGGGTCAGCGCGGCCGCCGCCTCAGGCGAGAGCGGCTGCCGGTAGACCGACCGGAACAACTCCTCGACCTCCCAGGAGCGGAACCGCAAGTCGTCGCTGTCCAGCTCCAGCAGGTCCCCGGACACGATCAGCCGCGGCGTGTTCAGAGCAAGCGGTCGCCGGGATCCGAGCAGCAACCGCAGATGTCGTGGCCGGAACTCGAGGAACCGCTCGAGCGCTGCTTCGGCCGGGCTGCCGGCCAACTCGTGGACGTCGTCGACGATCAGCTGGGCCGGCGAAGGCACCCCGCTCTCGGTGGCGACGATGAGCTGGTCGACGGTGGTGGAAGGAGCCAGCGCGTTCGGCAGCACCACCGACAGAGCTTCGGTCACGTGCTGGACGAGCGCGTCCTCGGATCGGTCTTCTGGTCTGGCCCGGTACCAGGCGGTCGGCCGGTGCGGAGTCGCGGCAACCTGCCCGAGCAGGGTTGTCTTGCCCGAGCCGGCCGGTGCCAGCAGCAGACAGACGCTGGGGCCCGCTTCGTCGAGCAACGGACGTTCCAAACGGTCGCGGGACAGACCGGATGGCTCCGGTCGACGGACCTTCTCCCTGAACACCACTGAACCCACTGCAAGCCCCCCGGCGTGACAGACGTCAGGATTCAGTGTGGAGCACCGTCGGGGGTCCCGCCCAGCCCATCAAGCAAATCGATTCCGCCGACCCCTTGATCCAGGCCGTCCAGGCCGGCCGCCGTGCCGCCCACTCCGTCGCCCGCGCCGGCCCCGAGTTCGCCGCCCAGACCGCTCTTCAGCGGATCGGAACCGAACTGCACTTCGAGCGCGTCACCGAGGCCGTCGCCGTCCGAGTCGAGCATCGTCGGCTTCGTCCCCAGCGACAGTTCCGTGTTGTCGGACAGGCCGTCGAGGTCGGTGTCCGTGCTCATGGGGTTGAGGCCCGCCTTGGTCTCGTACGTGTCCGTCAGCCCATCGTGGTCGGTGTCTACCACACCATCCCGGATCACCTCGGCGAACTGGCCCTGGCCGCCGACTCCGGCGACTCCGGGGATCCTGCCGGGATCGCTGCCCGACGAGATCTCGAACGGATCGGACAGCCCGTCCTTGTCAGTGTCCGCGACCAGTGGGTCGGTGTGCGACTTGATCGCCTCGAACGCGTCCGGCAACCCGTCCTTGTCCGTGTCGGCCGAGGCCGGATCGGTCCCGGCGAGCTTCTCGAAGGCATCCGTGAGGCCGTCCTTGTCGGTGTCCGGGGGAGCCGCCATCGCCGTACCGAGGTCGATCTGGTCGTAGTGGTTGGTCGCCGCGAGGGTCGCGACCGGCATCGAGGTGCCTGCCGGGTTCGCCGGTGGCGCCGGCGACGAGTCCAGCCCGGGGATCACCCCGGCGTAGTTGAACCGGTTGTGCGCGGTGAACTCGCCCACGCCGTACTTCGTGCCCTTGGCCTCGATCGTTCGCCCGTCGCCGAGGCTGATCGCGACGTGCGCCCTCGACGGCCGGCCGCCACCGGGAGTGGGCTCGTTCGAGAAGAAGAACAGCAGCGCGCCCTTGGTGTGCATCGCTTGGTCGACCGGGACCAGCGCGTCCTGCTTCTTCAGATCCAGGTACTGGTACATCGCGCCGTCCGGGATCTCCACCCCGGCCTGGTGCGCCGCCCACTTGGTCAGCTCGGAGCAGTCGAACTCCTCCGGATCCCTATCGCTCAGTCTGGCGCGGGCCCCGAAGACGTACTGATCGCCCTTCTGCGCAAGCGCTTCGTCGACGAACCGCTCCACCTTCGTATTCCCACCGGCTCCCGTCGACGGCGCACCGGCAGCCTGCAGAGTCTGTACTGCGGGCTGGGTGCCAACGGTCTGTACTACGGGTTGCATGGCGACGGTCTGCGTCATACCGCCCGGCTGCATCCCGGGGATCACCCCGTCACCGCTGTCCGCGTGCTGCGGATCCGATCCGTACTGCACCTCGATCTGGTCCGACAGTCCGTCGTTGTCGCTGTCCCACTTCAGCGGATCGCTGCCGAGCGTCGCCTCGGTGCTGTCCGACAAGCCGTCCAGGTCGCTGTCGGCCAGCTTCGGATTCGAATGACTGACGGCGATCTCGTATCCGTCGGCGAGCCCGTCGTGGTCGGTGTCGGCCAGCTTCAACCCGGTCCCGGCGGCCCGCTCGAACGCATCCGTTAGACCGTCGCGGTCGGTGTCCAGTTGCATCCCGACCGTCTGTCCGGCATCGATCCGGTCGTACGACGCGGCAACCACCCCGGCCGGCTGCAGCGACTCGTTCGAGGACGGCAGGGGCGGAGGCAGTTCCGAGCCGTAGCCGCCCACGCCACGACCGTCGCCCCGCACACCGGTGACGGCCTCCACCTTGTCCAGGTAGGTGCGGTAGTCGGCCGCGGTGCCCTTGTTGGAGTCGTGGGTGGTCGTCCACGGCCGCATGTCCTTGCCGTGGTGGGAGATGTCGTACGCCGCCCTGGCGTTGTTCAGCGGGTCGTTCAGATCGCCGTACTTCGTGCCGCGGCTGCCGTCGGAGGCGACGTTGATCTGCCACAGGCCCATCGAGTGCTCGCCCCGATCGTTGAGCGCGCCGGTCCGGCCACCCGATTCGGCCATGGCGATAGCGGTCCACGTCGTCGCCTGCTGCGGAGTGAACCCCGCGGACAGTGCGGCGTTGTAGATCTCCCCGATCGACAGTTTGGCCATCAGAACCCCCTGTTCCGATCCTCCCGTTCAGTCTAAGGACTTGCCCTACGATGAGTGAACCGTCGGGCTGTCCGGGGTGGGGAATGGGTTATCGGCTGGGCGTTGATCTGGGGACGACTTTCACTGCCGCCGCGATGCGCAACGGTGGTCCGCCGAGCATGCTCGGACTCGGTAATCGCGCGCTGCAGATCCCGTCCGTGCTCTACCTGCGGGAGGACGGCCAGTTCCTGGTCGGTGAAGCCGCCGAGCGCCGCGGCGCCACCGACCCGTCCCGGGTGGTCCGGGAGTTCAAGCGACGGATCGGTGACCCCATCCCGCTGATGGTCGCCGGTACGCCGTTCTCCGCGCAGGCGCTGTCGGCCCGGCTGCTGGCGTCGGTGGTCGCGACCGCCACCGAGCGCCGGGGCGCGGCACCGGACGAGATCGTCCTGACCTACCCGGCCAACTGGGGCGCGTACAAACGCGACCTGGTCGGCCAGGTGATCTCGCTCGCCGACGTCGGGCCCACCGTCACCTGCCCCGAGCCGCAGGCCGCCGCCATCCAGTACGCCGCGCAGGCGCACCTTCAACCCGGCGACCGGGTGGCCGTCTACGACCTCGGCGGCGGCACCTTCGACGTGTGTGTGCTGGAGAAGACCGGTACCGGATTCACCATCCTCGGCAACCGCGAAGGCATCGAGCAGCTCGGCGGGGTCGACTTCGACGAAGCCGTCTTCCAGCACGTAGTCGGCGCGCTCGGCCCGGCCCTCGAGCAGCTCGATCTCGACAGCCCGGAAGGCCGGGCCGCGCTCACCAGGCTGCGCCGCGATTGCGTCGAGGCGAAGGAAGCGTTGTCGGTCGACGTGGACACGACGATCCCGGTAACGCTGCCGGGCCGCAGTACGTCGGTGCGCCTCACCCGTGCCGAGCTGGAGACCTTGATCGCTCCCGCGCTCGAGCAGACCGTCGAGGCGACCGGCCGGGCTCTGCGCACAGCCGGGACGACGGCTGAGCAGCTGACCGCGATCGTCCTGGTCGGCGGTAGCTCACGGATCCCGCTGGTCAGCCACCTGCTGCAGTCCCGCTTCGCCACGCCGACGGCGCTGGACACTCACCCCAAGCACGACATCGCCATGGGCGCGGTGCAGTTCTCGGACGTGGCCGAAGCGACCACCGCGCCGCTGGCAGCAGTCGCCTCGACGAACGGCATAGCAGCCGGTACCGCGCCCGGCGTGCTCCCGAAGCCGACCAGGCAGCCGCTGTCGGCCCAGGCCAAGCGCCGCATCGCTGTGCTGGCCGGGGGGCTGGCACTGCTCGCGATCGGAACCGTGGTGGGAGTGCAACTGCTCACCGGCGATCCCTCCGGTGCCGCCGCGACGAGCGGGGGTCAGCCGCCACCGACCACCTCGGCTCCGGCGAGCTCGACGGGGACCTCGGCTCCGGCCACGGCACCGCCCGCGCTGAAGGTTCTGCCGGTCGCGCCGGTTCCACTGAGCGCCTCCGAGCTGGTCATCCCGCTGAAGACCCCGGAGGGCGAGCGGCTGTATCTCGCTGATGCGACGGACCCCGACAAGCGGACCAAGCTCAGCAACGGGCCGGGCACCGACTCCGGGCCCGCGCTGTCGCCCGATCGGCGGTCGATGATCTACATGCACGCGACGGCGCCGGGCAAAGGCATCCCCTGGGTCTCCGGGACTGACGGCAGTGGAGCGCGGCCGTTGTTCCAGAAGCTGCCCACCCAGTGCGCGGATGGCATCACCCGGCCGGCCTGGAACGCCAAGGACCCGACGCAGCTCGTGCTGGCCTGCTTCGCGGGCAAGACCACCGGGTTGTACCTGGTCGACACCGACGGCAAAGTCCTCCGCACCCTTTTCACCGCCGGCGGAGAAGGCGTCGGTGTCAGCGATCCCGCCGTCTCCCCGGACGGCAGGCGGGTCGCCTTCCAGGCACAGCGGATTCCCGGCTTCGGGATCTTCGTGGTGGGGACGGACGGCAAGGGCAAGCCGGTCCAGGTGACGTCCGGCGCCGATGCGGATCCGGTCTGGTCGCCTACCGCGCCCGGAGTCGTCGCTTACCGGCACGCGATCACGGCGAGCTCATGGGCGATCGTCCTGGTGAACGCGGACCGCGCAGCTGTTCCCTGTGCAGGGCTGGCCAGGCCCAACGAACCAGGTGGCGGCAAGCAATGTCAGGTGACCGACGGCAGCACGCTTGATCAGGATCCGACCTGGTCGCCGGCGGGGGATCAGATCGCCTTCAAGCGCAACGTCGACGCCGGGACCGGCATCTACCTCACGGCAGCGAGCGGCAAGGGCGACCCTGGGCCGATCTGGTCCAGCAGCCCGGGCAGCCAGAACGCACCGGCCTGGACGACCCGCTGAGGTGTACCCGACGCGGCGGACCCCCCGATGCGGCGGTCCCCAGTGCGATGGATCCGGTGCGACGGATCAGCCGAGTGAGCTGGCGGGTTCGTAGGTCGGGCAGGCCGCGTTCGTGTAGGCCTGCTGGGTCTTCGGTGCCAGGCAGAGATCGAGAGCACCCTCGGACGTCGAGCTGGGGCCGAGGTAGACGACCCAGGCATCGCTGACCGCTACTCCGCTGCTGCTCGCCAGCCCCGGGTACTGTCCCTTCGCCCACAAGGCCTTGGCCGGGACGCCTTCGGCGATCAGCTTGGCCGCGAGGTTCTTGGCCAGCGTGTCCGCCTCCAGACCGGCGTCGGTCGGGTAGGTGTCGAGGACGGCGATCCACTGGCCGCGCTTGAAGGCGGGTGACACCGGGCCCGTGTTCGGCGGGGCCGCGGACTTCACGGTCGCCGGCGGCTTGCGGTCGGCCTTGGCGGTGCTGGCGGCCGGCGCTGGCTTCGCGCTCTGCTTCGGCGGCGCCGAGACGGGGGTCGAGGCCGCGGGCAGGGGTGGCTGGCTCTCATCGGCCGGTGGGGACGAGGACGTGCCGTTGGTGATGATGAAAGCAAAAGTCGCGACCATCGCGGCACCCGCCACGATCGCGGCTCCGACCGCGCTGTGGGACCTCTTCGATTTCTTCCGCGCCGCCCGGGCAGCCGCGCGTCCCGCGGGACTGTGCTCGGGCCGGCTTGCGTGCGAGGCCCGGTTGGGTGCTCTCGGGTGATCAACGGGTGTCACGACAAAGGCCCTCCCCAAAGTCCTCTGAGCGGATATCGCGGTCAGCATAAGCCGATCCGGCAATAAAGTGAGCACTCCTCAGGTGACGGGAATCCCTTGTGAAACAACTGATTGCGCACCGGAGGCGCGTTGCGACTATCCGCTGCCAAGCAGCCGTTTGAATATCACTGCGGGCATTCGCGGCGACACGTTCCGAATAGATGGCCGGCCGAGATCAGGCGCCGGCCGGACTATGTTCCGGACGGAACGCCGTCCGTTCGCGGCGTCGGCCGGGTGTCGAGACAGTCGTCGAGCCAGGACTCGACGTCGACCTCGGCGTTCAGGATGTGGTTCACGTACGCCGCCCGCTCGTGGCTGAGCACCTCCAGACGCAGGGCGCGACGCCGATCGGCGCCGGGCGGAGGTCGTCCACGTCCATACCGCTGAAGATGCTCAGCCGCGACTGGAAGTCCTTCGCCCAGCTCTGCACGACCAGGTAGATCCCGTCGTCACCGAGGTGCAGGATCACCACGGCCAGGCCGAGCGCGCCCATCGCGTCGTCGAACTCCAGCTGGCGGGCGGCGGCGACCCGCGCCACCCCCACCATCTGGTCGTCCCAGGATCGTCCCCGTGCGGTGATCACGTACGGCTTCACCAACCGGCCGGGGAACCGCCAGGGCATCAACGGAGTGACCGGCCGAGGTCGGTAGGCCTCGGCCAGGCCCGTCAGTGCCACCGCGGACCGGCCCGCTAACGAGGGATCCGAACCCATCAGCCGACCGCGTCGCGCCGCTGAGCCTCCAGGGCCCGCTCGAGATCGGCGCGCGCCTCCCCGACGTACCGGAGTGTCGGGGCGTCGACCGACTCGGCCTCGGTGTCGAGCCAGCCGGTCAGCGCCTCCAGGGTGGCGGCCTCGGGCAGGTTGCGCGGGGACAGGTACACGAGCACGTTCTCGCCCATCGAGGACCCGAGCCTGGTGTAGACGTCCTTGGCCGCGCTCAGGTACTTGCCGACGTACGGGCGGAGCAGCTCCTCCTGGCCCGGCTGCTGGAAGCCGAGGATGGTGCGGAACTGCGTCTCGTTCGGGGTGTCCTCGGACTCCACCGCGATCCGCCAGGCGTCGGCCTTCGCCTCGGCGGTCGGCCGGGCCGCGCGCGCCTGGGCGGCCCGCTCCTGCCCGGTGATGGTGGTGTCGTGGGTGAGCTCGTCCTCGATCGCGTCCGCGTCGACCCGTCCCAGCCGCGCCAGCGCCACGATCAGCGTCCAGCGCAGGTCGGTGTCGACCACCAGTCCCGGCGGGAGGTCGTTGCCGTCGAGCCAGCCGGCCAGCAGGTCCGCGCCCGCGTCGGAGAAGACGCCGGCGATGTACGCCCGGGCGAAGGCGAGCTGGTGGTCGCTGCCCGACTCGGCGTCGGCGAGCAGCTCGGCCAGGGTCCGCTCGTACGACGCGCGCAGCTCGGCGCGTTTCTCCGGCGCCGCGTAGCTGTTGATCGCAGAGGTGGCCTGCCCGAGCAGCGCGCGGACCGCGGTCAGATCGGTCTCGGCACGGATTCCCTTCAGCACGATCCCGACGTACTGGCTGGCGGGCATCTCGGCGTCGCGGGTCATGTCCCACGCCGCGCCCCAGGCCAGCGCCCGGGCCAGCGAGTCCTTCAGCTGGTCGATCGAGTCGACCAGGGTCGCGCGGGACCGCTCGTCCAGCCGGATCTTGGCGTAGGTGAGGTCGTCGTCGTTCAGCAGCACCAGATCGGGCTGGGTCGCGCCGACCAGTTCGGCGAGCTCGGTGCGCGGACCGTCGACGTCCACCTCGAACCGCTCGGTCCGGACCAGGCCGTCGTCGGTCCTGCGGTACAGGCCGACCGCGAGCCGGTGCGGCCGCAGCGTCGGGAAGGCCGGCGCCGCGGTCTGCTCGATCGCGAAGCTGGTGAACGCGCCGGCGTCGTCGACGCTGAAGTCGGTCCGTAGGGTGTTCACCCCGGCGGTCCGCAGCCAGCGCTCGGTCCAGTCGTCCAGGTCGCGCCCGGACGCCTTCTCCAGCGGCTTCAGCAGGTCGGTCAGCTCGGTGTTGCCGAACGCGTGGTCGGCGAAGTACTCCTTCAGCGCGCTGATGAAGGTGTCCTCGCCGACGAACGCGACCAGCTGGCGCAGCGTGGACGCGCCCTTGGCGTAGGTGATGCCGTCGAAGTTCACCTCGACCGCGTGGAAGTCGACCATGTCCGCGGCGATCGGGTGCGTCGAGGGCAGCTGGTCCTGCCGGTAGGCCCAGTTCTTCCGCGCGTTGCAGAAGGTGGTCCAGGCGTCGGGGTACTTCGTCGTCGCGACCGCCTGGGCCCAGTGGCTGGCCCACTCGGCGAAGGACTCGTTCAGCCACAGGTCGTCCCACCAGGTCATCGTGACCAGGTCGCCGAACCACATGTGCGCGAGCTCGTGCAGCACGGTGTTCGCCCGCGACTCCAGCTCCGCGTGCGTGGTGCGGCTGCGGAACAGGTACTCGTCCCGCAGCGTCACGCAGCCCGCGTTCTCCATCGCGCCCATGTTGTACTCCGGCACGAAGGCCTGGTCGTACTTGGCGAACGGGTACGGCGTACCGAAGGCGCGCTCGAACAGCTCGAAGCCCTGCTTGGTCACCTCGAACAGGTCCTCGGTGTCCAGCGCCTCCTTCAGCGACGGCCGGCAGAGCAGGGACAGCGGGTAGCTGCCGTTCGGCCCGTCGTAGGAGTCGGTCACCACGTGGTACGGGCCGGCCACGACGGCGGTGATGTACGTCGAGATCGGCTGCGTCGGCGCGAACTCCCAGCGGGCCAGGTCCTCGCCGTTCTCACCCTTGTACGGCGTGGGCTCGGGGGTCGGGGCGTTCGAGATGACCACCCAGCGGGCGGGCGCGGAGACGGTGAAGGTGAAGGGTGCCTTGAGGTCGGGCTGCTCGAAGGTGGTGAACACGCGGCGCGCGTCCGGCACCTCGAACTGGGTGTAGAGGTAGGTCTCCTTGTCGGCCGGGTCGACCGAGCGGTGCAGTCCTTCCCCGGTGCGCGAGTAGACGCAGTCCGCGACCACCCGGAGCTCGTTGCGCTCCTCGAGATCCTCGAGCTGGATCCGGGCGCCGTCGTACACGGTGTCCGGGTCGAGCGAGCGGCCGTTCAGCGTGACCTCGCGGACGGTGGCCGCGATCAGGTCGGCGAAGGTGCTCGCGCCGGGTTCGGCGCTGAAGTCGAGGGTGGTCGTCGACGCGAACGTCGCGGCTCCGCTCGCGGCCGTGGTCAGGTCGAGCTCGATCGCGTAGCTGACGTCACTGATCAGGGCGGCGCGGGTACGCGCTTCGTCGCGCGTCAGGTTGGTTCCAGGCATGTCGGCATCCTATGCACCTGGATGCGTCGATTGCCGAGGGTTTCCCCGCGACTTCCGAAACGGAGATGAAAGCGCATCCATCGGCCGGGGGACGTTGCCGGATCGTGACGCCGCCACGCCCCGCGGTGACCGGGTTGGTTTCACTTTGTACGATCAGCTATATGACCGCTCCCGCAGATTTCTGGTTCGACCCGGCCTGCCCCTGGGCCTGGATGACGTCCCGCTGGATGCTCGAGGTCGAGAAGGTTCGCGACGTCAGCACCACCTGGCACGTGATGAGCCTCGCCGTCCTGAACGCCGGCCGAGACGAACTCCCCGACGACTACAAGAGCTTCCTGGTCAAGGCCTGGGGTCCGGTCCGGGTGCTGATCGCCGCCGAGCAGGCGCACGGCAACGAGGTGCTGCTGCCGCTGTACACCGCGATGGGTCGGCGCATCCACGTCGAGGGCCGGGGCATCCGCGACGGCGCCGACGACGTGATCGCCGAGTCTCTCGCCGAGGTCGGTCTGCCCGCCACGCTGATCGAGGCCGCGACCACCGACCGGTACGACGACGCCCTGAAGAAGTCGCACCACGAGGGCATGGACCAGGTCGGCATGGAGGTCGGTACGCCGGTCATCTCGGTCGAGGGGTCCGCGTTCTTCGGCCCGGTCGTCACGCCGGCCCCGAAGGGCGAGGCGGCGGGCAGGCTCTGGGACGGCGTCCGGCTGGTGGCCGGCACCGAGGGCTTCTTCGAGATCAAGCGCACCCGCGACCGCGGCCCGATCTTCGACTGATCCTTCGAGCAGTCTAAAGTTTTGCGTCCTGGTGTCACGGCCGGCTTCGCGACATCCCGGCCGCCGACCGAGCCCGGCTGGAAGTCACCAACGTGTACGTCGGCTCGGGCGGCCCCAAGCTCCCCGGCGTCCCGGACTGCTGAAGTGAGTGGAAGACTTCGCCCATGCGAGTGCACATCGGCTCTGACCATGCCGGCTTCGAACTGAAGAACCACCTGGTCCAGCACCTCACCGGTGCCGGCCACGACGTCGTCGACCACGGCCCGGCCGTGTACGACGCGGTCGACGACTACCCGCCGTTCTGCCTGCGCACGGCCGGGGCCGTGACCAAGGACGAAGGCAGCCTCGGCATCGTGATCGGGGGTTCGGGCAACGGCGAGCAGATCGCCGCGAACAAGGTGAAGGGGGTCCGGGCCGCGCTGGCCTGGAGCACCGAGACCGCCAAGCTCAGCCGTGAGCACAACAATGCGAACGTGGTGAGCGTCGGTGCGCGGATGCACTCCGAGGCGGAGGCGACCGGGTTCGTGGAGACGTTCCTGGCCACCGACTACTCGGGCGAGGACCGGCACACCCGGCGGATCGAGATGCTCGCGGGCTACGAGGAGACCGGCGAACTGCCGCCCTTGCCGTCGTCCTGATCCTGCTGGTCCTGCTGCTTGCTCTGTTGCCTGTTCTGAGGCTTGCGCTGTTCGGCCGTGCGGGGTCTGGAGACATCCCGGGCCCGCATCGACCGGCCGGTTCCCACGACGGCCGGAGTGGGCCCACCGCTCCGGCCCTTGCCTGATGTCACACCCATAAGAGGAATCATGCCCGAAGGTCACACCCTGCACAGACTGGCGAACGACGTCTGGGACGCCTTCGGTGGCCGGCCCGTCACCGCCTCGAGCCCGCAGGGCCGGTTCGTCGAAGGCGCCGCGCGGCTGAACGGCCACGTGCTGCGCGGGACCGAGGCGCACGGCAAACACTTCCTCGCCGACTTCGAAGGAGCCGGCTGGCTGCACATCCACCTGGGCCTGATCGGCAAGGTCGACTTCGGTGAGGCGCCGGTCCCCGAACCCGTCGGCCAGGTCCGGCTCCGCCTGCAGAACGCCACGGCGTACGCCGATCTGCGCGGCGCGACGGTTTGCGAGGTACTGACCGAGGACGAGCGGGAGACGCTGATCGGCCGGCTCGGCCCGGACCCGTTGCGCGACGACGCCGATCCGGCCCTGGCCTGGAAGCGGATCCACCGCAGCAAGCAGCCGATCGGGCAGTTGCTGATGGACCAGGAGGTGCTCAGCGGCGTCGGCAACGTGTACCGCGCCGAGGTGCTCTTCCGGGCCAAGCTGCACCCGAAGACGCCCGGCCACCTGGTGAAGAAGCGCGAGTGGCAGGGCATGTGGGAAGACCTGCTCGATCTGATGAAGTACGGCGTCGAGACCGGCCGGATCGACACCGTCGGTGACGACCACACCCCGGAGGCGATGGGTCGCGACCCGCGGCGGGACGACCACGGTGGCGAGGTCTATGTGTACCGTCGGCAGGGCCAGCACTGCTTCGTCTGCAACTCGGTGATCCGGACCGAGATCCTGGCCGGACGCAACCTCTTCTGGTGCCCGAAGTGTCAGCGCACCGGCCTGACCAGGAAGGGCTGATGGTGCCCCCGCAGGTCTCGAAGGGGGAACGATCCCGCCGAATCCGGCCTGCTGTCCGGACAAGTTGTGACTACTTGATGCGCGGATCGAGGCGGGCCGTTACATTCGTCTCACCATGAGTGGCAGCGTTGGCATGGCTCTCGCGCGACGGATCGGCCGACGGGTCGAGACGGTGCTTCGTCGCGCGCGCCGATCTCACCGGCTGGCATTCGCCGGCCTGCTGGCTTTCACGGTCGCTCTGAGCGGCGCCGCGTTGGCGCTGCCGTCACTCATACCCACTACCGTCTTCGTCATACCTCTGTTGCTCGGCGGATTGTTGCTGCGGTTCCGGCCGCTGCTCGCGCTGACGCTGATCACGCTGATGCTGGCCTCGTACGTCGTGTCCGAACGTGCGGCCGGGCTGCCGAAGACCGGGTTCGTCCTGACCCTGGGGATCGCGGCCTGGATCGTGCTCACCAGTGCCAAGGTGCGCAGCCGGCTGGGAGTCCCGGGCACCCGGGGTGAGTCCATGCTGATCGAGCTGCGGGACACCCTCACCGCGCAGGGCGAGCTGCCGGACCTGCCCGCGGAATGGCTCGCCGAGCAGTCGATCCAGTCGGCCGGGGGAGCGAAGTTCTCCGGCGACTTCGTGGTGTCGACGACCCGCGGTGACGAGCTCGAGATCGCGCTGGTCGATGTCTCAGGCAAAGGAATCGATGCCGGGACCCGGGCACTGCTGCTGTCCGGTGCCTTCGGCGGCTTGCTCGGGGTGGTGCCGGTCGAGGAGTTCCTGCCGTCCGCGAACCACTACCTGCGCCGGCAGGACTGGGACGACGACTTCGCCACCGTCGTGCACGTCGCCGTCAACCTCACCACCGGCGACTTCGAAGTACGGACCGCTGGGCATCCGCCGGCGATCCAGTTCGACGCGTGGTCGGGGCGCTGGCAGACGCGCGACGCGGACGGGCCGTTGCTCGGCCTGATGGAAGCGCCCGAGTTCCAGGCGAACAAGGGGCAGCTGAAGGTGGGCGACGCGCTCTTCCTCTACAGCGACGGCATGGTCGAGACGCCGCAGCGCGACATCGGGCAGGGCACGGATCGGCTGGCCGGTCACGCCGAACGCCTGGTGGCGAAGGGCTTCAAGGGCGCCGCCGACGAGTTGGTGAAGGAGATCGGCGGTCCGGGCGACGATTCCGCCATCGTCATCGTCCACCGCCGGATGCACCCCGCCGACCTCACCCCGGAATGCCCCCCGGATCGTGCCGCCCAACTGCGCCGGCGCGGCTCAGCCCTCCTCCGACTCTGACGGTGGACTCGCGCCCACGGCCGGGCGGCCGGTCTGACGGTCGCAGGCCTGTCGGCGCTAGTTGAATGCGCACACAATGTGATAGCCGCGCTGCAAATGTTGAGAATTGTTGCCGTGAGTAGTTGACTAGTGCAACGAGAGTCCCATACTTCAGATGAGATCCCTCTCCTGAAACGAGGACAGTCGTGATGGCAAAATCGGGTGTCAGCGCTCGCGCGGCCGGCGCCATCGCCGGAGCCGGCGCGGTGTCGCTGCTGCTGGGGGCGGCCACCCTGGTCGCGGCGCCGGCAGCGTCGGCCGACCAGGTCGTTGCTGCGGGCCCGAAAGCCGATCCGCCCGGCAACAACGGCTTCATCAAGATCGAGGGCGAGGACATCAGTGGCCCGCCGGACAACAATCCGCATCAGGGCTGCACGTTCCTGGTCGAGTTCTACAACTACGACGAGGGCGCCGACTTCGAGGCCGAGGTGACGTTCGAGGACCAGGCCCCGACCTCCGACGGCGGCGTGACGGTGGTGTCGGGTGACCTGACCCCCTTCATCGGCGAGGACCCCGCGGGCGGTGGCGACGACCTGGATGCCTCGGTGAAGTACACGGTGGCGTTCACGGGTCAGCCGCAGCCGCAGCAGGGCTACCACATCAAGATCACCATCGAGGCCGACGGATCGATCGGCGCCGACCAGAAGCACAAGGTCTTCTGGGTCGAGGGCTGCACTCCGCCCACCACTCCTCCGACGACGCCCCCGACCACTCCGCCCACCACGCCTCCTACGACGCCTCCGACGACGCCTCCTACGACGCCTCCGACGACGCCTCCTACGACGCCTCCGACAACCCCACCGACGACGCCTCCTACGACGCCGCCCACCACCCCGCCGACCGAGGGGCCGTCGTCGCCGACGGTGTCGCCGTCGTCGACGGTGACCAGTGCGACGCCGACCGCAACCGACTCCACGCCGGTCTCGGACGTCTCGGAGTCCCCGTCGACCGGCGTACCGACGGCTGTTGACGCCGGTCTCGGTGGCGGTGACTCGGGCAGTGCGGGTATGCCCAGCGGGCCATTGGGTCTCCTGGGTAGCGGGCTGCTCACGGCCGGCGGTCTACTGCTCGCCGCGGGATCCACGATGGTGCTCAGGCGACGCGGCAGGCACAGCATCTGACGTGACAGTCGTTCAACGACGTGGTCGACCCGCCCCACTTCGGTGGGGTGGGTCGCTCGCACTTGCCGGGATCGGTTTGGCCGCTCTCGGCGGCTGTCTCCAGTTCGATGACCGCGACAGCGCTGGTGCTCCCGGGACCGTCCTGCCGTCGGAGTCCACGCCTCGCGCCGTGACTCCGTCCGGCGTGACACCGTCCGGCGCGAGGTCGCCCGGCGCGAGCTCGCCCGGCGCGGCGCCGAATTCGCCGAGCTCGACAGCGAGCGCGACTTCATCAGCCAGCGCGCCACGACGTACGACGCCGCCCACCAGACCTGGGGGCTCACCGGCGGCGCGACCCGGTGAGCCCACGCTGGTGTCCATCCCGCGGTTGGGGGTGTCCGCGCCGGTCGTGCCGATCGTTGCCGAGGCGGGCTCGCTGACTCCGCCGTCGAACCCGCAGAAGCTGGGGTGGTGGTCCGGTGGTGCCGAGCCGGGCGCGCGTCGCGGTTCTGCCGTCATCACCGGGCATACCGTGCACGCCGGTGGCGGCGCCCTCGATGATCTGGAGCAGCTCCGAGCCGGTGATTCCGTCTCCGTGACCACCTCGCGCGGATTGCTGACCTATCGGGTCACCGGCGTCACGACGTACCGGAAGCAGGCCCTAGCGGGGAACGCGGACCGCGTCTTCGACCAGGATGTGCCAGGGCGGCTCGTGCTGATCACCTGTGAGGACTGGAACGGCAAGGTGTACCTCAGCAACGTCGTCGTGGTCGCCCAGCGGATGGCGTAGCCTGCTCGTCCGTGACGATCGATGGGTTGGGCGAGCCGGAGCTGAGTGGCGCGGACCGGACGGCGCCGGAGGTGTCGTTCGAGGAACTGCTGGCGATGACGCCGGACTCGATGCGTGACGTCTTTCCGCCGACGCGCTGGCAGCTCGGCAAGCTCTGGGCCCTCGACCTGCGGGTCGAACCGGTCGAGGTCGCCGACCTGCTCTGGATGTTCGACCTGCCGCTGTGGCAGCTGAATGGCGAACGCTTCAGGGTCACTCCGAACCAGGTCGCCGCCACCCCGATGAACTTCCGCCCGCACTACCAGCGGGTGATGGACGCGGACCTCGACTTCCCCATCCACCTGGTCGCCTACCGCGGCCGTCTGGTCGTCCTCGACGGCGTCCACCGCCTCCTCAAGGCCCACTTCCTCCGCCGCCGCTGGATCGAAGCCAAAATAGCCACCGCCACCCAACTCCAGGGGTGCACGGCCTGAGGCGCAGCTGTTCGCTCTGGACGGTGAACACCTGAAGTTCGACCCCGATCGAGGACGCAAGGTCAGTCAGGTCGTCGGGATGACTGCTCCTCAGCGGCGGACATCCTGATCGTTTCCTCGACCTCAGTCGATACCGAGATCGACGACTTCCGTGCTGTCATGCTGCCACGATATTCAACGGCGAGATCGCCTTCCTGCCGTTGGCTGCGCACCTCTGTGGGTCGCCCTCCAGCGGTCAGTCTGTCGCTGCGGCGATGACTCTGGTGAGCGATTTGTGGAGGTTTTCCAGTTCGGTCAGCGACATGCCCAGGCGGTCGATGATGGCTGGGGGGATGGCCAGGGCCTTGGCGCGGAGGGACTGGCCGGCGGGGGTGAGGGTGACGGCCAGGGAGCGTTCGTCGCGGGGGTCTCGCTGGCGGTGCACGTAGCCGCTGGACTCCAGGCGCTTGAGCAAGGGGGAGAGGGTGCCGGGGTCGAGCTGGAGCAGGCCGCTCAGTTGCTTCACCGACAGGGGTGATTCCTCCCACAGGGCGAGCATCACCAGGTACTGCGGATGGGTGAGGCCCATGGGCTCCAACAGCGGGCGATACAGCGCGATCACGCTGCGGGACGCCACCGCGAGCGCGAAGCAGACCTGACGATCCAGCGCGAGCAGGTCGAGCTCTTCAGAAGTTTCAGACGTTCCGGGCATTTCTCTCCTTCGGTCAGCGTTGACTAGGATATCAATTGGTGCACAAACTATTGCCACACCAAACGTCTGGAGAGTCGTGATGAGCAACAAGAACGAGGGTCTGAGTCTGCTGTACCGCTTCAGGTGGCGCCTCACCTGGTTGCTGCTGCACGTCGCAGGCCCGGCCAGCCTGCCCGACCACCTGGATCCTCGTAGCCGGATGGAGCGCGAGCGGGCCGCCAAGGTCGCGCGCGCCCAGCGGGCAAGGCAGGAGAAGGAAGCCGGTCGGCTGTAGACCCTCTGTTATGTGCAAGCAACCACTTGCACATCAGCTGCCCAGCTGACAGACTCCGGGGACATGGACAGCATTGAGCGAGAGGTGTACGTCGAGGCGCGACCGGAGCAGGTCTGGACCGCACTGACGCGGCCGGAGCACTTCGCCACCTGGTACGCGTTCGGTGGTGCCGACATCGACCTCCGTCCCGGCGGGCAGTTGGTGATGCGCTGGGAGGAGCACGGTGAGTACCGCGGTTTCGTGGAGAAGGTGGAGCCCGGCCGCCGGTTCGCCTACCGGTATGCGGTCGACCCCGACGTGGACCCCGCGCCGGGCAACTCCAACCTGGTCGAGTTCACCCTGACGCCCGAGGGCGAGGGGACCCGCCTGCGCGTGGTCGAGAGCGGCTTCGACCGGCTCGACCTCCCCGCGGACGTGCGAGCCAAGCAGGCCGAGGATGCCGCCACCGGCTGGGACGGCGGGCTCGAAGGCCTGGCCGCCGTCGCGCGGAACCTGTGATCACCGGAGAGGTCCTGTGACCACGGGCGAGGTCCTGGCTGCCCTGGCCGACCCCACCCGCCGCCGGCTGGTGGAACTCCTCGCCCGGGCGGGCGACCGTACGGCGACCTCCCTGGCGGGCGAACTCCCCGTCACCCGGCAGGCCGTCGTACAGCATCTGGGGGTGCTGAAGGAGGCGGGTGTCGTCGGCAGTCTCAGGAGCGGGCGCGAGGTCCGGTTCGGGCTGCGGCCGGACGCGTTGACCGCGACCGCCCGGTGGATGGAGGACGTCGCGGCGCAGTGGGACCGGCGGCTGGCTGTGATCAAGCAGCTCGCCGAGGCGGAAACACAGCTCGTCGACGCGGAAAAGCAGGGCGACGTGATGATGACGCGTCAACGGTAGACTCGGCGACATGCCTTCCGAAGACGAATACGCCCCCAGTCCGACCGCGTGGGTCCGCAGCGCGGTGGAGAAGATCGAGGAGACCGGCAGCACCAGCGTGGCCGGTTTCGGCGGCAGGGGTGTCGTGCTGCTGACCATGCGCGGCGCCAAGTCCGGCAAGATCCGCAAGGTGCCGCTGATGCGCGTCGAGCACGACGGCGTGTACGTCGCGGTCGCGTCGCTCGGCGGCGCCCCGAAGAACCCGGTCTGGTACTACAACCTCAAGGCCGACCCCACCGTGCAGTTGCAGGACGGCGAGGAGACCGGCGAGTACGTCGCCCGCGAGATCGAGGGCGAGGAGTACGAGCTGTGGTGGAAGCGGTCTGTCGCCGCCTACCCGGACTACGCCGAGTACCAGAAGAAGACCACCCGGAAGATCCCGCAGTTCGTGCTGGAGCCAGTTCAGTAACCCAGACGTTCAGTAGCTGCTCAGATCGGGCCGTGCGAGAACGCCAGGATGTGCACGCCGACCACGAGCAGGATCCACAGCCAGAACTCGCGCGATTCCCGGTCCGGCACCTTCGCGACCACCAGGTCGACCAGCCCGCCCTCGACGACCACGCCGAACATCCACCGCGGAAGGGTATGCGGTCACAGGGCTGGCACCCGGCCTGTGAGACGCTGACCACAGTAGACCGACGCGTGGCGTCGACCGAGTTCTGGGAGTCCTCCTGACCACACACGACGCGGTGCAGGAACCGTTCGTCGGGTCGACGCGACTGCGTCTGGCCGGACTTGCACTGCATGCCTATACCGCGAGCGGAACGGTGCTCGCGCTGCTGATCGTGATCGCCGCCATCGACGGCGACGCCGTCCGGGCGCTCTGGCTCGGCCTGGCCGCGCTGGTGATCGACGGCACGGACGGAATGATCGCCCGCCGGCTCCGGGTCAAGGAGACGATCCCGTGGTTCGACGGGGCGATGCTCGACAACATCGTCGACTACCTGACCTATGCGTTCGCGCCGATCGTGTTGCTGTGGACCGGCGACTACCTGCCGAACGGGTTCCTCGGCGCGGCTGTGGCGGCACTGCCGCTGCTTGCCTCCAGCTACCAGTTCTGCCGGACCGACGCGAAGACCGACGACCACTTCTTCCTGGGCTTCCCGAGCTACTGGAACGTGGTCGCGTTCTACGTCGTGGTGCTCGGCCTCGGACCGACGGCGACCGGGCTGATCCTGCTGATCTGCTCGATCCTGGTGTTCGTGCCGGTGAAGTACGTCTACCCGTCGCGGACCAAGGCGTTCCGGTCGATGAACCTGGTGACCACCGCGATCTGGCTGGCGGCGTACGCCGTGCTGCTGGCGCAGATGCCGGACCCGAACCCGATCGTGATCGGGGTCTCGCTCGCCTATCTCGTGTACTACGGCGGGCTGAGCCTCTACCTCACTTTCTGGGTGCCACGGCGCAAGGTCGCCTGAGTGGCAGGATTGACCGAGTGACAGGGCTGACTGGGTGATAGGTGGACTGAGCGCCGCGCTCGGGGCGGCGGTGCTCTTCGGCATCGCCGCGATCCTGCAGGCGGTCGGCTCGCGCAAGGTGCCGACCGGGTCCGAGCTGGACCCGCGGCGGCTCGTCGGGTTCGTCGGCGCGCTGTTGCGGCAGCCCGCGTTCCTCGGCGCCCTGGTTCTCAACCTAGCCGGATTCGGGCTGCACTTCGTCGCCCTGCGGCTGCTGCCCCTCTACCTGGCCCAGGCCGGGATCGCCGCAAGCCTCGTCGTCACCGCGCTGCTCGCGACCCGGCTGATGGCGGACCAGCTCAGCGCGATCGAGTGGGCGGCGGTGGTCGGCGTCTGCGTCGGGCTCGGCCTGCTCGCGGTGTCGGCCGGTGACGCGGGGGAGAGCGCCCCCCACCACGGGCTGACGGTCGGCCTGATCATCGGACTCGTCTGCATCGCCGTGCTGGGAGGCCTGGCGAGCCGATCGAAGCACGCGAGCGCCACGGCCGTGCTGGGACTGCTCGCCGGACTCGGGTACGCCGGAGTCGCCATCTCGGCCCGCTTGCTCGAGGACGGCTCGCTCGGGGAACTCGTGAGGAGCCCGACGGCGTACACCCTGCCGATCAGCGGAGCACTCGCCTTCGTGCTGTACTCGCTCGCGCTGCAACGCGGTTCGGTGACGCTGGCAACCACCCCGATGATCGCCCTGCAGACGATCACCCCGGCCGCGGTCGGCGTATTGGTTCTCGGCGACGACGTACGCGAAGGCTGGTACGCCGGGGCGCTGGCCGGGTTCGTGCTGACCGCGATCGGCGCGCTGATCCTGGTCCGCTTCGAATCCGTCAAGGACGAGGCCGAACCGGCCAGGCCAACGACTAGCCGGTCTTAGCGGCTGGGCCACTTCCATGGTGGCTCGTCCAGAGGGCGTTGCCCTTCGATGGTGGTGGCGCCGAACTCCTTCACCAGTTCGGCGGTGCGCAGGTCGAGGCCGGTCTCGTCCGAGCCGGCCTGGAGCGCGGCGAGGAACGGGCGCGAGTGGGTGACGATGATGATCTGGGTCTCCTTGGCCGCGGTGACGACTAGATTCGCCAACGCAGGCAGGAGATCCGGGTGCAGACTCGTCTCCGGCTCGTTCAGCACCAGCAGTTCGGGCGGTCGCGGAGTCAGCAGCGCCGCGACCCAGAGCAGATACCGCAGGGTGCCGTCGGACAGCTCCGCACCGGAGAGCGGCCGCAGCAGTCCGTGCTGCTGGAACGCGATCTCGAAGCGGCCGGCGTTGTTGCGGATCTCGAGCTTGCTGTCCGGGAAGGCCAGGTCGATCGCCTCGTCCAGCGCGCCGTTCGGTCCGATCTCCCGGATGGTCTGCAGCGCGGCGGCGACATCGGCTCCCTCCGGGCCGAGGATCGTGGTCCGGGTGCCGATCTGGACCTGGCGAGCCGGTGCGTCGGCGTCGGTCCGCAGATGGTCGTAGAACCGCCAGGACCGGATCCGCTCCCGGAGGGTGAGCAACTCCGGCGCCCGCTCTGGGTCGGCGAACTCACTCAGCATGCTGTCGAACGGCTGCAGCACGTGGCCGCCGTCGTGCCATTTCCCGTCGGCCTTGCGGATCCGCACCCCGCCGCCGCCCCGCTCGACGAGCAGCGAGGCCGGCCGCAGGAACGGCCCGGCCCACAGCACCTCCCGCTTGATCTCGGGATCGAGGTTGAAGGCAGAGGGGCGCCTCAACTCGCCCAGCGTCGGCTGCGGGAGACCGAAGTCCATCGCGTAGCCGTAGTCGTCGGACGCGAACCCCATCCGCAGACTGAGCGGACCGGTCCGGACGGTGCCCTGGATCGGCTGCTCACCCCGACGGACCGCCTTCGAGATGTTCTCCGGTCCGGCCCACAGAGTCGACGGCAACCCGCCTTCGCGCGCCAGGGCGGCCACTGCTCCGTTCCGCGAGGCATCGGCCAGCAGGCGGAGCGCGCGGTACAGGCTGGACTTGCCGGTTCCGTTGGCGCCGGTCACCGCGTTCACCCGGCCCAGCGGCATCACCAGCCGCCGGAGGGACCGGTAGTTCTCGATGGCGAGCGTGCTCAACATGCCCGCCAACGTACCCGCGGATTCCGACGACCTGCGGCACCTCGTCCAACACCGAGCAGCAACACCCTTCGCAACCGGGCCCGGCTCTGGCTGTCGCTCAGGTGGAGCGGGAGTGCGCCGGGTGGTGTTCAGGTGGAGCCGGTGGTAGCTCGCCGGGTGAGAATGGGCTATGACGTCTGCTCCGATTCGCCTTGGAATCGTCGGCCTCGGTGCGATGGGCCGCCGGATGCTCGCGGAGGCCGTGACCCATCCCGACTTCACCCTCACCCACGCTGTCGATCTGAACCCGGCCGCCGTCGCCGCAGCCTGGAACACGGTGGAGTCCGGAGTGAGTTTCAGTACGAAGGTGGAGGACGTGATCGGCGCCGACTCGGTCGACGCCATCTATGTCGCGACTCCACCGGCCACGCACGCGGCGCTCGTCGTACCGGCTCTCGAGGCTGGGCAGGCGGTCTTCTGTGAGAAGCCGCTGGCCGTGTCGGCCGCCGATGGGGAGGCGATGGTGGCTGCGGCGCAAGCCTCCGGCCGAGCAGCTGCCGTCAACTTCTCCCTGTCGAATCAGCCGGCCACGCAGTACCTCGAACAGGCGATCGCCGACGGGCGAGCGGGCGACGTACTGGCGGTCGAGATCCGGCTCGCCTTCGCCGAGTGGCCGCGCAAGTTCCAAGCCGAGGCCACCTGGCTCGCGCGCCGTGCGCAGGGCGGCTTCCTCCGCGAGGTCTTCTCCCACTTCGCCTACCTCACCGACCGCCTCCTGGGCCCCCTCGACCCGATCCACGTCGCAATGGACCATCACGACCCCACCTCCGCCGAGACAACGGCGTACGGCCTACTGCGAGCAGGCAAGATCCCAGTGCACCTGACAGGCATCGCGGGCGCCGCCGGCCCCACGACGTACGAGTGGACCCTGCGTGGCACCAAGCAGTCCTACCGCCTGACCAACTGGACCGCCCTGTCCGTTGCCCACGGCAACTCCTGGGCCTCCCTCGACCTCCCCGCCCCAGCTCCCGAATCGACCCGCCTATCCCTCTTCGCCCAAGCCATCCACGGCCATCCCACCCCCGACCTGGCCACCTTCCCCACCGCCCACCGAGTCCGACACCTGGTCGAGTCCTTCCACCAAGGTGTCCGGTGAACTGCCTACGGCAGCGAAGGGTCGTCCGACTCGATCTGACGGAGTTGAGCCGCGATCGCCTGTGACTCGGCCGGCACGGTGTCGTCCGGGTGATGGATCCACCAGCCCGGCCCCCAGCGCAGTACCTTCCCGAACAGCGTCAGGTGCAGTCCTGACTCGAAGGTGTCCGCAGGCAAGCGGAACTCCCGGACCAAGGGGTCGTCGTCCCGTGGCAACTTCGGCCGTGCAGTTGCGGTCGCGTCCGAACATCTCCAGGAACGGTCCTTGCACCCCGCGACTGCCGTACCGGTCCATTGAATCGCCCCCAGTAGCCGTCATGCCGCTCGTCGAGGAAGCACAGATCGTCCAGTAGCCGCCGGCAGAGGTCTTGGACGTGGGCGCCGTTGATCCCGTACATGCCGGTCCGAGCCATGATCAACGGCAGTTCGGCCAGCCACTTGTCCTTCAGTTCCTCAGCAGATCGCATGCGCCGAGCCTAGAGCCGCAAGCCGCAACAGAAACCGCCCCGGGCCGGGAGGCTCGGGGCGGTTTCGCGGTACTGCGGGGGTCAGGCGAGGGAGTCTTCCCAGGCCTGGTGGAGGCCGGCGTAGTTGCCGCCGGTGGTGATGAGGTCGGCGGGGGTGCCGTCCTCGATGATGCGGCCGTGTTCGAGCACGATCACCCGGTCCGCGGTCTCCACGGTGGAGAGGCGGTGGGCGATCACGATCGCGGTCCGGTCGTCCAGGATGGTCCGCAGCGCGCGCTGGATCAGCCGCTCGCTGGGGATGTCGAGGCTGGAGGTCGCCTCGTCCAGGATCAGCACCGCCGGGTCCGCCAGGAAGGCCCGGGCGAACGCGACCAGTTGCCGCTGGCCCGCGGACAGCCGGCTGCCGCGCTTCGCGACCGGGGTCTCGTAGCCGTCCGGCAGCGCCATGATGAAGTCGTGCGCGCCGATCACCTTGGCCGCCTCGACGATCTCGTCCATGGTCGCGTCCGGCTTGCCGAACCGGATGTTGTCGGCCACGGTCCCGGTGAACAGGAAGTTCTCCTGCGTCACCATCACCACCCGCTCGCGCAGGTCGTCCTCGGTCAGCTTCCGCAGGTCGATCCCGTCCAGCATCACGTGCCCGCCGGTCGGGTCGTAGAACCTGGCCACCAGTTTGGCGATCGTGGTCTTGCCCGCGCCGGTGGTCCCGACCAGGGCAAGCGTCTGCCCGGCCGGTACGTCGAGGTCGAGTCCGGGCAGCACGGCCACCCCGTCGACGTACGAGAACTGCACGTTGCGCAGTTGAAGGTGACCTCGTGCCTTGGTCGGCTGGGCCGGCTGCACCGGCTCGGCGACGTCTGGCTTCTCGTTGAGCACGCCGGACAGCTTCTCCAGCGCGGCGCTCGCGGACAGGAAGGTGTTGTAGAACTGCGAGATGTCCTGCAGCGGCTCGAAGAACTGCCGCAGGTACAGCAGGAAGGCGGTCAGCACGCCGACCGTGACGTGCCCGTGGTAGGCCTGCCAGCCGCCGTAGGCCAGGATGGCGACGATGGTGATGTTGCCGACGCCCTTGATCGACGGCATGAAGATCGCGTTGATCCGGAACGACTCGAGGTTCGCCTCGCGGTACTTGTCGTTGACCCCCCAGAAGATCTCCTCGTTGCGCGGCTCCCGGCGGAACGCCTGGACGGCGCGGATACCGGTCATCGACTCGACGAAGTGCACGATCACCAGTACTACGGCCTCACGCGTGCGCCGGTAGACGATCGCCGACCGGCGGCGGAACCACGCGGTCAGCAGGAACAGCGCGGGGAACGACAGCAGGGCCAGCAGCCCGAGCTTGACGTCCAGCGTGAGCAGCAGGACGGACGTTCCGATCAGGGTGAGCAGCGCCGTCACCAGGCCGTCGAACCCGGTCTCCAGCATCTCGTCGATGACGTCGACGTCCGACGTCAGCCGGGAGATCACCCGGCCAGAGGTGTACTTGTCGTGGAACGACGGGCTGAGCCGCTGGAAGTGGTCGAACACCCGCCGGCGCAGGCCGAGCAGGATCGTCTGGCCGAGCCGGCCGGACCGCATCAGGAAGAGCCACCGGGCCGCGGCCTGGATCAGCGCCGAGGCGAACACCGCCGCGACCACCGTGAGCAGTGTCTTGCTGCCCTCGCCGGCCAGGATCGGCGGGATGCCCTTGTCGATGCCGAGGTGGACCAGGTACGGCACCGCGAGCCGCGCCGCGTTCTCCACCACGACGATCACGACGAGCAGCCAGATCAGCTTGTGGTACGGCCGCAGGAGCTCGCCGAGCAACTTGCGCGACTGCTCCTTGAGCCGCACGGTCGTTGCCCTCGACAACTCGTCGTTGCCCTCCTCGGCGTACCCGCGCCAGGAGTCCTGCTGGGCGGTCGGCTGGTCGGTCGAGGACTGCGGAGGTGTCTGCTGGGTCGTCGTCATGCGTGCACCTCCTCCTCTTCCGCCGCGAGCAAGGTCCGGTACGCCGGAACCGTGGCGAGCAGTTCCGCGTGAGTGCCGACGTGGGTGATCGTGCCGTTCTCCAGCAGCGCCACCTGGTCGGCCAGCATGACCGTGGACGCGCGGTGTGCCACCACGATGCCGGTGGTCGCTGCCAACACGTTCCGCAGCGCCTCCTCCACCAGGGCCTCGGTGTGTACGTCGAGCGCCGACAGCGTGTCGTCGAGCACCAGTACGGCGGGCCTTGCGAGCACCGCACGCGCGAGCGCGAGTCGTTGCCGTTGGCCACCGGACAGGGACATGCCCTGCTCACCGACCCGGGTGTCCAGACCCCAGGGCAGGTCGTTCGCGAAGGTCGCCTGGGCGATCTCCAGGGCCTGCTGCACGTCCGCCTCGGACGCGTCCGGCCGGCCGAGCGTGATGTTCTCCCGGGCACTCATCGAGAACAGCGTCGGGTCGTCGAACGCCGAGGCCACCGCGGTCCGCAGCGATTTCAGGGTGAGATCCCGGACGTCGTGCCCGTCGATCGTGATCCGCCCGCCAGTCACGTCGTACAGCCGGGGGACCAGGGAGGTGAGCGTCGTCTTGCCGGAGCCGGTGGCGCCGACCAGCGCCAGCGTCGTACCGGGCGGCAGGTCCAGGTTGATGTCACGCAGTACGTCGGCCGAGTCCGGACTGAACCGGAAGCTGACGTGCTCGAACCGCAGGTGCCCCCGCGGGTTCACCAGCTCGTCCGGGCCGTCGGTGATGGTGGACTCGGTGTCCAGGATCTCGCTGATCCGGTCCGCCGACGTCATCGCCTCCTGCGCCATCGCGAGGATGGTGCCGAGCGACTCCACCGGCCAGATCAGCGACAGCATCAAGGTGATGAACGCGACCAGGGTGCCGAGCGTGATGGCCTCCCGGCCGACCGCGAGCGCGCCGAGCAGCAGCACGATCACCAGGGTCAGGTTCGGGATCACCTCCAGGAAGGTCCAGAACCGCGACGCCAGCCGGACCTTGTCCACCGACGTGTCGTAGAGCTTCACCGCGCCGCCGTTGAACTGCTTCTTCACGTGCTCGCGGCGGCCGAAGGCCTTGATCACCCGGAAGCCGACCGCCGACTCCTCGATCCGGGTGGCCAGGTCGCCCTGCTGGTCCTGCACCCGCCGGGAGATCGCCAGGTACTTCTTCTCGAACTTCAGCGACACCACGATGATCGGTGCCGCGGCCACCAGCACCACGATGCCGAGCGGCCAGTACAGCCGGAGCAGCAGGATGGTGACGACTACCAGTTGCAAAACGTTGATCACCAGGAAGAGCAGACCGAAACCCATGAACCGGCGGATGGTGGACAGGTCGGCGGTGACCCGGGACAGCAGCTGCCCGCTCTGCCAGCGGCTGTGGAACTCCATCGGCAGGGCTTGCAGCCGGATATAGAGGTCGTTGCGGAGAGCGGCCTCGAGGTCGCTGACGGCCCGGGACTGCGCCCAGCGGCGGGCCCAGACCAGCAGTACCTCGCTGATGCTGAGGCCGAGGGCCAGCAGACCCAGCGGGAGGAGCAGATCGATCTCTCTGCGGGTGACCGGACCGTCGATGATGGCCCGGGTGACCAGGGGGACGGTGAGGCCGACGCCGACGCCCAGCATGGCGGTGGAGAACATGATCGCCAGGCGCCACTTGTGGGGGCGGAGATAGGGGCGGAGTCGCCAGAGATTCTGGCTTCGCCTGGGGGTACTGCGGCTAGAAGGGGCTGCGATCGACGGCGCTTGGACAGGTTGCTCTGAGGGCATCTGGAGGGGCGCACTTCCCAACATGCTCGGCACGGGAGGGGGACGCGACCGGAAAACGGCGCACTTTCCAGTATCGCTCAGTAGGTAAGCGCTTGTCCTGCGATTTCCATTCCCGGGTGATGAATTACCGCTTTGTGCAATGGGTGAGCCCTGTCACCGCGCGGTGACAGGGCTCACAGTGATCACGAATCGTGATAGATCTCAGCACCTCGAGTGCGCTGCTCCATCGATCGCCGCGGCCGCTAGGGATTCTGGCGGAGGAAGGCGACCCCGTCGATGACCGCCCGCGCGGTCGAGGTGGAGACGATCTTGACCGCCCCGGTACGGAACGGTGTGATCGGCAGGTAGGTCACCTTGCGCTGGGTGGTGGTGGCTGCGAGTGACACCGTGCCGATCTTGATGTTCGCGTGGTAGACGTCCACCTTGCCCTGGCCCGGGCCGTTGATCGTGACCAGCAGGACCGTGGCGCAGATGGTCTACTGCGACGCCCCGGACCGAGGACTTCCCGGCGAACGGGCCGATCCTGCTCATCACCGACGGGTACAGCGACGTGGTGCGGGTGCGGCGCGACCATGCCTGGCTGATCCCGGCCTGTGCGACGCTGCCTTTCACTCCTCGAGGGCCTATGTTTCGCGTGCAGTGAACAGCCTTCGCTGGTGGTGAACGGGCGTAGTACTGGTCGCTGCCGGCTGACAGGTTGCTGGGCATGCCATGGGTCGTCCGGGGTGAGTTCCGCAAGCTGTGGATCGGTCAGGCCGTATCTGCCGGAGGTACCGCGATCACGACAGTCGCGCTGCCGCTGGTAGCGGTGGTTGCACTTGGGGCCACACCGTTCGAGATGGGGCTGCTGGCTGCGCTGACAGTGCTGCCGCACTTGCTGTTCGGCCTGCCTGCTGGGGTGTGGGTGGATCGCCTGTCGCTGCGTCGGCTGTTGGTCGTCAGTGACGTGGGACGGGCCTTGCTGCTCGGCGCCATCCCTGTGCTGTCGGCTTTCGGCCTGCTGCGGATGGAACACCTGTACGTGGTGGCTCTGCTGGCCGGTGTGCTGACCCTGCTGTCCGACACGGCGTCAATGACGTTGTTGCCGTCGCTGCTAGCGCGGGACGACCTGATGCGGGCCAACAGCGCGTCCATGCTGAACCAGACCGTTGCCTCGACCACCGGTCCGTCTGTTGCCGGCTTCCTGGTGCAGTTGGTTAGTGCGCCATTTGCGATCGCCTTCGACGCCCTGTCCTTCGTCGTCTCTGCAGTGTCTTCTTCTCTGTTGCGGGAGCCAGCCCGTACTCCGGCCGCCGCGGGTTCCCGGGTGCGGCTGTCCGCGGGTCTGCGTGTGCTCTTCGCTCATCCGGTGCTGCGGCCGCTCACCATCTCCGCAACCATCGGGGCGATCGCCGGCGCCGTGCAGGGACCGCTGATCGTCCTCTACCTGGTCCGGGAGCTCCACTGGTCGCCCGCGCTGGTCGGCGTGGCAATCACAGTCGCGGGCGCCGCTTCAGTCGTCGGCGCGGCGGTCGCCCCGGCGTACAGCACCCGCCTCGGCCTAGGCCGCGCCTACCTCTCAGGCCAAGTCCTGGCCTCGCTCGGCGGCGTCCTCCTTGCTATGGCCGCAACCCCGCTGGTCTTCCTGGCCCGACTCCTCAGCGGCCTGGGCATGCCGCTCTACGGCGTCCCCCAACGAACCCTCCGCCAGTCGCTGGTCCCCGAGCCCCTCCTAGGCCAAACGACAGCCACCTGGCGAACCCTCGTAATAGGAGGCCAAACCCTCGGCGCCCTGACCTCCGGCCTACTAGCCGGCCCCCTGGGCCTCCGCCTAACCCTGACCCTCAGCACGGCAGGGATGCTCCTCGGCACCCTGCCCGTAGCCCTCTCACCCCTCCGCCGGCTCTCGTCTACGCCAACTGCTTCCGCATCCGAGTACAAACCGTCTCGAACCACGTGACCGATCCGTCGGGGTTCTCCTGGTTCCTTCGCCTGGTGCGACAACGCGTGTCCGCGGCTAGATTCTTATGCTTGCGGGATGGAGCTGGAGTTCAGCGGTGAGATGTGGTTCTGGAAAGGCCCTGCGCCGTGGCACTTCGTCACCGTCCCCGACGACCAGTGCGGCGACCTGGAGGCGACGTCCACCGCCGTCTCCTACGGCTGGGGCATGATCCCCGTCACCGCCCAGATCGGCGAGACCAACTGGAAGACAGCCCTCTGGCCCAAGGACGGCGCCTACATAGTCCCGATCAAGTCCTGGGTCCGAAAAGCCGAAGACCTGGAACTCGGCGACCTCGTCACCGTCAACCTGGAAGTCGACCTCTGACCTCGGCCACGGGGCTCGCAGTACCGGAACATCTGACGTGTAAGTGATCAGGGGCGGCGGCCGAAGGCGTCTAGCAGGCGGCGCTGGGGCGATGCGTTGTTCGGGAGGTTGGCGCTTGCGCCGGGTCCGAAGGCGCCCATCGTGCGCATCTCGTCGAGATTCGGTTCGACCAGAGCCCACAGGGCCTCCACCACAGCTGGATCCAGGGACCGGTCGAGGCCCCCGCCAACCGCCAGGTCCCACGCGTGAACGACCAACTCTCCGAGCCGGAACCGCACGAATGTATCCAGGGAGATATCGCCGCTCGGGTGGTGCAGGACCCGGTTCTCGTCGGCGCCCGCGAACGCCGTCGTCTGGCGTTCGCAGGACGCCCCGACCGCGCCGAGTGGGTCGTCGCCCAGTTGATCCGCGTCAAGCCCGGCAGTCGCCTCCGCCGCCGACGCCCCCGCCAGAAGCCGTACCGCGAAGATGTTGCCGGCCACCACATGCCCGACAACCTCGCGAACCGTGATGTCACAAGGAGTGCCGTTGTCCCATGCGTCCGCCGGCAGCGACACAACCACTCTCTTGAACTCACCAGCCGCTGCCCGAATAATCTCCACGGCCCGGAGGCTACGCCCGCTCCCGCCACCCGCGAGCCCTTGGCTCAGTAAGTGGCGATCTCGTCCGGCCACGGATGCCGGACCCCGGCCGGCTTCAGCAGCCTGCAGTGACCAGGGGACGCCGACCGTCGACGGCTTCAGCGTCCAAACGCCCAGGCCACCATCAGCGGGAACTCGGCTTGCCAGAACTGGTCGCCGTGGTTTCCGATCCGCTCGGTCGTCACGACGTCCGCATCGGCATCTCGCAGTGCGTCCGCCCACCGGGTCGCGTTCTCGAGGAACCACGGCTCCAGCGTTCCGGCGACAAGGTAGGTGCGCGGAAGAGGGCTTGGCATCACGGCGGGCGGGCGATAGCCGCCGCCGGGCGAGGCGCAGAAGACCGCGCCGTAGACGCCCGGATGCCGAAGCCCCATGGCCAGCGCCAGCTCTCCACTCGCCGACACGCCGCACACCGCAGTGCGTTCGGCCGGCAGCGCGACACTGAAGCGCGACCGCACCCAGTTGCGGACGTCGTCGACGAAAAAGCTTTCGTGGGCCGCGAACCGTTCCTCGTCGAACGATGGTGAGTACTCACGGATGCGCGCCATCTCATCGTCATCGTCCGTGCGGTAGGCACCGACGATCATCGTGGGTGGTACGTCGGCCGCCTCGAGGTACCCGCCCCACTGCGAGATCAGCTGACCGTCACCGGCGAACACGACTGCCTCAGGCGGGTCCGGCGGCACGTACACCGTGACTTGCCGGCCGCCGTCGTACTCGAACGTCTCGGTGACGAGCTCTCCCGCTATCGGATCAGCACGAGCTGGTTCCGGCGCCGAATCGGCACCACCGGGTCCGACGGCTGCTTGGTCATCCATTGGTCGCACCTCGATCTTTCAGAGTCGCGTCCCTAGCGACGCGGGCCGCGTCGGTAAGGCTGCTCACGGTCGGCTGTTACTTCTCGGCCGTGCCAGGTTCCCCGCTGATGGACTCTTGATAGATGTCCGCGTAGGTGCGCGAGTCCTTGACCAGGTCGTCGCAGAAGGCAGCGACGTCGTTGCCGATGAGTTCCACGACTCCTTTGCCGGCCGCGACCCCCTCCTCGAAGAAGTCGATGATCCCCGAAAGCAGGGACCCGTCGAGCAAGTCGATCGGTCCAACCTTGAAGAGGTACCTCTGAATCTCCTTGTAGACGATCTGGTAGTCCGGCGGGAGCGCCTTGACCCGCGCCATGTGCGCCCGCCACTGCTTCTTGCCCTCGATGATGTCTTGGATGCCCACGTCAGCCTCCTAGCCGGTCCAATTTTCTTGCAACGTTCGTGTTCAACTGCTCGCGCCACCGGTCGCGATAGTTCCGAGCCCCTTCTCCGCCGGCCAGCGCCGCGCTGAAGCCCTCAATGTCGTCACCCACTACCTGATAAATGCTTTGCCCATCGGCCGCTGACTCTTCGAGCAGCCCCAGAGCGCCGTCGAGGATCGGCATCAGGTTTCGACCGGTGAAGTCCGAGTAGGGAGAAAGATGACGCTTGATCTCGTCCCACGCCGCCCGGTAGTCGTTCGGCAATGCCTCGGCCCGGGCTTCGAACGCCTTCCATTCCCTGGTGAGGTCGCTGCCTGTGATGGTCTCCCAGAAGTTCATCTCCCGCCCTCCTTGAGCTTGTCGATCCGTGATGTGACGTACTCCCATTTCACCCAGAACGTCGCGAGTTCTTCGCGCCCCGCGTCGTTGAGCGCATAGAACTTGCGCGGCGGGCCCTGCCCGGACGGCCGTTTCGTCACCTGGACGAGCCCGTTCCTCTCCAGTCGCAGCAGGATGGTGTAAACCGTGCCCTCGATGACGTCGGCGAAGCCGAGTTCGTTCAGCCGACGCGTGATGGCGTACCCGTAGGTCTCCTCGCTGCCGATGATTTCAAGCACGCAGCCCTCGAGCGTGCCCTTCAGCATCTCCGTCAGGTCGTCCATCGTGGGTCCTCTTCGATCCTCTTGGTACTCGGTGGTACCGAGTACCACTATACGGTACCACCGAGTAGTGGGCATACCCAGTAAGTGGAGAGCATCGGGCGACATGTTGCCCACAGCCACAGTGTCACCTCGAGCTAGACGCCATCGTGCGCTGGCTACCAGAAGGTTTCTTGGAGAAAATCCGGGATGCGGTGTCGGATCGGGGCAGAGCTGTTCGTTGCAGGGTTGAGCGGCCGCGCATGAGGGCGCTCGCTCCACCGCTAATGACAGACTGTGAGCACGGTGTGACGCCTGAGAACGGCTCGGCGTCGTCGTACTCGCCGGACAACCAAGGAAAGGCGACATGAGGCTTCTACTCACTTCCGCCGGCATCAAGAACGCGAGCATCCACGACGCGCTGGTCGACCTCCTGGGCAAACCGATCGCCGAGTCCAACGCCCTCTTCATCCCCACCGCCATCTATCCCTTCCCCGGCGGGCCCTACATGGCGTCGCGGGCGATCAGCGGCAAGGCTCCATCGCCGATGTCTGAGCTGGGGTGGAAGTCGTTGGGGATCCTGGAGCTGTCGGTGCTGCCGAGCATCGAGGAGGCTGCTTGGGTGCCAACTGTCCGGGACGCCGACGCATTGCTGGTATGGGGCGGCGACCCCCTGTTTCTCGCCAACTGGATGCAGCGCTCCGGTTTGGCCGATCTCCTGCCGACGCTGCGCTCCGAGGCGGTCTACGTCGGGGTGAGCGCCGGGAGCATCGCTGCTGCCGCCACCTTCGTCGAGACCTACACCGAACCGCCCCGCGGAAACGATGGACCGCTGAAGTCGGAGGACATCGTCTTCGCCACGCCCCAGGGAAACGTCGACAGAATCCTGGTCACGGGACAGGGAGCGGGACTCGTTGACTTCGCGATGATCCCGCACCTGGATCACGAGTACCACCCCGACGCTTCCTTGGCCAACGCAGAAAAGTGGGCGGCACGGATTCCTGCGCCGACGTACGCGATCGACGACCAGACCGCCATCAAGGTGACCGACGGCATCGTCGACGTCGTCTCCGAGGGGCACTGGAAGCTGTTCACCCCCTGATACACGGAGGGGCCGGGATAGCTGAAGCAGGCTGAAAGCGGCTGAGGCATTGCCGCTGTCCCGGAAGATTCCTGACGCGGTGTCGGATTGGGCTGCCGCCGTTCGTGGAGAAGGTGGAGAGTAGCCGCAGGGGCCACCCCGCAAAGGAGGAGACATGACCGAGTACCTCATCGCATTCAACGACGAGTGGGTGGGCGATCTCACGGACGAGGATCTACGCGATGCGTCTAGGGCTACCAGCACGCTGAGGGCAGAGATGAAGGCTGCCGGGGTCCTCATCTTCACCGGCGGCCTGGACGATGCTGCCCCGGTGTTCAGCGTCGATGCGTCGAGCGGCTCCCCGCTGTTCACAGACGGCCCGTACGTCGAGTCCAAGGAGCATCTCGGCGGCTTCGCCGTCGTCGACGTGGCCGACGAGGTGGCTGCGCGGCTGTGGGCTGGAAAGATCGCTGTGGCCTGCGGTTGGCCGCAGGAGGTGCGACGTTTCCGGTACGCAACCCCCGGCGTGCCCTCCCCCGGGACTGCCTGAACGCCAAATGATCGACCGCGATCTCATCATGGAACGCCCGGAAATCGATCCCGCCTGGACCGTCTGATCCGCGGAGCTGATGCCGTTCGCCTGGTTGGCGCCGATCGCCTCGGTGAGTTCGTCGATGTGGCGATCACGGCATCGGCTCCAGCGGCGGCCCGAACGTCAGCCTTGCCGGGCTTGTTGGCGTAACCGATGCTTGCAGCTCCGATCGCAGTCGGCGGCTATGCGGGGAAAGCCTTCCACTTCCCTTCGGAGATGACCTCGACAGTGCCGTCGGTCACCTTGATGGCGGTCTGGTCGTCGATGGCGTACGCCGGACCTGCGATGTCGGCGGCCCATCTCTCCGCCTCGACCATGGTGTTCTCCGGCATGAGCTCGTGGTCCAGGTGCGGGAAGATCGAGAAGTCGACGACCCCAAGCGTGCGGTCGTCCGGTGCAGACGGCCACTCGACGAAGTCGTCGCCGATCCGCGGAGTCATCACCATGCTGCCGGCACTCACCCCCACCCAGACCGTCTCAGGCAGCGACGACATGACCTCCGACAGCCCTGACCGCCGTATCCAGTGGCACAGGTACGACGCGTCGCCACCGTCCACCAGCAGCACGTCGGCCTCTCGGACCCACGGCACCCACCGCTCCTCGCCGATGCTAGGCAGCGCGGTGAGCTCGAGGACGCCCGCGGACTCCCAGCCCAGGCTGGACGGCTCGCCGGTGACGAACTCCCGCACCGAGGCGGGCCCGCACATCGGGTGGCCCCACTGCGCCGTGGGGATGCAGAGCGCACGGGAGCCGGAGATCGGCTTGCCCAGCAGCTCGACCAGCGCATCGCGGATGCTCCTGTTCGTAACGCCTCCGGATGTGAGAAGGAGCTTCACAACGCCTCCCGAGTTGAGTGCGACGGATTCGGGTGGCATACAGATCGTGGACGCGTCATCGCCTGACTCCTTGTCTTGGCGCCCTCGACTGGCCGCCATTCACCTGTTCCACGAACGCTACGGTCCGGATCCGACAACCTGCCAGAAGATTCGGCGAGCCTCCGCAAGCGCGCACTGTCATCGGCTGAGTGTGCCTGCCCTGGGACGGAGGTCAGTATTCGGCCCGCAGTTGCCTGTCGAAGCGTCGCGATGGTTCGATGAACAGCTGATGGACGAGATCCACGACTGAATCGGCCGGCCAGCCGTCCTTCATGCGCGCCACCGCACTTCTTGCACCGCTGAGGCCCATCCAGGCGACGCCAGCCGGGAGCCCGCCCGCGAACTGGATTACCGACTGTGCTGCATGCCGCGGACCATGCGGATCTCCCGCACTCCGCCCTCGACCTGGGCCGTCCCGTCGGCAACGAAGCCGTGCTTGCGGTAGAACGCCTGTGCACGAGGGTTCGGGTCGGCCACCCACAGCGCCACCGACTCCTCGGGGTCCACGACCGCCTCCAGCAGCGCCGGCCCAGCACCCGTGCCGTGGTCGGCCGCGTACACATAGAGCACATACAGCTGCCTCGCCCACGCCGCCCCGGCGTCGAAGGGCGGTCCTGACATGGCGATCCCGACCAGGTCGGCGTCCCGCTCGGCGACAGCCACGCGATTCTCGCGATAGCGCTCGTCGGTCAACGCGGCAGTCCAAAACCGCTCCCGAGCAGCCAGGAAGCCCGCGTCGTCGAGCACCGCGTTCGACATGAGTCCCCGATACGTCTCCTGCCAGCACCGCACATTCACGCGCGCCATCTGCGAGACGTCCTCGACCCGAGCCGGGCGAACAGTCAGCGAGGAACTCACCGCCGAATCGTAGGCCGCCAACCGCCGCCCGCCGCGCCCGTGCGTCGGGTTGTCGAGGACGGAAGGGGTCAAGTCCTGCCACTGTGGCACTTTCGACCCGGCGACCTGGCTGAGCGGCAGGCGGGAAGATGCACCCCGACCCACCACCGAATAGGCCGGCCGATTCGACCCGTCATCCCGGAGTCGTGAGGCCCCCGCCGGAGGCAAATGCTCTTGGCTCTCGTGAAGAACTCCGCGGGCGGGCCCGCGCGCCGAAGGCGCGCCTTGATCCATAAGAGCCCAACTCGGCAATACGCCTAGAGTCAGCGCATCGAGCCAGCGACCCAGTTGTGAGACGACCTCCGCGCCGACGTCGTGGTCCAGGCTCACGTGGGTCTACGGGTGGCGACGATGGTCGACAGGTCGCCGGCCAGCCTCACCTCGGTGGCGAACAACGCCGGATGCTCCAGCCAGCTGAGCCGGGTGGTGTCCGGACGGCCGTCGTGCATCGGTGGCCACTGCGTCAACGGCGTGAAGTCGTCGATGACCAGGGTGCCGCCCGGACTCAGTACCCGCTCCGGGTCGGCGACCGCGCCCTTCTTCCCGTTGCCGCCGCCGTCGACCACGAGCAGGTCGAACGGGCCGCGCTCGTTGATCAGCGTCCAGTCGCCGGTGACGATCTCGACGTCGGGAATCTCGGCGAACAGCTGAGCGGTCCGTTCGGCGCGGTCGGGATCTCGTTCGACACTGACGACGCGTACGCCAGGACGTCTGCCGGTCACCAGCCAGGCCAGCCCCACCCCGCAGCCGGTGCCGGTCTCACCGATGGACGTGGTGGCTCCGGCGGCCAGTGCCGCCAGCAGCCGGCCCTGCTCGATCCGGCAGGAGGAGGGAAACTCCAGTTCTTCGGCCAGACCCACCGCCGCCGAGACGAGTGGCGGGAGAGGACCGGCGCCGGCGTAGCTGCGCGTTCCCGAGATGGACAAGTCGATCCTCCATGGTCCCGTCCGCCTGCCAGGACGACGATCCTAGAGGGGTCGCGGCGCCACTGTCGACAACATCCGTGGCCCTTGCAACTTGCTGCAATCTGGTCGCCGGACCGGTCGTCGCAGGGCTTGCGGCCCTGAGAGGACGCCTACGTCGAACTCGTGGCCGGATGAGGCGGATCGTCCGGCTGGTCGCCATCGCTTGGTGGTTGCAGTTGAAGATGCGCAGCAGGTCGGCATTCGACGGCTTCCTGACCTTGCTGTGGCCGCTGTTCTTCGCCACCACGATCTTCCTGATGTACCGCCAGGGCCCGACCGACCGGTCGGCGATGGCCTCGACGCTGGTCGGGGCCGGGGTGATGGGCGTCTGGTCGGCGACCGCGACGGCGTCGTCGTTCGTGCTGCAGATGGAACGACGCCAGGGCACCCTGGAGTTGCTGGTCGCGGCGCCGATGGCGTTTCCGCTCCTGATCATCCCGCTGACGTTGTCGATGGCGACAATCGGTGGGTACAGCCTGCTGGCGACGCTGTTGTGGGGACGCTTCGCGTTCGGGATCCCGCTGCAGGTGAAGGCTCCGGCCGCCTTCGCGATGGCGACCGTCGCCACCGTGGCCGGGATCGCGATGCTCGGCTTCCTGATCGCCATCGCCTCGGTCCGGTACCGCTCGGCCTGGGCGCTGGGATCGGCGCTGGAGCTGCCGGTCTGGCTGGTCTGCGGCTTCCTCGTCTCGGTCTCGGACCTGCCGGGCTGGTGCCGTCCGCTGTCCTGATGCGCCTGGCTGCTGGCGGGTGGTCGGCAGGTCCCGTGCCACTTCGGTGATCACGGCATCGGTTCGGGCTTTGCGCCGGTCGGTGGCCTTGCGTTGGAACAGTGCCCCGGACGGGTAGTCGCTGAGATCGAGAGTCCGGACGTGCTGGAAGCCGCGCTGCTCGTAGTACCGGTGGAGGCCGACATTGTCGGTCCACACGTCGATCCGGACCCAGTCGTTGCCGAGCTCCCCGGCTCGCCTGCAAGCCCACTCGATCACGTCGGTGCCGAGTCCTGACGTGCCGGACCCACCACCCACGACACCAATTCGGCAACTGATCACAACCCCGCAGACAGTGCGGCATGAACGGGAGGAACTTGCGATGGAGAGGCTGCTGACCGTCGAGCAGGCGGCGCCGTACCTGGGTGCTAAGTCGGCCCGCTTCGCTCGTCGACTCATCGCAGAACGGCGCATCCGGTTTGTCAGGGCGGGCCGCAACGTGCGCATACCTGAGTCGGCAATCACCGAGTACGTCAAGGCGAACACGGTTCAGCCGATCGAGCGGGGGAGGGCCGCCTAATGGGGAGGGGGAACAAGCCGGGACGTCGACAGTTTGGGCTGGTTCGTGAGCTGCCTCAGGCCGCTTCCAGGCTAGCTACCTAGGCCCTGACGGCATCCGACGTACTGCGCCCGACACCTTCACGGACTAGACGGCGGCTGGCCGGTGGCTCACTCTGAGGCAGGCGGAACTCATCCGGGGCGACTGGAATGATCCCGAGCTGGGACGTATTCCGTTCGGTGAATATGCGGCTAGTTGGATCGAGGAACACGACCTGAGTGTGCGAACGCGGGAGCTGTACAACGCCTTGCTCCGACTTCACCTCAACCCGTTCCTCGGTAAGGAGGAGCTGGCCAAGATCGGGCCGGAGACGGTGCGCAAGTGGCGCACGGAGCTCCTGGCCGACGGCCGTTCGGCAGATACGGCGGCCAAGGCATACCGGTTGCTGCGAGCGGTCATGACGACGGCTGTCGATGACGAGCGGATCAAACGGAACCCGTGCAGGATCAGGGGTGCTGACACTGCTGCGCGGGCAGAGCGTTCGGTGGCGACGGTGAAGCAGGTCTATGCGCTGGCTGAGGCGATCGGGCCTCGGTTTCGCGCGTTCATCCTCGCGGCTGCGTTCACGGGTCTGCGGTGGGGTGAGTTGATCGCGCTCCGTCGGATGGACCTCGATCTGGAAGATCGGACGGTCAGCGTTCACCGCAGCATCGCTGAGCTGAGCGGCGGTCGCCTGGTCGTGGGGCCTCCGAAGTCTGCTGCCGGAGTCCGGAGGGTCCCGATCCCGGTCGTGCTAGTCGACGAACTCAGGGTGCATCTGGCCAAGTACATCCCCGACGAGCCGACCGCGCTGGTGTTCACCGGCTCCCGTGGTGGTACGCCGAAGCGGGGGAGCTGGCGGACGACGGTCAAATGGACGACTCGGGTCAAGGAGGCTGGCCTGCCGGCAGGCTTCCACTTCCACGACCTGCGGCACACCGGTAATCACCTCGCGTCGAAGAGTGGCGCATCGACCCGAGAGCTGATGCACCGGATGGGCCACGGCTCCATGAGGGCGGCCCTGATCTACCAGCACGCGACCGATGAGCGGGCCCGCGAGATCGCGAACCGGCTCAACGAGGTCGTTGCACGCGAGAGCGAGTCGGATGACGACGACGGCGCGGCCGGGGTCCTGGTGCCGACCGGCTAATTGCACGCTAATTGCACGCGGGCTGATCGGCGGGTGCCGGATGAAGGGCCCAGGTCTGGGGTTTTGTGCCTCTGGCCTGGGCCTTTGTGGTTTGGAGCGGGTGACGAGAATCGAACTCGCGTAGCCAGTTTGGAAGTGCGGCCGAGCGCCTGCGCGGAGCTGGTCTGCACGCCTGAAACGGATGCCCGCAACACCCTCTGAGTGACCGCCGATGACCGCCAGGTCGGGCACGTGGAGGGCACGCGAAGTCGGTTGTGGAACCATGCGTTCATGACGACGGGGTTTCGCTGCAAGCACTTCTCGATCGGTCTGCCGGACGACGCTGAGGACCAATCCCTCACAGCTCTCTTCAGCATGTCGCTGACACTCTGGCCGAAGACGACCCCATCGCCATGGATGACATGATCGCTATCGGCTTCGAGACCGAGCTGGGCGACGACGCCGTCTATCGCGGCGCGTTCACCATCGTGTTCGCCGACTCGGACTCTGAGACCGCCACATCTGCCCCTTCCCCCTGATAGCTGCCAAACCAGGCCAGCGCGGCGCATGTCAAGAGTCGGCTTGCCGATCCCGCAGGGACGCGTAGCGCTCTTGATATGGGTCGTGGTGGCCGTACGATCGAGCGGCCAGGGGGACGGGGCTAACCGGCGGTCAGACGCCAGGCACGTCGGTCATTGGCAGTTGGGATCGAGTGGACGGGGAAGCGTCCTGCTGCTGGGCCCCGGCGAGGACGGCGCCCCGGCGCCGCCCGCAGTCCGGGGCCGCGCGCCGAAGGCGCGCCCTTGATCCATAAGAGCCAAACTCGATCCATAAGAGCCAAACTCGGCAGAGAGAGCGGGTCAGGCGTGTCCTGTCTCGGGGGATGCCTGACGTCCGTGCCTCGGTTGATGCTTGACAGGTTCCGCCTGGGGCAACGCCCGGATCGCGGCATGAGAGTGCGTTTCGGCCTCGTGCGACACAGGATGTACAGCATGGGTCATCACGGGGTCGTGACGAACGACGCGATGCGCGAACTCCTC
>NZ_SLWM01000020.1:0-125867 GCF_004342085.1 Kribbella orskensis
CCACCCTGCACGACCCCCACATCAAGACCTACTACAACCAACTCCGCGGCCGCGGCCTCGGCCACCACGCAGCGCTGCGCCAGATCGCCAACCGCCTCGTCGGCATCCTCCACGGCTGCCTCAAAACCCACACCCCCTACAACCCCCACACCGCCTGGGCCCACCGCACCCAAACCACCGCCGCTTGACACCCCTAACACCAGGGATGTCTGTCGCTCGGTACAGGCAGACGAACCAGCCGAGCCGGCTGAGGCAGGCGTGCCGGGAGTCCCGGTCAACCAGGCGGCGAGCAACATGGTGGTCCCCGCGGCTGAGCCTGCGGACCGGACGCTGGCTGACCGTGGCCGGCACGATCGTCGCGATCGGAACGGCCGCGAGCGGCGAAGACCCGCGCGGTGAAGGGACTGTTCATCGCCGACAACTCCGCCCTGCCGAACGGCCTCGGCGGCCGAACCCGACGCTGACCAGCCAGGCACTGGCCACCCGGACCGCGGAGAAGATCTGCGAGACGTACTTCGGCGGCGACCCGTGGGTGCGGACGGGGTCGCCGGTGGCGTCCACCGACCCGCGGATCAGCGTGCGGTTGGGGCAGCTCGGGCTCTGAACGTGTCCGTCTGACGAACATCGGCGTCCGGGTTGGTCCTGCCACCCGGGCGCCGCTCTTCCTAGGCTCGATGGTGTCCACTCGACCTGGAGGAAAACGATGACGATCACCAGTACGACGGAGTTGTCGGAACTGGCCGGACAGTACGCCGAGCACGGGTTCGTGCTGGTGAAAGGCCTACTCAGCAAGGAGGAGGCGGCGTCGTACCGGGAGACGAGCCACCGCCTGCTGGCCCAGCTCAACCGGGACGACGACCCCACCTGGCAGTCCGCGATGGGGATGTCCGACGCGAAGACCCGGCTGCAGCACCTGCACGACGCGCAGTTCTACGACGCGGCCTTCTCCCGGTTGCTGGTGGACCCGCGGTTCACCGACGTGGCCGCCGCGGTGATGGGGGTGGAGAACGTCCAGCTGCACCACACGAAGCTGTTCGTGAAGCCGCCGGAGAACGGGTCGCCGTTCCCGCTGCACCAGGACTACCCGTTCTTCCCGCACCGGGACCACCGGGTCGGCGCGGCGATCTTCCACTTCGACGACGCTCCCGAGGAGAAGGGCTGCGTGCGGGTGATCCCGGGCAGCCACCTGGCCGGTCCGCGGGAGCACGACCCGGCCGGCTCGTACCACCTGCCCGACGTACCGTTCGACTCCGCCGTGCCGCAGCCGGCCGAGGCGGGTGACGTGCTGTTCTTCACCTACCTGACCGTGCACGGCTCAGGGGTGAACGTCAGCAACGAGCCCCGGACCACCTGGCTCGTGCAGTACCGCGACCCTGCCGACCCGCCCACGGTGAAGACCCACGACCACTCGCTCGGTCAGGGCATGATGCTGAGGGGAGTGGACCCGACCGGCAGGAGTGGCATTTGAGCCTCGCGTCCGTAGCGACAGCGGATCACTTCGTCGACCTTGCGGGGCTCCTGGAGTCCTGCGAGGTCGACGGCTTCCGCGCCGACTTCGTCAGCTGGGGGCACTACCGCCCGGAGTACTGGCGGAACTACTGGCACCACCACTCCTTCCACGAGGTCTGCCTGGCCTTCTCCGGCGAGGGCCGCTTCAACCTCGGTACGGCGGAGTACGACGTGGCCGCGGGGGATCTGTTCCTGGCCCGCCCGGGTGACGTCCACGAGATCGAGTCGAGTCACTCGGAGCCGCTGGGGATCGCCTTCTGGGGGTTCACCTTCCGGCCGGTGGCAGGTGTCTCGGGCAGCGGCTGGTGGTCGGGGTTGACCCGCTCTGAGGGGCCAGTGCTCTCCCGGCGGCTCGGGGGACTGCCGTCCATGGTGGCTGCGCTTGCTGCCGAGGCGGAGGCCCCGCAGTCGGGATACCGGTCGTCTATCACGGCGCTCGGGTCCGCGCTCGTTCTGGAGACGGCCCGGGCCTTCGCGCTGGACGAGGACCTGGAGGTGGAACGCCCGGCCCGCGATCGAGGCTCGTACGTCGTCGAGGCGATGCAGCGGCATCTGCTGGACAACCTGTCCCGGCCGGTGGCGGTCCGGGAGGTGGCGTCGGCAGTCCACCTGTCCGAACGGCACGCCGAGCGGCTGTTCCGGCAGAAGACCGGCGCTTCACTGATGGCCACACTGCGGCTGATGCGGCTCGACCTGGCAGCGCAGTTGCTGCTGGAGGGAAGCGCAACGGTGACCGAGGTGGCGCGGGCGTGCGGCTACTCCGATGTCCGTCCGTTCAGCACAGCGTTCCGGAGCCGTCACGGTCAGTCGCCGACTGCCTTCCGGGCAGCCGGGGGCACCCATCACCTCGCTTCCGAAGGATGACCCTCGCCTTCTGCGCGACCTCTGGACCGCCTGCCTGCCTGGTGCTGCAATGCGGTTGCTCAAGAACTGTGACCATCCCCTGGAGATGACATGAGTCGAATAAGCCGCACGCTCGGCATTGCCCTACTGGCTCTCGTGGTGGCTCTGTTGCCGGCGCTGCCGGCCAGCGCGATCACCGGCGGTGAACCGGACGGCAACGGGCATCCGAACGTCGGACTGATCCTCTTCTACTCACCGGATGGACGCTTCCGCTGCAGCGCGACGCTCGTCTCGCCGACGGTAGTGCTCACCGCGGCCCACTGCACCGACGGCACCCTCGGCAAGACCCTGGTGACCTTCCAGTCGGTGATCGCCGAGCAGCCGCCGTCGCCCTTCCCGGTCGCGGCCAACCCGGCTGCCGGCTACACCCAGGCCGAGTTGGAGGCGGCCGGTTACCTGTCCGGCACCGCGTACACGCACCCGGCGTACTCGAACTTCACCGACCTGGACAACTGGAATGACGTCGGCGTGATCGTCCTGGACCGGCCGCTGACGACGATCACGCCCGCGCGGATCGCACCGGCGACCTACCTCGACGACTTCGGCCAGCCGACACTGAACAAGACCATCTTCACCTCGGTCGGCTACGGCACCGAGGTCCGCAAGCCCGAGTCGGGCCCGCAGAAGCCGCAGCCGATGACGTACCCGCTGCTGCGCCGGTTCGCCGAGGAGCCCGGCCAGAAGCTGACCGACCAGATCCTGCAGGTGAACGGCAACCTCAACGACAACCGCGGTACCGGCGGCACCTGCTTCGGTGACTCCGGCGGGCCGACGTTCCACGGCGGTTACGTGGTGACCGTGACCAGTTACGGCTACACCGGCAACTGTCGCTACCTCGGCGGCCTGCAGCGGGTGGACATCCCGGTCGTGCAGAACTGGTTGGCGACGTTCGGCGTCACCTTCGGCTGAAGGCTCGGCCTCTTCTGAACTGCTCCTCGCGGCGCCTGACCGCCGCGGGGAGCAGTTCGGTCCGTCCGCCGGCGTCCGCTTCCCAGACCGGGAGCACGTCGTTCCGGTAGGAACCCGGTCACGGTCAGCTGGCAGGATGCGCTAATCTGGTGATATGCGAGTGACCCTGCTCCTTATCTAGCCGTACTGGCAACCAGGCGCCTCTGCGCCGGTCAGTGCGGCGACCCCTCCTGTGTGAGGGGTTTTTTCATTTGGCAGCACCTTCTGGCAGGGTTCCCATGACATCTCTAGAACGCAGGAGCACGACGGTGAGCGAGCAGGTGGAGCACGAGGCGGACGCCCCGATCGACCGGGGCGGCTACGACTTCCATGCCATGCAGGCGAAGTGGCGGCCGGTCTGGGAGAAGCTCGACCCGTTCAAGGCCCGCGACGACGGGTCCGCGGAGCGCCGCTACGCGCTGACGATGTTCTCCTACCCGTCCGGTGACCTGCACATGGGTCACGGCGAGGTCTTCGCGCTGCACGACGTGCTGGCCCGGTTCTGGTTCCAGCAGGGCTACGACGTGCTGAACCCGATCGGCTGGGACTCCTTCGGGCTGCCCGCCGAGAACGCCGCGATCAAGCGCAACGAGCACCCGGCGACCTACACCTACGCCAACATCGAGACGCAGGCGGAGTCGATCCGGCGGTACGCGCTGAGCTTCGACTGGTCGCGTCGCCTGCACACGTCCGACCCGGAGTACTACCGGTGGACGCAGTGGCTGTTCCTGCGCTTCTTCGAGCGCGGCCTGGCCTACCGCAAGGCGTCGTACGTGAACTGGTGCCCGAACGACCAGACTGTGCTGGCCAACGAGCAGGTCGTCCAGGGCCGCTGTGAGCGCTGCGGGCACGAGGTGACCAAGCGCGAGCTGACCCAGTGGTACTTCAAGACCACCGACTACGCGCAGCGCCTGCTGGACGACATGGACCTGCTGCAGTGGCCGGAAGAGATCCTGCTGCAGCAGCGGAACTGGATCGGCCGGTCCGAGGGCGCGTTCGCCGACTTCCAGATCGAGGGACGCGACGAGCCGATCAAGGTCTTCACCACCCGGCCGGACACGCTGTTCGGCGCCACCTTCATGGTGGTCGCGCCGGACTCGAAGCTGGCCGAGGAACTGGTCACGCCCGAGCAGCGCGGCGCGTTCGACGAGTACCTGACCGCGGTCAAGGCGTCGACCGAGATCGAGCGGCTGAGCACCGACCGGGAGAAGACGGGTGTGTTCCTGGGCGCGTACGCGACCAACCCGGTGACCGGCGAGCGGATCCCGGTCTGGGCGGCCGACTACGTGCTGTCCGACTACGGAACCGGCGCGATCATGGCCGTGCCCGGGCAGGACTCGCGGGACTGGGAGTTCGCGGAGAAGTTCGGCCTGCCGATCGTGCGGACGGTACAGCCGGAAGAGGGCTTCGACGGCAAGGCCTACACCGGTGACGGACCGGCGATCAACAGCGCCAACGCCGAGGTCGACCTGAACGGTCTGCCGATCCCCGAGGCCAAGGCCCGGATCATCGACTGGCTGCAGGACAAGAGCCTGGGCGAGCGGACGATCAACTACCGGCTGCGCGACTGGCTGCTGAGCCGGCAGCGCTACTGGGGTGCGCCGATCCCGATCATCCACTGCCCGTCTTGCGGCGAGGTGCCGGTGCCGGACGACCAACTGCCGGTGGAGCTGCCCGACCTGCGGGGCGCCGCTCTCGCTCCCCGGGGTATCTCGCCCCTGGCGTCGGCCCGTGACTGGGTCGATGTCGCCTGCCCGAAGTGCGACGGACCCGCCGAGCGGGACACCGACACGATGGACACCTTCGTCGACTCGTCGTGGTACTTCCTGCGCTACGTCTCGCCGGAGTACACCGAGGGCCCGTTCGATCCCGAGGCCGCCCGCCGCTGGATGCCGGCGTACCAGTACGTCGGTGGCAAGGAGCACGCGGTCCTGCACCTGCTGTACGCGCGCTTCTTCACCAAGGTGCTGCACGACATGGGCATGCTGGACGCGGTCGAGCCCTTCACCCGGCTGCTGAACCAGGGCCAGGTGATCAACGAGGGCAAGGCGATGAGCAAGTCGCTGGGCAACGGGGTGAACCTGGGCGACCAGCTGGACAGCTTCGGCGTCGACGCGATCCGGCTGACCATGGTCTTCGCCGGCCCTCCGGACGACGACATCGACTGGGCCGACCTGTCGCCGGGTGGTTCGCTGAAGTTCCTGCAGCGTGCCTGGCGGCTGAGCGGTGCGGTCGAGGCTCCGGCCGGCGTGGACTTCAGCACCGGCGACCTGGCGCTGCGCAAGATCACCCACCGCACGGTGGCCGACGCGACCGAGCTGCTGGAGTCGTACCGGTTCAACGTGATGGTCGCCCGGGTGATGGAGCTGGTGAACGCCACCCGCAAGGCGATCGACTCCGGCCCGGGTGCGGCCGACCCGGCGGTGCGCGAGGCCGTCGAGACGGTGGCGATCCTGCTGAGCCTGGTCGCGCCGTACACGGCCGAGGACATGTGGGAGAACCTGGGACACGAGCCCACGGTGGCCAAGGCCGGCTGGCCGAAGGTCGACCCGGCGCTGCTGGTCCAGGACTCGGTCACCTGCGTGGTCCAGATCGCCGGCAAGGTGAAGGACCGGCTGGAGGTGTCGCCCGACATCACCGACGCCGAGCTGGAGCAGCTGGCGCTGGCCTCCGACGCGGTGCAGAAGGCCCTGGACGGCCGCGGCACACGCAAGGTGATCGTCCGCGCGCCGAAACTGGTCAACATCGTCCCGGCCTGAGACGCTGACCCGATGCGCTCAGAGCTGATCGACGTCGGGACCGGTTCGCGTGAAGTCGTCTTCGACCTGACGAGCAGGTGCGAGCAGTTCGTCGCCGCTGAGGCCCACCAGGCCCAGGGTGACGGATTGCTGCACGTGTTCGTACCGCACGCGACCGCCGGGATCGCGATCCTGGAGACCGGCGCCGGGAGCGACACAGATCTGCTGGCCGTGCTCGAGGAGTTGCTGCCACGCGACTTCCGCTGGCACCACAAGCACGGTACGCCGGGCCACGGCCGCGACCACGTGCTGCCGGCCCTGATCCCGCCGCACGCCTCGATCCCGGTGATCGGCGGCCGACTCACGCTCGGGACGTGGCAGTCGATCTGCCTGGTGGACACCAACGTCGACAACCCGCGCCGGCAGGTCCGGCTCTCCTGGCTGCCTAGTTGAAAGACGAAGCGGTTAAGGGACTACCGGGTAGCCAGTGAATTCCGCATTTTGGTGACTTATCGCGATGTTGCCGATTGCGTTACGCATGCGAAACACGTCTCCGCTTGAATACTTCGCATGGCAGCCCTCGACATCCTGCGTGAACGCTGGCTCGGTCTCGGTACCGAGTTGATCGTCCGCGCGACCCGGAGCATCTGTGACGGCAGCCTGCTGAACGCGGAGACCGGGCGCGCCGTCACCAGCGCGCGGATCGAGGACTGGGTCGGTGTCCTCTCCCTTTACGAGTCCGCCCCGCTTTACGACGCGTCGCATTTCGATCCGCAGAATGAGTCGCTGGCGGTTCGCGCCAGCGCCTGACGCCGCCATTCTTGCGCTCTCAGGAATTCATCGGGGAATCCCTCCCCGGTAACCCTTTGCCAGGCTAGAATCAGCTGTTTGTCCAGCCCGTGGCGGAGCCTGTCCCGTACTGCGGTCACTGGGTGCGTACGGTATCCATGGAGCTGTCACGCTATCTTGTGCGAGGACCTGTGAGGCTCTGAAGGGGTGGCGGGCTTGTCGGACGCGGATGGCCAGGCTGAGGGACGGCGTGGGTTTGCCGATCTCCTGCTCGACCTGAGGGTCCAGGCGGGGCTCTCCCAGGAGGAGTTGGCCGACCGGGCCGGGTTGAGCGTGCGCACGATCCGTGAGCTCGAGGCGGGCCGGGTCGCCCGGCCGCGGAAGGACTCCGTCCGGCTGCTCTCCGAAGGACTCGGGCTGCGCGACGGCGACGCCGGCAAGTTCCTGGCGGCGGCCGGCCACGCGACCGTGCGACCTGTCATCGCGGTCGCCGACCCGGCCCCGACCGGTCTGCGCTGGCGCGGGACCCGGCCGATCCCGGACGGGCTGGTCGGCCGCGAGAAGGAACTCCTCGAGCTCGAGATGCTGCTGCGGCAGAACCGGCTCGTGACCCTGGTCGGTCCCGGTGGCGTCGGTAAGACCGAGCTCGCCCTGGCGGCAGCCGACCGGGTCTCCAGCGTCGACACCTCCGTGGTGGTCGTGGACCTGACCACGGTCCAACGCGACGCCGCAGTACCGTCCGCGATCCTCGACGCCTTCGGAACAGCCCCCGGTACTTCGGACCTCGACGACGTATTGTCCGGCCGTAAGCCCGGTGATCTGGTGATCGTGGAGGACAACGCCGAGCACGTCCTCGACGGGGTCGCCGCCGTCGCCAACCGGATGGTGCGGAGCTTTCCGGGGATCGGCGTGCTCGTCACCTCCCGGATCCCGCTCGGCCTGCCGGACGAGGTCGTACGCCGCGTCCAGGTGCTCGGCGTACCGGCGAACGACACGGATTTCACCGACATCGCGGCGAGCCCCGCGGTCGAGATGTTCTGCCGGCGGGCAGCGCGGGTCCGGCCGGGCTTCGAGCTGACTCCGGAGAACGCGGCGATCGTGGCGCGGCTCTGCCAGCGGCTGGACGGGTTGCCGCTGGCCCTGGAGCTCGCGGCCGCCCGCGCGGGGTCACTCTCGGTCGAGACGATCCTGGCGGCTCTGGACGACCGGTTCCGGCTGTTGTCCGGGCCGCGGCGGTTCGGGGCTCCGCACCAGCGCACGTTGGCCGACACCATCGCCTGGAGCGTGGACGCGCTGTCCGACCCGGCTCGGCAGTTGCTGTACCGCGCGTCGATGCTCGGGTCGCCGTTCACCCTGGACGCGGTGGTCGGGGTGTGTACCGGTGCGCCGATCGAGGCCGCGGACGTGCCGATGCTGTTGGCCGAACTGGTCGACAAGTCCCTGTTGCAGCCGGTGCTGGAGTTCGAGGCGCTCTACGGCGCGCGGTACAAGATGCTGGAGACGATCCGCGAGCACGCGTATGCCGGGCTGTCCTCGCAGGGGAGTGACCTCACCGAGTACCGGGACCGCACGGTCGCCTGGTGCGCGAAGTACGTGGTGGGCCTGGACGGCGCCTGGTCCAGCCCGGACCGGGACCGGCGGTACAGGGCTGCCAACGCGAACTCGGCCACCTTCGAGGTGGCCCTGGAGCGCGCGGCGGAGCTGGGCGAGTGGGACACGGCTGCGCAGATCGTGCTCGGGTTCCGGATCGCCTGGCAGTACCAGGCGAGCGTTGCCGAGAGTGGCATCCAGTGGGCGAGCGTCTGCGCGGAGAACGTCCAGGACAAGGAGATCAGCGGCCGGCTGCTGGCTATCGCCGGGCGGCTCTCCAACCTGACCGGCGACGTCCGGGCAGCTCGGCGGCACTACGGCGAGGCCCGGACGCTGGTCGCACCCGAGTCGGAGATGGGCCTGATGGCTCGTGGCGGCTGGGTGTCGTCCGGCTCGCTGCTGCTCGATACCCAGAGCCTGGCGGAGATCCCGACTCTGGTGGCCGATGCCCGCGGGCACGGCGACGTGCAGCGGTCTGCCACGGTCCAGGCGATCTCCGGGCTGGCGCTGGCGCGCTGGGGGCGGTTGCCCGAGGCAAAGGAGCTGCTGCTCGCCTGGGAGGCCGCTCTGGTGAACCCGGGCGTCTACCCCGACGAGATTGCTTACATGGCGCTCAGCCGGGTCGAGCTGGAGCTCGGCAACCTGGAGGAGGCCCGCCGCTGGGCGGAACTGGCCCGGGAAGCCCAGGCGTCGGACGACCCCGAGCGGACAAAGGTGGCCGGCTGCCTGGCGATGGTGGAGTTCCAGGCGGGCAACTACGAGTTGGCCGGGGAACTGCTCGATGAGGCCGACGCAGACATCCGGGGCCATCGCGGCTACTTCGACTATCTGGTGATGCTGTACCGGAGCCGCCTGGCCCGGCGTACCGGTGATCTCGAGCAGGCCGGGCTCTCGATCCGGGACGCGGTGCACCGGCTCCAGGTCGAGGGACGCGTGGTGTACCTGCTGGACGTGCTCCCTGAGGCTGTGGCGGTGCTGCACGGGCTGGGGAAGTCGGAGCAGGCGGACGAGCTCTGCGGGAAGCTCTTGGCCTGGCAGCGGACGATGGACCCGCCCATGCTTCCGACGGCCTGGGCGGTACTGCAGGAATCCTGCGAAAGCGCCGAGGTGGCAGAGGGCTGGCCGCAGCCCGATCCTGCCGAGGCCGTGCGCCGCCTCGCCGACGACGTCCTCGCCGCCCTTTCCTGACCCCGCCCGCCCCGCGTACGCCGTACCGGGGTGGTCTCTGCCTGCCCGGTGATTCTGCGGCGGGGCTGATGCTGTGGTGGGCCGAGCGGCCTCTTCCTGCCATCGTCTGCCCGGCTCGGGCCGACCGTTGAGGTGACCTTTCGTGACGCCGATCGGCGGAAGCTGCCGGGAAGCTGCCGGGCTTTCTGCCTCGTCCGGACATACCCGGCGGAACCAGAATTACAGCCGTAGGACAGGTTCCACGAGACAGAGATCCGAGACCGGGTTCGAGTAACAAGGGCAGAGAATGGGGGCGGTGATCGTGACGAGGCAGACACGATGCACCGGACTGCCGGGAAACACTTCGAGCCCGGAGCAGGCGACGCGGAGGACATCCGACGGCCGGACGGTGGGGGCGCCGAACAGCTGTCGAGATCTCCGGGGTGCTGCCACGCGCGGGTCTGTCCTACCTCACACCGGGGGCCGTGCACCGTCAGGGCACGCGACCCGGGGAGGGGCCCCAGCAGCGATCAGGCACACGACACAGGGGACGAGTGCCGGTCCGGTTGACACGGGAAAGCCGGCGGGTCTGGTCACCCGCCGGTGGGTCAGCCGCTGGGGCCTCCCGGGGGGATCGGTGGTGAGCCGCACAGGGGGACGGCTCGTCGCCATGCCGGTACCAAGCGCAGTGAGCTGACACCGAGGGGGAGTCAGCTCCACCGGCGAGGTGGAGGCCAGCGGAGGGGTTGGCCACCACCTCGCCATGCGCACGCGCTTTGCCGCACCCGTCGCGCTGGTGCTGCAGGTTGCCCAGCGCGACGTTCTTGCGGCTCTACGTCTTGCTCAGCACCTCCGCCTTGTCGAAGGCATAGCCGACCATCCAGCTCGGTTCGAGCCGGCAGTAGACGATGTCGTCGCCCCAGCTCGACGGGGAGCTGCCGTAGTGCGCCACCAGGTGCTCCTCGATCGCCGGGAAGTCTGGGTGCTCCGGCTCGAGGAACTCCACCTGGCCGTGGCTGAACACGCCGATGCGCTCGCCGTCGACGTACGAGATGCTGGCCGCCGGCCGGGCCCGCAGGTGGCGCGCCTTGGCCGCCGTACCAGAGGTGGTGAACACCCATCGGGCGTGCAGGAAATGACCGTCCACCGCGCTGATCCGCGGCTCGCCCTTGGCCGTGACGGTGGCCAGGTTGAGCGTGCACATGCCGGTCAGGACTGCCGCCAGGTCCGCCGCGGTGAGCTTCCGCGAGTCGGTGATGATGGCGCGCAGATGCTCGGTCGAGCGATCGTAGGCCGCGTCCAGCAGCCGCTGCAGTTCGGTGACTTCCTCCTTGGTCTCCTTCATCTGCTGAGTCTGACACCGGGCGCCGACGAAAACTGTCCGGTAACCTCGCTTCATGTCAGCCCGCGTGCACGTCGTCACGGACTCCACCGCGGGTCTGTCGGCGCACGAGGTGCTCCGGCACCCGCTGACGGTGGTTCCGCTCCAGGTCGTCATCGGCGGCACGTCGTACGACGACGGCGCGACCAGCTCCGACGCGGTCGCGGACGCGCTCAAGACGTTCACCCCGGTCTCCACCAGCCGGCCCGCTCCGCAGTCGTTCGCCGACACGTATGCCGAGGTCGCGGCAGCCGGGGCCGAGGCGATCGTGTCCATCCATCTCTCCGGGGACATGTCGGGCACCTTCGAGGCCGCGATGATCGGGGCGAAGGAATCGCCCGTGCCGGTGCGAGTGGTCGACTCCCGGTCTCTGGGGATGGGGCTGGGGTTCCCGGTGCTTGCCGCTGCCGCCGCGGCTGCCGCCGGCGAGGACATGGCCGGCGTGGAGGCCGCCGCCCGGGCGCGGATGGCCTCGATGTCGGCGTACTTCTATGTGGACACGCTCGAGTACCTGCGGCGAGGCGGCCGCATCGGCGCCGCCCAAGCCCTCCTCGGTACTGCGCTCGCGGTCAAGCCGCTGCTCACCATCAGCGGCGGGCGGATCGTCCCACTCGAGAAGGTCCGTACTTCGAGCCGCGCGATCGCCAGGCTGGCCGATATCGCGGTGCAACGTGCGGGAGACGGTCCGGTCCAGATCGCGGTGCACCATCTGGCGAATCTCGACAAGGCACAAACCTTGGCGGACGGTCTGGCGGAACGGCTGCCGCAGGCTGAGGAGATCGTTCTGCGCGAGGTCGGCGCGGTGATCGGCGCCCATGTCGGGCCTGGACTGCTGGCTGTAGTCGTCGCACCGCGCTAGTTGCCCGCTTCGGACCTGGTTGCTGCTTCGGACCTGGTTGTCCACAGGGTGTCGGACGGATCCGTTCTGCCGGGTCCGAGGCTCGTACTTTCTCTGGCGTGAAGGTCACACGCCGTACACCAGCACCGCCCGATCCAGGTGATCGCCTGCGCTCCCTGGCGAGGCTCAATGCCGCCTCGCCACGGACTGCGCGAGGCGGGAATTCACTGGGTGATGCCTCACCGCCGGGAGTTGTGCGGGACGGGGAGGTGCTGGGCGGCGCCGACGAGGTGCGAGGAGATGAGGAGGTGCGCGGTGGATGGGTTCCGGAAACGATGCTGCCCGATCAGTTGCGGGGGAGCAGGTTCGCGTTGTCCCCACGCCATGTCGTGGTGGTCGCCCTCGTCCTGGTCATCGGCCTGGCCTGGGCCGGCTGCTCAGTACTCCGAGCCCGCCCGCAGGTGGTCCCCGACCCGCAGCCCTCCGCCAGTCTTGTCCCTGGCACCCCGGTCCCCACTCCACCAGGTGCCTCTCCGTCGGCAACTCCGTCATCGGGGTCTGTGGTGGTAGTTCATGTGGCGGGAAAGGTACGGCGGCCCGGCCTGGTCCGCGCGAAACCGGGCTCCCGGGTCGCCGACGTCCTCGCGATGGCAGGCGGTGCCCTCCCCGGCGTAGACCTGACCACCCTCAATCTCGCGCGCCCCGTCACCGACGGAGAACAGATCCTCGTCGGCGTCTCCGGTGCCCCTCAACCCAGCGGCACCCAACCCGGCTCACCCACGACACCCGGCACCGCGACCGGAGAACCCGTCAACCTCAACACAGCCACACTCGCCCAACTCGAATCGCTCCCCGGCGTCGGCCCGGTCCTGGCCCAGCGAATCCTCGACTGGCGAACCGAGCACGGCCGCTTCACCTCAGTAGACGAACTCCAGGAGGTCACCGGCGTAGGCACCAAGAAGTTCGAATCCCTCAAACCCCATGTCCACGTCTAGCCCACCCGCCCCCGACCCAGCCGCCGCCGACCCAGCCGCCCCCGACCCACCTGCCCCCGGCCAGCCGGCGCCTTCCGAGGAGCAGGCGACTCGCGAGAGGCCCGACCTGCGGCTGCTCGTCCCTGCAGTCACCGGCTGGCTGACTGCCGTCTGGCTCGTCTCCCAGGCTCCGGTCACCTCGGTCCTTGTGGCAGCGGTGGCCCTGGCCGCCACGGTTGGCCTGATCCTGCTCCACCGTCAGCGGACTCGGCCTCAGGGGCCGACTCCCTCCTCCACTGGCCGGGTGACGGCGATTGGAGTAGGGGTTGTCGTGGTGGGCATGGGCTTGGCAGCCGCCCTACAGGTGCAAGGCCTGAGGTCCGGTCCCGTCATGGACTTGGCTTCGTCGGGTGCGGCAGTGAAGGTCCGTCTGAAGATCGCCAGCGATCCGTCGGTCCGCAGCGGATCCGGCACCCGGCGCCCGCCTTATGTGGTGCTCAAGGCAACGATCGAGGAGGTGACCGGCAGAGGCACGACAACCCAGGTTCGCACCCCGGTCCTGGTGATCGGCTCAACGAATTGGCAGAGGCTGCGATTCGGCCAACATGTCGAGGCAACGGGGCAACTCGAGTCGGTTGAAGCCGGCTCGGACGTGGCCGCGATGCTGTCGTCCCGTTCGACCCCGCGCGTGCTCGACGAACCGTCCTGGTGGCTGCGAGCCGCCGAGCAGGTCCGCGCGGGTTTGCGGGAGTCAGTAGCCAACGAGCCGGAAGCTGTCCGCGGCCTAGTACCCGCGCTGGTCATGGGGGACGAGTCCACCCTGCCACCGGAGCTGGTCGAAGACTTCAAGACCACCGGCCTGACCCATCTCTCCGCAGTCTCCGGGACGAACCTGACCCTGCTGCTGGCGTTCGTCCTCCCGCTCGCCCGGCTGCTGGGAGTACGGTCCCGCGGGCTGACCGTCGTGGGCCTCGCGATCGTGGTGGTCTTCGTAATCCTCGCTCGGCCTCAACCAAGCGTGCTCCGAGCGGCCGCGATGGGTTTGGTCGCCCTGGCCGCCATGACAGGAGGCGGAAGACGCGCGGTCCGAAGTCTCTCCGTCGCGGTTATCGCCCTGCTATTGCTCGACACCTCGCTCGCCAGATCCGCAGGATTCGCGCTCTCAGTCCTGGCCACCGCAGGCATCGTCCTCCTCGGACCAGCCTGGCGAGACGCCTTGGCACGCTGGATGCCCGACCGCCTGGCCGAAGCGATCTCCTGCCCCTTGGCCGCCCAGATCGCCTGCACACCAGTCGTTGCGTGGCTCTCCGGCCAGGTCTCCCTGGTTGCCGTAGCAGCGAACCTGTTAGCCGGCCCAGCTGTCGGCCCAGCAACAATCCTCGGCTTCGCCGCAGCCGGGATCGCCTTACTGAGCACGAATCTGGCCCAACTCATCGGCTGGCTAGCAGGCTGGCCGGCCCGCTGGATCATCCTCATCGCCCAACAGGGCGCAGACCTCCCCGGCGCCACGAACGCCTGGCCGGCCACGGTGATCGGCGTTGGCGTCCTAACCGTCCTATGCCTGGCCCTGACCTTCAGCCTTCACCGCATCCTCGCCCGCCCCGTCGCCATGCTGCTAACCCTCACCATCCTGGCGGTAGTCGTACTCCGCCCAGTCGGCCCAATCGGCTGGCCACCCGACGACTGGTTGATGGTCGCCTGCGACGTGGGCCAAGGCGACGGGCTTGCCTTATCCGCCGGCAAGGGTTCCGCGGTAGTAGTCGACACCGGCCCGGACCCCACAGCCATGGACCGCTGCCTGCAAGACCTGGGCGTCAAGTACATCCCCGTACTAGTCCTCAGCCACTTCCACGCCGATCACGCCGGCGGCCTGGCCGGCGTACTCCGCGGACGAACGATCGGCGAGATCGAGGTGACCCCGTATTTCTCCCCGCCAGCCGAGTACAAGCGCGTGACCGACCTGGCCACTCAGCACCGAATCCCCATCCGCACAGTCACCCTCGGCGAACGCCGAACCGCCGGCCCTGTCACCTGGACGACCCTCTGGCCGGCCAAGGTCCCGGCTCTCCCGGAATCAGGCAAATCCTCGGCAACCCCCACTGATGAAGGCTCCCCGGAGAACAACGCCAGCATCGCCATGATGGTCGAAACCAGCGGTCTCCGAATCCTCCTCACCGGAGACCTGGAACCCGAGTCCCAGCGAGCAGTCCTGGCAAGTGGCGCCGACCTCCGCGCCGACGTCCTGAAAGTCCCCCACCACGGCTCAGCCCAACAAGACCCCACCTTCCTAGCCGCCACCCACGCCCGCCTGGCCGTAATCTCCGCCGGCCAGGACAACGACTACGGCCACCCCGCCCCCCGAACCCTGGACCTCCTAACCCACCAAGGCATGAAAATCGCCCGCACCGACACCACCGGCTCCCTCTCCCTGTCAACCCCCGACAACCACCTCGCCCTAACCACCCATCCCACCCCCTGACCCACGCCGCACCCACGCGACCTCAGCGTCCGGTGCCTGCTCCTGGTGGGTAGGTCGTGGTGGCGGTGGGGGATTGTCGGAGGGGCATGGCATGCTGGCGGGCGTTATGGCTGCTCGAAAGAACTCTGCGCCCAAGCTCGGCGACGTGCTGCTGGTCACCGGTTCGGAGACGTTCCTCGCCGACCGGGCTGTTCGTTCTGCGATCGCGGCTGTCTCGAAGGGGACTGCCGACGTCGAGGTCACCGACCTCGGCGGCGCGGACCTCGACGTCGGCGTGTTCGCCGAACTGACCGGCCCGTCCCTGTTCGCGGCCGAACGAGTGATGGTCCTGCGAACCCTCGAGAACCTCCCGTCGGAGATGGTGCCGCACCTGCTCGACTACGCGGCCTCACCCTCCGACGACGTCCTCGTCATCCTGGTCCACTCAGGCGGCCAGAAGGGCAAGGCCACCCTCGACAAGCTGCGCAAAGCCTCAGTCAACGAGGTGGTCGCCACCGCCCCCAAGACCTGGGAGCTGCCGCAGTTCGTCGTCGGCGAGATCCGTCTCCTCGGCGGCAGCATCGACGAGCGAGGCGCCGCCGCCCTGGTCGACGCCGTCGGCCACGATCTCCGCGCCCTCTCCGGCGCTTGCTCTCAGCTGGTCTCCGACTCCGGCGGCCAACCGATCAACCCCGACCTCATCGGCCAGTACTTCGGAGGCCGCGCGGAGGTGACCAGCTTCGCCGTGGCGGACGCGGCGATCGCAGGACGTACCGAGCCCGCCCTCGAGCAGTTGCGCTGGGCCCTCGATTGCGGAGTAGCCGCAGTACTGGTGACCAGCGCCATGGCTGGCGGCCTCCGCGGACTGGCGAAGTACACGAGTGCTCCCACCGGTCTTCGCGAAGCAGACTTGGCCCGCGAGGTCGGCGTACCGCCGTGGAAGCTCAAAACGCTCAGACAACAGGCCCGGGGCTGGACCGCCGGCGGCCTGGCGACCGCCATCAAGGCAGTAGCTCAAGCCGACGCGGACGTAAAGGGTGCTTCGGGCGACGCCGGATACGCCCTCGAACGCATGGTGATAACAGTCAGCAACGCCCACGGCCGCCGTTGACCCGGCTGCGCGTCACCCGCGAGCAGGCGGTGTCGTACCGACTGCGCGTGAATCACCTGGTGGACCGGCTGCCGGCGGGTTCGTACGAGGAAGCGGCGTACGTCGGCCTGCAGGACACCGCACCTCGTGACGCACTCCTGGGCCTCCACGCTCGAGTCGCGGGCTGCGAGCCATCCGGCTGGGAACACCCGTCCCTGATCCAGACCTACAGTCCGCGTGCGGCGGTGTTTGTCCTGTCCCGCAAGGACTTCGGCGTCTTCACTCTCGGCAGACTCCCGCTCGACGCCGACGCAGTTCGGACCATCGAAGAGGCGGCAGAAAGCGTGTGCCAGGTGCTGGACGGACGCGAGCTGCGCGGAGGGCTTCCCGATCTGCGCCTAGCTTGCGCGAGCGGCAGGATCGCCCTGCGGTGGACGACCAGCTCGCTGTGGGCGCGCGAAGTCCCGAGGCCGGAGGTCGATCTCGACGAAGCTCGCAAGGAGCTCTGCCGACGTCACGTTCACCGGTTCGCTCCGACCGCCCCGAAGGCGTTCGCCTGGTGGGCCGGGCTCCCCGCCGCCGATGCGCGCCAGATCTGGAATTTCCTGTCCGAGGAGCTGCTCGAAGTGGACTTCGAGGGCACGCGCGCTTGGATACCGAGAGCCGAGGAGACGTCCTTCGAAGGGGCAACGACCCCGCGCGGAACGCGATTCCTGGTCGAGCCGGATCTCCGGCTTCTCGGCCGGGACCGGGACGGCCTCTTCATCGCCCCGGGCAGACGGACCCTGACCCCAGCCTCGGACACGTTTCACCCCAACGGCATCCTCGTCGACGGCCGAATCGTTGGCGCCTGGGGCCGAAAAGGCAGCCGAGTAGACATCAGGCTCTCCGAACACCTCACTCCCGCCCAGCACAACGACCTGGCCGCCGAAGTCGCAACCTTCCCCCTCCCCAACCCACAGCTATCCACCGCGCCCGAGTCATTCCGTAGCTGACCTGAGCTCCCTGGACCGTTCCCGAGGCGCAGCTGGGAGACCCGCCGACGCCGACGCCGAGCTGGCCGACAAAGGCGCCGGGCTGGACGCCTAGCGCGGCGCTTCAGTCGGTGAGGGCGTCCAGGATGGCTGCTTCTACGGGATAGGCGGCGCTTCGGTCTGCCAGCGGGAACGGCTCCAGCAGGTGAATGCCCGGCTGGGTGATCATCCGTGGGCCGGTGCCGCGGTGCGGCCAGGAGGCTGCGTGGACCAGAAACGGGTGGCAGAGGTAGACGTCACCCGCGGCACCCGTCGCCTCGGTGACCGGTCGGTCGGCGCTCGCTTGTACCACCGGCGGGCCGGCCTCGGCCGGAGCGAGCCCCTCGTCGCCTGCGGGAGCCAGTACGCGAGCGGCGTCGACGTGGGAGCCGACGCGGATCCGGGTCGGAGCATCGTCGGGACCGACATCGGTGAGAAGAAAGATCGCGAGCAGGCCCCGCTCGCGACTCCGGATGTTCGCCCGCCAATCTGTGCCGTTCCAGTAGCTGGTCTCGATGTGCCAGCCCGCGTCGTTCGGATCAGCGGGATGCGGGAAGCGAACGGGAATCGTCCCACCCATCCCTTGGCGCTTCCACCACTTGTCCGGCCCGATCAGCTGGTCGTACGCCTCCCACAACACCTTTGCCGTCCCGGCCGCAGCGAAGGGCCGCCCCTTGTCGCCTTCCTCGGGACTGTCTATCCGCACAACAGGTGCCGTCCAGGACCCAGCGTCATCCCGCCCGACGCCTCGCCCCTCCAACTCCTCCCAGATCACATCCACACAGGCATCCACCACAGGGCGGGGTACGGCACCCCGAACCACCACAAACCCGTCCCGCCCAAACGCCGCGACCTCAGCATCCGACAACATGCCAGCACCCTTTGCCACCCGCCCCTCACCGTCAACCCAATTCCCACGCTCCTGAAGGCGGCGTCGGTCTCCGAGAACCCTCGGAAACCTGTCGAACGGTGTCGAGCCCGTTCGTAGCCAGGGTGAGAGACGCCTGACCCGTCATCTGCAACCTCTACTGAAAGTCACTCACATGGAACCGATCGCGCGCCGCCTGTGTCAGCAACTGCTGGAACCTATCCACCTCGTCAGCTACATGTCCGACGAGCCGACCGAGGCGCTCCAGGCCCTCGGCTTCAAGGGCTACTGGCCGGGCTATTTCGCCACCCGGGTGGCGACCAGCGCGCCGATGGAGGGACGGATCCTGTACGCCGGCCTGCGGTCGCTCCCCGTGCCTGGCGAGCCGGTCGCCCGGCTCTGGCACGCGGCGACGCTGCTGCGCGAGCACCGAGGCGACGGCCACCTTGCCGCGCTGGTCTCCGCCGGCATCGGCGGGCAGGAGGCTCACGTGCTCCACGCGCTCTCCCTGGGCATGACACCGGAGGAGTACGGGAGGCTGAACCCCCTCACGCCGATGCAGCTGGCCGCGATCGTGGACGGTCTGTGCGCTCGCGGTCTCGTCGACGCCTCGGCTGCGCTCACCGCCGCCGGGCGCGAGACCAAGGACCGCATCGAGTCGGTCACCGACGCCCTCGCCGCTCCCGCGTACGACAGCCTGGAGCCGGGCGAGGTGGCCCAGCTCATCGCCGACCTCGAGCCGCGGCGGCAACGATCGACTCTGTCGGCTACTAGACGTACCTGGTCACGCTGCGGCCGGTTCCAGTGTGTCTGGTGACGCCACGTCGACGTTCGGGAAGGGGCGGGGCTGAGAGTAGCGGGGGGCTACTGAGTCAGGTTCCGGGTACGCGAAAACGATCGGCCGGGTCCCGGGGGACTGGCCGATCGTTTGGGCGGTGTCAGAGGGAAGCGGCCTTCTTGAAGATGGACGACTTCCGGTTGGCGGCCTGGTTGGCGTGGATGACGCCCTTGCTGGCAGCCTTGTCGAGCAGGCGGGCGGCGACGCGGGCCTGCTCCTGAGCCTTCGCGGTTTCGCCGGCGTCGGCAGCCTCACGGAAGCTGCGAACAGCCGTCTTGAGGGTCGACTTGACCGACTTGTTGCGAAGCCGCGCAGCCTCGTTCTGGCGGTTGCGCTTGATCTGGGACTTGATGTTCGCCACGGATGCAGAGCCTCGATCAGAGATTGGGATCAGTACAGGAAAGGGTGGTGCGTGCACGGGTGAGTACCAACGCACACGCGCGAACAGACAGATTAGCAACAAGCCCCCGTCAGCACCAAACCGAGAGATTGCCGGAACAACTGCTCTGAAGCTGCTCTGTGGGGTGCTTCAACTGACCTTCCACCTGTTCCTCCCGGTATCGCGGTGATTCCTGGTGACACGGGTAGGACTGAGCGTGACATCGCGGGAGGGGGACGGCATACTCGGGCCCTCGTGGCGCCGATCACCGTGGGGGTGTGTGCGGTCGTCACACCGGTCACCCAGCTCCGTCCCGCCTGGAGGAACTTCGTGTCAGCTCCCGCCCGCCGCCGCTTCAGGGTGCTCGCCGTCGCTACCGCGACGGCCACCGCCCTGGTGGTCGCCCTCGGCAACCAAGCCACCGCCAGCACGAGCGCCACCGAAACCGCGAAAGCCTCGGCAACGACACGAGCCGCGACAGGGGAAGGCAACCCTGCCGCGAACGAGGTCAAGGAATCACCCACCGGCGCGTACATCGTCCAGCTCGACGACGCACCCGTAGCGGAGTACGACGGTGATATCGCGGGCCTCCCTGCCACCCGCGTTCTCCCGGGCAGCAAGTTGATCCGCAGCGCAGGTCAGGTGGTCTCCTACCTGCAGCATCTCGGCCGCGAGCGGAGCCGGCTGCTCGACGCGGTCCCGGACGTGAAGAAGCTGTACGACTACAACTACACGTACGCCGGCTTCTCCGCGCAGATGTCGCACGACGAGGCGGTCAGGCTCGCCAAGTCGTCCGGCGTAAAGAGCGTCGAGCCGAGCGAGATGCAGCATCAGGACACGGTCGACACCCCGCGGTACCTCGGCCTCTCCGGCAACGGCGGCGCTTGGCAGCAGGCGGGCGGGATCGACAAGGCCGGTGACGGCGTGATCATCGGCATGATCGACTCTGGGTACGTCCCGGAGCGGGCCAGTTTCGCGCCGCTGAAGACCACCAGGGAGTCGGACGCCCTGATCGCCAAGAAGTGGAAGGGCACCTGCCAGGTCGGCACCGAGGCACCGGTCGCCTGCAACAACAAGGTCATCGGCGCCCGGTACTTCGACGCCGGCATCGGCAACCGCCCGATCCCCGAGGAGTACCGCTCGCCGCGGGACTACGGCGGCCACGGCACCCACACGGCCAGTACTGCCGCCGGCAACTACGGCGTCGACATGAACGTGCTCGGCCGGGACTACGGCAAGGGTTCGGGGATCGCGCCGCACGCCAGGCTCGCCATCTACAAGGTGCTCTGGGCGGTCGACGCCACCGGCGGCGGCTCCGGCACGGACGCCGACATCGTCGCGGGCATCGACGCGGCGGTCGCCGATGGCGTGGACGTCATCAACTACTCGATCTCCGGCTCCGGCTCGACCTTCGTGAACGCGACCGGCCTGGCCTTTCTCCGGGCGGCCAAGGCCGGCGTCTTCGTGGCGACCAGCGCGGGCAACACCGGCCCCGGCGTCAGCACGGTCGGCAAGAACTTCCCCTGGGTCACGACGGTTGCCAACGGCACCCATGACCGCGAGGTCCAGACCACCGTCACCCTCGGCAACGGCAAGTCCTACACGGGTGCGGGCATCGGAGCAGGTACGCCGAGCGCGCCGGTGATCCTGGCGAAGGACGCGGGCCTGCCGGGTGCCAACCCGACCAACCTCGTGCTCTGCATGCCGAACACGCTCGACCCGGCGAAGGTGACTGGGAAGATCGTCGTCTGCGATCGCGGTGTCAACGCTCGCGTCGACAAGAGCCTGCAGGTGAAGAACGCCGGCGGTATCGGCCTGATCCTGGTCAACCCGACCCCGGGCACGCTCGACTCCGACCTGCACTCCGTGCCGACCGTCCACCTGGACCACGTCGCCGCCCCCGAGATCAAGGCGTACGTCGCGGGCGCCGCGTCCCCGACCGCGCAGATCGGCGCAGCGCAGACGGTGCGGGTGAACGCGCCGAAGGTCGCGAGCAGCTCGAGCCGCGGCCCGTCGCCGGCCGGCAACGGCGACCTGCTCAAGCCCGATGTGATGGCACCGGGCACGAACGTGCTCGCCGCGACCAGCGCCTTCAGCGCCGCGGGTGGTCAGTACGCGTTCATGAGCGGTACTTCGATGGCGTCTCCGCACATCGCCGGCGCCGCGGCGGTGCTCAAGAGCAAGTACCCGACCTGGTCCCCGATGGCGATCAAGTCCGCCCTGCTCACCACCGGCACCTCGCTCGACACCAGCGGCAAGCCGATCCGGAACGACTCCGGCTCGCCGGGCAGCCCGTTCGGGTACGGCGCCGGCCTGGTCCAGCCGAAGCCGGCGATGGACCCGGGCCTCGTGTACGACTCGTCGTACGACGACTGGGCCAGGTTCGTCTGCGCCTCGGGTCAGGTCGCCGAGACCCACGAGCTGTGCGCGAAGGGCAAGGTCGACCCGAGTGACCTGAACTACCCGACCATCGCCATCGGGGATCTGGCCGGCAGGCAGACGGTCAAGCGGACCGTGCGGAACGTCGGCAAGCTCCCGGAGGTGTACGTCCCGAACGTCGAGGGTCTGGCCGGGGTCAAGGTCACCGTCACGCCGAAGCTGCTCGTCGTACTGCCGGGCCGTACGGCGACGTACCGGGTGACCTTCGAGCACAACGGGGCGCCGCTCGAGCAGTACTCGTTCGGCAAGCTCACCTGGCGTTCCGCCCGGCACGTGGTGAGCAGCACGCTGGCAATCCGGCCGCTGACGGTCAAGGCGCCGGTCCAGGTCAACGGGAGCGGCACGAGCGGCTCGGTCTCGGTGCCGATCACCGCCGGCTACAGCGGCACTCTCTCGACAACTGTGAGCGGGCTGACGGCCGCGACCGTCGGCGAGGCCACTCTGCGGAACCCGGGCGGGGTGTCCTTCCCGACCACCAACCCGGCGGCCAACGAGCACGTCGCCAAGTTCACCGTCACCGTACCGGCGGGGACCAAGCACGCCCGGTTCTCCACCTTCGACGCGGACTACCCGGCGGGCACAGACCTCGACGTGTTCGTCTACAAGGCCGGTACTACGGCTGTGCTCGGCAGCAGCACGGGTGGTTCGGCAGAGGAAGAGGTCAACCTCCCGACGCCTGCAGGTGGTTCGTATGACGTCTACGTTGACCTGTTCTCCGGTGCAGCCGAGCAGGCCGTCAAGCTGAACCACTGGGAGCTCGGCGACGCGACAGGCAACCTCACGGCGACCCCGGCCTCGCAAGCGGTGACAGCGGCCGGTCAGGTGTCCGTCACCGCAGCCTGGTCCGGTCTGAGCGCCGGCACCCGCTACCTGGGCCGTCTGGGCTACTCGGACGGCGCCGACGGCTCCGGCTCCACGATCGTCCGTGTAGACAGCTAACAGAAACGCTGACTGCCGGGACCCCGCATCCAACGGGCTCCCGGCAGTGGCACCAGCCATCAAGACAGGCGTTCGCGCAGCCAGTCGAGGTGGACCAGTGCTGACTTCCGCTGCCAGTCGCGGATCGTGGGGAGGCCAGGAGGTGCGGGCTGGCTCGCGCCCCACCAGAGACCGCCGGCGATGCCCGCGAGGAAGCCGGTGATGCCGTCATCCTCCGGGAGGTCAGGCAGGTCCACCGAGCCGCGCATGTCGGCATGCAGGATGACCGTGTCGGCCCACGAGGCTGCCTGTGCCGCGTGAGCCCAGTCGACAAAGACGACGCGTGCCTCGGTCAGCAGGATGTTGTCGGCGCGCAGATCCCAGTGCGCGAGCCCGTCGCCCTTGGCGAGCGCGTCCAGCCCGATCCGCGCCAACTCCGCGAACTCCTGCTGCCGCCCAGCCGCCCAAGCCGGTACTGCGAGCCCATCGGCGATCACGTTGTCCCACCGGCTCAGAAACGCCTCACTCCGTACTGCGGCCACAGGTGCCTCCGGCCACGGCGACGGCTGCAGGGACTCCGTCAGCTCCGCCAGGGCATCGAGCACCCGGGCCGCGTCGACTGGATGCCACGGATGCGGCGGCAGGTATCCCTCGATGTCCTCGAGCAGGAGAGCCACCCAGTCCCCGTCGTCGTACACGTCGTACAGGAAAGGCGTGTGCGGCAGCGAGTGCGCGGACAGGCCCTGCATCGCGGCGATCTCGTTGCGGAAGAGGCGAGGCGTGTCCGGGTTCAGCTCCGAGCCGACCGCCTTGACGAACGCGCGCCGGCCGGACGTGGCGACCAGCCGCGCCGCGACGCCGGGGGAGAAGCCGCCCTGCTGCGTCGAGGCGGAGACCGAAGAGCCGAGCGAGCGCTCCACCCAGGCCCGCACCCGCGCGGGCACCTTCTCGTAAGCCAGCCGAACCCCAGCAGCGTGCGCCATACCTCCCGAGGGTAGAGGTGGACCCGCCCGGAACCGCAGCCAGTTTCGCCTACCGAGCAAGAGTGGCCTAGACCACTTCCTGCCGCAGGACGGAGCAGTCGGACGATGGATGCGGAAAGGTGTGGCGGGCCATGGGATGATTGAGGAGTTGCCCCGCTCCCGGTGAGCCACCCTGAGACGAACTGGAACCCTCCGTGCCCGTAGGCCCCACGACCGTGCCGCAGCCGGGTCGCACCGACCCGTCGCTGATCCGGAACTTCTGCATCATCGCCCACATCGACCACGGGAAGTCGACGCTGGCCGATCGGATGCTGCAGATCACCGGTGTCGTCGACGGCCGTCAGATGCGGGCCCAGTACCTGGACCGGATGGACATCGAGCGTGAGCGCGGCATCACGATCAAGTCGCAGGCGGTCCGGCTGCCGTTCGCGCCGAAGCCCGACACCCCCGGCGGACTGCTCGCGCCCGACGGCACGACGTACATCCTGAACATGATCGACACCCCCGGCCACGTCGACTTCACCTACGAGGTGTCGCGGTCGCTGGAGGCGTGCGAGGGCGCCGTACTGCTGGTCGACGCGGCCCAGGGCATCGAGGCGCAGACGCTGGCGAACCTGTACCTCGCGCTGAACGCGGACCTGCACGTCATCCCGGTGCTGAACAAGATCGACCTGCCGGGCGCCCAGCCGGAGAAGTACGCCGCGGAGCTTGCGCACATCATCGGCTGCAAGGAGTCCGACGTACTGCGCGTCTCGGCGAAGACCGGGCAGGGCGTCGAGGACCTGCTGAGCGAGATCGTCGCGCAGGTCGACCCGCCGAAGGGCGTCAAGGACGCTCCGCCGCGGGCGCTGATCTTCGACTCGGTGTACGACACGTACCGCGGCGTCGTCACCTACGTCCGGGTGGTCGACGGCGAGCTGACCCACCGCGACAAGATCAAGATGATGTCGACCGGCGCGGTGCACGAGATGCTCGAGGTCGGGGTCATCTCGCCCGAGCCGATGAAGTCGCCCAGCATCGGGGTCGGCGAGGTCGGCTACCTGATCACCGGTGTGAAGGACGTCCGCCAGTCCCGGGTCGGTGACACCGTCACCTCGTCCGTGCGCGGCGCGACCGAGGCCCTCGGCGGCTACAAGCACCCGCAGCCGATGGTGTACTCCGGGCTGTTCCCGATCGACGGCGACGACTACCCGACGCTGCGCGACGCGTTGGAGCGGCTGCAGCTGAACGACGCGGCCCTGCAGTACGAGCCGGAGAGCTCGGGCGCCCTCGGGTTCGGGTTCCGCTGCGGCTTCCTCGGCCTGCTGCACATGGAGATCGTCCGGGAGCGGCTCGAGCGCGAGTTCGACCTGGACCTGATCTCGACCGCGCCGAACGTGGTCTACCGGGTCGAGATGGAGGACGGCAAGGAGCACGTCGTCACCAACCCGAGCGAGTTCCCGGACGGCAAGATCGCCGAGATCTACGAGCCGGTGGTGCGCGCGACGATCCTCAGCCCGAAGGACTACATCGGCGTCATCATGGAGCTGTGCCAGACCAAGCGGGGCAACCTGCAGGGGATGGAGTACCTGTCCGAGGACCGGGTCGAACTGCGCTACACGCTGCCGCTGGCCGAGATCGTGTTCGACTTCTTCGACCAGTTGAAGTCGAAGACCAAGGGCTACGCGTCGCTGGACTACGAACCGACCGGCGAGCAGGCCGCGGCGCTGGTCAAGGTGGACATCCTGCTGCAGGGCGAGACGGTCGACGCGTTCTCGGCGATCGTGCACCGCGACAACGCGTACTCCTACGGGGTCGCGCTGGCCGGCAAGCTGAAGGAACTCATCCCCAGGCAACAGTTCGAAGTACCGATCCAGGCCGCGATCGGGTCCCGGATCATCGCCCGCGAGTCGATCCGCGCGATCCGCAAGGACGTGCTGGCGAAGTGCTACGGCGGTGACATCACCCGGAAGCGCAAGCTGCTCGAGAAGCAGAAGGAGGGCAAGAAGCGGATGAAGATGGTGGGCCGGGTCGAGGTCCCGCAGGAAGCCTTCATCGCCGCCCTCAAGACCAGTGACGCTCCGGGGGAGAAGGCCAAGAAGTAGTGCCGGTCGAGATCCCCGAGGAGTTCCGCAAGGTCGCCTCGCGTGGCGCCGACTGGGCCGCCTGGCTCGACGGATTGCCCCGCCTGGCGCGCGATCTGCTGTCCGAGTGGGATCTGCGGGTCGACGGTGCATCGGCGTACGGGAACTGCTCCCTCGTCGTCCCGGTCCGTACCGCGGACGGGGCGCCGGCGATGCTCAAGGTCCAGTTCCCGCACTGGGAGGCCGAGACCGAGCATCTCGCGCTGCGGATCTGGGACGGCAACGGCGCGATCCGGCTGCTGCGGGCGGATCCGCGGCGGTTCGCGCTGCTGCTGGAGCGGGCGCTGCCGCAGGACCTGATGGGGCTCGACGCGATCGAGGCGAGCGAGATCATCGCGTCGCTGTACAAGCGGTTGCACGTGCCGGCCGGGCCGCAGTTCCGGACGCTGTCGGGTGAGTCGAAGCGGTGGGCGGCGGAGCTGCTGGAACTGCCGGCTTCGGCTCCGGTACCGCGGCGGTACGTCGAGCAGGCGGCGTCGTTGGCGCGGGACTTCGCGGCCGATCCGGAGACGGACGGGCGGCTGATCCACACGGATCTGCACTACTTCAACGTGCTCGCGGCGGAACGTGAACCCTGGCTGGTGATCGACCCGAAGCCGCTCTCCGGCGATCCGCATCATGAGGTCGCGCCGCTGCTGTGGAACCGGTGGGAGGAGATCGCGGGGGCGCGTGACCTGCGGTTCGCGTTGCGGCAGCGGTTCTACGCGATCGTCGACGCCGCCGGCCTCGACGAGGACCGGGCCCGCGACTGGGTGATCGTCCGGCAGATGGTCAACGTCAAAGGCGCGATCGCCGACGCCGGCACCGACGAGGTCCTGCCCCACGACTGGCTCACCCGCAACATTTCCATCACCAAGGCAATCCAGGACTGATCAGAACTTTCGGTTCGCGGCGTCGTGCCCATCGAGCGCGGCGCCTGTTCCCCGCAGTACTTGGTTCCCGGAGCGGAGCCGCACCGGCAGAAACCCAGTGGCACCCGGCGCCGGGACCGGGGGAGGATGCCGGGTATGCGGGTGTTGACGGTGAATGTTGTTGAAGAGCTGATCCCTGGACCGAAGGAGAGCGGGCTGACGGCCATCGACAAGCGGCCTCAGGGGCGGCGGGTGCCGGTCGGGTTGCTTGGGCTCGAAGGGGATCGGGTTTGTGACACCGAGAGCCACGGTGGGCCTGATCAGGCGCTGTACGCGTATGCGCGGGAGGACTCCGCGTGGTGGGCCGAGCAGCTCGGGCGGGAGATTCCGGCAGGGTTGTTCGGGGAGAATCTGTCGACCGAGGGGCTCGACATCACCAACGCGCTGATCGGCGAGGTCTGGCGGCTGGGGGACGAGGTCGAGGTGATGGTGCGGGCGCCGCGGATCCCGTGCGTCACGTTCCAGGCGCGGATGGGGATTCCTCGCTGGGTGAAGCGGTTCCACCAAGAGGGCAGGCCCGGTGCCTACCTCAAGGTGTTGAAGACCGGGACGATCGGCGCCGGCGATCAGATCGACGTGATCAGCAGGCCGGACCACGAGGTCACCATCGGCGTCATGTTCGCCGCGCAGGACTCGGCCAAGATGCGAGGCATGCTCGACTCCGACGCGGATCTGGTGGACGAACTCAGGGACGAAGCCCAGCGCATCGCCGCGCGCGCATGAGAACGCTGAAGTCGACCACGCCATCGAAGCCGTCGGACATCCGGCTGTGAAGGGGCTGCTACCTGCGCCCGGACCCCTGAGACCGTTGGCCTTGGCAACGTTGCTCAGCCGTGTCGGCAACGGGTTGCTGATGACTGTCAGTGTGCTCTACTTCAATCGGATCGTCGGCTTGTCCATCGCACAGATCGGCGTCGGGCTCACCATCGCCGGCCTGTTCGGGCTCCTCTCGGCGGTGCCGCTCGGTCACCTTGCCGACCGCCGGGGACCGCGCACCCTGTTCGTCATCCTGAGCCTGCTCGTCTCCGGCCTCTCGCTGCTCTACTTGCTCGTCGACACGTTCTGGCAGTTTCTCGCCGTCGCGATCGTGCTGACCGTGATCGACCGCGGCGCCGGTGCTGTCCGCGCCGCACTGATCGCCGCAGTCACCCAGGGCGCCGCGGGCCGGGTCGCCGCCCGCGCCTACCTCCGGGCGATCACCAACATCGGGATCATGCTCGGCGCCGGAATCGGTGCCCTGGCGTTGCACTTCGACACCGGTACGGCGTACCGGGTGATGTTCGTGCTGGACTCGTTCCTCAGCATCGTCGCCGCGTTCGTCGTGTTCGCCGTACCGCGGGTGGAACCGCAGCCGAAGAAGGAGGATGGCCCGGTCTGGATCGCTCTGCGAGATCGGGGCTACCTGGCCGTCGCGGCGCTCAACGCGGGGATGTCGATCCACTACGCCGTACTCGATGTGGCGATCCCGCTCTGGGTGGTCGATCACACCGAGGCACCTCGCTGGACGGTCGCGCTGCTGCTCATCATCAACACCGTCGTGATCGCGCTGTTCCAGGTCAGATCGAGCCGGGGCATTGCTGACCCGGCGAGTGCCGCCCGGGCGACCAGGACCGCAGGATTGTTGCTGCTGGCATCGATGGTGCTGTTCGCCGGTGCATCCGGAGGCGGCGTAGTCGTTGCCATTGCCCTGCTCGCGGTGGGCGCGCTCGTCCAGGTCATCGGGGAGTTGCTGCAGTCCTCGGGTTCGTTCTTGCTCGGCTTCGATCTGGCGGCTGACGAGGCGCAAGGGCAGTACCAGGGGGTCTGGAACACCAGCATGTCGATCAGCACCATGGTCGCGCCGACAGTGCTCGCGCTGCTCCCACTCGGACTCGGAGTTCCGGGCTGGATCATCCTCGGCGTCTGGTTCGCAGTGGTCGGCGTCCTGTTCGTGCCAGTAGTGCGCTGGGCCGCAGCCCGCCGTACTGCGACCCTGGTGCCGGCCGCCTGAAGCAGGCCGCCCAAACCCAAAGCGGCTCAGCTCAGTTGGTCGGCTCCATGTAGCCGAGGGCGGCGGAGATCTTGCGGGCGGCTTCGATGGCGGCGGGGGCCATCAGGGCGACCTGGGCGATCGACTGCTCGAGGGACAGCGTCGAGATGCTGACGGCGGCGATCGCAGTACCGGTGTGGTCGTGGATGACGGCGGCGACGCAGCGGATGCCGGGCTCGTTCTCCTCGTCGTCCAGCGCGTAGCCGCGCGCCTTCACCTGCGCGAGGTCCGCCTTCAAAGCGGCCGCGGTGGTGTGGGTGAGCGGCGTCCGGGCAGGCAGCCCGGTGCGGGTGACGAGTGCATCGAGGGCTTCGTCATCCATCTCCGCCAGCAGCGCCTTGCCAATTCCCGTGCAGTGCAGCCAGAAGGCTTTGCCGACCCGCGAAGGCATCCGGTACGGCTTGGGCCCGTCGAGCCGTGCGACATAGATCGCCTCGTCGCCGTTGAGCAGACCGACATGTACGGTGCAGCGCGTCTGCGCGACCAGGTCGGCCAGCACTGGACGGGCGACGGTGGCGAGATCCACGTTGGTGAGCGCGTGCCCGGCGAGCCGCAGTGCCTTCGGGCCGGGGTGGTACGAACCGTCCTCGGCCTGCGCGACGAACTCGTGCTCGACCAGCGACGCCATGATCCGGTGCACGGTCGACTTGGCCAGCCCGGTCGCCGTCACCACGTCCGTGAACCGCGAGTGCTCGAGGACGGCGTCGAGCACCATCAGAGTCTTGTCGATGGCCGAGGGCGAACTCATGTCGCTCATCCTGTCACTTGTCCCGTTCGCGCCGTTCCCACTCACTCGTCACGTGCCGTCCGTCTCCTACTCGCCTATCGGGCGAGCCAGCCACCGTCGACGGCGAGCACATGCCCGTTGACGTACGCCGAGGCTGCCGAGGCCAGGAAGACCGCAGCACCGACCAGGTCCTCCGGCCTGCCCCAGCGCCCGGCCGGGGTGCGATCGCGAATGGCCGCCTCCCGCTCCGGGTCCGCCCGCAGGTCGGTGGTGTTGTCCGTACTGATGTAGCCGGGGGCGATCGCGTTCACCTGCACACCGGACGGCCCCCACTCGTTGGCGAGGGCCTTGGTGAGGCCGGCGACCGCGTGCTTGCTGGCAGTGTAGGCCGGAACGGAGATACCGCCCTGGAAGCTGAGCAGCGAGGCGATCGTGATGATCTTGCCCTCGCCGCGCGCGACCATCGCGGCGCCGACCGGCCGGGTCACGGCCCAGGTGGAGTTCAGGTTCACGTCGATCACGTGATGCCAGTCGGACGGGCTGGTCGAGGCCGCCGGCGCGCGCCGGATCGTACCGGCGTTGTTGACCAGGATGTCGATGGTCCGGCTGTTGGCGATCTCCGTCGCGGCCGCCTCGACGGCGGCGGGATCGGCGAAGTCCGCAGTGATCACCGTCGCCTCGCCACCGCTCTTTTTGATCGCCTCGCGGGTGTCCTCGAGCGCGGCGTCGCGAGCCATCAGGACCAGGTCGGCCCCGGCTGCCGCGAACCCCGCGGCGATCGCGGCCCCGATCCCGCGCCGCGCCCCGGTGACCAGCGCGGTGCGACCCTCGAGCGAGAACCCCTGCGACTGCGGGGCAACGGTCGGCCCTGGTGGGCTGGACGTCACCGCAGGTCCTTAACGTCGACGCCGTCCATGTCGCCGAACGCCTGGTTCTCGCCGGCCATCGCCCACACGAAGCTGTACGCCGAGGTGCCGGCGACCAACTGGGGGAGATCACCGCCTGGCGATCCGAGACCAGCAGGTGCCGCGTCTCGTCGGGTTCCCCGAGTAGGTGGACGATCCGCTCGGTCTCCGGCAGGCCGAAGTACAGATAGCACTCGGTACGGCGGTCGTGGGTGTGCGCGGGCATCGTGTTCCAGGTGCTGCCGGGGTGGAGCGTGGTGACGCCGAGGACGATCTGGCAGCTCCGGACTCCGTCGGCGTGGATGTACTGGTCGATGGTCCGGCGGTTCGCGGTCTGCTGGTCGCCGAGCTCCAGCCGGTTTCCCTCGCCCGGCTGGACCAGCGTGGCCGCGGTCATGGAACAATGTTCCACCTCACAGAACCCGATTCCCCGCTGAGGAGCCTCTGAGATGCCCAACATCACCGTCGAACTCCTGTCCGGCCGCACCCTCGACCAGCGCCGCGAGTTCGTCGCCGCCGTCACCGACTCCGCCATCGCCATCCTCGGCGCCAAGCGCGAAGCCGTCCGCATCGTCTTCCAGGAAATCGAGAAGTCCGACGTAGCCAACGGCGGAGTCCTCGTCTCCGACTCCTGACGTCACTCTCCCCGCCGGCCCGCCCCGCTCCCGCCCCAGGGAGGGGACGGGTGGCAGCGGGTGGGCGCGGTACCGGGTGGTGGACAGGGGGCTTGAGGGGCAGAACCCTGCAACTAGGCTTGTTCCATGCGAGTAGGAGTGTTCGGAGCCACTGGCCAGGTCGGTGGCGTCATGCGCCAGTTGTTGATCGACCGTGAGTTCCCCATCGACGAGATCCGGTACTTCGCGTCCGCGCGCTCGGCGGGCAGCCAACTCCCGTTCGGCGACGAGAAGATCACCGTCGAGGACTCCGCCACCGCCGACTTCAAGGGCCTCGACCTGGCCCTCTTCTCCAACGGCAAAACGGCTTCCAAGGAGTTCGCCCCCAAGGTCGCCGCGGCCGGCGCGATCGTCGTCGACAACTCCTCCGGCTGGCGGATGGACCCCGACGTCCCGCTGGTAGTTGCCGAGGTCAACCCTTCCGACCTCGACCACCTGCCCAAGGGCATCGTCGCGAACCCGAACTGCACCACGATGGCCGCGATGCCGGTCCTCGGCCCGCTCCACCAGGAAGCCGGCCTGACCCGCCTGATCGTCTCCACCTACCAGGCCGTCTCCGGCTCGGGTGGCGTCGGCGTACGGGAGTTGGAGGAGCAGACCAACGCCCTGGCCGACGGGTCCGGCCGGCTCGCGCACGGGACCGAGGGCATCACCCTCCCGCAGCCCCAGGTGTACGCCGGTCCGATCGCGTTCAACGTGCTCCCGCTGGCCGGCTCGATCGTTGCCGACGGCGCCGGTGAGACCGACGAGGAGCAGAAGCTCCGCAACGAGAGCCGCAAGATCCTGCACATCCCGGACCTCCTGGTGGCGGGCACCTGCGTCCGCGTCCCGGTCTTCACCGGCCACTCGCTGAGCATCCACGCGGAGTTCGCCGACCCGATCACTCCCGAGCGCGCGACTGAACTCCTCGCGAAGGCCCCCGGCGTGGAACTGGCCGACATCCCGACCCCGTTGCATGCCGCCGGCAAGGACCCGTCGTACGTCGGTCGCATCCGCCAGGACCAGTCCGTCCCCGGCAACCGCGGCCTCGTCCTCTTCGTGTCCAACGACAACCTCCGCAAGGGTGCCGCCCTCAACGCAGTACAGATCGCCGAACTCCTCCAGCAGCGCTGATATCTCTCGATGTCAAGAAAGTTGACATAGAGAGACCTGCCACAGCAGGATGCGGGCATGGACGACCTGACGCTGCACGCCTACGACCACGCCGCGACAGCCTTCGCGGACGACTGGGACAGCCAGCCTGCCGGCACCGACCTGCAGGAACTCGTACTGCGCCACTTCCGCCGGCCAGGGTTGGTCGCGGACATCGGGTGCGGGAGTGGACGGGATGCGGCCTGGCTGTCGGCGAACGGGTTCGACGTGGTCGGGTTCGAGCCTTCGGCCCGATTGCTGGCTGAGGCGCGCCGGCGGCATCCGGAGGTCGAGTTCCAGTCGGCCGCGTTGCCGGAGTTGGCGAACATCCCGGCGGAGTCGTTCGACAACGTGCTGTGCGAGACGGTGATCATGCACCTGGACCCGCGCAGCGCCATAGAAGCGGCCTCGAGGCTGATCGACATCGTCAAGCCGGGCGGGACTCTCTACCTAACCTGGCGAGTCACCGAAGGCGAGGACCAGCGCGACGACTCGGGCCGTCGGTACGCCGTGGTCGACGCGGCCGGCGTCAGGACCGCGCTTGCCCCAGCGGAACTGCTGCTGGACGAAGAGGTGACCAGCAGCAGTTCCGGGAAGACGATCCATCGGGTGATCGCCCGTAAGCCTCAGCAGCGGTAGTAGTCCTCGGTGTAGGTGCCGTTGACGGCGGACAAGGTGTGGTCGTAGCAGCCGCCGGTGCCGTGGGCGCGGTAGCGGACTGTCTGGGTGCCGGTGGCGTGGCGCTGGTCGCGCGGGACGTTGTAGATCCAGGTGGCGCGGCCGTCGTAGGTCTCCTCGGTCTGGCGGTCTGCCAGCACGAGCGGGCCGAGGCGGGTGGTGGTGCGGCTGCGGTCGGCCAGGGCGAGATCGGTGATGACGTCGTAGCCGTCCGGGATCGTTGCGTTAGGCAAGAAGCTGAGGTAGCCGTTCTTGCTGTAGTTCAGCTCGACCCGCTCCACCCGAGGTCCGGTGGTGACGGTGGAGACGTCGCGCCAGGTGGCGTCCAGGGTGTCGCGGGACTCGCCCGCCTCCCAGGTGTGGTCGGAGGTGTTCGCCAGGGACCGCTCGACCGTCGTCCGGATCCGCCCGGCCGAGGTCTCGACGTACCCGCTGATCTTGAGCGAGCGGGACGCCTTGGTCCGCACGGATCCCGGCGCGCCGCTCGACCCGGTGACCTCGTCGGACTTGGTCAGAGGCGCCACGGCGTACGAGGTGAGCGCGCCGCGGGTCTGCTTCAGGTGTGCGTCGGTCCAGACGTGGAGGTTGGGCACGGTGAACCAGCCGCTCTGCCCGGCCGGTACGCCGGCGACGTGGACGCGGAACTCGTGCGGCTTGCCGTCGCTGACCAGTCCGGCGAACGGCGTCAGGTCGTACATCAGCGGTTTGATGTCGAAGGCGCGGGGCGCGGGGGACGGGCGCCACGAGTACGGGTTCGACCAGCCGCCTGTGTAGATGTACGGGTACGGCAGCGCGATCCCGGCGACCTTGCCGTCGACGAGCACCTCGACCTCCCGGTACGGCAAGCCGTCGGGGCACGAGTAGCCCGTCGAGGCCGGGGCCGAGGTGTCCCAGAACTCCTCGCAGCCGCCACCCGAGCCGGTCACGTAGATCTCCCCGAGCAGGCGGGTGGTGTTGCGCGGCAGCGTCGCAGTACCGACCAGGTCGGAGTCCTCGCGTCGTTGGTCCTGCAGCGGGAGCACCGCGGACGCAGTACGGGCGGCTGGTGCGCCGCGGCCGGTCACGTAGAAGTCAAGGGTCACGGTGATGTCGAGGACGCCGGTGTAGGTGTCGTTCACGACGTTGCCGAGCTCCATCACGACGGGCTGGGGCGAACGCAGCAAGGGGCTGTAGGAGCTGATGTCCTTCTCCACCTGCCAGTTGATCCCGTCCGTGCTGGGCTCGGGGGTCGACGTCCGGAAGACGCCGACGCCACCGATAGTGATGTGCCCGAGGCGGTCGAACTGGACGCCCTTCACCGAACCGTTCATCCGCAGGACGACCTTCGACCAGGGACCGCGGCAGTTCGCCGGCGGCGTGTAGGTGGAGGTGTACGGGTCGAAGTTCCTGAAGCCGTGCCTGACGATCTCGACGGAGCAGTGCCGGGTGTTCGGCACCGCCACCGGAGGAGCCGGAGTCCGTGGATCGGCGTAGTCCGAGCCGAACTCGGGAGGCGGCGGCGCGGCTGCCGCAGGGGTCAGCCAACCGAGGAGTAGAACGGACAGTGAGACGAGTGCCACAGACCGTGCGCGCATGTTGCGGAAACGTAATCGAGATGGTGCGGACGGGCAAGCGAGGACCATGGCCACGGCTGCCTCAGCCCATTACTGTTCGGTTACTTGACCCCCCATGGAGGCCAGACATGAAGCCCGTTGCCGACGGTCCCCAGCTCGCGTTGCTGAGCAACCGCAAAGAGCACCTCGCGCAGATGTTTCTCGACCGCGTCGCCGCGACGCCGAACCGGGAGGCGTTCAGGTATCCGACCGGCTCCGAGTGGAAGTCGGTGACCTGGCAGCAGACCGAAGAGCTCGTACGCCGTCGCGCCGCCGGCCTGATCGCGCTGGGAGTCCAGCCCGAGCAGCGGGTGGGAGTCGCGGCGAGCACCAGGCTCGAGTGGGTCCAGTGCTACCTGTCGGCGGTGCTCGCGGCTGCCGCGACGACCACGATCTACCCGACCACGATGGCCGCGGACGTCTCCTACATCGTCGCGGACGCCGCGGTGCAGATGGTGTTCGCCGAGGACGCCAGCCAGGTCGACAAGCTGCGGCAGCACAAGTCGGAGACCCCATCGCTGCACAAGGTCGTGCTGATCGACGGTGAGCCGGAGGAGCGCGACGGCGACTGGGTGATCAGCCTCGCCACCCTCGACGACCTCGGCGCCAAACACCTGGACGAGAACCCGGCGGCGATCGACGACCGGATCGCGCAGATCCGGCCCGAGCACCTCTGCACGCTGGTCTACACCTCAGGCACGACCGGGCGACCCAAGGGGGTGCGGTTGCCGCACTCGGTGTGGACGTACGAGGGCGCCGCGGTGGAAGGGATCCGGGTGCTCAGCCCGGACGACCTGCAACTGTTGTGGCTGCCGTTGTCGCACGTGTTCGGCCAGGTGTTGCTGGCGGTGCAGTTCCAGATCGGCTTCGCGACGGCGATCGACGGCCGGGTGGACAAGATCGTGGAGAACGCCGCTGTCGTGCAGCCCACCTTCATGGCTGCCGCGCCCCGCGTCTTCGAGAAGGCGCACGGCCGGATCGTGACGATGATGGAGGCCGAGGGCGGCGTCAAGGCGAAGCTGTTCCACTGGGCCTTCGGGATCGGCACGCAGGTCTCCAAGTTGCGCCAGCAAGGCAAGGAGCCCAGCGGAGTACTGGCAGCGCAGTACTCGGTGGCTGACAAACTGGTGCTGTCGAAGATTCGCGCGCGCTTCGGCGGCCGGATCCGCTTCTTCGTGTCCGGATCGGCCGCGCTGGACAAGCACCTCAACGAGTGGTTCCACGCGGCCGGGCTGCTGATCCTCGAGGGCTACGGGCTGTCCGAGACCGCCGCGGGATCGACGCTGAACCGGCCCGACCAGTACCGGCTCGGGAGCGTCGGGCCGATCTTCCCTGCGTCCGAGTTCAAGATCGCCGAGGACGGCGAGATCCTGATCAAGGGTCCCGGCGTGATGAGCGGGTACCACAACCTGCCGGAGCAGACCGCCGAGGTGATCGACGCCGACGGCTGGTTCCACACCGGCGACATCGGTCACTTCGAGGACGAGTTCCTCTTCATCACCGACCGGAAGAAGGACCTCTTCAAGACCTCCGGCGGCAAGTACGTCGCGCCGCAGGTGATCGAGGGACGCTTCAAGATGATCTGCCCGTACGCCAGCCAGTTCCTCGTGCACGGCAATCAGCGGAACTTCGTGAGCGCCCTGGTCACGCTCGACCCGGACGCGATCCAGGGCTGGGCCGAGCAGAGCGGTCTCGGTCGGAAGTCGTACGCCGAGATCGTCACATCGGACGAGGCGCAGAAGCTGGTGCAGGGTTATGTGGACGAGCTGAACGCCGGGCTGAACCGCTGGGAGACCATCAAGAAGTTCACCATCCTCGACCGGGATCTCACCGTGGAGTCGGGTGAGATGACGCCGAGTCTGAAGCTCAAGCGCAAGCACGTGGAGACGACGTACGGCGATCTCCTGGACAAGATGTACGACTAGCCCACGCCCTGCTCGGGCGGTCGCTCCCGCGTCGCGCCAACCCGCGTTGCGCTGGTCATCGAGTCGGCGGCGACCTCACTGGGAGGATCGGTGAGTGGTCTGACGTAGGTCACGAGGCTGACGAGTGTCTTGCCGGGTTCCTCGAACGGGATCATGTGGGCCGAGTTCTCGAACCACACGCCACGCTTGTACGGCGCGTCGACCGCCTCGAGCCAGGCCGCTGTCGGGGCTGACGGGGTGGTGTAGTCGTGCCGGCCCATGAACATCAGCACCGGGATCGGGAACTCCAGCACACCGGTGAAGTCGACGTCCAGGAATTCCGGCAGGATCTTTGCCAGGGTGAATTCGTTGCCTTCGTCAATGGCGTCGATGTCCTCAGCCGCGTACTCGGGGGACAGCAGGGGTGCGTAGAAGTAGTAGTCGGAGTTGTCGCGGTAGGCGGTCAGGCCGCCGTAGTACTGCGGCCACTTCCGGGCGATGATGATCCGCTCGCGGGTGACCGGCGTCTCGCCGGGGTACGGCGCGATCGACTCCATTTCCCGGACGGCCTCCGAGTTGTTCGTCTGCCGGGCCTGTTCGAGTCCGTAGGTGAAACTGAGCTGCTCGTTGGTCCTCGTGTTGATGATCTGGCCGATGCCGACATAGGCGTGGAAGAGATCCGGCCGGGCGAGCGCGGCGTGGAATCCGATGACCGTTCCCCAGCTGTGCCCCATCAGCACGAGCTTCCGCCCTCCGTACTTCGCGACGATCGACTCGGCGATCTCGATGGCGTCGCTCACGTACTGCGCAATGTGGATGGTCGCCGCGATCGACTCCGGGTCGGAGGCACGGTACGTCTTGCCCGCACCCCGCTGGTCGTAGTTGACGACGGTGAAGTACTCCTCCAGAGGCCGCTGGAACTGCCACAGGGTAGGACTCAGCGGCGAAGCGGGCCCGCCGTGAACGAACAGGATGATCGGGTTGCCCAGGTCCTGACCGCGCACGCAGATCCACTGGTCGATTCCACCGATGCGGGCCAGGTAGGACTCCTGCACTCCGCGCGGACTCGTGATGCGGTTCAGATCGGCGATGATCTCGCGCGCATCGCCGCCGTCGTCCTCGTGATCCTCGTGGTCCGATTCGGGGCTGTCGTCCATCGGGTCATCGTACGAACGTCCCGGGCCGTCCGCAGCCGGCCGAGCCCGGAGCGGGTCGCAGTACGGCCGGTGCGGGTCGCAGTACGGGCCGTTGCCGGCAGTGCCGGAGTTCTCACGGTGTATGACGGCCGGTAACTTCGCTCTCAGCGATGAGGCTCGCAAGTTTGGCGGAACCGTGCTGGACTTCTGGCGCGGCACCGAGAACCCCTGCCACTGACGGAGGTACCCATGAACCAGGAATCCCAGGCCATCGATCCGACGGTCCCGCCGAGTGGGACGGGGTGCGTCGAGTGTGAGCAGGGTGGCGGCTGGTGGTTCCATCTGCGGCGCTGTGCGGCCTGTGGACACATCGGGTGCTGTGACGACTCGCCTGCGCAGCACGCGACCGGCCATGCCGAGCAGACCGGTCACCCGGTGATCCAGAGCTTCGAGCCGGGCGAGGACTGGTACTGGGACTACACGAACAAGACCTTCGTGGAAGGCCCCACCCTGGCGCCGCCGAACCACCACCCAGAGGACCAGCCTGCGCCGGGTCCAGAGGGTCGCGTCCCTCCGAACTGGCCCTCGAAGTTGCACCAGTAGGGGAGAGCCTGTCGTGACCACGTTGTCGGAGGCGGCTGCTCTAGCGAGCGAGGACCACGGGCTCGCGGTTGTCGCGACGCGGCGTGCCGATGGGACCATCCAGTCGTCGGTGGTGAACGTCGGGGCCATGGGTCACCCGACCGATGGTGAGCAGGTGCTCGCCTTCGTCACCTACGGCCAGGTGAAGCTCAAGAATCTGCGAGCCCGCCCGGAGCTGGCGGTGACCTTCCGGCGCGGATGGCAGTGGGCCACGGTCGAGGGCACCGCCGAACTCGCGGGTCCGGACGACCGGCCCGAGTGGCTGACGGACGACGACGTACTGCGCCTGCTGCTCCGCGACATCTTCACCGCAGCCGGTGGCACACACGACAACTGGAACGAGTACGACCGCGTGATGAAGGCAGAAGGCCGAACCGCAGTACTGGTCCGGCCAACCCGCATCTACACCAACCCTTCCTGACCCCCATCCCAGGCAAGGGCGGCGGAGAGGTTGCGGCGTACGGCCTCAGGCTCCTGTGAGGGCGGCGTGTTTGCCGGTGGTCAGGGACTGGCCTCGGTCGATCATTTGTTCGGCGATCCGGTCTACCGCGGCCGAGAAGGCAGGCGCGCTCTCGGCGTCCCAGTCCTCCAACCGCGCCAGGATCCAGACCCGGTAGGCGCCGACGAAGCGCTGGAACATCTCCAGGCCGCGGGTGGTGAAGCGGTAGTGGCCGAGGGTTTCGGACAGGTAGCCGTCGGCAACCAGCTGGGCGGCGAGCGGTTCGAAGACGCCCGGTGGGACTTTGAGGTCGCCGGTGATCTCCTGCAGGGTGGCCGATCCGGATTCGGCGCCGCCGCGGAAGACGCGCAGGATCATCCAGGCCTGCGCGAGCGACAGTGGGATACCTGACTCGGCCAGTACTTCGGGGCCGGGGTTGCGTTTGTGGTTCTGGACGACGAAGGCGAACAGTTTCTGCAGTTCCTGCTCGGAATCTGCCGAGGCCGGTACGGCGAAGCTGTCGCCCACGCTGGAGTTCCCGCTCACCGATGTCCGGACGGTGTCGCGCAGCGGAACCTCCTTCAGCAGCAGGGCGACCACGAACCCGAGAGCAGCCACCGGCACTGCGGCCAGGAACACCACGTGCAGCGCGTCGGCATACGCGGCGGTGATCGCGTCACGCGCCGCCGGGGGCAACGAGTGCACACCTTCGACCGACTGGGCGGCGCGTGGATCGACACCAGGAGGAATTGCGCCCGCCAACCGCTCGGGCAACTGCGCAGCGTAGACCGAGCCGAACACCGCGACCCCGAAGGAGCTGCCCAGTGTCCGGAGGAAGCTCACCCCGGACGTCGCGACTCCGAGATCCGAGTAGTCCACCGTGCTCTGGACGACCACCGTCGGTACAGGCATGCAAAGACCGACGCCGAGCCCGAGCACCAGCATCGATACAGCTGTCTGGAGGTAGCTCGTCTGGTTGCCCATCAACGACAGCAGGTACAGCCCGCCCGCGATCATCACCGTGCCGACGATCGGGAAGATCCGGTAGCGGCCCGTCTTGCTGATGGTCTGGCCGACCGCCACCGACGCGACGAGCAGACCAGCGACCAGTGGCAGCATCTGCAACCCGGACTCCGTCGCCGAGGCGCCGTGCACGTACTGCAGGTAGGTCGGCAGGAAGGTGACCCCGCCGAGCATCGCGAAGCCGATGATGAAGCTCAGCGACGTGCAGACCGAGAACACCCGCGACCGGAAGAGACGGATCGGCAGCAGCGGCTCGGCGGCGCGCTGCTCCACCAGCACGAAGAGGATCAGCGCGATCACGGAGCCCACCGCCATCGCGATGATGATCGGCGACGTCCAGTCGTACTGGTTGCCGCCCCAGGTGGTGACGAGGGTCAGTCCCGTCGCCGCCAGGCCGATCAGCAGGATGCCGAGGTAGTCGATCGCCGGTTTCACCGCGGCCTTCACCGAGGGCAGCGCGAACGCGGCGACGACCAGCACGACGATGCCGAGCGGGATGTTGACGTAGAACGCCCACCGCCAGCTCAGCTGGTCCACGAACAGCCCGCCGAGCAGCGGACCGGCGACCGTCGAGACGCCGAAGACCGCGCCGATGAAGCCCTGGTACTTGCCGCGCTCGCTCAGCGGTACGACGTCCGCGATCACCGCCATCGCGGTCACCATCAGGCCGCCGGCGCCGAGACCCTGGATCGCGCGCGAGCCGACCAGCCAGAGCATCGAGTCCGCCATGCCGCACAGCGCCGAGCCGACCAGGAACAGCACGACGCTGATCAGGAACATCCGCTTGCGCCCGTAAAGGTCGCCGAACTTGCCGACCAGCGCGGTCATGATCGTCTCGGCCAGCAGGTACGACGTGACCACCCAGGACAGGTGATTGGCCCCGCCCAGCTCGCTCACGATCGTCGGCAGCGCGGTCGCCACGATCGTCTGGTCGAGGGCAGCGAGCAGCATTCCGAGCATGATCGCGACCACCACGGCGTTCTGCGTGGCACGGCCGACAGGCTGAGCCTCGGTCTCCATCACCTGAATGTAGCGACCCCGGATTGCGTGGAACGTACGATGGGTGGGTGCCATCGACACTGCCCGAGGGGGAGGTTGCGCCCCGGGACGGGTCGCTGCCGGAGCCGGCCGTCCTCGAAGCGGCGACCCGGCCATTCGGCTTCTACCTGCACGTTCCGTTCTGCGCCGCGCGCTGCGGCTACTGCGACTTCAACACCTACACCGCCAAGGAACTCGGTGGCGGCGGTTCGCAGGCGTCGTACGCGCAGACCGCGGTGGAGGAGGTCCGGATGGCCCGGCGGGTTCTCGGCGACCTGGACCGGCCGGTGGACACGGTGTTCTTCGGCGGAGGTACGCCGACGCTGCTCCCCGCGGAGGACCTCGGCCGGATGCTGGCCGCAGTACGGGACGAGTTCGGGCTGGCTGCGGACGCCGAGGTGACCACCGAAGCCAATCCCGAGTCCGTCGATCCGGCTTATCTGGCCGCGATCCGGGAGGCCGGGTTCAATCGGGTCTCGTTCGGGATGCAGAGCGCGACGCCGCACGTGCTGCAGATCCTGGACCGCAAGCACACCCCGGGCCGGGCGCTGCAGGCGGCGAAGGAGGCGACAGCCGCGGGCTTCGAGCACGTGAACCTCGACCTCATCTACGGCACGCCGGGGGAGTCGCTCGACGATTGGCGGACGTCGCTGGAGTCTGCGCTGTCCGCCGAGCCCGACCACGTGAGCGCGTACGCGTTGATCGTCGAGGACGGGACCCAGTTGGCCCGGCGCGTCCGCCGCGGCGAGTTGCCGATGCCCGATGACGACGACCTCGCCGACAAGTACCTGCTCGCCGACGAACTGCTCAGCGGCGGCGGCCTCGACTGGTACGAAGTCTCGAACTGGGCCCGTACTGCGGACGCCCGTTGCCGGCACAACGAGCTCTACTGGCGCGGTGACACCTGGTGGGGCATCGGCCCGGGCGCGCACAGCCATGTCGGCGGCGTCCGCTGGTGGAACGTGAAGCACCCCAGCGCGTACGCCGATCGCCTGGCCGCGGGGGACAGCCCGGCGTACGCGCGGGAGGTGCTCGACGAGGAGACTCGCCGGGTGGAGCGGGTGCTGCTGGAGATCCGGTTGTCGGCCGGGCTGCCGGTCGACGTACTCGACAAGCCCGGCCAGGGCGCGGCACGCCTCGCCATCGCCGACGAACTGCTGGTGGAATCCGGGGACCGCCTGGTCCTGACCCAGCGCGGCCGTCTCCTCGCCGACGCCGTCGTCCGCGACCTGCTGCCCTGACACTCGTCCGAAACGATCGGGTATCGCTTATCGGCGATTCCCGGAAAGTTTCGGCGCCAACTGCTCACTGCCTGTGCTCGCGGGACGGCCGCCCGAGGTTCGTAAGTTGCTGACTTCGTCAGGGTCAATTCAGGAAAAGAGCAGCAAATACAGCCCTGTGTCACCGGCGTGGTTCACACCGTGACAATCAGGGCTGCTATGTACTGACCTAGTCGGTGTCGTGTCCCAGAGTGACGATGTGGTCCTTGACACACTCCGTTGAAACGCTCGAAACTCAGGTCTTTTACATCATCAGAGCGCTCTCAACCCGTCCTCAGTAACAGGGAGCATTCCAATGCGGCCCAGTGCCCGCCAATGCAGTGCCGTCATTGCCCTTGCTTGCAGCCTCACTCTGCTGGCAGCCGGCTGCGGTGGAAACGATCAGGAGAGCTCCGCCGGGTCCGGCGACGACGACGGCCCGAGGGTCGAGCTCACCATCGCGACCTTCAACGAGTTCGGGTACAGCGACCTCTACCGGGAGTACGAGGGCCTGCACCCCAACGTCAAGATCACCGAGCGCCGGGCCGAGACGGTCGACGACCACGTCAAGAACCTCGAGACGAATCTGGCCGCCGGTTCCGGGATGGCCGACATCGAGGCGATGGAGGTCAGCTGGATCTACAAGTACCTGGCCAAGGCCGACAAGTTCGTCGACCTGCGGCAGTACGGCGCCGACGACCTGAAGGAGCGCTGGCTGGACTGGAAGGTGGCCGGCGCCACCACCAGTGAGGGCAAGATCATCGGGTACGGCACCGACATCGGGCCGGAGGCGATCTGCTACCGCAAGGACCTGTTCGCCAAGGCCGGCCTGCCGACCGACCGGGCCAATGTCGCCGCGCTGTTCCCCGACTGGGACTCGTACTTCGCCGTCGGCCGGCGGTTCAAGTCGAAGGTGCCGAACTCCGCCTGGTACGACTCCGCGGTGCTCACCTGGGAAGCGATGCGCAACCAGTTGATCCAGGCCTACTACTCCAACCAGGACCGGTACCTGGGCGAGGAGAACCCGCTGCTGAAGAAGACCTGGGACCAGATCGTCCGCGGTACCGACGACGGGCTGTCCGCGAAGCTGCCGGCCTGGAGCCCGGCCTGGACCAAGGCCTTCCGCACCGATGCGTTCGCGACGATGGCCTGCCCCGGCTGGCTGCTCGGCGTGATCGCGGACAACGCCGGCAGCTACGGCAAGGGCAAGTGGGACGTCGCCAACGTCTTCCCCGGCGGCGGTGGCAACTGGGGCGGCTCGTACCTGACCGTCCCGACCCAGTCGCCGCAGCCCGAGGAGGCCGCGAAACTGGCCGCCTGGCTGACCGCGCCCGAGCAGCAGATCAAGGTCTTCAAGAAGGTCGGCTCGTTCCCCTCCACCGTCGACGCGTACGACGCGCCGCAGGTGAAGAGCGAGGTGAATCCGTACTTCAACAACGCGCCGGTCGGCAAGATCTTCATCGACCGCGCGAAGAGCGTGATCCTCAAACAGCACAAGGGCCCTCGCGACGGCGAGATCAACCAGGTCTTCACCGAGGCCCTGGCCCGAGTGGACGAAGGCAAGCAGAAGCCCGAGGACGCCTGGAGACAGGCCCTCGACGCCAGCGACAAAGCCGCCAACACCCGCAAGGGCGGCTGACCGGGCAACCATCGACGGGCAACGAGTTCAGCCGGCGCGGAACTCGTTGCCCCGGTGTGGTGTTGGGCGCGGTCGGCGGCATCTTGGTACTACGGTGTGAACGTCACAATCAGCTCGGGAGGTCCGTTGTCTATGCGAGGTCAGGACAGTGGATCTCCGACGCTGGAGCAGGTGGCCGCACTCGCCGGGGTTTCGCGGGCGACCGTGTCGCGGGTGGTGAACGGGTCGCCGAAGGTTCTGCCCGAGACGGTGGCCGCGGTGGAGCGGGCGATCGGCGAGCTCGGGTACGTGCCGAACCGCGCCGCCCGCGCTCTGGTGACTCGCCGGACGGACTCGGTCGCGCTGGTGGTTCCGGAGCCGGACAGCCGGGTGTTCTCGGACCCTTTCTTCGCCGGGATCCTTCGCGGCGTCAGCATGACCCTGGCTCCCACTTCGTCGCAGTTGGTGCTGTTGATCGAGCCCGCGGAGGGTGACGACCAGCGCCTGTTGCGGTACCTGCGCGGCGGGCACGTCGACGGCGCGATCATCGTCAGTCACCACGGTCGCGACAACGTGCTGCAGGAGCTCGCCCAGTTGCCGCTGCCGATCGTGTTCAGCGCACGCCCGCTCGGCGTCGAAGTACCGGTCGCGAGCGTCGACGTCGACAACGTCGCCGGCGCGCGTACCGCGGTCGAGTACCTGGTGTCCATCGGGCGGCGCAAGATCGGCACGATCGCCGGGCCGCTGGACATGACCGCCGGCATCGATCGCCTGACCGGGTACAAGGAGGCCGCTGCCGAGGCCGGAGTGTCCGAGGCCATTGCCTTCGGCGACTTCACCGCGGACGGCGGGGAGCAGGCAGCCATGCAGTTGTTCGACGAGCACCCCGACCTTGACGGCGTGTTCGTGGCGAACGACCTGATGGCGACCGCCGCGCTGCGGGTGCTGTCCCAGCTCGGACGGCGGGTGCCGGACGACGTCGCGGTGGTCGGGTTCGACGACTCGGTGGTGGCGACCACGACCACGCCGAAGCTGACGACCGTGCGGCAGCCGGTGGAACTGCTGGGCGCCCGGCTGGCCGAGATCCTGCTCGCCAAGATCGGCGGCGCCCAGTTGACCAGCCCGGAGATCTTCAACACCGAACTGATCATCCGCGGCTCCGCCTGACCTTGATCTACGGCGGGTCGTTCTCGAACTGGAACTGCACCCGGATCGAGTTGTCCAGCGGTACGACGAAAGTGGTGTTCGAGGCATTCCACTTCTGCGGCACCAGGAACAACCGGTTCTGCCCGACCACGAGCAACCGGAGTCCGCGGTACCGGTAGTGGAAGGTCTGCCCGGATCCCGGCCGGAGCGCGGTCTCCTCGAGCCCGGGCGAGCGGAGTTGCAGTTTCTCCTTGGTGTCGAGGATGACGACCGGGAACTGGTCGAGGTTCTCCGCATCCGACTTGGCCAGCCCGCGTCCGGAGTACTGGGCGGTGGTCGCGGTCGCCCAGAACGCGCAGGTGATGGTCACCAGCGCGAGCAGCCCGAGCAGGACGACGTGCGGTCTGCGCTGCTCCAGCTTGGTGGTGAGGTACGAGAGGTAGGCGAGCGCGGCCGCCGCCAGTCCAATGACCACCGGTACGACGAGCGCGTAGTACGGGACGTCGCCGAGCAACGGATAGCCGAGGAGGCCGACCACTCCGAGCAGCAGGACGACGACCGCCACCCGGCGGGCACGGGTGATGCCCGTCAACGTCGGCTGGATCGCGTTGTGCAACAGGACCACGGCGACCGCCATCAGGGCGAACACGAGCAACGGAACCAGCAGCGGCTGCGGGCTGCGCATCACGTAGTCCTGGGTACTCAGGCCGATGGTGTCGACGTCGATCCCGAAGTACTCGTACTGCGACCGCGCGGAGACGTAGCCGAAGTAGAACAGCAGGCCGCTGATCAGCGTTACCGGCGCCACGATGCCGGCGGCGAAACTCACCCAGCGTTCGGCCTGGGACCGCTCATCAGCCATTCGACACGAGATCGCCCGGTGCGAAGGAGATCTGGCTGCCGGGAACGTCGCCGGCCAGGCTCCGGCAGTCCGCCTCGGTCTCGCAGGTCGCGGTCACGGCGATCATCAGCTTGGCGGCCCGGTCGCCCCGGGCGACCTGGCGGGCGCCGACGTAGCAGGGCATGAAGCTGGTCGTCTGCCACATCACCTCCGTGCACGGCCGCAGATCCGTGTCGCACGCGTCCTGGTAGAGATCGAAGAGGTCGGTGGGGTCCAGGCTCGCCTCGCCGAGCTGGATGGTCGTGCCGGCCGGGATCGGGTTGCGGCCCAGCCAGTTGACCTCGGCGCACTGGTCCGCGCCATCGGTCTGGACGTTGCCGCCGATCGGCGCGGACGCGATCTGGATGGAGGGTTTGTCCCGGGTCGCCTGGGTCGACTCCGGATCGGTCGGCTCCACCGACGGCTCGCCGGTCGGATCCGTCGTCGACGTCTCCGACGGCGTCAACGTGGTCCCTGGATCGGCCTCGTCGTTCGACCCGCCGCAACCCACCAACAGCGTCAACAGCACCACGCAGATCGGCGCTGCTGTCCGCCACGAATTCATGACGACCACCCCCACCACAGGATGACGCTGCGTGCTTGTCCCGACAACAGTTCGGCTGCCTCTTTGTTCACTCTCCGCTGCGATGACTGTCGGAGCCGGTCACCCCCGTGATATCTGTGAGGCCTGACAAGGGGGGCTTTCTGCATGTCCGACCATGAGATCCGGATCGCGCTGGTGCTGAACGGTGGTGTCAGCCTCGCCGTCTGGATGGGCGGGGTCACGCACGAGCTCGACCTGATCCGCCGCGCGTCCGGCTCCGGTACGGCGTCCGCCCAACCGTACGACGAGGTGCTCGCCAAGAGGTGGCGCGAGCTCTGCCATCGCGGCGGCGAACGTCGCCGGGTCGTCGTCGACGTGATCGCCGGGACCAGCGCGGGTGGTCTCAACGGGTCACTCCTCGCGACCGCGATCGCGCACGGCTCGACCCTCGACCCGGACGGCGACCACGGACCGTGGCTGCGGCAGCGCTGGGTCGGCCTCGGCTCGCTCGAGGTCGGCAAGCTGGTTCCGGCCGTCGGCGTGCCGTCCACCTCGGTCCTCGACGGCAAGTACTTCCTGAACGAGCTGAACAACCTGCTGGAGGGTGTCGCCGACGCGGGCAAGTCGGAGGCCTCCGAGCCGGTGACGTTGTTCGTGACCGCCTCGGGCCTCGGAGTCCAGCAGTTCGAGGCGAAGGACGCGGCCGGCCAGCGGTTCGTCGTACCAGACCATCGGTACCTGTTCGCCTTCACGAGTGAGAAGGCCGCCGTGTACGACGGCGCGACGCGGAAGTTCTCGGTCTCGGAGAAGAACGGGCTGAAGGACACCAAGCTGCTCGCCCGGGCGGCTCGCGCGTCCGCGTCGTTCCCGGCCGCGTTCGGGCCGGTACTGGAGACGCCGAGGCTGGCCGCTTCGCCGCCGCGGATTCAGCCCGGTCCCTACCAGGCGGACTCCGGCGCCTGGCTCGTCGACGGCGGCGTCCTGGACAACGCGCCGTTCGGCCCGGTGCTCGACGTCGTCGCCCGGCGCCCTGTGACGGGTCGCGCCAGCCGGTACGTCCTGTACGTCGTACCGTCGGCCGGCATCGGGTCCGCCGAAACGCGGCTGGTGGACGCGACCGAGCCCAAGTGGCGGGTGGCGGCGCTGTCGGCCGTGCAGTTCCCGCGCGAGGTGGACTTCCGGTCCGACGTGGAGCAGCTCGAGCGGCTGCTGCTGGAGGCGGACGCGTCCTGGTCCGACTCGCAGCGCCTCTTCGATCGTTGCGTCGAGCAACCAGTCGAGCGGGACCGGCTGCGGAAGGCCGCCGAGCTGCTGCAACCGGCGTACTCGCGCGGCCGGGCGGCCGGTGGCGTCTGGGAGGCTGTGACGATCGCGACGCACGACCAGTCGACCGTGCTCGACGCCGCCACCGCGTTGTCCGAGTCCGAGATCGACGACATCCTCGACACCGACCACCCTTGGGTGCCGGGGCCGGACGGCTCCACCGCGCCGCTGCGGACCAACATCGACGGTAACCCCTGCTGGGACTGGGGGACGGGCGCGGGCGAGCGCGTAGTGCGGCTCGTGCTCCGGTCGCTGCGCACGCGGATCGACAGAGCTCAGCCAGAGGACCGGCCGGAGCTGGAGCGGCGGCTGACGGCGACCAGCGACAGCCTGCAGAAGGTGCTGGCGGTCCGGGACGCCCTGTCCGAGAAGCTCGCCGAAGCGGACCTCGACCTGCAGCCCGCCGGTGGGGCCGAGGCGGTCGCGGTTGCGCTGAACGACATCTTCGAAGCGCTCCAGGTGCGGCGCGCGCTCGGCGACGAACTGGACGCGTTGATCAAGGTCGTCGGCTCGGACGTGGTGGAGACCGCGCTCGAGGTGGAGATCGTGTCGCGGTGCACGTCGGCGCGGACTCCGCAGCAGCGCAGTGCTCCGTTCCAGTTCCTGCGGCTGGGACCGGACATCCCGCTGACGTTGCTCGACGACCTGCCGGAGGGGTCGATCGCCAACGACCTGAAGGACCGCATCCTCTACGGCACCCAGGTCGGCCACTTCGGCGCCTTCGGCGCGGCGGACTGGCGGCGCTGGGACTGGCTGATGGGCCGGTTGCACTGCGTCGCCCACCTCGGCGCGATGCTCGGCGCCGACCCGGACTGGATCCGCGAGACCCAGCGGCAGGTGCTCGAGGCCGAGGAGTGGAAGGTCGAGAAGATCGCCGAGCGGGTGCAGCGGCTGGCCGTGGACTTCCCGGTGGAGGCCGGGCTGGGCGCGCTGACGACGATGCGGAACGAGCTGAACACCACCAAGGAAGGCATCGCGACGACCAAGGGTCTCGCCGACCGGATGGTCGACGTGTCCGGCGGGTTGAGCCCGCAGGTCGGTGACTGGGTCAAGGCGATGGCGGCGCGGAAGAACGAGCCCGGCTCCTGGCTGCTCAAGATGGCTCGCTGGCTCACCGAACCGGCCCGCTACAGCCTCTGGCATCGGCTGGTGAAGAACGTCGACCTCAAACCCGCGGCCCGGCCACTGCTCTTCCAGCAGTGGTTGCCGATGGCGTTCGTCGGTGCGGGCGTTCTGCTCCTGGTCGTCGCGGGGGTGGTCGACGCCGCCGGGGTGCGGATCATCGCGTCGCTGCTCGCCGGGCTCGTCCTGACCGTCGGAGCCGCCCTGTTCGCCGGTTCGTGGTACGTCCGCCGCCAGCGGCGGCGGATCCGCGACTGGATCGAGAAGCAGATGTCGCCGATCAGTCCATCGTCACGAAATCGATGAGCTCCTCGACCCGGCCGAGCAACTGCGGCTCGAGGTCGGCGTAGCTCTTCACCTTCGACAGGATGTGCTTCCAGGCCGCGGCCACGTCGGCCTGGTCGGTGGCGGGCCAGCCGAACGTCTGCAGCACGCCCTTCTTCCAGTCCTGCCCGTGCGGGATCTTCGGCCAGGCCGCGATCCCGAGCGAGGACGGCTTGACGGCCTCCCAGATGTCGATGAACGGGTGGCCGACGACGAGCACGTGCCGGTTCGTCACCTGCGCCGCGATCTTCGACTCCTTCGACCCGTCGACCAGGTGGTCCACCAGGACACCCAGCCGCCGGCCCGGTCCCGGCTGGAAGCGGTTCACGATCGCTGGGAGGTCGTCGACACCCTCGAGGTACTCCACCACCACGCCCTCGATCCGCAGGTCGTCACCCCAGACCCGCTCCACGAGCTCCGCGTCGTGCCGGCCCTCGACGTAGATGCGGCTGGCCCGGGCGACCTTGGCCCTGATGTTCGACACCGCCACCGAGCCTGACGCGGTACGGGTGTTCTTGGCCGGCGCCGCCTTCTTGGGAGGCTTCAGCGCGACGGGCTTCCCGTCCACCCAGAACCCGGGGCCGAGTGGGTAGGTGCGGATCTTCCCGTGCCGATCCTCGAGATCGACCACGCCGTGCTCCCACCGCACCACCGCGCCGACGAACCCCGACGACGGCTCCTCGACGACCATCCCCTTCTCCAGCTCGACCTCGACGGTCCGCCCGTTCTTGGGCTTCCGCCAGTCCCCAGCCAACACGTCATTCCCATACCGATCAGCCACCCCCACACCGTAATCCGCCCGCCGTCCCTTCCCGCTCAACCACACACCCCCCAACAACCCACCACCCCGATCCACCGTCATCTCGACCCCCGTCGTCACAGCACCCCTTGTACCCCTGCTCTACCGTCGCCCGCGACACCGCCGGCACGACGACACGCAGACACCAGTTCGCCGACGCCGCCGGTACGCCGACTCCAGAGCGGGTCGGCACAGCCGCTCGGGGGTCTCTGAGAGGGTGGGTTGCCTGCTCGGATCCGGAGGGGCTGACCCACCGCTGTAGGGGTTGACCCCCGAAGGTGGGGTTTGCCTGCTGGGAGGTGGGTGGGCTAACCACCCTTCGAGGGGTTATCCCCACGCGAAGGGGTGGGGACGGTGGATGCCAGAGTGTGATGCGACAAGCGTCGCGGCTTGGAGGTGGAGCCGCTGACCGGCGTTTCAGGGGTGTGGCCGCGGTGGTTCGTGGCATGGGCCGGCAGAGCTGCTCGGGCTACCCCTGACTTGGGTTGCCTGCTCGGATCCGGAGGGGCTGACCCACCGCTGTAGGGGTTGACCCCCGAAGGTGGGGTTTGCCTGCTGGGAGGTGGGTGGGCTAACCACCGTTCGAGGGGTTGTGCCCACGCGAGGGGTGGGGACCGTGGATGCCAGAGTGTGATGCGACAAGCGTCGCGGCTTGGAGGTGGAGCGGCTGACCGGCGTTCAGGGGGAGGCCACGCTGAAAGCGGAGAGGGTTAGGGGCAGGTCTTCTCGTACGGGCGGCTGCCGAAGGCCTGGATCCACTCGTCGTGGGTGAGGTTGCGGCCGGCCATCTCGCAGGCGTAGGCGAGGGTCTGTTCGATCCGGGTGTCCCACCGGTAGGTCTTCCCGTCGTACCCCGCGATCGTCACGATGTCGCTGCCGTCGGTGAAGTGCGGGATGGCGGCGACCGGCTTGTCCTCGGGGGAGATGGAGACCGTACCGAGCAGGTCGAGGGTGTGCGCGTCCCAGAGGCTGACGGTGCCGTCCTCGGCTCCCGACACCAGCCGTGACCCGTCGGGGGAGAACTGGACGAACAACCCCTCGTCGCTGTGCCCGACCTTCGGCGCCCGCTTGATCAGACCGCGCTGTACGTCGATCGTGACCACCTCGCCGCTGGCTCCGACACCGGCGACGAGCTTTCCGTCCGGCGAAAAGGCCGAGTGGTTGAGATCGATGGGCAGATCACCTTCCAGGTCGACCAGACCGGTGTCGGTGCTGATGATCCGCCAGTGCTCGCCGGCGCCGTCCGGGAAGTCCTCGAAGAGCACCGCGGACTGGCCGTCGGCAGACGTCGCCAGGCAGCAGTCCGCCGGCCACCAGACGTCCTGTCCCTCGGGCCAGAGATCGTGGTCGTAGAAGACGATGCCGTTCGTGCTGCCGATCAGGAGGCGCGCGCCGTTGTCGACATAGCTGATCGAGAGGACGTCCAGGTTCTCCTTGAGCTCGAGCACCTTGGCGGTCTGGGCGTCCACGGTGGTGATCGCATCGGAGTCGTGGACGGCGAACTTCCGGCCGTCCGGGTGCCAGGCGGCGGGCGACCACGGTCCTCTTGCGAGATCGACGCCGAGACGTGTGGGCGTCGTACTGCGTCCGGTGGCTGTGTCGGCGAAGTTCACCCACGAGCCGTTGGCGTCCCGCCACAAGTAGGCGGTCGTCTTGCCGTCAGCAGAGGGGAGGACGTGGAGGTACTGGCGGGCTTCAACGCCAGGCGTCGCACGGAGATAGCGGCGCTGACCGGCCAGGTCGTAGGCTCGCAGGATCCCTTCATCGCCGGCGGTGTAGAGCGTCCGTCCGTCCGAGCTGAAGGCGACGCCCCAGGACACCTCTGAGGTCTCGATGCTCTCGCGTCGAGTACCTGTGGCCAGATCCCAGATGACGACCTCGCCATCTTGTTCAGCCGTGGCCAACAGTTTGTCGTCCGCGGAGAAGGCGAAGCCGCGGGTGAAACCGAACTGACCGGGCAGCACCTTGAGGGTCCTCCCGGTGCGCGCATCGATCAGTGAAAGGGGCGCACTGTCCAGCCGGTTCAGCCTCAGTTGCTGGACCGCCAGCACATCGCCTGATCTGCTGACCTCGAGCGAGTTGTCCCCGCGCAGTCCGGCGTGTTGCCACTTCTGCTTGCCGGTGGCTACGTCGATCGCAGAGAGCGGCCAGGTGGCGTAGAGGGTGCTGCCGTCGGGACTAAGAGCCACCCCTTGGTAGTCACCTGAGAGTGCGACCTTGCGTGGTGCACGATCAGTCGCCCGCAGATCCCAGATCAGCGCGAACGGCGCCCGAGCAGACACATCTGTGTGCAGGCTTGCAGCCAGGTAGCGCCCATCCGCGCTGAAGGAGAGACTGTTGAACCAGGTGTTCGCGGTCCCTGTCTCCGTGGGGATTGTTGGCTGTGGAGTCACCGGTTCCAAGTTGTCGGCGCGCAGCAACTGGATCGGCCATTGCGGATCGTCGAGATGCCACACGGCGCTGCCCGCGATCGCGGCGACGAATCGGCCGTCCGGGCTGAACCGTGGCCAGGTGTAGATCTGCCGGCCCTCGGGCGCTTCCCCGAAGGTGTACGAGTCGAGTACCTGGCCCGACTGGGCGTCGTACACGTGGAAGGTCGAGTTGTCGTCGCCGGCCACTATTCGCCGACCGTCGGGCGAGAGCTCGAGGTTCTCGGTGCGGCCCAAGGGGGCGGGCATCGATCGGAGGAGGTTCGGGCGTTTGTTGATCGCGGCAAACAGGTTGGCTCGGGTCTCCGGGGAGTCCTCCAGCTGGACGCCGTGGGCGGCGAGGAGGATCGAGTGGCTGATGCCCTCGGTCAGCAGTGCGCGAGCTCCGACCTGACGGGCCAGCTCGCTGACCACCGCCTGCTCTGCCCGGTCGGTCTGGCGGACTGCCGCGAAGCCGGCTATCAGGGCGCCGACCAGCAGTAGCGCGCCGGTGGCGAGGGCGCCACGAAGCCGCCGATTGACTCGGACCTGCTGGCGGGTGCGCTCCTCGGCTGCTCGCAGTTCTCCTTGCGACGCTCGCTTGCTCGCGGCCAGGAACTCCTCTTCGGTCGGCGTCAGCGTTGAAGTCCTACGTTCCTGCCAGTCCGAGGCCTTCGCCAGCCGGACACCGCGGTACAGCTCGCTGTCGGGGCGGCCGAGGCTGTCCCAGGAGTCGGCGGCGACGGCCAGGTGATGCAGGATCCGCTGACCTTCGAGGTCGTCCTCGAGCCAGCCGCGCAGTCGTGGCCAGGCCCGTGCTAGTGACTCGTGCGCGAGCCCGACCACGCCGTCGTCACTGGTCACCAGTCGCGAACCGACGAGCCGGTCCACCATCGCGTCGTCCTCGGCGCCGGTGATCACGAGCCGCCGCGGCAACCTGCTGCGGATCGGTTCACCCTCCGGCCCTGGCGTGACCAGCCGCAGCAGCAGGTCCCGCAGTACCGGCCGTTGCTCTGGCAGGGTGTGTTCGTAGACCTGCTCGGCCGACTGGGCGACCGCGCCGCGGATCCCGCCCGAGGCGTTGTAGCCGGCCACGGTGAGGGTGCGGCCTTCGCGACGCTGCCAGGTCTCGCCGAGTGCGTGGGACATCAGCGGCAGGGCGCCCGGCTGGTCGGCCACCTCGTTGACCAGCAGGTCGACCAGTCCGGGTTCCACGATCAGCGAGGCGAGCCGGGCGGGCTTCTCGATGGCGGCGCGCAGGTCGGTCTGCGTCATCCCGGAGAGCAGATAGAGGCCGGGCTCGATTGTGCGGGCGAAGACCGGATGGGCGGAGATGTCGGCGATGCGGTCGGCGCGGACCGACAGGATCAGCGGAGCCATCGCTTGATGGGCGGTCAGCGCGGTCAGGAAGGTGTCCCGCTCCGCTGCATCACCGCACAGCGAGAAAACCTCTTCGCACTGGTCCACGACTAGAGCCGGCGCGGGGCCGGTCGTCGGCATGGTCGCAGCCAGTGCGGCGACCGGGTGGATGCCTGGGGTCATCACGACGACGCGCTGCCCGTCTCGCCGCAACGAGGCCGCTACTCCGGCGCGTACCAGCGAGGACTTGCCACAGCCGGACGGCCCGATGACCGCCAGCACCGAGGTGTCGGCCAGCTTGCGCAGACAGGCGGCGATGTCGGCGTCGCGGCCGAAGAACGTGTCGGCGTCGTCCAGGTCGTACGCCTTCAGCCCTGGGTACGGGCAGATGCGGTCGGGCTCCGGCATGGCGTGCTCGGCCACGAGAGAAGGGTCCTGACGAAGGATCGCCTGCTCCAGCGCGTCGATCTCCGGAGTCGGGTCCAGGCCGAGATCCCTGCTCAGTACGCCGCGCAGCCGGTGGATCGTCCGCAGCGCCTCACTCTGCTGACCCGCCTGGTACTGCGCGGTGGCGAGCAGGATCCACCGCCGTTCGCGGAGCGGCTCCTCGTTCACCAGCGCCCGGGCCTTCGCCAGCACCTTGTCGTGCTGCCCGGAACTCAGCGCGGCCTCGACGTACAACTCCTCCGCCGCGTTCCGCAGCTCACCCAGTCGTTCCACTTCGATCCGGGCGATGTCCCAGCCGTCCAGCTCGGTCAGCGGGCGGCCGCGCCACAACGTCAACGCGTCCGCGAGAACCACCGCCGCCCGCTCGGCCTCGTCGGCCGCGAACAGCGCACGGGCCCGGCCCATCGCCCGCTCGAACCGCTGGGCGTCGATCTCGTCCAGCGGTACGGCGAGCCGGTAGCCGAGCGGCAGCGTCTCGATTGAGTGGACGCCGAGGATCTTGCGGAGCCGCACGACGCAGCCCTGGATCACTTTCGGCCATGACGAAGGGAGGTGTTCCCCCCAGACCACAGCGGCCAGCTCTTCGGAGCTGACCACGTGTCCAGGACGAACAACCAGTGCTGCGAGCACGACCCGGTCGCGTCGACCGAGAACCTGCGGTTGCCCCTGGTCTCCCTCGATCGTGAGCGGGCCGAGAACGGCGATACCCACGTCTCGACTGTCGGCCACCGCAGGCAGTCCGTCAACGGCGGTGATACCGCGGCGATACCGGGGCAGACCGGGGCGATACCCGGTCGCGCGACAAAGGGATCAGCGCCAGGCGTCACCGGGTCACCACCAACGATGGCTCCGCCGGGCGCGAGAACAGGAGCACCGGGATCATGTCCGCACACACCACCGCAAGGAAGTCCCTGGCAACCCTGGCAGTCGGCGGCGCAGGAACCTGTCTGCTCCTGATGGCGACCACGATGCCGGCGAGCGCGACCGAATCCGCCCGCCCTGCCGAGCTGGCAGCAACCGCGATGTACCCGGACCCACCCAACTACCCGAACTACGCGCCGCAGTACGAGGTCCATCCGGTCGCCACCACCCAGGCCAGCGGTGGACTCGGCGCCACCTCCATCGCTCTCGGCGGCATCGCCGTCGGCACCGCAGCGCTGGGCATCGCCCTCATCGCCGGCCACCGCCGCGGCCACGTCGTCTCCCGCCCGACAACCCTCTAGCCCGTACGCCGCCCGCCCCGAGCAGGAGGGGCCCCGGGGCAGGCGACGTACGGCTCAGCCCTTCGCCGGTAGCCTCTGCGGAATGACCGCCGAGGACAGCCAGGAACTCACCCGCTGGAAGATCCACGGCGAACGGGTCGTCGACGACACCAGACGCCGTCCCTCAGCCTCCCAAGTCGCCCTCCTCCACATCCTCGCTTACCCGCCGACGCGAGCCGGTGATCCTTCAGGCCTTGATGAGCGGTAGGTCGTACTGGTGAATAGCGGCGTCGCGCGTGACCAGAGTGAGTCGATCGGTCAGCGCCTGGGCGATCAGCATGCGATCGAAGGGATCGCGATGAAGCAGCGGAAGCCGGCCTGCCGCGTAGGCGTGGTGATAGCGGATGGGTAGCTCGCCGACGCCGCTGTCCCGCATCACCTCAGGAAACTCGGACGGGATGCTCAGCTTGCCTGCTGAGGCCTTGATGGAGATCTCCCAGATGGTGGCTGCGCTGACGCAGACCTCCAGTTCGGTGTCGATCTGGTTCTTGAGATCGTCGGACAGCTCTGGACCGTCGGTCAGCCACCACAACAGGACATGGGTGTCCACGTTTCGGACCAAGGTGCGGGAACGGGACGCTATGTCAACGGATAACCCCGCAGCGTCACAATCGGTGCAGGTGGCTCGGGGCGACTACTCCGACTTGCCGGGTCCGAGCAGCGGAAGGGTCGGGCGGCGCGGAGTCCCCAGTACCGCGTAACCGCGCCGTACGGCGCGCTCGACGTGCGCCGTCGGCCAGGGCCAGTCGTCGGTGTGCGCGAGCGCGGCCTCGAGCGACGTGCCGTTGTGGTGCAGGCCGGAGATCGTGTTCGCGACGGTGCCGAGGTCGCCGGCCTGGTCCCGCGCGAACTCCGCGTCGACCACCGCGCCGTGCCCGGGGACGACCTTCGAGGTCGCCGTCAGCAGCCCGATCAGCCGGTCGAGCGTGTCCGGCCACTCCAGCGGGAACGAGTCGTCGCCGTACGACGGTGGCGCCGACTCCTCGAGCAGATCGCCCACGAAGTACACGTCGGCATCCGGTACGACGACCACCAGGTCGCCGTCGGTGTGCGCGTTCCCCAGGTGCAGGAGTTCCACCCGGCGATCGCCCAGGTCGATCACCTTGGCCACCGCGAAGGTGTTGTCGATGGCAACCAGTTTGGTGGCCGCGAGCTCGGCGAGCACCTCGGCGGCGATCTCCGGGTACCGCGGGTCCGGGCCGGGGTTGTCGCGGTAGTGCTGCTGGAGTGCGGGTCCTCGCTCGGCCAGCGCGGCCGCGGCGTTCTCCTGGGCGTAGCTGGTGGCGTCGGTGAAGACGCCGTTGCCGAAGGTGTGGTCGAAGTGCGCGTGGGTGTTGACCACCCAGCGGACCGGGGCGTCGGTGAGTTCGCGGATCTCGGCCAGCAGTTCCTCGGCCTGCGCGGTGGTGGCGCGGGTGTCGATCACCAGGGCACCCGCTGAGCCGACGACGAGGCCGACGTTCAGGTCCCACTCCGGATACCGACGGACCCAGCACCGATCGCCCAGCTCGGCCCATGCACTCATGTCCCCGACCTTAACCGCCGCCCCACGAGCCTCCTCCAGCGGGAGAGTGGTCAGTTGGTGATGGTGTCGCCGCGGACGAGCACCCGGCCCGGGTGATCAGCACCTGGTCGCCGATCCTGATCGTGCCCGCGGCGGCCGACCCCAGCGGACCGCCGCGACCCGGTGGTCCCGCCGGTAAGCCCAATCCAGTCGTCGGGACGGGACTTGAAGGGCCCGGTCCGGCCGCCTAGGGTCGCCTAGGCGACAGTGATTCATCCGATCTCTGAGATCGCCGGGCTCATCTTCCGGAACGACGCGAAGGGCGGACGGCGTGACGACACGACGGGCACTGGTGGTACGAGGCGGCTGGGAAGGGCACAAGCCGGCCGAGGCGACCGAACTGTTCATCCCGTTCCTGCGGGACAACGGCTTCGCGGTCGAGGTCTCCGAGAGCACCGAGAGCTACCTCGACCTGGCCGGCACCGACCTGGTGCTGCAGTGCATCAGCATGGGCGAGATCACCAACGAGCAGGTCAAGGGACTCGAGGCCGCGGTGCGCGCGGGCACCGGGCTGGCCGGCTGGCACGGCGGCATCGTCGACTCGTTCCGCAGCAACAGCGACTACAGCTTCATGACCGGCGGCCAGTTCGTCTCGCACCCGGACGGTTTCGTGGACCACCGGATCGAGGTCGTCGCCGACGACCCGATCGTCGAGGGCATCACCGGTTTCGACCTGCACACCGAGCAGTACTACGTGCACGCGGACCCGACCAACAACGTGCTCGCGACCACCACCTTCCGGGCGCACCCGGACTTCCCGTGGATCGAGGGCGCGACGATGCCGGCCGTCTGGACCCGCACCTGGGGCGAGGGCAGGGTGTTCGTCTGCACGCCGGGCCACAGCCTCGAGGACCTGCACGTGCCCGAGGTCCGCACCATCATCGAGCGGGGACTGCTGTGGGCGAGCAAGTGACCAACATCGGCATCGTCGGCACTGGCGTCATCAGCGGCACCTACCTCGACCACCTCGCCAGGCTGCCCGGCGTCGACGTGGTCGCGGTCGCCGACCTGGACCTCAGCCGGGCCCAGGCGATCGCCGACCAGCACCAGGGCCTCCGGGCGCTGTCATCCGAGGACCTGCTGGCCGACCCCGAGGTCGACATCGTCCTCAACCTGACCATTCCCGCGGCCCACGCCTCGGTGAACCAGGCCGCCCTGCAGGCGGGGAAGCACGTGTACGGCGAGAAGCCGCTCGCGGTCGACCGTGCCGAGGCCGAGCCGCTCCTGAAGCTCGCGGCCGCCGGCAACCTCCGGATCGGCTGTGCTCCGGACACTGTGCTCGGCACGGGAACCCAGACCGCACGAGCCGCCCTCGACCGGGGCGACATCGGCGTACCGACTGCTGCGACGGCTTCGTTCGTCACGCCCGGGCACGAGCTGTGGCACCCGGCGCCGGAGTTCTACTACCAGCCCGGCGGCGGCCCGCTCCTCGACATGGGCCCGTACTACGTCAGCAGCCTCGTGACGCTGCTAGGACCGGTACGCCGGGTCACCGGGCGGGCGGGGCGCGCCCATGACCAGCGGAAGGTCCACACCGGTCCGCGAGCGGGGGAGACCTTCCCCGTGGAGGTGCCGACCCACGTGACCGGCATCCTCGAGCACGAGTCGGGTGCCCTCACGACGGTGCTGATGAGCTTCGACGTGTGGGCGGCGCGGCTGCCGCGGATCGAGGTGCACGGGACCGAGGGCAGTTTGTCGGTGCCGGACCCGAACAACTTCGACGGCAAGGTGGAGATCGCCACCGCGACCGCCCGTGACTGGACAGAACTCCCGGTAGCCGGCGGCTACGCGGGAGCTGGCCGGGGCGTCGGTGTGGCGGACATGGCGCGCGCGATCCGGACCGGAGGCGACCACCGGGCCAACGGAGCCCTCGCGTACCACGTGCTCGACGTACTGGAGTCGCTGCTCGAGGCGGCGGCCAAGGATCAGCCCGTGGACGTGGCGAGCACGGTGGAGCGCCCGGCCGCCGTACCGTTGGGAGCGTCTCCCGAGTCGGCCTGAGACGACTCCTCCGCGTCTGAGACGCGTCCCACGCCGCTACGCGGGAGTAGGTGTCGCTACGGCTCGGTAGACTGGCACTCGAAACGCGGGAGTGCCAAGGGTGCCCTCAGTGGAGTGCCCTGCGCTGGGTACAGGTGTCGACGTGGAGAGAGGGTGGTGCGCGTGCTGGACGAACGAAAACTGGACGTGCTCCGGGCCATCGTCGAGGACTACGTCGCCACCCACGAGCCGGTCGGCTCGAAGACCCTGGTGGACCGGCACAACCTCGGCGTCTCCCCGGCGACCGTGCGCAACGACATGGCCGCGCTGGAGGAGGAGGGGTACATCACCCAGCCGCACACCAGCGCGGGCCGGATCCCGACCGACGCCGGCTACCGGCTGTTCGTGGACAAGCTGAGCACCGTGAAGACGTTGTCGCCGGCCGAGAAGAAGGCGATCTCGTCCTTCCTGGCCGGTGCGGTCGACCTGGACGACGTGGTCCGCCGTACCGTCCGGCTGCTGGCGCAGATCACCCGGCAGGTCGCGATCGTGCAGTATCCGACCCTCATCCGGTCCAGCGTGCGGCACGTCGAGGTGGTCACGATGACGCCGCGGCGGCTGCTGGTGGTGCTGATCACCAGCACCGGGCGGGTCGAGCAGCGGATCGTGGAGACCCAGCACGACGTCGACGAGCACCTGATCGCCGACCTGCGGTCCCGGATGAACACCGCGCTGGCCGGCCAGCGGCTGTCCGACGCGGCGACCTCGCTGGCGAACGTCACCGAGACCTTCGCGCCGTCCGACCGGCCGCTGGTGGCCGCGATCGTGACGACGCTGCTGGAGGCCTTCAGCGATGACGGCGAGCAGCGGATCGCGGTCGGCGGCGCCGCCAACCTGACCCGCTACGGCGACGACTTCGAGCGCAACGTGAAGCCGGTGCTGGAGGCGCTGGAGGAGCACGTCATCCTGCTCAAGCTGCTCGGCGAGGCGACGAACCCGCAGACCCTGACGGTCCGCATCGGGCACGAGAACCCGTACGAGGAGCTGGCCACCACCTCGGTGGTCGCGACCGCGTACGGGTCGAAGTCGGAGGCGCTGGCCACGCTCGGCATCGTCGGCCCGACCCACATGGACTATCCGAGCACGATGGGCGCAGTCCGCGCCGTCGCGCGTTACGTCAGCCAGATCCTGGCCGACTCATGACGACTACCACCGACATTTGGTCTGGAGTATGAGCACCGATTACTACGCCGTCCTGGGCGTCAGCCGTGACGCCTCACCGGACGAGATCAAGAAGGCCTACCGCAAGCTGGCCCGCCAGTACCACCCGGACGTCAACGACTCCGAGGACGCGCACAACAGGTTCCAGGAGATCGGCCGCGCGTTCCAGGTGCTGAGCGACCCGCAGAAGCGGCAGCTGCACGATCTCGGCGGCGATCCCTTCGCCAGCGCGGCAGGAGGGGGACCCGGCGGTGCCGGCTTCGGCCAGGCGTTCACCTTCACCGACATCATGGACGCCTTCTTCGGCCAGACCGGCGGGGCGACCCGCGGGCCGCGGCCGCGCACCCGGCGGGGTCAGGACGCCCTGATCCCGCTGCGGATCGACCTCGGCGAGGCGGCCTTCGGGACCACCCGCGAGCTGAAGGTCGACACGGCCGTGCTGTGCCCGACCTGTTCGGGATCCGGCGCGGCCGCCGGGTCCGAGCCCGTCACCTGCGAAATCTGCCACGGACGCGGCGAGGTGACCCACACCCAGCGCTCGTTCCTCGGTGAGGTCCGGACGATGCGTCCCTGCCCGAACTGCCGCGGCTTCGGCACGACCATCCCGAACCCGTGCGTCGAGTGCGCCGGCGACGGGCGGGTCCGCTCCCGCCGTACCGTCACCGTCAAGATCCCCGGTGGCGTCGACAGCGGCACCCGGGTGCAGCTGTCCGGCCAGGGCGAGGTCGGCCCCGGCGGCGGCCCGGCCGGCGACCTGTACGTCGAGATCGAGGTCGAGCAGCACGAGATCTTCACCCGCAACGGTGACGACCTGCACTGCACGGTCACGCTGCCGATGACCGCGGCCGCGCTCGGCACCACGATCGACCTGCCGACGCTCGAGGGTGAGCCCACTCCGCTGGAGATCCGCCCCGGCACCCAGTCCGGTACGGCGATGACGCTGACCGCGCGGGGTGTTCCCCGGCTGCGGCACGCGGGTCGCGGTGACCTGATCGTGCAGGTGATCGTCGAGACCCCGACCAAGCTGGACGACTCCCAGGCCGCACTGCTCAAGCAACTCGCCGAGGCACGGGGCGAAGAGCGTCCGCAGGGTCAGGTCCAGGCCGCGCACAAGGGTGTCTTCGGACGCCTGCGCGACGCTTTCGGCGCGCACTGAAAACGCCTACGGCCGCGCGACGATGGGACTCGCCGTCTTCTACCTGCCTGACCTGTCCGGCCCGGAGCTCGTGCTGGACGGCGCCGAGGGCCGTCACGCGGCCGTCGTACGACGGATCGCACCGGGCGAGCGGATCCGCCTGACGGACGGGCGCGGGTCCTTCGCGGAAGGGTCGGTGACGGCCGCTTCCAAGACCGGGCTGACCGTGTCCGTGGAGCACCGCGGCGAGGTCGCTCCGGCGAGCCCGCGACTGGTCGTCGTCCAGGCGCTGCCGAAGGGGGAGCGGGCGGAGCTCGCGGTGGAGATGCTCACCGAGGTCGGCGCGGACGTGGTGGTCCCGTGGAACGCGGAGCGCAGCCAGTTCCGCGCCAGTCCCGAGCGGGTGGCAAAGACGCTGACCAAGTGGCAGGCCTGGGCCTTCGAAGCCAGCAAGCAGTCGCGGCGCTCGTGGTTCTGCGAGGTCGCGCCGATCGCCTCGACCGCGGAGGTCGCAGGGCTGGTCGGAAGCGCCGGACTCGCGGTGGTGCTGCATGAGGAGGCGAAGGTGCCGTTGGCGTCGCTGGAGGTGCCGGCTGAAGGGGACGTCGTCATCGTCGTCGGTCCCGAAGGCGGCATCTCGCCTGCCGAGCTGGAGGCCTTTGACGTGGACCCGGTCCGCCTCGGCGAGACCGTGCTGCGGACCTCCACTGCAGGCGTAGCCGCTGCAGCAGCCCTCCTCGCCCGCTCCCGCTGGACCTGACCTGACCGAGCGGCGGCCGCTCCCGGCATGGACCCGCACCTGGACTCACCCGCACTGGAACTGACCACGGACGACTCGCGCTGGAATCGAGGAGGACCTGGATGGACTCGACGGACTGGCTGGAGTGGCACACGCCGTACGAGGACGAGACGTCCGAGCTGAGCGGGCGGCTGAGATCGGTCCAGCGCGGCATCCGTGCGCATCTCGACGCCCGTCCGGACGGCCCGATCCGTGCGATCAGCGCCTGCGCCGGCCAGGGCCGGGACCTGATCGAGGTGCTCGCTGCCCATCCGGCCCGCGACCGGGTGACCGCCCGGCTGGTCGAGCTCGATCCTCGCAACGTCGCGGTCGCCCGCGCGGCAGCGACCGCCAACGGCCTGACCAGCGTCGAGGTGATCGAGGGTGACGCGGCTGCGATCGACAGCTATGCCGACGCGGTGCCGGCCGACCTGGTGCTGTTCTGCGGCGTCTTCGGCAACATCGTCCCGGCGGACGTCGAGCGCACCGTCCGCGCCCTCCCACAGCTGTGCACCCCCGGCGCCACGGTCATCTGGACCCGCGGCCGCCACGACCCCGACATCCGCGACACCATCCGCGCCTGGTTCACCGACACCGGCTTCGAAGAACTCTCCTTCGACGCCCCCGACAACGTCGAGTGGTCGGTAGGCATCAACCGCCTGACCACCACCCCCCACCCCCTCGAACCAGGCCTGCGGCTGTTCACCTTCACCCACTGACCCGCTCGACGGTTACTTCACGAAGATGGTCTTCGAGTCGGTGTCGGTGATGTGGCCGTCTTCGCCGGAGAGCATGAAGACTTCGAGTTGCCACTCGCCGGGGGCGAGCTTGGTGGTGAAGGTGAAGGGGGAGAACTTCATGCCCTCCTGGGTGTTCGTGTAGTTCTTCACGACCGTCTTGGTCTTCAGGTTGGTCGCCTGCCAGTTCACCGTGGCCTCGTACGCCGCGGCGGTACCGCGCACGGTGACCGGGCTCCGGACCGTCGCCTTCTGCTCGGGGGACTCGATCCACACCAGCGCCTGGACGTCCATCGCCTGAGCGCGGCTCAGCGGCTGCCCGGACAGGGCCTGTCCGAACAGTTCCCGGGTGGCTTGCCCCTGCTCGGTCACCAGGATCTGCTGGCTGGAGTCACCGAGCACGGCCTGGACCGTGTAGACGAGTTGCTGGGTGGCGATGTTCGCAGCGGCCGGATCGAGTTTCTCCCGCGGCAGCAGCTTGAAGTCAACCGTGACGAGGTCGCCGGACTTTGTCACCGAGTTGACGGCCGAGCCGATCCAGGGTGAGTAGTAGTCCGGGTCGGAGGACTTCTCGCTGGTCATCGTCCGGACCGCCTCCAGGGTCGGCCGGCCGCTGATCCTGGTGAAGGTCCGGTAGAGCCGCACGCCGGCTCCGGTGTCGTTCCCGATGGTCCTGCCGACCCAGTAGACCGGGACGGCCCTGGCCTTCACCTCGGCCTCGGGGACGCCGACCGTCTTCGGGGGCTCGGTGGACGAGTTGATCGTCTGTGACGGCTTGGCGGACGGCATCGAGGTGGGCAGTGCCGACGGGCCGGCGGAGGCCTCGGTGCTCGGCTGGATAGTCGCGCTGGCCGTGGCGCTGGGGCTGCCGGCGACCTCGGGCTGGTCGGCGTTGCGGGTGTTGTCGTCGAGCAGCGTGAACGCGCCGACCGCCGCGGCGGTGCCGACCACGGCTGCGCCGACGGCGAGCGCCCAGGGCCTCCGGTTGACCGGCTTGCGCTGGTCCCGGACCCGGGCCTGGATCTCGTGCAGGCCGTCGGCCGGTTCGATCCGGTCGGCCTCCTCGGCCAGGGCCCGGCGCATCAGCTCGTCGAACCGGTCGTCAGGGTGGTCGTTCATATGCTCTGCTCCAGGACCTGGCGCAGCGACTTCGTCGCCCGCGCGGCATGGCTCTTCACGGATCCCCGGCTGATCCCCATCGTGTCGGCGATCTCCGCCTCCGAGAGATCCCCGTAGTACCGCAGCACCATCACGGTGCGTTGCTTCTCCGGCAGCTTCCGCATCGCCTCGATCACCCTGTCTGTCTCCGCGGTTCGCAGTACCGCCTGCTCCGCGCTGGGCTCGTCCGGCAGCGTGCGTGGGGTGTGCTTGTCCACCACCACCAGGTGCCGCTGTCGGGACCGGCAGCGGTTCACCACGGCGGTGCGCAGGTAGGCGAGGGCCTTGTGCGGGTCGCGCAGCCGGTGCCAGCGGCCGTGCATCGCCACGAAGGCGTCCTGCACGATCTCCTCCGCCGCGCCGGTGTCACGCAGCAGCAAGGCGCCGAGGCGGACCAACGACGTGTAGTGCGCCGTATAGACAGCCGTCAGCGCCTCGTCTGCATCCCACGAGGACTCATGTGCCACGCACTCGTCATACACCACAGCCGGTTGTGCCACGTGACAGAGACGCGGAGGCGGCGTTCCAGGTTGACAACATCTCCGACCGGCAGGGGAGACTCGCCTCCACATTGGTCGGGGAGGCCGGATGAGGCAGCACGGCGACGGAAGCTGGTCAGGCCACCGGGAGGTCACCTACCTGGCAGTCGACCGCCTCAGCCGCACCCGCGACTGGCAGGCAGAACGCGACCGCCGAGCCGCCCTGGAACACGGCCCCGCTGAAGCCCGCCGTACCGCGGAAATGGGGTGGGGTGGGGTCTCGCCGGGGGTGTGCGGGGGTTTATCGGGTGGTGCTGTCGGAGCGGGCGGCTAGCATGGTCGGACACGTACACCCGGCATCAGGAGGAAAGGCTGTCCAGGCCACGCAGTATCGAGCCGTCGCACCCGGATGCGGCGCGCGCTGACCGCAGCGCAGCAAGTGACGGCCACAAGGCGTCCCACAAGATCGTCGTGCCGAACAGCATCGACATGGTGGCCCTGCTCGGAGCCCGGGACGAGTTCCTCCGGATCGTCGAGAAGGAGTTCGACGCCGACATCATGGTCCGCGGCAACGAGATCACGCTGAACGGCGAGCCGGCCGAGCTGGCCCTGGCCGAGCGGCTGATCGACGAGCTGATCGCGGTCGTCCGGACCGGCCACGGGCTGACCGCGGACTCGGTCGAGCGCAGCATCGTGATGATCAAGGCCGCCACGGTCGAGAGTCCCGCGGACGTGCTGACCCAGAACATCCTGTCCAGCCGCGGCCGCACCATCCGGCCGAAGACGCTGAACCAGAAGCGCTACGTCGACGCCATCGACAAGAACACGATCGTCTTCGGCATCGGCCCCGCCGGTACCGGCAAGACCTACTTGGCCGTCGCCAAGGCCGTGCAGGCCCTGCAGGCCAAGGAGGTCAACCGGATCATCCTGACCCGGCCGGCGGTCGAGGCCGGTGAGCGGCTGGGCTTCCTGCCCGGCACGCTGTCGGAGAAGATCGACCCGTACCTGCGGCCGCTGTACGACGCGCTCCACGACATGCTCGACCCGGAGTCGATCCCGCGGCTGATGACGGCCGGCACGATCGAGATCGCGCCGCTGGCCTACATGCGTGGCCGGACCCTGAACGACGCCTACATCATCCTGGACGAGGCGCAGAACACCTCGCCGGAGCAGATGAAGATGTTCCTCACCCGGCTCGGCTTCGGCTCGAAGATGGTCGTCACCGGCGACGTCACCCAGGTGGACCTGCCGACCGGGACGAACTCGGGTCTGCGCGTGGTCCAGGACATCCTGGAGGGCGTCGAGGACCTGACCTTCTGCCGGCTCACCTCGCACGACGTCGTCCGGCACAAGCTGGTCGGGCGGATCGTCTCGGCGTACGAATCGTTCGAAAGTGACGCTGAGCTCAAGAGATGAACGTAGAGGTCAACAACGAGTCCGGCGTCGAGATCGACGCAAACGGGCTGATGCGGCTGAGTCGCTTCGTGATGTCGTCGCTGCGCCTGCACCCGGAGTGCGAGCTGTCGATCAAGCTGGTCGACGAGGACACCATGACGCGCTACCACGTCGAGTTCCTGGACCTGCCGGGACCGACCGACGTGATGTCGTGGCCGATGGACGAACTCCGGCCGGGCACTGACTCAGAGGACGACTCTGATGCTCCGCTCGGCCACCTCGGTGACATCGCGCTCTGCCCGACGGTCGCTGCCGCGCAGGGCGCGAAGGCCGGCCACGGCACCTGGGCCGAGCTCGAGCTGCTGACGGTGCACGGCATCCTGCACCTGCTCGGTTACGACCACGCCGAACCCGCCGACAAGGCAGAGATGTGGGACGTCCAGGGCCGCCTGCTGGAAGCATGGCGTGCACCGGGAAATAGTCTCGGACAGTGACACACAGGGACTCACAGGCTCGGACAGGGATGACCCTCCAGTGACCTACGACGACGGCGTTCTGCTGGTAGTGGCCGCGGTGCTGGTGCTGCTCGCGGGCTTGTTCGCCGGCGCGGAGGCGGCGCTGTCGTCGTACTCGAAGGTGCGCGCCAACGAGCAGGTCGAGCAGGGCAACCTGCGCGCGGTGAAGCTGCGCGACCTGCTGTCCGACGCGCCGCGCTACCTGAACACGTTGCTGCTGGTCCGGCTGACATTCGAGATCACCGCGATCGTGCTGGTCACCCAGGCGCTGTCGAACGTCTTCGCGGTGACCTGGCAGCACATCCTGATCACCTCGGTGGTGATGGTCGTCGTCTCGTACGTGATCATCGGCGTCGCGCCCCGCACCCTCGGCCGGCAGCACTCCGACCGGTTCGCGATCCTCTCGGCCGGCCCGATCATGGCGCTGACCAGCGTGCTCGGGCCGCTGCCGAAGCTGCTGATCCTGATCGGCAACGCGCTCACCCCGGGCAAGGGTTTCGCGGCCGGCCCGTTCGCGACCGAGGCCGAGCTGCGCGCGCTGGTCGACCTGGCCGAGCAGTCGTCGGTGATCGAGTCCGGCGAGCGGCGGATGATCCACTCCGTCTTCGAGCTTGGCGACACCATCGTCCGCGAGGTGATGGTGCCGCGGACCGACATGGTCTACATCGAGCGGCACAAGAAGCTCCGCCAGCTCACCTCGCTCGCGCTGCGCAGCGGCTACTCGCGGATCCCGGTGATCGGCGAGTCCCTGGACGACATCCTCGGGGTGGTCTACCTGAAGGACGTGATGCGCCGCGTGTACGACAACGCGCAGTCCGAGTCGACCGAGCGGGTCGAGTCGGTGATGCGCCCCTGCATGTACATCCCCGACTCCAAGCCGGTCGACCAGTTGCTGCGCGAGATGCAGGCGGCCCGGATGCACGTCGCGATGGTCGTCGACGAGTACGGCGGGACCGCCGGCCTGGTCACCATCGAGGACATCCTGGAGGAGATCGTCGGCGAGATCACCGACGAGTACGACGAGGCGCCGGAAGCGGTGCAGGCGTTGTCCGACGGGGCGTACCGGGTCTCCAGCCGGTTCCCGATCGACGAGCTCGGCGAACTGTTCGGCGTACCGCTGGACGACGACGACGTCGACACCGTCGGCGGGCTGATGGCCAAGCTGCTCGGCAAGGTGCCGATCCCCGGCGCCCAGGTCGAGATCGAGGGCCTCGGGCTCTCGCTCACCGCGGAGCGGCCGTCCGGTCGCCGCAACCAGGTCGGTACCGTGCTGGTCCGGCGGGGAGAGCTCGCCGACCAGTCCCAGGACAGCAACCACCAGACCGCCTGACTTCCCCAAGACCCCTGACACCCAGACCGCCTGACCCCCAAGGATGTGACCTTTGTCCGCTGACCTCCCGGCCGAGGACGCCAAGCTCGTCACCCTGGCGCGTGCCGCCCGGGCCCGCACCCGGGCCGCGGAGGGCGCCTCGGTGCGCGACACCGACGGCCGCACGTACGCCGCCTGCACCGTGCAGCTGGACACCGTCCGGCTCAGCGCGTTGCAGCTCGCGGTGGCGATGGCCGTATCGTCAGGGGTGAAGGGGATCGAGGCCGCCGCGGTGGTCACCGAGGCCGATGAGGTCGATGTCGAGGTGGTCCGCTACTTCGGCGGCGCCGCTCTTCCGGTAGTCGTTGCCAATGGCAACGGAGAGGTTCGTGATGTCGTCCACACCTGAGCAGTCCCCGGCGACCGGCGGCGAGTTCCGCTCCGGTTTCGCCTGTTTCGTCGGCCGGCCGAACGCGGGCAAGTCCACCCTGACCAACGCATTGGTCGGTCAGAAGATCGTGATCACCTCGTCGAAGCCGCAGACCACCCGGCACGCGGTCCGGGGCATCGTGCACCGCCCCGACGCGCAGCTGATCCTGGTCGACACCCCCGGTCTGCACAAGCCGCGCACGCTGCTCGGCGAGCGGCTGAACGACCTGGTCAAGACCACCTGGGCCGAGGTCGACGTGATCGGGATCTGCCTGCCGGCCAGCGACAGGATCGGCCCGGGCGACCGGTTCCTGGTCACCGAGGCAGCCAAGGTGGCCAAGACCCCGAAGGTGGCGCTGGCGACCAAGGCGGACCTGGTCTCGCCCGAGCGGATGGTCGAGCACCTCTCCGAGATCCAGACGCTGGGGGAGTCCGTCGGCATCGAGTGGGCGTCCGTCATACCGGTGTCCGCCACCTCGGGGTACCAGATCGACACGGTGGCCGACGAGTTGGTGAAGCTGCTGCCGGCCGGTCAGCCGCTCTACCCGGACGGCGACGTCACGGACGAGCCCGAGGAGATCCTGGTCGGTGAGCTGATCCGCGAGGCCGCCCTGGAAGGCGTCCGGGACGAACTGCCGCACTCGATCGCCGTCACTATCGACGAGATGGGCCTGCGCGAGGGCCGTCCGGACGACAAGCCGCTGCTCGACATCTACGCGAACATCTTCCTCGAGCGGGACAGCCAGAAGGGCATCGTGATCGGGCACAAGGGCGCCCGGCTGCGCGAGGTCGGCGCGAACGCCCGCCGCCAGATCGAGGCCCTGCTGGGTACGCCGGTCTACCTCGACCTGCACGTGAAGATCGCCAAGAACTGGCAGACCGACGCCAAGCACCTCCGCAAGCTCGGCTTCTGATGGAAGTGCTGACCAACCCGGCGTACTACGCGCTCGCCGGAGCGCATGCCGGTCTGGCCGAGGTCAAGGGGCGGGCCCGTCGCTACCCCGCGCAGGTGGCGCCCTTCCTCGGGCTGCCGGATGACGTGACCGACCAGGACTGGGCGGACGCGGCGGCGCTGGTCGGCACCGGGAACGTCGCCGCGCTGATGCGACCGGAGCTGCTGGTTCCTGATGCCTTCAAGGTCGTCCGCGTCTTCGATCTTGTGCAACTGGTGGCCCCGGAGTCGTTCGGCGCCGTCGACACGGACGCCGTCGGGCTCGGTTCCGACGACCTCGCGGACATGGTCGCGCTAACGACTCTCACCGAGCCGGGGCCGTTCCGGTCGCGGACGATCGAGTTCGGCGGGTATCTCGGCCTGCGCCGCGGCGGCGACCTGATCGCGATGGCCGGCGAACGATTCCGCCCGCCCGGGTACGTCGAGATCAGCGCCGTCTGCACCGATCCGAAGTACCGGGGGCAGGGGCTCGCCAGCCGGCTGATGCGAGCGGTTGCCGCCGGCATCGAAGCCGAGGGCAACCGCCCGTTCCTGCACGCCAGTGGCACCAACGTCAACGCCATCCGGCTCTACGAGGGCCTCGGCTTCAGCGTGAGCAACCGGATGGCGGTCACCCTGGTCGAGCCGCTCTAGCAGCTCACGGAACTGCTGTCAGAGCGACTTCTGGTAGGCCATCGCGCGGGCGACGATGCGGTAGCCGAGCTGCTCGTTGATGGCGATCATGTGGTTGTTGGACTCGGCGTTCCAGGTGTCCAGCTGAGCCAGCGCCGGTTCGGCCTCGCGCATCCAGAGCAGCATCCCGGTCTTCACCAGCGCGCCGAGGCGGTGACCCCGGTGCGCGCGGTCGACCGCGGTGTCGTGCTGCTCGCCGATGTGCGGACGCTCCCGCTCCACCGTGACTGTCGAGTGCCCGGCCAGCGCTCCGGTGGCGCGCTCGCGGGCGATCACCCGGTACACGGTCCGCTCGTGCGCCAGTTGGGCCTCTTCGTAGGCGCGCAACCTCTCCGGGCTGAACTCGTCGTCCTCGACGTCGAGGTCGTCCTTCGGCGCATCGTTGATCGAGGCGGTCAACGCGACCATGTCCTCGAGCATCTCCTCGGGCAGGCGACCGGTCACCCGGACCAACTCGTAGCCTGACGACGCCCGTACTGCCTCGTCGTACAGCTTCTGCACGGTGGTCCAGTCGAGGCCGGCGATGTCCTGCCGCCGGTTCACCTCGATCGCCTTGCGCTCGAACCCGTACCGCCGGGCGAACGCGTCCGCCTTCGGCAGGTCCCACTGGCTCAGGCCCATGGAGGTCCGCCCGGCGCCCCGCGCCAGCTCCTCGGCGTACGCGATCAGCTCTCCGCCGATGCCGCGGCCGCGGTGATCCGGATGGACGTCCACCCCGCACCACGCCAGGTGGGTGTTGTCGTACGTCGGCAGGTGGACGGTGAGCTGGCCCACCAGGACGCCGTCATCGTCGCGCGCCAGATAGGCCTGGCCGGGGTTGCCGTCCCAGCCGTACTTCAGGTGGGCCGCGTAGCCTCGAGGGGTCGGCAGCACCGACTCCGGGCAGTCGACCTTCTCGGCGGCGGTCATCAACGCCACAGCATCCGCACACCCGACCTCGTTGTCGGGGGAAAGCCTCTTAGTGTCCACGAGCACAGCGTGGACCAGGACAGGCGATCACGGCGAGTCATTTACCGCCGGTCAAGAAGTTCCTGGGCCCAAGTTATCGCCGCTGCTCAGCCGGCCATGCCGTACACGTGGTCGATCGTCATGGTGAACAACAACCGCCGATCGGCCACCATGGCCCGCCGGTAATCGTCCCAGTCGGGGTGCTCGCCGGCCGCGTCCCGGTAGTTGGCGACCAACTGCTCGACCACCTCGTCCTGCTCGTCGGCCGCCACCGGGGTCAGCTCGGCCTTCCCCTCGACCACCACGTACGACCGCCCGCGCGGCCCGTTCACGTACAGACTCGCCCGCGGATCGCGCCGCAGGTTCCTGGTCTTCGCCCGGTCGTCGGTCAGCGAGATCCTGATCCGCTCCCCGTCGTAGAGGTAGGTGATGTTGGACAACTGCGGGCGCCCGTCCCGCTTGATCGTGACCAGTACACCCAGCCCGCTGCGCCCGAGAGTGCCAAGAAGATCTGAAGTCATGCCCCAAGCCTAGGAATCCGGCCAAAACGGCTCCCCGGCGGAGCGAATATCTCGGGGCCGATCGCTGTTATAACCCGGGGCGGTACCGCCCTGAGTTGAATCGGAAGGTTGTCAATGAGTACCCGCAGTGATGCGTTGGTCATCTTCGGCGTCACCGGAGACCTGGTTTCCAAGAAGCTGTTCCCCGCCCTGTACCAGCTGGCCCGCCGCGGCCGGCTCGGCGTACCGGTGGTCGGTGTCGCACGGTCGGCGTGGGATGACGAGCAGTTGGAGACGGCAGCCCGGAAGGCGATCGTCGAGGCCACTGGTGGAGACGTCGACGAGGACGCGTGGCGCGAGGTGGCCGGGGCGTTGAGCATGGTCACCGGCGACTACACGGATCCCGTGACCTATCAGCAGATCGCGCAGCGGCTGGAGACGGCCGAGCGCCCCTTGTTCTACCTGGCGATCCCGCCGACGGTGTTCGGTGACGCGATCGCGGGCCTCGGCGCCGCTGGTCTTGCCGCGCGCGGCCGGGTGGTCGTCGAGAAGCCGTTCGGCCGCGATCCGCAGTCGTCCCGGGAGCTCGACGCGGTCCTCCGGTCGACCTTCGATCCCGAGCGCATCTTCCGGATGGACCACTACCTCGGCAAGGAGGCCGTCGAGAACCTGCTGGTACTGCGGTTCGCGAACGCGCTGTTCGAGCCGCTGTGGAACCGCGACCACATCGCCAGTGTGCAGATCACGCTGGCCGAGGAATTCGGGACGCAGGGCCGCGCCGGGTTCTACGACCAGGCGGGCGCGATCCGCGACGTCGTGCAGAACCACGCGCTCCAGATCGCCGCTCTGCTGGCGATGGAGCCACCGGTGGCCGATGGCAACGATGCGTTCCGGCAGGCCCAGGTGGCCGTGCTGCACCAGATGCGCGCGATGACCACGGACTCGACCGTCCGGGGTCAGTACGCCGGTTACCTGGACGAACAGGGTGTCGCACCGGACTCCACCACCGAGACCTTCGTCTCCACCCGGCTGACGATCGACTCCCCGCGCTGGGAGGGCGTGCCGTTCTACCTGCGAGCCGGTAAGAGCCTCCCCGGTACTGCGACCGAGGTGGTCGTCGAGCTGAAGCAGCCGCCGCGCGGGCTGATCCCGAGCCACCTCGAGGTGCCGGACGCGAACCTGCTGCGCTTCCGCCTCGGGCACGACAGCGGCGTCGCGATCGCAGTACAGGCGAAGACGCCCGGCCCGCGAACGGAGAGCCAGCCGATCGACCTGCTCGTCGACTTCGCCACCGCCCTCGGCCCGCAGCAGGAGGCGTACGAGCGACTCCTCGACGACGCCATGGACGGCCGTCCCGAGCGCTTCGTCCACGAGGCCCTGATCGAGGAGCAGTGGCGGATCGTCGAACCGGTCCTCGACCTCCCCGACCAGCCCACCTCGTACGAGCGCGGCACCTGGGGCCCGTCGGTCGACGACACCGACTGGCACTCGGTCCACCTGCAGAACAAGCGCCGCTAGTCCCGAAAGCCTCACATCTTCGAGGGCTCGGACGTTCAACAGGTGAGGGTTGAATCGAGGAGAGGATTCGAGGTCATGAACAACCGCCACGCGGTGGTCGAGACCGAGTTGGGCGAGCTCACCCTGGTCGCGTCGGACGGCGCGCTCACCGGTCTGTACTTCCCGCAGCACTGGGTCAGGCCGGAACGCGCACAGCTCGGCGAAGAGGTTGCCGTCGACACCGATGTGCTGCTGTCGGACGCGGCGCGCCAGCTCGAGCAGTACCTCGCGGGCGAGCGCACCACCTTCGACCTGCCGATCGAGCTGTCGGGCGACGAGTTCCAGCGGCAGGTCTGGGCTCTGCTGGACGAGATCCCCTTCGGTGAGACCACGACGTACGGGGAGCTCGCGGAGCGGTTGGGCGACAAGTCGCTGGCCCAGGAGGTCGGCCAGGCGGTCGGGCACAACCCGGTCTCCATCATCGTGCCGTGCCACCGGGTCGTCGGGAAGAACGGCAAACTGACCGGCTACGCCGGCGGCCTCAAGCGCAAGCAGAAGCTGCTCGACCTCGAGGAGCCGGAGGCAGTCAGGGCCGAGCGCCTGTTCTGACGAGCGTCGATAATGCTCGGAGAGGTGATCAGCCGCTGACGCCGACCTGAGGAGCTGGATGACGCCGCCGTACATCGATGAGTCCGAACTGATGTCGCTGGTCTCGTGGAGCGACGCGATCACGGCGATCGCGGACGCGCTGTCCGCGGGGATCGCGTCAGGTCCACCCAGGAGCTCCCTGCCCACAGCGGGTGGGGAGCTCCTGTTGATGCCGGCCGCCACCGCTGAGGTCGTCGGGATCAAGCTGGCCGGGATCGCACCGGACAATCCCGCAGCCGGGCTGCCGAGGATCCAGGCGGTGTACGTGCTGTTCGACGCTGTCACGATGACGCCGCAGGCCTTCATCGACGGTACGGCGCTCACCACGCTGCGAACTCCGGCCCAGTCTGCACTGGCCGTCCGTGACCTGGCCGCGGTGGACGCGGAATCGCTGGTGGTCTTCGGCTCCGGGCCGCAGGCGTGGGGGCATGTGGAGGCGATCCGCGCGGTGCGGCCGATTCGCAAGGTCACCGTCGTCGGACGCAACCTCGAACGAGCGCAGGCACTCGTCGATCGGATCCGTGCCGACGACCTGGTGGCTGAGGTTGGTACCGCCGAAGCTGTTCGTAGTGCCGATGTCGTGGTTTGCGCGACCACGGCTCGGCAGCCGCTCTTCGATGGCGAGCTGCTCGCCGACCACGCCTGCGTCGTCGCCGTCGGGTCGCACGAGCCGGACGCTCGCGAGCTCGACGACAAGGTCTTCAGCCGTGCGCGTCACGTGATCGTGGAGGAGCGCGCGACGGCTCTGCGCGAAGCCGGCGACGTCATCCAAGCCATCGCTGCCGGTGCTCTCGAGGCGGACCGCCTGGTCGACATCGTCGATCGGCCGCGGATGCCACCCGCCGACGGAATCACCGTCTTCAAGGGCGTCGGTATGGCCTGGCAGGACCTGGCCGTCGCCAGTACGGCGTACTCGGCCTGGCGCGTGCGTCGGCCGCGGTAGCCCTCGAGCTGTTGCCCGGCCCACCTGAGCGGATCACTTGGAGAAGTGCGTCACCGGTCTGGTCAATGCCTTGCCGTCGATCGTGATGTCCACCTTCTCGTTGTAGAAGGCGATCAGACCGGCGATCGGCTCCAGCGCCGCAGTGGTGAAGTCGTAGGCCCAGGCCAGGTCCTTGTGGAGGACGTCACCGGAACGGACCGACCAGTACCCGGTGGTCTGTCCCTTATAAGGACACGCCGTGACGGTGTCCGACCATTCGAGGTGGCTGAAGTCGACCTCGGTGCGGTTGAAGTAGTACCGGGTCGGGAGCCCCGTCTCGAAGACCATCACGGTCGAGGAGGAATCAGCGAGCGGCAAGCCGTCCAGCTCGACCCGGACGTGCCGGGTGGAACGGAGCGCGTCGACCCTGGTGTAGGGATCGCGAGGATGGACGAAGACCTCCTCGTCCTCCTCGTACCACGCGTCCAGCGCGCTCCACTCGAACCGCACGGTGCCGGACAACCCGGTGACCGCGTCGTCGCCGTACAGGCGGGCCGCCTCCGGACGATGGATGTCGCCGACCCGCAAGGCCTGCCGGCGAGCGGTGCCACGCTTCAGCTTCTGGACATGGTCCTCGTCGACGAGCACGCCGGGTTTGACGTCCTCCACCGGGATGTAGAACTGCGGGTAGTTCGGCCACTCCCACACGTACAACGCCCGGGTCGTGTCGATCACCACCTCGTCGCCGACCATCGCCCGCACCCGCCGAGGCACCGGCTCCACCCGGTCGACCGCGGTACTCATCGCTGGGTAATCCTGCATCGGTCACTCCTAGTGCCCTGCGTCGGAGGTTTGAGGTCCTCTTCGATGATCACACCGCCGCCGTGCCGGTTCATGAGCGGCTCCCTGGCATCGACCGCGGGTTGAGTCGGGAGGCGCGCAAGTGGAGGTAGCGCTGTTCGGGGAGGCTGGCGGTAGTCCGGGCGGCCCGAAGGTAATGGTCGCGGGCTCGACCGCTGTCGCCGGCGAGTTCGAGCAGGTGGGCGCGGACGGCGTCCAGGCGGTGGGTGGTCTTGTCCTCGTCGTTCCAGGTCTCGAGCAATGCCAGGCCGGCCCGCGGACCGTGGACGTTCGCAAGGGCTACCGCGCGGCTGAGGGTGACCATCGGCCCGGGCGCGACGTGCTCCAGGGTGGTGTAGAGCGCCAGGATCTGTGGCCAGTCGGTGTCGGCGGCCGTCGGTGCTTCGTCGTGTACTGCGGCGACCGCGGCCTGGATCTGGTACTGGCCGACCGGGAACCGCCCGAGGGTCTCGGTCAGCAACGTGATGCCCTCCTGGATCGCAACCTGATCCCAGAGTGAGCGGTCCTGGTCCTCCAAAGGGATCAGCGAGCCGTGGCCGTCGGTCCGGGCCGGGCGGCGCGCGTCGGTGAGCAGCATCAGGGCGAGCAGGCCGGCCACCTCGCCGTCGGCGGGCATCAACCGACGGAGCAGTCTGGTGATGCGGATGGCCTCGGTGGACAGGTCGACCCGGTGCAGGGTGGGCCCCGAGCTCGCGGTGTATCCCTCGTTGAAGATCAGGTAGAGCACGCTGAGCAGTGCTCCCAGGCCGGCGGCGAGATCCTTCGGGCGCTCGAAGGTGTGGCCGATACTCTGCTTGGCCCGGCTGATGCGCTTGGCCATGGTCGCCTCGGAGACGAAGAAGGCGCCGGCGATCTCCTTCGTGGTGAGACCGCCGACCGCCCTGAGCGTCAGCGCGATCTGTGCGGCAGGCGCGAGGGTCGGCTGACAGCAGAGGAACAGCAGGGTGAGCGTGTCGTCGGCATCCGCCGGTTGCTCGTCCGCACCCGGGACCGGGAAGGCGCGGGGCTGTGAGTCGCCGGCCCGCTCTTCACGCTGCCGACGGGCGCTCTCACGGCGCCAGTGGTCGACGAGAGATCGGCGGGCGACGGTCAGGAGCCATCCGCGCGGGTGGCTCGGAACACCCTCACCCGGCCATTGGGTCAGGGCGGCGAGCAACGCCTCCTGGGTGGCGTCCTCGCAGCTGTCGAGGTCCCCGTACTGCCGGGCGAGCGTGGCGAGGACCTGCGGGGCGAGCTCGCGCAGCAGGTCCTCGACAGGTTGCTCCATGGTGGATCGTCACATCTCCGGGGGCTGGTCCATGAGCTGCCGGACCTCCATCGGGAACTCGATGAAGTCGACCACGGTGGAGGCGATCTCCAGCGCCCGTTGCTCGGTCGCCTCGATGATCCAGTAGCCGGCCAGCGACTCCTTCACCTCGGCGAACGGACCGTCCGTCGGGGCGGCCTTCGACGCGACGTACCGGACCGTCTTCGCGGCGGCGGGGTCCATCAGCTTCTGGCTGTCGACGAGCTCGCCGGACTCCCGGAGCTCCGCGTCGAGGCCCATCAGCAGCTTCTGCATGTCGCTGATCCACTCCGGCGACCGGTCCTGCAGGGTCTCGCCCATGCCGCCGAACATCATGATCATGTACTTCATCGGCCATCTCTCCTCGGGCTGCGTCCGGTCACGGTGTACCGGCTCGCCCAGTGATCGGAGCTGACACCCGATTCTGGACAGAACAGGACGAAATTCACCAGCGCTACGAGGCAGCCCGAGTTGCAGCCCGGCTCGACGGGCAGGCGGATCCACCTCCGCTGTAACGCCTGAGGGCTCTGGCGGCGCTGAGTCTTCACAGACATCCTGGCCACGGAGGACAAACCGAGATGCCCGAGACCCAGCACAACGACCGGCTCTCGCGCGGGTACCGCTCGTCCTGCTGGCGCTGGCAGGTTGTTCGCCGACTGGCGGCTTGTAAGGCGCCAGCGGCCGGACAGCCCGCCATCGGGACCCCGATCACCGGCCCAGACCGGCTGGCGTGCAGTCATGGGGACCGGGGACACCTTGTGGGGGCCTGGGACACCTTTCGGGGAGCCCGGGAGCCCGGGAGCCCGGGAGCCCGGTGCGGTTGTGGGGACCGTGGACACCTTGTGGGGGCTGGGGACAGGTTGGTTCGTGTCCGAGGTGCCGAGTTGGTGTCCGAGGCCCCGCCTTGGTGTCCGAGGTGCCACTTTGTGCATCGGGTGAGCAGCCGGAGCGCGGGGGTCTGCTCAGGCGGTGCACAAGGTGCCGGTTTCGCGGGACTTGCCGCCGCCCCGTCCGGCCGGGGGAGTTTCCTCGCGCGGGACCTGCTCAGCTGGTGCACAAAGTGCCGTTGCAGAAGTTTCTGCCGCCCCGGGGTCCGGCTGAGTGTCAGGGGGGCGGCACTTTGTGCACCGGTTGAGTGGCCGGGGCGCCGGGATCTGCTCAAGTGGTGCACAAGGTGCCGGTTTCGGGAGTCTCCGCCGTCCCCCGCCGTCGCACTGGCGCTGCTCAACCAGGACTCCTCGGGTGCCGTGGGGCCTGGTCAGGCCTCTTCGTCGGGGCGGGGCGGGAGAGTGGGGTAGTCGATCATCGGGTAGAGACCGACGGTGAAGCCGTAGGTGGAGTCGCCGGAGCGGGGGAGCTTGTCGAACTCGTGGATCACCTGGTCGACGCGTTTCCAGAACTCGGCCGCGCGTTCCTCGGGGATCCGGGCATGCCGGATGAACGAGCGCAGCTGACCCAGGTCATAGGCGGTCGCGGACTCCTTCGCGGCGACCTCGAAGTCGTTGAAGTCCTTCGGGAGCTCCTTGCCGTCCGAGCGCCGCCGGCCCAGGCCGATGTAGAACATCCGCGCGGCGCGTCCGTAGTACCGCTCCTCGATCGCTCTGACCCGCCTGGTCCGGACGACGCGCAGCAGGCCGGCGTCGGCGAGGACGTTGACGTGGTGCGCGACGGTGCTCTTGGGCCGTTTGACCGCGGCGGCCAGCTCCGTCACGGTCGCGGCGCGCTCGTGCAGGAGGCCGAGGATCGTCGTCCGGAGCGGGTCGCTGATCGCCCGCACCTGCTCGGCCGTGGTGAGTTCGACGGTGTCCTCGAGGTCGTAGTCCGGGACCGGGGGGTTGATCGCCATGATCGGATTAGACTAGCATCATGGTTCGTTCGAAATATTTGGATCATTCACGCCCGAAAGAGAGCAGACCATGGCCGAGGTAGTGCTGTACCACCACGCGCAGGGACTGACCGAGGGGGTGCGGGCCTTCGCCGATGAACTGCGCCAGGCAGGTCACACCGTGCACCTGCCGGACATGTACGAGGGGAAGACCTTCGGCACCCTCGACGAGGGACTGGACTACGCGCGGCAGACCGGCTTCGGCACGGTCAGTCAGCGCGGGATCGACGCAGCAGAGGGGCTGGGCGACGCACTGGTCTACGCGGGCTTCTCACTCGGCGGCATGCCGGCCCAGGAGCTGGCCCAGACCCGTCCGGGTGCCAAGGGAGCGCTGCTGTTCCACTCGTGCGTCCCGGTTTCGGAGTTCGGCGAGGCCTGGCCCGAGGGTGTTCCCGTCCAGGTGCACGGGATGGACGCCGACCCGTTCTTCACCGAGGAGGACGGCGACCTGGCCTCGGCCCGCGCTCTCGTCGCCTCCACCGACCAGGCAGAGCTCTTCCTCTACCCAGGAAAGGAGCACCTCTTCACCGACTCGTCCCTGCCGGCCTACGACAAGGACGCGACCGCCCTCCTGATGACCCGGGTGCTCAGCTTCCTCGAACCGATCCGCTGAGCTCCCCAGTTACTGCAGGAAGGTTGAGAGAACCTCGGCGGACTTGCGGCCGTCGTGCAGTTCCTTGACGTACTGCGGTCCGGCGGCGGCTGCTGCCCGGGCCGGTCCTCGCTGGGAGACGAGTTGCTCGATGACGTCGCTCAAGGTGTCCGGGGTTGCCTCGACGATGGGGAGTTCCAGCGGGAGCAGCTCCCGGACATGCTTGGCGACGTGGCCGACGGTGACTCGTCCGGCGGCCATCGCCTCTACCGCGAAGGCGCTGTAGGCGCCGAGCAGCAGTTGATCGACGACGATGTCCGCGTCCCGGACCAGCTTGGTCAGCTCGGCGTGGGAGACACCTTCGACCCGCTGGTACTCGATCAGGCCCTTCGACTGCAGTTCCGTGAGGACGGCGTCGATGTCGGCCGTGCCCTTGAGAGCTGTCTTGGACAGCGCGTGCAGGACCACCGGCCTGTCGCGTTCGAGGACCGGCTGGGCCGGAGCGTCGTCATCCAGGTCCACGACCGCGGGCAGCCAGACGCTGCCTTCGACGAACTCGAGCAGGTCGGGGGTGGCGACGAAGCGCGGTCCTGCGTAGTCCTTCAGGTGCGCCTGCATCAGGTCGACGGCGACCTGCAGCTGGGTCGTCGCCTCGTCCTCACGGTCGGTGAACGGCGAGTGCGGGTAGACCTCGGCGTGCCGGCGCGGGTCCCGCACCTCCGGCCCGTGGAAGATCACGCCGTGCTTGATGCCCGCGGAGTCGAGCACGGGCAGGTCGTTGCCGAACCAGGCGTCGGACGACTGACCGAGGATCGGCCTGCCGCTCTCGAACAGCACGTGAGAAACGTTGTGCAGCAGGTAGTCCGCGGTCTCCGCCCGCCAGGCGGCGCTCGACTTGTACCGCTCCCGCTTGACGGTCCAGTCGGCCGGGAAGTCCTGGAGGCCGGCCTCGATCCGCATCGACACCGCCGACCTGCCCGGGTTGTTGCGCTGGATCGCCTTGGCCCACTGGCCTGCCTGGCCCGCGGTGTTGGCGGGGCCGATGAAGACCTGCCGTGCGGCCGGCTGAGCGGCATCCACCGGCAGTTCCCTGCCGACGAGGTCGGCGTACAGGTTCCGCAGCTGGTCGGCCTGGCCTTCCCAGGAGACCTCGCGGCGGAGCTCGACGTCGCCGGCCCGCTCCCGGTACGGCGCCGGGTCGGCCAGGATGCGGGAGACCTTGGCGGCCAGGTCGGTCGGGTTCTCGACCTCGAAGACCTCGCCGATCTTCGTCTCGTTGACGAACTCGGTCAGGCTCGGCATGTTGCTGGTGACCACGGGCAGCCCGGCGAAGATGTACTCGAACACCTTGTTCGGCAGGGCCATCTCGTGGCTGGGGAACCGCAGGATCGGGATCAGCCCGATGTCGGCGGTGCGCAGGAACGAGGTGACCTCGTCCGGCCCGACCGGCTCGACGTAGTGCACCCGGTCCTCGACGCCCAGCGATTCCGCCAGGGTCCGCAACTCGTCGACGGGCCGCATCTTCGTGGTCGGCACACAGACCACGGCGAGGTGGACACCGGGGAGCTGGGGGAGCGCCTGGACCGCGGTCTCGACGCCGCGGGCGCGGGTGACGCCACCGCTGTAGACCAGCAGGGGAACGTCGTCCGGCAGCCCGACCTGACTGCGCAGGTCGTCGACGTCGGCCGTGCCCTCGAACTGGCTGGGCGTGTTGATGATGACGGTCGGCTCACGGTCGAGCCGGTGCTCGGTCTGCAACCTGCGCGCGATCGCCGGGCTGACCGTGATCACCCGGTCGGCGCTGCGGATGTACTCGCGCTCGTGCTGGGCCCAGGCGGCGATGAAGCGTGGCGTCCGCGGGTGGTACCTGGACAGGCCCGGAACGTATTCGTGCGCGTCGTAGACGACCTTCATCGTGCGGCCCCGCAGCGATGCGCGACCGGCGGCGCGGGTGGCGACGCCGATCAGGTGCATGTCGTGGGCGTGCAGCACGTCCGGCGCCAGCTCGTCGAGCACCGGACCGAAGATCTTCTCGTAGTCGTAGGCCTCGGGCACGACCTTGCGCCAGTTCACCGGCCGCTCGGTCTTGGCCTGGACGTCGTCCCAGGTCTTCCAGCCGGACGCGAACAGCTTGTTCTGCCGGCGGGTCAGGCCCTTGCGGACCGTGATGCTCTGCTGGCCGAGCCGCAGCCTCCGCTGCCGCAGCCCGCGGCCCACCACCCCGAGCTTGTAGCCCAGCGCACCGGCCGATCCCGCCTTGCGGTCCGCGGCGGCTCGTCCGGACTCGGCCTTGAGATCGGCCAGCTTGGCGTCGATCCGGATCTGCTGCACGACCGAGTCGGCGGTGAGGCGGTACCCCACCAGCGGAAGCCGGCGGGCCCGCCGCTGCTTCCGCCGCCGGATCCGGTCGTCCCGCAGGGGAAAGGCGCCCTGCAGCCGCATCATCACGACCCGGTGGTCGAGGGAGTCCAGGTTGGCCGCGCTGCCGGCCGAGGCGACGCCGAGCAGCGTGACCCGCACATCGGTCTGCGCCAGCGCCACTGCTTCCTTGATCACCCGCGCGTCGTTGCTGATGTCGTTGGCGACCATCATCACCACATGCGGCTTGGCCGGCGTCGACTTCTCGGACACCCGGTTCCCCTCGATCGTCTTACCCGGTTGACCCGGGTCGTTTCCTGGGTCCAGACCGGAAGATGGTAGTCGAGAGTTCTCGCCCGGTCGCGGTCGTGACCTACCTGGCTGCCGCCAGTGCCAGGACGATCAGTTCGTTGCGGGCGTCTCGACGGTGCCGGCCAGTAAGACCTGTCGCCGACTGGGTCTCATGGATCTCGAACACGTCCCCATGTTTACGGACTGTGACGCTGATCCGGCCCTGACGCAAGAGCAGGGACCGGACCGTGATACTCGGAAGTACTACTCCCGGTGACGGACCTGTCTCGGTTGGCGAGACCCCCGGCTCGACCTCTGGATGGGATTGTGCATAGACTCGCTGGCATCATGCGGCACCAGCTTCTTCTCCTTCGCTGCCGCGGCGAGGCCTGACGTAGGCCGGTTCCCTCGCCGCGGAGTTTCGTCGTACGCCGGTCGCATCCCGACCCCGCAGTACACGCTTCCCGCGAGGAGAACCCGCATCATGGCACCGAAGAATCAGCCCAAGCCAGTCCAGCAGACCTCTGGCATGCCGGTCCAGCGCTACAGCGCGTTCCCGCCGATCCAGCTGCCGGACCGGACCTGGCCCACGAAGTCCGTCGACCGGACCCCGCGCTGGCTGTCCACCGATCTCCGCGACGGCAACCAGGCTCTGGTCGAGCCGATGTCGCCGGCCCGCAAGCGCCGGATGTTCGACCTGCTGGTCCGGATGGGCTACAAGGAGATCGAGGTCGGCTTCCCGAGCGCCAGCCAGTACGACTTCGACTTCGTCCGCAGCCTGATCGAGGGGGACGCGATCCCCGAGGACGTCACCATCTCGGTGCTGACCCAGGCCCGCGAGGAGCTGATCGAGCGGACCGTGCAGTCGCTGCAGGGTTCGCCGAAGGCGACGATCCACCTCTACAACGCGACCGCGCCGCTGTTCCGCCGGGTCGTCTTCACCGTGGACAAGGCCGAGTGCCGCAACATCGCGGTCCGCGGCACCGAGACGGTGATGAAGTACGCCGACGAGATGCTGGGCGACTGCGAGTTCGGCTACCAGTACAGCCCGGAGATCTTCACCGGGACCGAGCTGGAGTTCGCGCTCGAGGTGTGCGAGGCGGTCAGCGACGTCTGGCAGCCCGCCGAGGGCCGCGAGATCATCCTCAACCTGCCGGCCACCGTCGAGATGTCGACCCCGAACGTGTACGCCGACCAGATCGAGTGGTTCGGCCGCAACCTGACTCGGCGCGAGCACAGCACGATCAGCCTGCACCCGCACAACGACCGCGGTACGGCGGTGGCCGCGACCGAGCTGGCCCTGATGGCCGGGGCGGACCGGGTCGAGGGGTGCCTGTTCGGTCACGGCGAGCGGACCGGCAACGTCGACCTGGTCACGCTGGGGATGAACCTGTTCAGCCAGGGCATCGACCCGCAGATCGACTTCTCCGACATCGACGAGATCCGCCGCACCGTCGAGTACTGCACCCAGATGCGCGTCCCCGAGCGCCAGCCGTACGCGGGCGACCTGGTCTACACCGCCTTCTCCGGCTCCCACCAGGACGCGATCAAGAAGGGCCTGGAGGCGCTCGACAAGCAGGCCGCCGCCGAGGGCAAGCCGGTCGGCGAGATCGCCTGGGAGGCGCCGTACCTGCCGATCGACCCGAAGGATGTGGGTCGCTCGTACGAGGCGGTCATCCGGGTCAACTCGCAGTCCGGCAAGGGTGGCGTCGCCTACATCATGAAGTCGGAGCACCGGCTCGACCTGCCGCGCCGGCTGCAGATCGAGTTCAGCCGGGTGATCCAGCAGCACACCGACTCCGAGGGCGGCGAGGTCGGCCCCCAGCAGATGTGGGACATCTTCGCGGCCGAGTACCTCGCGCCGGGCAAGCTGTCGCTGCTGACGGTCAACTCGACGTCCAGCGAGGGCCAGGGCGACCAGCTCCGCGTGCAGGTGTACTCCGGCGGCGTACCGCACGAGCTGACCGGCGAGGGCAACGGCCCGGTGTCGGCCTTCGTCGACGCGATCCAGCCGTTGAAGTACGACGTAAGGGTGCTGGACTACCACGAGCACGCCCTCTCGGCCGGCGGTGACGCGCTCGCCGCGGCGTACGTCGAGTGCGAGGTCGGCGACGAGGTCTTCTGGGGTGTCGGCCAGGACGCCAACATCCTCACCGCGTCGCTGAAGGCGGTCGTCTCCGCCATCAACCGCGCCACCCGCTGACTGCGCTGACGATCCAGGGCCATCCGCCATATTCAGTGGCGGGTGGCCCTGTCGTTTGGTTGGGTCGGGCGGGTGATCACCGTGCGCGAGATCGACCCGTCCGACGAGACCCTCTTCGACGGCTGGTACGACGTCTACCGGGCCGGCGCGGTCGCCGACCGGCCGGCCGCGATCTTGAGCAGCCACGACGCCCTCGCGTACTCGTTGCGCACTCCCAACCCGCTGAAGCAGCGCCTGCCGGTGGCCGCCTTCGCAGGAGACCGGGTCGTCGGCGCGATGCTCTTCGAGACCTGGACCGAGAGCAACCTGGACTCGATCGAGGTGGAGATCTGCGTCCCACCGGCCGAACGTCGTCGCGGGATCGGTACGGCGCTGTGGGGCTGGGCGAGGTCCCGCGCCGCAGTGGAGGAGCGCACGATCTTCCAGTGCGAGCTGGGCGTGCCGGAGGGGTTCACCACCGAGACCTGGCCCGGGAGCATCTTCGCGGCCAAGCTCGGCTTCACCGTCCAGCACATCGAGGATCATCTCGTCGTGCCGCTGCCGTACGAGGGTGCCGTGCAGGTGGAGGCACTCGACGGATACGAGCTGACCTCGTGGGCGGGGCCGTGTCCGGAGGAGCACCTGCAGGCGTTCGCCGACCTGCGGACCGCGATGGACCGCGACGTACCGACGGGTGGCATGACCAAGGACCCGGCGCCTTGGCACGTCGAGAAGCTCCGTGCCCAGGAGGAGCGGGTCGACAAGACCTGGCTGTCCCTGCTGACGCTGGCGCGGACGTCCGATGGCCGGCCGGCCGGTTATACGGTCATCTACCTGCCACGGACCGACCCGGACACCGCGCAGCAACTCGACACCCTCGTACTGCGTGAGCACCGCGGCCACAACCTCGGCGCCCACCTGAAGCTCGCGAACCTCGAGCAGTTGGCCAGGCACCGGACCACCCAGAAGCTTTTGCACACGTGGACCGCCGAGACGAACTCGGCGATGCAGAAGGTGAATGCCCGCTTCGGTTTCCGGCCGGTGGAGAAGCTGGTCGAGTGTGAGCTGAAGGTCCCGGTACCACGCCTGCGCCCGGCCGCGCGGGGCGTAGTACTGGATCAGGACGACCGGATTCTCTTGCTGCGGTTCGAGTTCGACGACCGCCCGAGGGTGTGGGCCGCGCCGGGTGGTGGCGTCGAGCCGGGGGAGTCGGCTCATGACGCTCTGGTCCGGGAGCTTCGCGAGGAGGTCGGCATCGAGGCGCCGGACGACCCGCCGCATCTGTGGCACCAGGTGGTGGTTGCCGACGGCCACGCCAAGGGCTATGACGGTGTCATCAATGACTACTACCTCGTCCGTCTCGACTCCTTCACCCCGTCCGGCGCCATGAGCCCGGAAGAGCTCCGCGCCGAGAACGTCCACGGCCACCAGTGGTGGAGTGTGTCCGACCTCAAGTCCTACTCCGGCCCCGCCGTCTTCTCGCCCCGCTCTCTAGGCGTCCTCCTCGAAACCCTCCTGGCCGAAGGCCCACCCGAGCACCCTCTCCAACTCGCACTCTGAAGCGGTGTTTGAGGGTGTGAGAAACGTGTGGGAAGTCTGTGAGAGAAGGCGTTCGGGGGTGGATCGCGGCCTAGCGTCGGTGCTGTGAGTTGCCGATTGCCAGGAGAGTCGATGAGCGTTCCGTTATTCGTGCCCACCCGGGTTGCCGGCGCCGCTGATGTGGCGGCGCTGCAGTTCGGGCGACGTCCCGACGGGGTCCGGGTGGGCATCGCGTTCAGCAGTATGGAGTTGTTGCGGGCGGCAACCGGGCCGCGGCAGGAGTGGATCCGGATGCACGAGTCAGTACTGCGGGAACTGCTGGCCCCGTTCGGGATCAGCATCATCCAGCTCGACCCGGTCCTGGTCGGCCCGGACGTCGGTACTCCGGCACCGGCGTCGGTCGAGACGGCGGCGCGGGATTCGGTGTTGGCAGGTCACGGTGGCCGTTGAGCCTTATGACCCGCATCCCCACAAGGCGCGCCGGCAGCGCTTCGACCCGGAGTTCGTCGCGATCGTCCGCATCATCGTCGTGATGGCCGCCCTCTCGGTCCTGCTCTACATGCTCGACTAGAGCCGCCGTTCCCAGCTCAGGCGGCCTTCATCCATGGTCGCGTGGCCGTCGGCGCCGGCGGCCACGCTCGGGTCGTGGGTGGCGATGATGACGGCGGCACCCCGGTCCGCCTCGGCGCGAAGCAGTTCGAGAACGCGCTCTCTGTTGGAGCTGTCGAGCTCGCTGGTCGACTCGTCGGCGAGGATCACCTTGCCGCGCTGGGCCAGTCCGCGCGCCACCGCGACCCGCTGCTGCTCGCCGCCGGAGAGCTCCTCGACCAGGTGGTCGCCGCTCTCCTCTAGCCCGACCGCCGTGAGCGCTCTCTCGATGATCCGGTCGACGGACTCCAGCGCCTCCTCGCGCTCGACCTCGTCGGCGGACAGCTTGCGGTCGGCAAGCAACGGCAGCGACAGGTTCTCCCGCGCGGTGAGCACCCGCGCAAGGCCGTTGCCCTGCGGGATCAGCACCACTCCGTGAGCCGCGGCCGCCGGGCGCCCGGTGATCCTCAGCCCGTCCACCTGTACCTCGCCCGACTTCACCGGCGCCGCTCCGGCGATTGCCCAGAGCAACGAGCTCTTGCCCGCGCCGGATGGGCCGCTGACCGCAAGGACGTACCCCGGCGGCACCTGCAGGGACACCTCCGCCACGGCGACCAGTTCGTCGTACGCGACGGTCAGGTTCGTCACCGAGATCATGCTTGGCCTTCCTGCTCGACCGGGGTGAGGCGGACATCTCCGTTGTCGGCGGTGGTGACCCGGACCAGCGTGCCGGGCGGCAGCAGTTCGGCGACGTGCGGCGGCAGCGGCAACGACCCGTCCGTGGCGACCACCGCGAACTCCTCGCCCGCGCGGCCTTCGGATGCGATCCGGCCGTCGCGGATGGTGATGGTTCGGGGGAGGACGGCCGCGACCTCGGGGTCATGGGTGATCAGCAGCACGGTCATTCCGGTGGTCGCGTTGATCGTCGAGATCGCGGCCAGCACCTCGTCCCGGGCGTGGTGGTCGAGCTGGGAGGTCGGCTCGTCGGCGAGCAACAACCCGGGGAAGGTCGCGATCCCCACGGCGACCGCGCAGAGCTGGATCTGCCCGGGCGTGAGCGACCCCAGCGGAGTACGGGCCTGGTTGCTCAGGCCAACGAGTTCGAGAACCTCGGCCGGCGACGGCAGGGTCCGGTCCCGGGGAGCGGCGCCCTGGGCGTACCGGACGTTGTCCTCGGGCGTCAGGTACGGGACGAGGTTGCGTGCGGCGCCTTGCAACACGATGCCGACATCGCCGGCCCGCATCCGGTCGAGCTCGGCCTCGGTCATCGTGGCGACGTTGTGTTCGCCGATCTGCAACCGCCCGGCGCTCGGCGTCAGCAACCCGCCGCACAACTGAAGCAACGTGGACTTCCCGGCGCCGGACGGTCCCAACAGCCCGACCAGCTCGCCGGGCCGCACGGAGATCCCGATGCCGGACAGCGCCGCCAAGTCGTGGTGAGCACCAGGGTGCCGATCAACCACAGCACGAGAGCGACAGGCCAGTTCCTACTCAGCTCGAGCGGAATCGGTGAAGCCTGCAACGTCTCTGCGAACAGCGGGATCAGCGGCAGCGCGATCTGCGCGCCGACGATGCCGCAGACCGTGCCGAGCAGCGTGGCCAGCGCGACAGGCCCGGTCTGCTCCCACCGAGCAGCCCGTCCGGTGGTGCCCACCGGTACGCCGGTCAGCCGCAGGCTCGCGTAGTCCTGGGCGCGCGACCGCCACGAGGTCACCACCATCAGCAGGAGCACGATAATTGCCAGGGACCAGCCGGCGACGCCGACGACTGGGGTCAGCTGCAGGGCGAGCGAGCTCGCGGAGCGCCCGTAGCTGTCGATCCGGTCCGACCGCCTGTCGACCAGGCTCGCGGTGACTCCCGCGTCAGCGAGCCCCTTGGTGATCTTGTCGAGGTTCGCCAGGCCGTCGGCGTTCAGCCAGAGCTGGAAGTCCGTGCTGCCCGAGTCCACCGAACCACCCAGCCGGCGTACCGTCTCCAGGTCGACGACGGCGGTCTTCTCGGAGTACCGGTTGACCGGACCGCCCAGGCGGTCGATCTTCTGGATCAGCATCGCGCCGCCGTCGACGCCTGGTGTGGAGGTCGACTCGTCGACGGAGTACTCCGGGGTGACGAGCGCGGGCATCGTCGGCGGCACGGTGCCGTACTGCACGAACTGCTCGGCGGACAGGCTGGTCACGTCGAGCGTGAGTCCACCGGCCGGTCCGTCCTTCGTCGCGAGGGAGCCGAGCTCGCCACCGAGCTGCCGGATCGGCTTCCAGTCGGCGGCCTTGCCCAGTGGGAGCGACGGCTGCTGCGGCGTACCGAGCTCGCTGATCGCGATCTCGCCGCGGACGCCGGACGAGTCGTTCACGTCGCGGCCGATCCCGACACGGAGCAACCGGCAGCCGCCCAGGCAGTCGATCGAGGTGCTCAGGGTGAACGTCTTGCCGGTGACCAGCGGCATCGGGTCGAACCGGACCAGATACCGCGCGCCGTTGCGGAGGCTGACCACGTTTGCCTCGATGATCACGGACTTCGCGGGCGGTTGCGGGGGAGGAGCCTCGCCGGTGGCACTCCGCGGCAGCACCGGCGTCATCTTGCCGGGGGTCGCCGTGACCTGCAGGCGGTCGCTGCGCAGGTCGATCGGGCCGAGGCCGGTGGGCGCCTTCAGCTGCTGGAATCCCTCCGCATCGGTGAGTTGGTCACCGCGGAAGGCGATCCGCTGGAAGCTGTCCGGCTCGATCATCAGCGTCCGCAGCGCATCCGGTGATGGCGGCCGGCCGAACACCACCGGGGTGAACCAGTGCCGGTCCGGGTCGATCTTGTCGATCGCCCGGGTGAAGTCGCCCAGGTCGAGGAACTTCATGAAGAGGATGCCGTCGGCACCGGTCTCGTACCCGGCTCGGACCTCAGTGTTGTGGCCGGCGACCGACGATGCCTGCCCTGCGAAGGACACCAGCGCTGTCGCGACCGCGACGACCGCGACGATGCGAGTCACGGCTGGGCGGCGAGAGACCTGCAGGGCACCGAGTGCCAGGCCGACTCGTCCGTTGCGCAGCGCCTGGCGGCTGACCAGGCCGGCGGCCGGCAGCAGGAGATGGGCGAAGGTGAGGCCGACCGCCAGCGCGAGCAGAGTCGGCGTGAGCACGGGCAGCGGACCCCCGCCGCCGCCGGTCAGCGCGGCGACGAGGCCGGCCGAAGCCAGCACGATGATGGACAGGTCGATCATGCCGATGGCTCGACCGCGGCGGCGTGGCGCGACGCGGCGCAACAGGGTGGAGATCGGCTGCCGGACGACGGTGCGGACCGACCAGGCGACCACCGCGAGCCCGGCCACCGCGGCCACCGCGAGTGCGGCCGGCACTGTCCAGGGGAACTCGAGCGGTGCGCCGTCGTTCAGCCAGGTGGCACGAACGATCAACAGCAGGCCGAAGCCCGTAACGATCCCGGCGACCGTGCCGATCAGCACCGCCGCGCCGAGCTCGATGAAGAGCGACCTGCCCGTACGCCGTGCGCTCGATCCGCGCAGGCGGGCTACGGCGACCTCGGGGCGTCGCTGATCGACCACTGCGCCCAGCGCGAGGGCGAGGACGACCACCCCGAACAGGGCGACCTGCACCATCACCAGCGGGATGATCGTGGTCGCCTGCTTGCGCTCGGCCTGGATCGTGTCGATCAGGCCGTCCAGCCCGGTGCTGTTCTGGGCCTCCAGCTCCAGCTCGGCCGCATTGCCGTCGACCTGGTTGGTGACCGCCTTGATGCGCTGCAGGCGGTCCGCGGTGGCGACACCCGGAATCGGCCGGGTGTCCATGGTGGAGCGGTAGCCCCAGACTCCGGTGTTGAAGGTCTCCCGCACGGTGAGCAGGTAGTCGGAGGTCGCCGGGGTCTTGGCCGTGGCCGGACCCGAACGTCCGATCGGCCCGCGCCCGAACCAGTACGGCGCGTTCTGGTCCACCGGCCGGTAGAGGCCGACCACCTTCAGCGTTCCACCCCCGGCGTAGTTGTCGGAGGTCGCGCCGAGCACCGCGCCCGGTTCGGCGTCGTACGACTTCTCGTCGACGGTCGAGGCGACGACCTCGCCGGCGGCCTGGGGACAGCGGCCCTGGACGATCACGAGCTGGGCGCAGTAGCCGTCCCGCCAGATCACCTTGGTGCTGATCTCACGATCCCGGCCGCGGAGTCCCCAGAGGATGTCCACGCTCAGGCCGTAGGCGGGCGGGGTGAAGAGAGGCTTGAGGTCTGCCGGGATGAGCTGAGTCAGGTCCTCGGGCTGCTTCGGGGTCGAGGCGCCGACACTGTTCGGCGGTTTGGCCTCCACCTGCCAGCTGGCCGAGAGGTACTGGTTGCTGAGCGTCTCGGTGGTCACCGTTTGTTCCACCGCCCGCGAGAACCACGGTGCGAAGGTCGCGCAGGTCCCGATCAGGAGGCTGACTCCCGCCAGCACCAGAGCTTGGGACCTCCGGTAGCTCAGCGCTCGCCGCAGGAACATGCGTGACAACCCCCAGCCGCCGTGACTTCTTGCCTCCGGCCGAAACTTACGGATCGTGAGGGTCGTCATCAGGGAGCCGGCTGACAACGATGCCTAGTTGTTGCTTGCACCGGGTTTGTCTGTGGCGGGCTGGTATCGGGCGGTCGCCGAGGGTGATCTCTCGCCCCTTTGACCGTGGCCCCTCCGATCGCGGCCGGTCCGGCGAAGGTAGGTTCGGAGTATGCGTGAATCCCACCTCGGTGAACTGACCGTTTCCGCCCTCGGGCTCGGCTGCATGGGCATGTCCCAGTCGTACGGTGTCCAGGGCGACGACGCCGAGTCGATCGCCACCGTGCACGCCGCGATCGACGCCGGCTGCACCTTCATCGACACCGCCGACGTGTACGGCGACGGCGCCAACGAGGAACTCGTCGGGCGGGCTTTGGCCGGCCGCCGGGACCAGGTGGTGCTGGCGACCAAGTTCGGCTTCCAGCGCTCCGCGGCCGGTGTCGCCGTGCCGAACGTGGTGAACGGCAGCCCGGAGTACGCGCGGACCGCCATCGACGCGTCGCTGCGGCGGCTCGGCGTGGACCACGTCGACCTCTGGTACCTGCATCGGCGCGACCCGGAGGTGCCGATCGAGGAGACTATCGGTGCGATGGCCGAGGCCGTCCAGGCGGGCAAGGTCCGGTACCTCGGCCTGTCGGAGGTGTCAGGTGACACCGTCCGCGCCGCGCACGCCGTACACCCGATCAGCGCCGTGCAGAGCGAGTGGTCGCTGTGGACGCGTGACCCGGAGACGAGCGTGCTGCCGACGCTGCGCGAGCTCGGCGTCGGGTTCGTCCCCTTCAGCCCGCTGGGCCGGGGTTTCCTGACCGGGCAGCTCAAGTCGCCCGACGACTTCGAGCCGGACGACATGCGGCGCGGGCTCCCGCGGTTCACCGGCGAGAACTTCCAGCGCAACCTCGACCTGGTCGCCAAGGTGCAGGAACTCGCCGAGAGCAAGGGAGTGCTGCCGAGCCAGCTCGCGCTCGCCTGGCTGCTTGCGCAAGGCAATGACATCGCGCCGATCCCGGGGACGAAGCGGCGCAGGTACCTCGCCGAGAACCTGGGCGCGGTGGACGTGACGCTGACCGCGGAGGATCTCGCCGCGCTGGACGAGGCGTTCCCGGCGGACGCGGTGGCGGGGGACCGGTACGCCCCGGGCGGGATGAAGATGGTCGACCGATGAGCTTCGAGACCGATCCCGAGCCTGCTCCGGGGTCCTGGCTGCCCGGAGATGCGCCCGGGCTGATCGGGGTCACCGGAGCGACCGGGCAGCTCGGCTCGCGGATCGCCCGCCTGCTGGCGGATTCCGGAGTACAGCAGCGGTTGCTCGTGCGGGATCCGGCGCGCGCTCCGTCGTTGCGGGACGCGGAGGTGGCCCAGGCGCCGTACGGGGAGAAGCACGCGCTGCTGGACGCGTTCGACGGGGTGCACACGCTGCTGATGGTGAGCGCGTCCGAGACCGCCGATCGGGTTTCCTTGCACAGGGCAACGATTGACGCCGCGGTGGCGGCCGGCGTACGGCGGATCGTGTACACGTCGTTCGTCGGTGCTTCGCCGGGTGCGACCTTCACCTTCGCGCGGGACCACTGGCACACCGAGGAGTATCTGCGGGCCGCCGGCATCGACTTCACCTTCCTGCGGGACAACATGTACCTGGACTTCATCCCTGGGTTCGCCGGTGAGGACGGGGTGATCCGCGGGCCTGCCGGGGACGGCCGGGTCGCCGCTGTCGCCCGGGACGACGTGGCCGCGGTCGCCGCACGGGTACTGACCTCGGACGCGCACTCGGGGATGACCTATGACCTGACCGGGCCGACCGCTTTCACCTTGGCGGAGGCTGCCGCGTGGATCTCGGAGGCCCAGGGGCGACCGGTGCGGTACGAGGCGGAGACCCTCGACGAGGCTTACCGGTCGCGCGAAGGATTCGGCGCCCCGGCGTGGGAGGTGGCCGGCTGGGTCACGTCGTACGCCGCGATCGCGAGCGGGGAGCTCAGCGTGGTGACGAGTGCCGTCGAGGACCTGACCGGGCAGCCGCCGATCGGGCTGGCCGAGTACCTGTCCGCGACCTGAGAGACCGAGTATTCGTCCGCGACCTGAGAGAATGGGCCAGTGCCGCTCTACCGTGACGAGGCGATCGTGCTCCGCACCCAGAAACTGGGCGAAGCCGATCGCATCGCCACGCTCTTGACCCGCGGCCACGGCAAGGTCCGCGCCGTCGCGAAGGGCGTCCGCCGTACGTCGTCCCGCTTCGGCGCCCGGCTCGAACCCTTCAGCTACGTGGACCTGCAACTCGCGACCGGCCGGACCCTCGACGTGGTCACCCAGGCCGAGTCGATCGCGGCGTACGGCGAGGGCATCGTCGGCGACTACGCCCGGTACACCACCGGCACGGTCCTGCTGGAGACGGCCGACCGCCTCGTCGTCGAGGAGAAGGAACCCGCCACCCAGCAACACCTCCTGCTGGCCGGCGCCCTCCGCGTTCTCTCCAGCGGGGAACGCACCCCCGGCCTGGTGCTCGACTCCTTCCTGCTTCGTTCCTTGGCGATCTCCGGCTACGCCCCGTCCTTCGCCGACTGCGCGAAATGCGGCGAACCAGGCCCCCACCGAGCCTTCAACCCAGCCGCCGGCGGCATGGTCTGCACCACCTGCCGCCCCCCAGCCTCCGCCATGCCGGCCCCCGCCACCGTCACCCTCCTAGCCGCCCTCCTCTCCGGCGACTGGCCCACCGCCGAATCCACCGACCCCCGAACCCGCCGAGAAGCCTCCGGCCTGGTCTCCGCCTTCGTAACCTGGCACCTAGACCGCCAACTCCGCTCCCTGCCCTACCTGGACCTAACCCCCAAGCCAGCACGCTCCGCCGAAGCCTGACCGCCCCGCCCCGATCACCTGCCGCCATCCGAACCCGCTAGAGGTATCGCGACCGCGTCCGAGTTCCGCCTCTCCCCGCAGGGCAGCCGGCCTTCCCCAAACCGGCACTTTTGTGCACCGCCTGAGCAGATCCCGACGCTCCAGACGCTCACCCGGTGCACAGGTGCGGCCTCGAATATCCTGTCCCAGATCCCCAGGGTGTGTCCCCGGCCCCCACAACCGCACAGCATCGGCTCCAGGCCGGCGATCCAGCCGTCCGATGACGGGCTGCTCGGCCGCTGGCGCCTTACAAGCCGCCAGCCTTCGAACAGCCAGCCAGTGATCGACCAAGCTGCCGGCACCAGCTCCTGACCCGGCGCAACCCACCACCCACCGGGCGAAACCCATCCCGGGGACCGTCGGCGTACCGAAGAACAGGAAGTACCCGCCGCGCAGATCCCGCCGACGGCCGGCTCACGCCCGGAACCTCAGCAAGCAGCTCGGTACCGCCTGTCGCTCGGTACGCCCCACTCCGCGACCTTCAACCCGCTCCGCCTCAGACCTCCCCGCGGGCTCCGCCGAATGCATCTTCCTCGTCTCCCCGAGGACTGAGGCGCTGGTCTCCCGCTGGCGGACGGAGTACTGGCCGTCGTCGAGGTCGGTGCACCAACGAGCGAGCGGCAGAACGTGCTGACCTGCCAGCTGATCAGCATCCGGCAGACTGGCTCGGCTGACTGGCCTGATCCCCATCCGGATCAACAAGCACCGGGATAGCTTCACCAATCTGCATCTGGGTCGAGGCCTGCTGCGTCATCGCGATCTGCCCGGTGTCCCCAAGCGTGCTCTGCCAGGTGATATCCCACTCAGCCGTAGCAGTCACCTTGTACTTGCAGCCGGTCTGCTCCCGCGAAGTCTTCCGATACCGATGCCCACAGTCCGGCGAGTCCTTGACCCCCATCGCCTTGCTGTACGCCGTGCCGGCTCCCTCGCAACGGATCGTTTTCCCGTCCCCCATGTTCCAATTGATCGCCTTAACCTGCGCCCTGGCAGTCACCGTCAACCCCGGCACACTGGCTTCCCGCTCGATCGGCCCCCACGTGTTCTCCGACCTCACCACCCACAACCACACAGGCATATTCACCAACCCAACCTGCCCAACCCCCGGCGCACTCTTAACCTGCGGAGGCGCAAGTTGCATCTCCGGGATGGCCTGATAAGCCAACGTCACCGGATCAGCCACCACCGTGTCCGGCGCCCCCGGCAACCAAACCCACCTAGTCACCAAATGCCGCCCTTCGTCGTATCCCTGCTCCCGCACACAAGCCCACACCGCGCCATCGGTATGGCCCTGCCACGCCGGATCCGAGAACAGCGGCTGCGGCTCCAGGCGTTGGAGATAGCACTGCTGGCCGTTCGACCAGTTACCGAGGGCAGAAGTGCAGGCCTGCGCGGCACCACCGAACTCACAGACACGCTTGCCGGCCGCACCGGCCTTCTTGGTCTCGCTCCCGTCAAGGTTGACGACAGACTCCAGGTAGTACGTGCAGATCGAGGTGACGGTCGAGCACTGCTCCACCAGGACCGGATCTTCAGAGGTGCCGGCCACCGCCAAGGGACTCGGGGCCAAGGCCAGGAGGAATGCACTGACCATCAGGACGCGCGCAAAGAGCGTCAGCATTTGCCTGCTACGCGCTTCTCTTCGATGAGGAACCACATCTTCGCGACTTTGCCGGTCGGTGGCGCGTACACGAGACGGGCTTGAACCTTGTGTCGCGGTCCGTCGTTCTTGCCCGCCGGGACAGGCTTGCCCGTCGCCTCGTACTTGGTCGATACCGTCGAGGCGTCGAGACACGAGACGAGATCCACCTGTGGTCGCTCACCGTCGAGCTTCACCGCCTGGCTGAGCGGGGTGATCTTGACATCACCGGTCAGATGCCAGCCGTGGTCTGTCTGGAACTTGACCTCCCCAAGGATCGAGATCAGCCAAGGGTCGCCATTGCCGGCCTGGAGCAGCGCGGCTCTGGTCGCCTTCCGCGGATTCCGCAGCGCCACCATGACCGCGGTCCGGGCGGCGACGTACCGGGCTTTGGCTGCGGCGATTGCGGCCTCTTCTTCGGCTGTGTATTTCGGGGTGGCTGATGCGGTCGGTGTGGCGGATGTCGGGGTGCTAGGTGGGGTGGTGTCTGGGCGACCGGCTTCGGGGGAGTGGTTGCAGGCGGTCAGGGCGAGGGTGGCGCACAGAGCCGCGGCGGGGAGAAGCGGTCGGCGGATCATGCGGGAGGGCTCCGTTCGCTGGGTGTTGCAGGCCGTACAAGGTTGCCATACGAAGGGTGTTCATCGCGGACATTGTCCACAGGCTGCAGGTAGTTGCAGGTGGGTCAGGGGAGGGTGCCTCGGGGGACGATCCAGCGGGCCGGTAGGGCCGTGTGGCGAGCGATCAGGTCGAAGTCGGCGTCGTAGTGGAGGAGCGTGACGCGGTGGCGTTCGGCGACGGCGGCGATCAGGAGGTCGGGGATCGAGGCCGCTCGGTGCTTCGCCGTCGTGGTCAGGAGCCCCTGGACCTCCGTCGCGCGGCGGAAGTCGGCGTCTTCGGTCGCCAGCCACTCGAGGCCTGACTCGAGTTCCTACCGCATCTGCTGATGAGCGTCACCGTTGCGGGCGCCGTAGAGCATCTCCAGTTCGATCACGCCGCAGATCGCGAGCAGACCGCGTTCCAGCAGTGGTGCGAGGACCGGCTGGACGGGCGGACTCCCGGCCCGGGCCAGCGCGCTCTTGTCGACCAGGAAGCGCCTTACCGCCATGCGCCTTTCATCACCTCGGGGTCGAGCAGATCGTCGTACAGGCCGTCCTGAGCGGATTGCAGGAACTGACCGGCCGCGCGCGTCCGCAGTACGTCGGCCAGCGCGGTGTTGACGGTGTCCTTCTTGGTGGTGGTCCCGAGCGCCTCGGCTGCCTTGGAGAGGAGGGCATCGTCGATGTCGATCAGCGTCTTGGTCATCGCCGCACCTCCGTATATACAAATGGCGCTAAGGCGTATGTCTCCCTCGATCGCGGACAGTGACGAGACCCAGCCTGACAGGATCTCGAGGCTGCCGTCGGAGGGCCTGTGGACAACTGCCTGGGGCGTTGCTGGGGGTAGGACGGAGATGAGAGAAGATCTGGGTATGTCGCCTATTGGTCGTCGTCGGGGTGTGGTGGGGTTGGGTCGGCGGGGGCCGGTGGTGGCGCCGGAGGTGCATCCTTCGGGGGCCAGGCCGCCGGCGATTCCGCGGGAGTTGGTGCCGAGGCATGTGGCGATCGTGATGGATGGGAACGGGCGGTGGGCGAAGGCCCGGAATCTGCCGCGGACCGAGGGGCACCGGGCCGGCGAGGCTTCGCTGCTGGATGTGATCAAGGGCGGGATCGAGATCGGCGTCAAGTACATCTCGGCGTACGCGTTCTCGACCGAGAACTGGGCTCGCTCGCCGGAGGAGGTCCGGTTCCTCATGGGGTTCAACAGGGACGTGATCCACCGGCGGCGCGACGAGCTCGACGCGATGGGCGTGCGGGTGGTCTGGTCGGGGCGGCGGCCGCGGCTGTGGAAGAGCGTGATCTCCGAGCTCGAGTACGCGCAGGAGCGGACCAAGGACAACGACACCATCACGCTGCAGTTCTGCGTGAACTACGGCGGGCAGGCGGAGATCGCCGACGCGATGAAGTCGATCGCGGCGGAAGTTGCCGCGGGCAAGCTCAAGCCGGATCGCATCACCGAGAAGACGATCGCGCGGCATCTCTACGCGCCGGACATCCCCGAGGTCGACCTGTTCATCCGCTCGTCGGGTGAGCAGCGCACCTCGAACTTCCTGGTGTGGCAGCTCGCGTACGCCGAGATGGTCTTCCTCGACACGCTCTGGCCGGACTTCGACCGCCGCGACCTCTGGCGCGCGATCGAGCTCTACGCCCAGCGCGACCGCCGCTACGGCGGCGCCATCCCCAACGAGGTCAAGCCCGCCTGACCAGTACTGCGTACGCGGGGCGACCGCACTCGTCTGTGCCGACGCTCGGACACCGGTACTGCGCGGGCGGGGTGCAGTTGCCGGTACTGCGCAAGCAGTCGCAACCTCGCGCAGGATGTTCCGCGAGGGCGCATCTGGTGGGAACGACGGTGGACCGCGGGGCGTCTAGGCTCCTTGGGATTGTTCAGCGTGATCGAGAGGAAGGGCCGAGCGTGCAGGATCAGCCGACGGAGCCGATGCCCGGAGTACCGGACGAGCAGGCGCCGGACCCTAGTCTTCGAGCCACGCGGAAGGAGATCCGCGACGTCGAGTCGATGCTGCGGAAGGCGATCGCCGAGGACGACAAGCTCGCCGGGCACGAGGACGCGGGACGATGAGCACCCAGCAGGAGCAGGCCGCGGCCCAGCTGACCGACGAGACCGCGAGCGCGCTGGTTACGGCGAAGACGGCGTTGACGCTGGCAGCGGATGCCGCGCAGGACGTCGACGCCGGGTTGCGGCGGGCCGAGGACGAGATCGGCGAGCTCGCCAGCCAGGCCAACCGGATGTACGACTCGGACCTGCCGGATCGCCAGATGATGTATGCCCAGGAAGCGGCCGGGGAGATCGGCAGGCGGATCGGGCGTGGGCACGAGGGGCTCGACGAAGTCCGGCGACAGTTGGGCCGGGCCTCCGGCGCGCTGGAAGCGGGACGGCGGTCGCTCGGGGAGCTCGAGCAGCTGCCGGGGCAGCAGGGTGAGGCGACGACGCGGTTGCGGCATCGGCTGGATTCGCTGAGTGAGGTCGTCGAGGCGGCTGGGCGGGGTACTGACCGCGCGGGCGAGCGGCTGACGGAGACGAGCCGGGATCTCGACCGGCTGCGTCAGTCTCCCGAGCGCGTGCAGGATCGCGAAGAGGCAGCCGACGCGATCAGGCGCGCCGGTCGGTACGTCGACGAAGGGGTGATGGACGTCCGCGGTGGGTTGCGCGGTCTCCAGCAGGGTCTCGAGGATGCTGGCCAGGAGGCCAACGCCGCCGCGCGGGAGAGCGTCGAGTTGGCGACGGCGGCGCGTGCCGGGCTGAACCCGACGCCGGCCGCTGCGCAACGTGTCAGCGAAGGCGCCGCCGAGCAGGACCTGAGGCACCGGTCAACCGGCCCGACCCAGGGCGCGGACCGAGACAGGTAGATGCCGGGCTTAGCGGCGGGGCGACGGTAGTAGGCCTCGTTCCAAGGCGACTGTCACCGCGCGGGTGCGGTCGTCGACGTCTAGTTTGGTGAAGAGGCGTTGGAGGTGGGTCTTCACCGTGGCCTCGCCGATGAAGAGTTCGCGGCCGATCTCGGCGTTGCTCAGGCCCCGGGCGACCGCTGCCAGGACCTCCAGTTCGCGCGGGGACGGTTGTACCCCGGTGGGGGCGGCCGGAGTACGGAGGCGACTCATCAACCGGGCTGCGACCGGTGGTGCGAGGACTGTCTCACCACGGGATGCGGCGCGGATCCCGTCCAGGAGTTCAGCGTGCGGGGTGTCCTTCAGCAGATACCCGGCAGCGCCGGCTTCGACCGCGTGCAGGATGTCCGTGTCGGTGTCGTACGTCGTCAGCACCAGCACCTTCGTCGCGGGATAGCCCGACACGATCGCGCCGGTCGCGGAGACGCCGTCACGGCGAGGCATCCGCAGATCCATCAGGACCACGTCCGGCCGGGTGGACTCGACCAGGGCAAGTGCTTCCTCGCCGTCGCCTGCCTCGCCGACCACCTCGATGTCGTCCGTGACGGCCAGCATGCCGATCAGCCCGGAGCGAACCACCGGGTGGTCGTCGACCACCAGCACGCGCACGTTGTCCGTCACGAATTCTCCTGACCTGTGGCTGGGACGAGCACCTGCACGCGGGTACCGCGGCCCGGGGCGCTGTCGACCTGCACCGTGCCGCCGGACTCCTCGACGCGTCCGCGCATCGCCGCCAGTCCGTACCCGGCAGCCGGCGCCAACGGCTCGAACCCGGACCCGTCGTCGCTGATCTCGATCGCCACCCCGTCGGCCGACATGCCCAACGTGATCCGCACCCGGGTGGCTCCGGCGTGCTTGCGGACGTTCGCCAGCGACTCCTGCGCCGCCCGCAGCAACACGACCTGCTGTCCCTGCGGCAACGCGGCCACCTCGTCGTCCGGCATGTCGAGAGACACCTGTACGTCGACTCCCGTCTCCGCTGTGAAGCGCTCGGCCTGCCGGCGCAGTACTTCGGTCAGCGTGGCGCCGGACAACGCCACCGGGGTGAACGCGGCCACGAGTGCCCGCGCCTCGGCCAGGTTCTCCCGGGCCGTGTCCTCGATCGCGGCCAGCCGGGCGGCGGCGGGATCGGTGGCTCCCCGGGACAGCTCCACGGCCGCGGTCTGCGCGAGCATCACGATCGACGTCATGCCCTGCGCCAGGGTGTCGTGGATCTCGCGGGCCATCCGCTCGCGCTCGGCCATCACACCTGCCGTGTGGTGCGCGTCGGCGAGCTCGTCCCGGGCGGCCTCGAGCTGCTCGATCAGCTCGGCACGCTGCTCGCTCTGGGTGATCACCTTCTCGATCCAGATGCCGAGCAACATGCTGACCACCAGGCTGATCAGCATCCACGGCAAGATCTCCCAGAACGCGTCGAGCGTCCAGCCGGCCGACCAGAGCTGGGCCGCGCCGACCGTCGCCAGCAGCAGGAAGCTGAAGAAGATGGCGTCGCGGACCCGGTTGCTGAGCAGCCAGATCTGCGGGGACACGATGAACAGGATGAACACCGACTGCGGATAGATCGCGACCGCTCCGGCGACGCACACGATCATCAGCAGCCGGTACAAGTGCGACGGCAGCAGGCGGTGGGAGAGCATCGCGGGCTTGGCGACGAACTGGTAGCCCAGCGCGAGAGTGGCCAGTAGGCCCAGGTAGACGAGCTGGTCCCGGCTGCTCAGGTCCGGGATCAGCGAGGCGATCGCGGTGACGCCCAGCAGTGTCCAGAAGGCGATGTGCCAGGCGACCAACGTGCGGATCCAGACCGGCTGGTCGACCTTGTCGCTGGTGGGCTGCATGGTCACTATCTTGCTCCAGTACCGCCGCCGCTCGCACATGACGGTCAGCCGGCGTCCCGGCGGGTCCAGCGGAAGACCCGCTGGGCGATCAGGAGTCCGGCCACCAGCCAGAGGCTCAGCACGATCGCGCCGGTGCCCAGCTGCCAGGAGCCGCCGGGTTCGTTCGCTTCGAAGCTGTCCGGAAGGAACACCGACCGCATGCCCTGGGCGAGCCACTTGAGCGGGAAGAACTCGGCGACGGTCCGCATCCAGGCCGGCAGGCTGCCGTAGACGAAGTACACGCCGGACATGAACTGCAGCAGCAGGACCACGGGGGTGACGACAGCAGAGGCAGCCTTGCCGGACTTCGGTACGACGGAGAACGCGATGCCGAGCACGGACCCCGACGCCGTACCGAGCACGAAGATCCAGACGAAGTTCAGCCACTTCACCGGCTCCGTCGGGAGGTCCACCCCGAGCGCGAGCCCGGCGATCACCAGCAGCAACGCGAACTGCATGACCGACGTCGCCAGGACCAGGCCGATCTTGCCGATGAAGTAGGACTGCGGCGACATCGGCGTACCGCGCAGCCGCTTGAGCAGGTCCTCGTCGCGCTCCATCGCGATCGTGATGGCGAGCGACTGGAAACTGGTCAGGAAGATGCCGGAGGCGATCATGCCCGGCGTGAAGTAGGTCGCCGCGTCCACGCCGTCGGCGAATTCCGTACCGCTGAAGACGGCGGAGAAGATGCCCAGGAAGATGATCGGGAAGAAGAAGGTGAAGATCAGCTGCTCCTTCTCCCGGAAGAACTGCTTCACCTCCAGCCCGGTCCGCGACAGGCCGACCTTCAGCGGCGTCGGCAACGGCTTGGCGGTGCGCGTCGGCGCGGTCGTGGTGGTCGTCGTGCTCATCGGACGGCTCCTTCGAGGACAGCGGGCTCGGCGCCCACGGACGCGATCAGTTCCAGGTAGATGTCTTCCAGGCTCGGCCGGCGCACCTCGAGCTCGGGTACCTCGCCGTTGAACCGCGCCCTCAACGCCGCGACCTCCGCGGTCGGCCTGTCGGTCCGTACTTCGTGCGCTCCGTCGGCGTCCAGCCAGGACACCCGCGCGGTGCGGGCGCCGCGGCCGCCGAGCGTCTCCGGCGTACCGATCTCGATCATCCGGCCGTCCGCGATCACGCCGACCCGGTCGGCCAGGTGCTCAGCCTCGTCCAGGTAATGAGTGGTCAGCAGGATGGTGGTGCCCTCGGTGCGCAGGTTCTCGATCAGCGTCCAGAACTGGCGGCGGGCCTCGGGGTCGAACCCGGTGGTCGGCTCGTCCAGGAACAGCAGTTCCGGGTTCCCGATCACGCCGAGCGCGACGTCGAGCCGTCGGCGCTGACCGCCGGACAGTTTGCGGGTCCGCGTCTTGCGCTTCTCCTGCAGCCCGACCCACGCGATCACTTCCTCCGGGTCGCGCGGGGAGGGGTAGTAGCCGGCGTAGTGGCTGACCAGTTCGGCGACCGACAGTTCGGCCTCGTCCCGCGAGGACTGGGCGACAATGCCGATCCGGCTGCGCCAGTGCCGGTCGCCCCGGGCCGGGTCGATGCCGAGCACGCTGATCTCGCCCTCGTCCGCCCGGCGGTACCCCTCCAGCACCTCCGTCGTCGTCGTCTTGCCGGCGCCGTTCGGCCCGAGCAGGGCGAACACCTCGCCCCGGTGGATGTCGAGGTCGACGCCCGCGACGGCGACCTTGTCCGGGTAGCGCTTGACGAGTCCGCGAACCCGTACTGCGTTGTCGTTCTCGGTCATGGGTCAACCTTCCCGTCCGCGCACCCCCGCCCGGGAGCGCCGGACGACGGACCGGCTGTCCACCGGTCGGGGGACAGACTCTGTACTCCGGTCCGCGTGCTCCCCGTACTACGAGCTGCCGGGCGCCGGGGATTCGCCCGCCGGCGGCGGCTCGGAGTACCGGGGGCGGGCGGTCCGGAGTACGGAAATCCGCGGCACGACGCGCGCTGGGGCAGACGAGAGGTGGCGGCGCCGGTTAGGTTCGGGCACATGAGCCAGACCGTGCGTGGAGTAGTCGCCCTGAGCAAGGGCGCACCGGTGACCATCGAAGAGATCACGATCCCCGATCCGGGTCCGGGGGAGGCGGTGGTGAAGGTGCAGGCGTGCGGCGTCTGCCACACCGACCTGCACTACCGGGAGGGAGGCATCAACGACGACTTCCCCTTCCTGCTGGGCCACGAGGCGGCCGGTGTCGTCGAGTCCGTCGGCGAGGGCGTCACCGACCTCGAGCCCGGCGACTTCGTCGTACTGAACTGGCGGGCGGTCTGCGGCAACTGCCGGGCCTGCCTGCGCGGTCGCCCCTGGTACTGCTTCAACACGCACAACGCCAAGCAGAAGATGACCCTTGCCGACGGCACCGAGTTGTCGCCGGCGCTCGGCATCGGCGCTTTCGCGGAGAAGACCCTGGTCGCCGCCGGTCAGTGCACCAAGGTCGACCCGGCCGTCAAGCCCGAGGTGGCCGGGCTGCTCGGCTGCGGCGTGATGGCCGGCCTCGGTGCCGCCGTGAACACCGGCAACGTCGGCCGCGGTGACACCGTCGCCGTGATCGGTTGCGGCGGCGTCGGTACTGCGGCCGTCGTCGGCGCGCGGCTCGCCGGAGCCGCCCGGGTGATCGCGATCGACCTGGACGAGCGGAAGCTCGACGTCGCCAAGGAGCTCGGCGCGACCCACACGGTGAACTCGAAGGGGCTGGACCACGACGGTGTGGTCGAAGCCGTCCAGGAGCTCACGGGTGGTTTCGGCGCGGACGTGGTGATCGACGCCGTGGGACGTCCCGAGACGTGGAAGCAGGCGTTCTACGCGCGCGACCTGGCCGGCACCGTGGTCCTGGTGGGCGTGCCGACGCCGGAGATGCAGCTCGACATGCCGTTGCTGGACTTCTTCGGCCGGGGCGGCTCGCTCAAGTCGAGCTGGTACGGCGACTGCCTGCCGAGCCGCGACTTCCCGCTGCTGATCGACCTGCACCTGCAGGGGCGGCTGCCGCTCGACCGGTTCGTGTCCGAGACGATCGCGCTGGACGAGGTGGAGGCCGCGTTCGACAAGATGCACCGCGGCGACGTACTGCGCTCGGTGGTGCTCTTCTGATGACGGCCAGGATCGAACGCCTCATCACCTCGGGAACCTTCAGCCTCGACGGCGGGACCTGGGACGTCGACAACAACGTCTGGCTGGTCGGCAACGACGACGAGGTGCTCGTCATCGACGCGGCTCACGACGCCGCCGCGATCGTCGAGGCAGTGGGGAACCGCCGAGTGGTCGCCCTGGTCTGCACGCACGGCCACAACGACCACATCAACGCGGCTGGTGGCTTCTGGGACGCCACCAAGGCGCCGATCTGGCTCAACCCGGCCGACCGGATGCTGTGGGACACGCAGTACGAGGTGGCGCCCGACCACGAGCTCGAGGACGGAACGGTCTTCGAGGTCGCCGGTACGACGCTGCGCGCGATCCACACGCCCGGCCACAGCCCCGGCAGCACCTGCCTCTACGCGGAGGACCTGGAGGCGGTCTTCACCGGAGACACCCTCTTCCACGGCGGCCCCGGCGCAACGGGCCGCTCGTACTCGGACAAACCCACGATCCTGACGTCGATCCGCACCAAGCTCCTGACCCTGCCCACGGGCACGGTCGTCCACACCGGCCACGGCGACACCACGACAATCGCCGCAGAGCTCGGCAACATCGAGTAACCCACCGCCGCACAGGCCGCCTGCCACAGCCGAACCCCACAGGCGGCACGGCGCACCGGACCCGGCCGGACCGCCACCACTCACCAACCTCGCCAGCCGATCCTGGCCGCGATCGCCAGCCTCGCCCCGTACGCCGTACTGCTGGCCGGGGTCGCTCTGATCACGCTGGCATGCACCCGGCGTGGTGGTGGCCTCGTCCCGGCGGCACCTGCCCGCTTGATCAGGCCTGGCCGGGCTGCTGGCACTCGGCGCAGGTGCCGAAGATCTCCAGGGTGTGGCTGATCTCGGCGTAGCCGTGCTCGGCCGCGACCTTGTCCGCCCAGCGCTCGACGGCCGGGCCCTCCACCTCGACGGTGCGCCCGCAGTTGCGGCAGACCAGGTGATGGTGATGGCCCTTGGAGCACCGCCGGTACGCCGTTTCGCCGTCGGCCGTGCGCAGTACGTCGACCTCGCGGGAGTCGGCGAGCGCCTGCAGAGTCCGGTAGACCGTGGTCAGGCCGACGGCCTCGCCCGCGCCGCGGAGCTCCTGGTGGATCTCCTGGGCGGTCCGGAAGTCGTCGAGATTGTCGAGCGCGGAAGCGACCGCTGCGCGCTGACGGGTCGAGCGTGTTCCGATGGCCACCGTTCCTCCTGTCATACCGTCACCGCGATTTCCCCGGCAACCCGCCCAATTCTCTCAGAAGTCAACAAACTAGTGCTCATCCCAGTGGTCTCCATGCGAGGCGTGCAGGTGTCCGTCGTGGACGTAGTCGACGTGGTCGCCGTGCTCGACGGCCGGGTGGCCGCACTTCTTGTCATGGGCGTGTTGGTGGGCAGTGCTCACGACGTGCGGCGCGGGTTCCGGTACGCCGATCTCGGGTTCCTCGTCGGCCAACGGCGCGAGGACGCCACGGCGTCGCCGTACCAGGGTGCCGGCGATGGCGGCGAGCACGAAGCCGGCCAGGGCCAGTACGACGATGGTGGCGCCGGGGGCGACGTTCGCGTTGTACGAGGTGATGATCCCGGCCAGGCAGGCGGTGACCCCGATGGCACACGCGGTCATGAACGTCGTGCGGAACGACCGCGTGAACTGCTGTGCGGTAGCCACAGGCACCACCATCAGCGCGCTGACCAGGAGCAACCCCACGGTCCGCATCGCGACAGTAACCGTGACCGCGGCCATCACGGCGATCAGGAGGTTCAGCAGCTGGACCCGCAACCCGGTGACCCGGGCGAACTCCTCGTCCTGGCACACCGCGAACAGCTGCGGTCCCAGCCCGATCGCCACGACCAGCACGGTCACGGCCAGCCCGACGACGACGTACAGGTCGGAGGGCGACACGGTGGTCAGCGAGCCGAAGAGATAGGTGTTCAGCGTGGCCGCACCTTGCCCGGCCAGGCCTATCAGCAACACACCGCCAGCGATACCGCCGTAGAAGAGCAGTGCGAGCGCGACGTCACCACTGGCCTTCCCGCGCGCCCGGACCAGCTCGATCGCAGTAGCACCCGCGATGGCGACCAGTACTGCGGTCAGCACCGGCGCGGTCCCCGTCAGAAGCCCCAGGGCGACACCGGTGATCGCGATGTGGCCGATGCCGTCTCCCATCAGCGAAAGCCGGCGCTGCACCAGATACGTGCCGATGGCCGGGGCCGACAACCCCGTCAGCAGCCCGGCGATCAGCGCCCTCTGCATGAACTCGAGCTCGAACATCGTCATGACAGCCACCCCGCCTCGTCGTCGGCGGAACCGTGCGGGTGGACGTGTGCGTGCGTCTGGGAGGCGTGCGGCAGTCCGTCGTACACGATCCGCCCGCGGCGCAGTACCACCGAGCGGTCGATCAGCGCGTCCATCGGGCCGAGGTCGTGGCTGACCATGACCACGGTGGTGCCGCGGGCGACGCGTTCGCGGATCGCCTCGGCGAAGATGCCCTGGCTGGCCAGGTCGACCCCGGCGGTCGGCTCGTCCAGGATCAGCAGGTCCGGGTCCGACACGAGCGCCCGGGCGATCAGCACCCGCTGCTGCTGGCCGCCGGACAACTCGGCGACGCCGTCCTTGCGCCGGTCCGCCATGTCGACGATCTCCAGCGCCTCCTCGACGGCAGCCCGATCGATCGCCTTCAACGGCCGGAACAACAGCCGCTTGGACAGCAGCCCGGAAGACACGACTTCTTGCACAGTCGCCGGTACTCCGCCCGCCGCGGTGATCCGCTGCGGTACGTAACCGATGCGCTGCCACTGGCGGAACCGCGGCACCGGTGTACCGAAGAGCTTGACCTCGCCCCGGGCCGCCGGGAGCAGGCCGACGATGGTCTTGATCAGGGTGGACTTGCCGGAGCCGTTGGTCCCGAGCACGGCCACCACCTCGCCCTGGCGGATCTGCAGATCGACGCCCCGGAGTACGAGCCGACCGCCCAGGTCGACCGAGAGATCGGCGACCTGGACGGCCTTCGCCGTAGAGCTTGAGTCCTGTGTCACGCGCAGCTGTTCGCCTTCCGGAGCTCCTGCAGGTTCTCGCGCATCAGCGAGAGGTAGGTCTCCTGGGAGTTCGCGTCCGAGAGCCCCTCGATCGGGCTCAGGACCGCGGTCTTGACGTGGACGTCGCGGGCGATCGACTCGGCCACCTTCGGGCTGACGAGCTCTTCGTAGAAGATCGTGGTCACCTTCTGCTCGCGCACGATGTCCTGGACCTCCTTGATCCGCGACGGGGTGGGCTCGGCGTCCGGGGTGAAACCGGCGATGCCGACCATCGTGAGACCGTACCGCTTCGCGAGGTAGGCGAACGCCTCGTGGCTGGTCACGAACGTCTTCAGCTTGCAGTCCGCCAGACCGGTCTTGTACTCCGTATCGAGCTTGGTGACCTCGCCGAGCAAGGTGGTCGCGCGCTGTTTGTAGGCCGCAGCGTTCGCAGGGTCGACCTCGACCAGCTTGTCGGTGACGGCCTGGACCACCCCGGCGTACCGGACCGGGTCCAGCCAGAAGTGCGGGTCGAGCGCGTCCTCGGTGTGCGCAGCGTCCTCGGTGTCTGCAGCGGACTCGGTGTGCGCCGCGGACTGGGTGGCGGTGGCCGGCTCGACGTACGCCGCGGGCTTGGTCGTGCCGCTCGGGGTGGAACCGCTCGGGCCGGCCGCCTCGCCCTCCTCGTGCTCCTCGAAGTTCGCGCCGGTGGCCTCGAGCTTGGCGGCGGGCGCTACGTCGAAACCGGCGTCCTTCGCGTTCTGCTCGATGGCCTTGTCGACGGCCGGCTGCAGGCCCTTCTCGAACACCACCAGCTTGGCGTCGGCGATGGTGCCGACCTGCTTGGGGGTGAGCTCCAGGTCGTGCGGCTCGACGCCGGGGGCGGTCAGCGTGGTGACGTTCACGGCATCGCCCCCCACTGACTTCGCGATGAACTCGAGCGGGTAGAACGAAGCGACGACGTCGAGCTTGCCGCCGGAGCCGCCTGGGGACGAGTTGTCGCAACCTGCCAGAGTGATGGTGGCAAGAGCGGCAAGGCCGGCGACGACGGCACGCGTACTAGATCTCATGACAATCATTTTCATTTAAGTGGGGATGGTTGTCAAAACAGGGAGTTGACGGATGGCTAGGCGGAACGTCGGGCGCAGGCGAGCCGACAACAGGTCGAACCGCGGGCACCGGATCGAAATTCCGCATGGTCACGGGCACGGACACGGTCACGGCCATGGCGACGCGGTGGTCGATACCTCGGTGGTGGACTCGGACGCGGTGGTCGCCCGACGTGTCCGAATAGTGGTCGCGGCCCTTCTGATCCCCCTGATCGCCGCCGCGGTGATCGCCATGATCGTGATGTGGCCGGGCGGTGATCTGAAGGTGCCGGCGGCCGAGCAGACCGGCGCGAGCGGCACGGTCGTGTCGCTCAAGCCGTGCGCCAAGACCCCGGCCGACTGTGATCTGGCGACCGTGAAACTGCGCAAGGCGCCCGGCTCGGACAAGGGACTCGAAGTACCGGTCGAGGTACCGAAGGGCAAGCAGGCCGCGGTGCCGATCAAGGTCGGCGAGAAGGTGCTGCTCGGCGTACAGAAGGGCGCGCCGCTGAAGAGCAGGTACCAGTACGTCGACCATGACCGCTCGATCCCGCTCATGCTGCTGGCCGGCATCTTCGCGGTCGCGGTGATCGCGTTGTCCCGGTGGCGAGGCGTCAGCGCGCTGATCGCTCTGGGCGTCACCGCGCTGACGCTGACACAGTTCATCCTGCCGGCGATTCTCCAGGGCTCGAATCCGCTGCTGGTGGCCGTGGTCGGCGGCTCGGTGATCATGGTGATCGCCCTGTATCTGACGCACGGCATCAACGCCCAGTCCTCGGTGGCGCTGGCCGGAACGATCGCCTCGCTGGGGTTGACGGCATTCCTCGGCTGGGCCTTCGTGAAGGTCGGCGACTTCTCCGGCCTCGCCACCGAGGGCGCGTCGGCGATCAAGAGTTACGTGCCTGGTCTCGACCTCACCGGCCTGCTGGTCGCGGGCATCGTGATCGGCGCCCTCGGCGTGCTCGACGACGTGACGGTGACGCAGGCGAGCGCGGTCTGGGAGTTGTCCGCCGCGAACCCGTCAGCCGGCCGCGCGAACCTGATCGGCGCCGGTCTGCGGATCGGCCGCGCCCACGTCGCGTCGGTCGTCAACACCTTGGTGCTCGCGTACGCCGGTGCCGCGCTGCCGATCCTGATGACCTTCGCGATCGGCGGGGTGTCGACCGGCTATGTCCTCACCACCGAGATCGTGGCCCAGGAGATCGTCCGCGGCCTGGTGGGAAGCCTCGGCATCATCGCCGCCGTCCCGCTCACCACGGCGCTCGCCGCGCTGGCCGTCGCCGACCGCTCCCGCGACCTGGTCGGCTTGCCGGAGTCCGTTCCGCCCGGTGCGGAGTCCGGCGCCGAGAAGATGCTCTGATCCCGCGGGAACCGTCTGATCCAGCCATAACCGCCTGATCCAGCCGGAAACGCCGGGGCTCAGGCCGATTCGCGAATGACGACTACGACTGAGGCACTCTGACCAGATCGCTGTAGTCGGGGAGCGGCAGGGAGTCGAGCGCCTTGCCGACGCCGTTCTGCGACCACACCTTGCGCTGCGCCCACAGTGGCAGGTGCGGCAGCACGCTCGCCACGAGTGGGACGGCCCGCAGCGCGGTCGCGCTGCCCGGGATGATCGAGCCCATCACCTTCGGCCCGACCGCCCGGCTCAGGTCGACGAAGCGCCGGATCTTGTTCTCGTAGTTCCGCAGCCCGGACGGCAGGTCGGCGCGAGCCGCCGCCAGTTCACCAGCCAGCACGTACGCCGTGACGACGGCGAGGCTGGTCCCGCCACCGACGGCCGGACCCGGGCAGTACCCCGCGTCGCCGACCAGGCCGATCCGCCCGCGCTGCCAGGAGTCGAGGGTGATCTGGGTGATCGAGTCGAAGTAGAAGTCCTCGGCCGCGTCCAGGTGCTTCAGCAGGCGAGGGACCTCCCAGCCGTAGTCGCGGAACTCGTCCGCCAGGATCCGCTTCTGCTGGTCCTTGTCGCGGTAGTCGTACCGCAACTCCTCTTGCCGGCGGAACAGGAAGGCGGCCCGGGCCTGGCCCGTCTGGTGAACGCCGTAGGTGCTGGCGATCTTGCCGATCTCCATGTGCACGAACATTCGGTTGCCCAGTGCGAGTTCATCCGGCATCGAGTACACCCCGAGGTAGCCACCGAGTGGCCGGCGCATCGACTCCTCCGGTCCGAACGCGAGCCGCCGGACCGTGGAGTGCATGCCGTCGGCACCGATCACCAGGTCGAACCGGCGGGGCTCGCCGTGCTCGAAGGTGACGTCGACCCCGTGGCCGTCGTCGTTCAGGGTGGCGATGGAGTCCCCGAAGAGATACTCGACCCGGTCGCGCGTCGCGTCGTACAGGAGGCTGGTGAGCTCGCCGCGGAGGATCTCCACGTGGCGGTCGGAGATGCCGGAGCTGAGCTTGTCGACGTTGATCTCGACCGGCTTCTTGCCGTTGCGGAACAGCGTCATCCACTCAGTCCGTGTCCGCGCCGCTTGGACGGCTTCGTCGATCCCCATCCGCCGGGCGACCTCGACGCCCGAGCCGAACAGGTCGACCGCGTGACCTCCGAGCCCGTGGCGCAGAGCCGGCGTGCGCTCGACGATCGTCGGCTCGAAACCGTACTGCCGCAGCCAGTAGGCGAGCACTGGTCCGGCCACGCTCGCGCCGGAGATCAGCACTTTCTGCATTGCCTCCACCCCCTTGCCCGATTGCTTACTTAACGGAAGGTAAGCAATCGTGAGGGGGCTTGTCAATGGCTTACTTAACGGTAGGTCAGCTAAACTTCGCAGCATGCCGAGAGCACGAAGCGGGGACACCAAGGCGAGGATCCAGGCGGTGGCGCTGGACCTGTTCGCCGAGCAGGGCATGCAGCAGACCAGCCTCCGGCAGATCGCCGACCGGCTGGGCGTGACCAAGCCCGCGCTGTACTACCATTTCGCGTCCCGCGAAGAACTGGTCAGCAGTCTGGTGACACCGCTGTTCGACGACTTCAACACCTATGTCGAAGAGCAGGAGGCCACGGCGTCAGCGGATCCGCGCGCGTTGCTCGAGTCGTACTTCGACCTGGCCTACAAGCACCGGCGGCTGATCCAGGTCGCAATCAGCGACATGACCGTGCTGCACCAACTGGACCTGGCGTCGAAGTTCATCGACTGGCGGCAGCGGTTGATCGCCTTACTGATCGGCCCGGATCCGTCCCTGGACCATCAGGTCCGCGGCATGGTCGCCCTCGGCGGTCTCTCCGACTGCGCGGTGATGTTCGAACACGTCGATCCCGCCGACCTCCGAGCCGCCGCCGTCGCAGCCGCCGTCGACACCCTGCGGGCCTGACTCGGCTCGCACCCTGCAGGCCAGACCCAGTTGGTGTCGCTCAGCCGTTGGCGATGCGGGAGACGCCGAAGAGCAGGATGACGAGAACGGAGAAGATCCGGATGGCGCGCTGGCCGTTCGACACCACCGGCCACGACAGGAAGCCGAGCCAGGCGAGCAGCAGTGCGAGCAGGATCAGCGCGGGGACGCCGGCGGCGACCGGCGCGAAGACCCCGATCAGGGCGAGCACCAGGGTGATCGCGGGCAGCGTCAGCTTCGGCATCTCGTGCAGCTTGGCCACCACCGGGTAGCTCAACTTCGTGATCCGCGTGCGAAGCGGACTCGACGGCTCACTGCTGGGAGATGCGCTGCTCATCTCCACAGTGTTCCAGCCCCCTGGTCGTCTGTGGATAGTCGCCTCCGCGCTGACCGCATTCTGGTTACAGTCTGTGGATGAACGGTTTGCCATCAGTCGACGACATCAGCCGCGACCTGCCGGGGATCCTGGGCCGGTTCCGCGCTGGGTCCACCCGTGCCTTCAGCTTCGGCGACGGGGTGCCGGAGGCCGTGGTGCTGACGTACGACGAGTTCGAGGATCTCGGTGGTGAGGCCAAGTTCGACCTCGCGCCGTCGGTGCTGGAGCCACCGCAGGTGGCGGCCGAGCTGCCGAGGCTGCTCACGGCGATCCGCGCCGGAGCCTCCCCGACCCCGCTGGTGTGGGGCGAGGAAGGCGAGCCGGAGGCGGTGGTGCTGTCGACAGCGCAGTACCGCTTCCTCCGCGGCGACGACGAGCCCCCAGCCGGCGTAGTCGACGACCCCACCCAGCGCACCTACACCACCGAACCCCTCCCCGACAGCAAGCCGTTCGATCTCGACGAGTGGGCGGCTGACGACCCCTTCACCCAGCAGATCCTCGACGAGATCCGCACGGAGGAGGGCCTGCCGCCACGTGACCAGTGAGCAGAGCGGTTACTCGATCTCGGCAAGCCCAAAGTTCGCGCAGGACCTGCAACTACTCCGGAGCAGAGCGATGGCCGATCCCGCCCGCCACGGCAACCTCTATCGCGAGACCCTGCGCGAGATCGAGAAGCTGCGTGCGGGCAAGACCGACGGGCATCATCCGTTGGGGTATGAGGCGGGAAAGGGGGATCTGCGGGACTGCGTGACGGCTTATGTGCAGTCGGATCCGCAGAAGAAGGCCGACCACCGGCTGGTCTTCCGTGAGAGCGGTCCTGCCACGCCAGGTGGTCAGCCGCGGCGCGAGCTGCTGGCGATCAAGCCGCGGCAGGGGAGCGGCAATATCTACGAGCACACCTGTGCCCGCCTGAACCGGCACCCCAACGACCGGCAGCCCGGCCTGAACCGATTCGGCGACCGCCCGGCCTCGTCGGGCGGCAATCAGGCGCAGCGGCAGGCTGAGCTCGATGCGAAGCGGGCGGTGGCTCAGGCTTGGGCCGGGCAGCAGCCGCTGTCGAGTTCGCGGCCACTTGATGCGTCGCAGTTCGGCCGGCGTGGTCAGACCACCTCCGCCGGACCATCGCGGAGTGCGCCGCAGCAGGAACGCTGACGCCCGCCGGGAGTACGCCGTACCGGGGCGGTGTGGATCGCGGAGCGTGACGCCGTACGCTTGCGCGCGTGTTCGTGGTGATCAGGTTCCGGGTCGACGAGACCGCGCAGCCGGAGTTCTTGGGGCGGCTGGAGACAGCTGTCGAGGTGTTGTCGCGGCAGAAGGGATTCGTCGCGGCCCGGACCGGGCGGAACGCGGACGACCCCGAACTTCTCGCGCTGAGCATGGAGTGGGAGAACATCGGCAGCTACCGCCGCGCGCTCTCGCCGTACGAGGTGAAGCTGGCGGCGGTGCCGCTGCTGTCGCAGGCGATCGACGAGCCGACCGCCTACGACGACCTGAGCGAGTTCGCCCCGCTGCGCTGAGCGGCGATCGATCGTCGCGAGCACGAATGCGACGAGGGCCTCCCCGGCCCGATAGCCTGGACCCTTCCCGTACCACCAAACTGGAGTCGAAAAGTGCCCGTGGATACCGTCGATGCCGTCGTCAGCCTCAGTAAGCGGAGAGGCTTCGTCTACCCGTGCGGCGAGATCTACGGTGGTACCAAGTCGGCCTGGGACTACGGACCGCTCGGCGTCGAGCTGAAGAACAACGTGCGCACCCAGTGGTGGCGCTCGATGGTGACGAGCCGCGACGACATCGTCGGGCTGGACTCGTCGGTGATCCTGCCGACCAAGGTGTGGGAGGCCTCCGGCCACCTGTCGGAGTTCGTCGACCCGCTGACCGAGTGTCAGTCCTGCCACAAGCGGTTCCGCGACGACCACCTGCGCGAGGACTTCGCCCGGCGTAAGAACAAGGACGCCGACGAGGTCAAGCTGGACGAGATCGCCTGCCCGAACTGCGGCAACAAGGGCACCTTCACCGAGCCGCGGATGTTCAACGGCCTGCTGAAGACCTACCTGGGCCCGGTCGAGTCGGAGGAAGGCCTGCACTACCTGCGGCCGGAGACCGCGCAGGGCATCTTCATCAACTTCGCCAACGTGATGGGCACCGCCCGGAAGAAGCCGCCCTTCGGCATCGCCCAGGTCGGCAAGAGCTTCCGCAACGAGATCACCCCGGGCAACTTCATCTTCCGCACCCGCGAGTTCGAGCAGATGGAGATGGAGTTCTTCGTCGCGCCGGGCAGTGACGAGGAGTGGCACGAGTACTGGCTGAAGGCGCGCTGGGACTGGTACACCGGGCTCGGCCTGAACCCGGACAACATGCGGCTCTACGAGCACCCGAAGGAGAAGCTGAGCCACTACTCGAAGCGCACCGTCGACATCGAGTACAGGTTCCACTTCGGCGGCAAGGAGTTCGACGAGCTCGAGGGCATCGCGAACCGGACCGACTTCGACCTGTCCACTCACTCCAAGCACTCCGGCGTCGACCTGTCCTACTTCGACCAGGAGAAGGGCGAGCGCTGGACGCCGTACGTGATCGAGCCGGCGGCCGGCCTGACACGCAACGTGCTCGCGTTCCTGCTCGACGCCTACACCGAGGACGAGGCCCCGAACGCCAAGGGCGGCGTGGACAAGCGGACCGTACTGCGCTTCGACCCGCGGCTGGCCCCGGTCAAGGCGGCGGTGCTCCCGCTGTCCCGCAACGCCGACCTGTCCCCGAAGGCAAAGGACCTGGCCGGCGAACTGCGGAAGAACTGGAACGTCGACTTCGACGACGCCGGCGCGATCGGCCGTCGCTACCGCCGCCAGGACGAGATCGGTACGCCGTACTGCATCACCGTCGACTTCGACACCCTCGACGACCAGGCCGTGACGATTCGCGAGCGTGACTCGATGAAGCAGGAACGAGTCGCCCTCACCGAGGTGACGGGCTACCTCGCGCAGCGTCTGGTGGGTTGCTGACAATGAGCGAACGGACGCTTCGGGGACTTCTGACGCCCGGCCACACCAAGTTCGGCCTGGCCGTCTTCGGTCTCAGCGCGCTGCTGGTCTTCCTGGTCGCCGGTTGCTCGGATTCACCTCCGGACAACAACGCCGCCGGCACCCCGTCGGCGTCCAACCCGAGTGCGCCGGGTTCGACCGCGCCGATCCCGACCGCCTCGACGCCGACGCTGAAGCCGTTGCCGACGCCCTCGACGCCGTGGCCGACTCCCAAGGTGAAGGGCGAGCCGGCCTCGGATGCCCCGCTGGCTCAGCGGATCCGCTTCGCGATCTCCAAGCAGGCCCAGATCGCCGCGGGCAAGGCTGCCACCACGACGGTGAACTGCCCGGGGATCGACAGCGCGGAGGAGCCGGGCACCCACAACCTGACGTGCACGGTCACGTATGCGGGCAAGTCGTACCCGGGCAAGCTGACGATCGACGCCAAGCAGTACAGCGCGTCGTACAAGTTCACCTCGGACTCGGTGGCGGTCGTGAAGGCGAAGGTCGTCGACGCGGTGCAGCGGACGGTCGCCGGCGCGGCCAAGGTGACCTGCACGATGGACGACGTCGCCGTGGTCAAGCACACGTCCGAGGGAATCTCCTGCGACGTAACGACGACCGCGAACGCAGTACATGCCTACAAGGCGCAGGTTTCGGGCAACGGCCAGATCCTGGTGACGAAGGCCTGAGCAGCATGTTGAAGCTCGGCGACCTGACGATCGATACGCCGGTGGTGCTCGCGCCGATGGCGGGGATCACCAACGCGGCGTACCGGCGGCTGTGTGCGGAGCAGGGCGCCGGGCTGTACGTCTGCGAGATGATCACGTCGCGCGGCATCGTCGAGGGGGACCAGAAGAGCCTCGATATGCTCACCTTCGACGAGCGCGAGACGGTCCGGTCGGTCCAGCTGTACGGCGTGGACCCGGTCTACATCGGCCGCGCGGTCGAACTGCTCTGCGACCAGTACGGCGTCGCCCACATCGACCTGAACTTCGGTTGTCCGGTGCCGAAGGTGACCCGCAAGGGCGGCGGCGCGGCCCTTCCCTGGAAGCGGAATCTGCTCGGCGCGATCCTGCAGTCCGCGGTGAAGGCGGCCACGCCGTACGGCATTCCGGTGACGATGAAGACCCGGATCGGGATCGACAGCGCGCACCAGACCTACCTCGACGCGGGCAAGATCGCCGAGGAGTCGGGCGCGGCCGCGATCGGGCTGCACGGTCGTACTGCGGCCCAGGCGTACTCGGGGCAGGCCGACTGGGGCAAGATCGCCGAACTCGTCGAGCACGTCAGCATCCCCGTGCTCGGCAACGGCGACATCTGGGAGGCGTCCGACGCGCTCCGGATGGTTTCCGAGACGGGTTGTGCCGGGGTCATCGTGGGGCGCGGGTGCCTCGGCCGGCCGTGGTTGTTCCGCGACCTGGCGGTGGCGTTCGCCGGTGGTGAGGCGCTCAACCTGCCGAACCTGGGCGAGGTGGCCACAGTGATGCGGCGGCACGGCGAGCTGTTGGCCGACCTGATGGGGGAGCGGCGCGGCCTCCGCGACTTCCGCAAGCACGTCCCGTGGTACCTGAAGGGCTTCCCAGCCGGCGGCGAACTCCGCGCTGCCCTCGGCATGGTCGACTCCCTCGCCCACCTGGACGAACTCCTAGCCCAACTCGACCCGACTGCACCGTTCCCCGTCCAGGAGCTCGGCTCCCCGCGCGGCCGCCAGGGCAGCCCCCGTGACCACGTCGTCCTCCCTCACGGCTGGCTCGACGACACCGACGGCCTCAACACCGACCTGGCCGACGCCGAAATCGGAGTCTCCGGCGGCTGACCGACCCGCCACGACTCGCCTGCTGTCTTTCCCTCTCAAGTCTACAAACGAGAGTCCCAGAAGGCGGGAAGTTACCCACAGGCGCCTGACTCCTTCTGCCCTTAGGCTCCTGTCATGGCGAGTAAGCCGGATGAGACGCGTGATGGGGTGCCGCTGACCAATCTGGATCAGCCGCTGTTCGATGGGGCCGGGGCTACCAAGCGGGATCTGGTGGACTACCTCGATGCCGTGCACGGGCGGATCCTGCGGGAGTTGCGGGAGCGCCCGTTGTCGGTGATCCGGGTGCGGCCTGGGCAGCAGCCGTTCATGCAGAAGAACGTTCCGAAGTACACGCCGGAGTGGGTGCGGACGGTGCCGATGTGGGCCGAGGCGTCCAAGCGTGAGGTGTCGTACGCCGTTTGCGATGACCGCAAGACGCTGCTGTGGTTCGCGAACCAGCGTGCGGTGGAGTACCACCCGACGCTGGTCCGTGCCTCCCGCTGGGATCGCGTCACGCAGTTGGTGCTCGACCTCGACCCGCCAGAGGGGGAGACCTTCCAGCTGGCAGTGCAGGCGGCGCAGCTGGTGCGGCAGGCGCTCGCGGATATCGGGTTGAGCGGAGCGGTCAAGACCAGCGGCGCCAAGGGCGTCCACGTCTACGTGCCGATCGACGACCAGGCCTCGATCGAGGACGCGGCGGCCGCGACCCGAGCAATCGCTGCACGGGCCGAGCGGATCGACCCGGCACTGGCGACCACCGCGTACGTCAAGGAAGAGCGGCAAGGCAAGGTGTTCGTCGACTCGACCCGCTCCGGTGGGGCGACGGTGGTCGCGGCGTACAGCCCACGCATCCGACCAGGTGCAACGGTGTCGTTCCCCGTCGGCTGGGACGACATCGATCAGGTGACACCCAAGGACTTCACCCTCCACACGGCTCCCGCTCTGCTGGGCGACGGCGACCCGTGGGCCGAGCAGTTGCCGGCGCCTCAGACGCTGCCCGCCGAGCTGATCGAGGAGGGCCACACCATCCCGATCGCCCGCGTCGTCGCCATGCACGAAGGCAAACGCCGCAAGGCCGCGGCCCGCCGCGCCGCCGAGTCAGAAGGTGAGGCCGCGTCAGAGGGTGAGGAGAAGGGCTAGCTTTCCGACGCCGTCACAAGATCCAGAGCAGCGTGGCGAACGTCAGCAGCGGGATGGTTACGGAGTTCGGCCAGCTGCGTTCGCCAGGTCAGCGGCCAGCCCGCTCGCCGACCTGCTGCCGCCGTCAGCGAGAGCGCCAGCAGGCAATCGACGGTTCGGGACCTCGCTGCAAGCCTGGCGGCCGGCTCTACCAGGTCGTCGGGCGTCCAGTAGGCGTGCGAGTTGCTCAGCCTCTTGCTGAGTTGGTCCACCGCATCAAACGTCGCCACCGGTCGATCCGCGACCAGGCTCGCCAGCGCCGACAGTTCGTCGTACAGCACCTCCCACCGAAGCGCCTTGACGAGCAACTGCAGCCGGCAGTGCACGTACTCGGGCGCGGTGACCTCATCCGCGACCAAGCGCAACACCTGCCGGGCTTCGGTGGACTTCATGCCGAAGGCGGCGGTCAGGCTGTTGACCAAGACCGTCAGCCGCTGCCGGGCCGGGCGATCGCGGTCCGGAGTGGCGTTGGGGACGTTGGGGTTGGTCTCCAGCCGGACGAGGAGTCGGACCACCGAGAGCACTTCGTCGAGGGCGAGTTCCGGGGTGGTGGCGGCAATGGTGGCGAGGGTGGTCGTGCCGTCGGACCAGGTGCTGTTGCGGATGCTGAGGTCAGTGATGAAGGCGGCGCAGACCGGCACGGCCGCGGGGTTGAAGCGTGCCCAGAACCGCATCGACAGCAGCGCGAGCCGCACCACCTCCGTCTCGGGCCTGTTCGTCACGGCGATCAGCAGGTCCGCGTAGTGCGAGCGGTACTTCGAGGCCATCGTGGACGGTGATCGCTGGGCCAGAACCGTCGCAGTAGCAGGCGAATCGTGCACAGCCTCCTGCAACAGCGCCCAGCTCGCCGGCTCATGCAGCAGGTACTGCGACGCCGCACTGGTGATCGCCGCCTTCACATCCCGATGCGCGTCCGCCCAGGCTTCAGTCAGTACTTCGCCGGCGCCGGGCGCGCGGAGTTCGCCGAGGAGCCGCGCGGCCTCCTTGCGCGAGGTCACCTTGACGCCCTCGCCAACCAGCACGGGCCGGAACGTCTCGGCCAGCAGGCTCGGCCTGACGAAGCGCGCGGCCCGAGTGGCTGCGTAGAGCGCGACTCGAGCACGGTCGTCCCCACCGTGTCGCAGCAAGACAGCCAGTGCCTGCTCGGGCCGATCCGTCCACGCCAGTGCGGCCAATGCAGCCTCCTGGAGAAGCACCGCGTCGCTGGTGAGGAACGGCTCGACCGCGGCTCGTCCGACACCAGGGATGTGCCCGAGCGTCGACACCGCGGTCGCGCGAGCCCACTCGGGCATGCGGGAGTCGTTCGCGGCGGCGGCCACCAGTTCGGCGTACCGGCGGTGCTGGCGTGGGAGCCAGCGGCGCAGTGCGGAGTCGGAGACCTGCCAGGCGGGGTGGTTGCGGCTGAACCGGCGGATTCGGTCCGGCTCGGCGAGCACGGGATCGAGGAGGTCGGTGCGGCATTCGGTGACGGCATTCCAGACGGGTTGCCAGCGGGCCATGCCGACATCGCGGCCGATGATCCGAGCGGTGCGTTCGGAGCGAGTGGTGGTCGGTTCGAGCCAGAGGTGGGCGGCTCGCTCGACGGTGTACTCCTGGTTCGACCAGACGGCCTGTTCGAGGATCGCGTGGAGATGGTCGATGGTCCAGCCGCGGCGGCCGAACGCTCCGGCGATCGCGAAGGCGAGGTCGAACTCCCGCCGCTTGGCCGCGCTCTCGACGTACGGGCGCAAGGTTTCGTAGATCGCGAGCTCGCGGCCGCGGGGCAGGCCGTCGATCAAGCCGTAGAGGCCGACGGTGCCGCGGCTCTCGGTCAGCCGGGCGTGGGCATCGAGTCCCCACCGGAGCAGACCGTGATGGTTGCCTAGGGCACCTTGACGGACGGCGAGCTCGGCGAGCTGGTTCAGCGCCGAGCGGGAGCTCCAGGACGTGTCGCGCGCCTCGAGTGCGTCGGTCAGGAGGGTCTGCAGCGCGGCGACGTGCTGATCGGTCAGGAGAGAGGGCGGGAGTCCGGCCGCGGCGAGCAGAACGGTGTTGCGGACCTGGTCCCGTTCGTTGCGGACCCGGGTGGCCCAGGTCAGCGCCTGCTCGATCGAGGCGGGCTCCCGGGAGAGCCCGGCAGAGTTGATGACGGTCCGGTACACGGCCGCGCGGTCGTCGACGTCCGGTCGGCGGACCTCCGGCTCGAGCAAGGCGAACGCCTCCTCGAACGGCAGATGACTGGTGACCTCCCACCTCTGCCGATGGTCTTCGCGGATCTCGGCCATCGTGAGCATCCGCCGTGCCTGATCCTGTCGGACCGCCAGCGGGAGAACGCGAAGGACAGAACCAAGAAGCGCGGTCTGGCTGAGCTCGATCGAGGTCGTCGCCTTCTCGAACACGACAGCACGACGAGCTGGTGGCAGGTCGGACAGCAACCCGCCCACGGCCGGCCAGAGCAGTCGGCCCAGTGCAGCGAGTTCGTCGTCGGAGAACCGATACAGCCGTCGTCGGACGGCTGGCGTCAGCGCCTCCCGTACTGCGGACGCCCGCTCCGGCGTCGTCAGGATCGCCAGCACACCACTCGGATCGAGATCAACCAACCGACCAAGGATCCCGACCACCGCGGACGGCAGTTGATCCGGAGAGAGCGCATCCTTCAGCAACGCGAACACGCGCTCCGCAGCGTGATCGAAGGCACCGACCACTCCGAAGCCGACCCCACCCCACCATTCCTCTCGCGCCCCTTCGTCGCCGGGCAGAGTCCGGGTCGCGTAGTCGAGCACCGGTTCCGGGTGTCTCCGGGCCAACCGCTCCCACATGCCTGCGTTGAGGCAGTAGGCGAGTTCCGGAAGGAGCCGCTCGACGGTGGATCGGTCGGTGCTGCTGAGGAACGCGCTCGCCGCTTGGTCGCCCCACCGGTCGCGCTGGTCGTCGATCAACCGTGCCGCCAGCCCCTGCCGACCCGTCCGGTGGATCACCGACAGGAGCCTGCTGCGGAGGGCGGCCGGCGCATCGTCGTACAGAGCACGCAGAGCGTCGTCGGAGACCGCGACACCGCGACCGGCCGCCGCGAGGGCGCGTGCCTGGATGACCGAATCGGGGTCCGCGAGCAGCCGGGCCACGTGGTCGATGTCGCCCGCGATCTGCGCGAGCTGCAGACCGACTGCGCGCTCGAAGGGCTCGCCGCTGTCGAGTTCGGCGATCAGCTCGGGCAGGTCCGGAGTACCGCGTAGCCGCCTCGCCTCCTGCGCGATCAGCCGGGCGCGTTCGCCGTACGGGAGTCCATCGAGAGCGCTCAGCAGATCGGTCGCATGCATCCCCACATCCTGCCGAACCGGGGAGTCAGGCGGGCAGATTGGCCGCCTCAGCAGTTGCGCGGGCGCGCGTCGCGGGCGCGGCCGACTCGGAGAACACCGAGGTGAGTGCGGTCAGCTGGCAGCTTTCAGTTCGGCGAAGGCGGCGGCGAGCTTGGGGAGCGTGTAGTGGGCGTTCAAGCCGCTGGGGTTCGGCAGGATCCAGACCTTGGTCGCACCGATCAGGCGATCCTGCCGCCCCATCGCCGCCTTCTTGTCCCCGAAAGCGACCCGGTACGCCGTGACGCCGACGACCGCGAGCCACTCGGGTTCATAGGCAAGGACCTTCTTCACCAGGTTCTCGCCACCCGCGGCGAGATCCGCCCGGCTCAGCTCGTCGGCCCGGGCTGACGGCCGGTCGACGATGTTGGTGATCCCGAGGCCGAGCTCGAGAAGTTCCTTCTGCTCGTCGGGCCGGAATTGCCTCGGCGTGAAGCCCGACTGGTGGAGTGCCGGCCAGAAGCGGTTGCCGGGCCGGGCGAAGTGGTGCCCGGTCTCGGCCGACACCAGGCCGGGGTTGATCCCGCAGAACAGCACCCGCAGTCCAGGCGCGATGATGTCGGGCAATTCCTGCACCCCGGAACCTTAACCCTCCGAAGCCGGACTGCCACCACTCACCAACCCCGGCTGCAGCGACGCTGTCTCCGCCTGCCGACGCTGCTGGGGTGCTGCGTCAGAGATGGTTGGTGAGTGGTGGCACTCCCCGCCCACCACTCGGGGGCGGGGAGTGGTTGGCGAAGCCGGGGCAGTCGTTCTGGTTGTTGAAGGCGGCGGGTCCGTCAACCCAGGGTTGACGGCCAAATCGCGTCAACCTAGGGTTGACGCATGACTCCTGGACCCGATCTGCAACAACTCATCGACACCATCCGTGCGGACGCCGGCACCGACGACATCCTCGACCAGCTCGGCACCGCCGCGAGCACGATCAGCGAACTGACCAGCACCAGCGACGCCGCGCTCGGCTACTTCGTCGACCGGGCCCGCGGCGCCGGCAAGTCGTGGGTCGAGATCAGCACCGTGCTCGGCGTCAGCAAGCAGGCCGCACACAAACGCTTCGCCGAGTCCTGGACGAGCCGGCCCGCGTTCGAGCACTACACCCCGCGGACCCGCGCGGTCGTCGAGGCGGCCACCGATGTCGCCCGCGGCCTCAACCACTCGTACGTCGGTACCGAGCACCTGCTGCTCGCCTTCTACACCCAACCGGAGGCCCTCGCCACCAAGGTGCTCGTTGCCCATGGCGTTACCGAGCAGGCGGTGTCCGAAGCGGTGAACGCGGCAGTGCCCGCCGGCGAGGGACCCGTGAACGAGGAAGAGCTGGGGTTCACCCGGCGCGCATCGCACGTCCTGCAAGGCGCCGCGGGTGAGGCGCTCGCGCTGGGCCACAACTACGTCGGCACCGAGCACCTCCTGCTCGCGTTCTACCGCGACCAGGCTGGTGTCGCGACCACCGTCCTGCAGGGGCTCGGCCTGGACGAATCGGCTGCCTGGGCTGCGATCCGGGCCGTGCTCAACGAGCTGGAGAAGGCCAAGTAACTTAGGGGTCATGCCTGACTGGACCTCGCGCCTGGAAGCACTCGCCGCCGACGCCGGAGTGCCCGGCGCAGTACTCGGGATCTGGGCCGACGGCGAGCAGACCATCACACCGTACGGCGTCCTGAACCGGGGGACCGGCGTCGAGGTGATGGCCGACTCGATCTTCCAGGTCGGCTCGATCACCAAGACGTGGACCGCCACGATGATCGTCCAGCTGGCCGCCGAGGGTCGGCTCGAGCTCGACGACGCCGTGGTGAAACTATTGCCTGAGGCACCGATCGACGCACGGATCACCGTCCGTCAGCTGCTCACCCACCAGAGCGGCATCGACGGGGACCTGTTCACCGACACCGGCCGCGGCGACGACTGCCTCGAGCGGTACGTCGCGCTGCTGGCCGACGTGGACCAGTTGTTCGCGCCGGGGACGGCGTACTCCTACTGCAACGCCGGCTTCGTCCTCCTCGGCCGGATCATCGAGGTGCTCGACGGACGGACCTGGGACGATTCCCTGCGGTCCCGCCTGATCGAGCCCCTCGGGCTGTCGGCGACCATGACCTTGCCGGAGGAGGCGATCCTGCACCGGTCCGCCCTCGGGCACGTCGCGGACGGCTCCCCGGTCCAGACCTGGAACCTGCCGCGCTCCATCGGCCCGGCCGGACTCATCACCCAGAGCGCCGGCGACCTCTTGCGTTTCGCCCAACTGCATCTCGACGACCCGGACAGCCGGTACGCCGGGATGCGCGAGCCGCAGGTGTCCTTCCCGGGCGGCGCGAACGGGGTGGAGGCGATCGGCCTGGCCTGGCGGCTGTACGACTGGTCCGGCCGGAAGCTCTTCGGCCACGACGGCACCACGATCTCGCAGCTCGCCTTCCTCCGGATCGACCCCGAAGCCCGGCTGGCGGTGTGCCTGCTGACCAACTCGGCGTACGCCCCGGCCCTCTTCGACGCCATCGCCTCCGAGGTCTTCACACACTACGTGGGCGCCGCGGCGCCGCTTCCGCCCGAGCCACTCGAGGACGTCCGGGTAGGTGTCGAGCACATCGGCGTGTACGAGCGGGCCAGTGCTCGCCTGGAGGTCCTCCGCCGCGACGACCAACTGGTGCTGACCTACCAAGCGACCGGCGACCGCCTCGCCTTCGCCGAGGAACCGGTCCAGGAATACGAGCTCCTACCAACCACCCCAGCCGACGGCAACCACTTCGTCACCCGCAGCGCCCCCAACCAGCCCTGGACCCCCATCACCTTCACCAACACCCACCTCTTCACCAGCGGCCGAGTCACCCCGCGCCTCACTTGACCCCGCACCGCCTGACCTCCGTGAGCGGGCATGTGTTCAACATCTTGGGGAAGACCGGCACTGCTAGCCGGGTGGAAGGTGCGGCGTTGGCTGAGCGGTTGGGGGTCGGGCGACTACCAGCCGAGCGGGGGCCGTGGGGTCGTACTGGATCGCGACTCGCTCTCCGGCGTGTGGCAGCGGGCCCGGTACGTCGTACCGGACGTCGTTCTGGATGAGCGAGGTCCCTACTGTGAAGCGGACTTGTAGGAAGACGCGGTCGCCGGCCCGGAGTACAGAGACCACTTCTGCGTTGACCCGGCACCAGTTCGCGCACTCGGCGTACGGGTCCTGTTCGAGCCGGCTGAACCAGCTGACCATGATCAGCAGGCCCACCCCGGCAGCCACTGCGGCGAGCATCATTAGCTGGATCGCCATCATCGGTCTGCACCTCCTCTCGCACCGAGTCGGCTAGTCGGCCGGAGTGCGGCGGCGGTAGAGCCACATGCCGCCGAAGGCGAGAGCAGCGCCTCCGAGAGCTGAGGTCCCCATCTGGGCGCTTGCGGACCAGGTGACATCTGACGAGGCTGCCGGGGTCGTCGCCGCGACAACCTCGAACTCCGGCATCGGATCCGCGCTGCACAACGGGTGGCCTGGGCACGCGCAGTTGGTGGGCTTGGACTCGGGGTATCCGCTGCCTTTGCCCGGCCAGTCGTCGGTGCTGCCGCTGTAGGGAGCGGACGCGCCGCCTGTATCTCTGAGCAAGGCTGATGCCTCGGGTGTCGTGAGTACGACGGTGCCCAGCGCGAGTGCGGACAGGGCGAGGGCTGAGTACGTGTGGTTCATGGTGTCTCCGGGTGAGCTGAGACGGCGGAATTGCCGCCTGCTCTCACGCTCGGCCGCCAGGTACCTCGGCCACATCGGGTGCACCCCCGCAGATACGGCGCCGAACCCCTTAGATCGTCAGGGAGACAAGACACGGCCCCAGGCGGTGGAGGGGGTCGCCTGGGGCCGTTGGTGTGGAGGTGCCTGTGTGGTGGCGTTCAGTCGGTGCCGAACTCCATCGCGGCCCGGTCGAGCATCTGGTCGTCGTCGGAGACGTCGCCGCGGGAGGCGATCGCCTCGGCCCCGCCCTGCGGCATCGCGCCGATCAGGCCGGTCGAGGCGGCTTGGGCCGCGCCGATGATCGCCGGGTGGTTGGTGCCGATCATGCCCAGACCGGCGTACTGCTCGAGCTTGGCGCGTGAGTCGGCGATGTCGAGGTTCCGCATCGTCAGCTGGCCGATCCGGTCCACCGGGCCGAACGCCGAGTCCTCGGTCCGCTCCATCGACAACTTGTCCGGGTGGTAGCTGAAGGCCGGGCCGGAGGTGTCGAGGATCGAGTAGTCCTCACCCCGCCGCAGCCGCAGCGTCACGTCGCCGGTGATCGCGGTACCGACCCAACGCTGCAGGGACTCCCGCACCATCAGGGCCTGCGGGTCGAGCCAGCGGCCCTCGTACATCAGCCGGCCGAGCCGCCGGCCCTCGTTGTGGTAGCTCGCGACCGTGTCCTCGTTGTGGACCGCGTTGACCAGCCGCTCGTACGCCGCGTGCAGCAGCGCCATCCCGGGTGCCTCGTACACGCCCCGGCTCTTGGCCTCGATCACCCGGTTCTCGATCTGGTCCGACATGCCCATGCCGTGCCGGCCGCCGACCGCGTTCGCCTCCATCACCAGGTCGACCGCGCTGGCGAACTCCTTGCCGTTGATCGTCACCGGCCGGCCCTGCTCGAAGCCGATCGTGACGTCCTCGGTGAGGATCTCGACGTCCGGGTCCCAGAACTTGACGCCCATGATCGGGTCCACGGTCTCGATGCCGGTGTCGAGGTGCTCCAGCGTCTTGGCCTCGTGGGTGGCGCCCCAGATGTTGGCGTCGGTCGAGTACGCCTTCTCGGTGCTGTCCCGGTACGGCAGCTCGTGAGCGAGCAGCCACTCGGACATCTCCTTACGGCCGCCCAGCTCGGTGACGAAGTCCGCGTCGAGCCAGGGCTTGTAGATCCGCAGCTGCGGGTTCGCGAGCAGGCCGTACCGGTAGAACCGCTCGATGTCGTTGCCCTTGAAGGTCGACCCGTCGCCCCAGATCTGGACGTTGTCGTCGAGCATCGCCCGGACCAGCAGTGTGCCGGTGACCGCGCGGCCGAGCGGCGTGGTGTTGAAGTAGGCGCGACCGCCCGAGCGGATGTGGAACGCACCGCAGGCGAGCGCCGCCAGCCCTTCCTCGACCAGCGCCGCACGGCAGTCGACCAGCCGCGCGATCTCGGCCCCGTACGCCGCCGCGCGCCCGGGCACCGAGTCGATATCGGGCTCGTCGTACTGGCCGATGTCGGCGGTATAGGTGCACGGGACGGCGCCCTTGTCGCGCATCCACGCGACCGCCACCGAAGTATCGAGACCGCCTGAGAAAGCGATACCGACCCGCTCACCGATGGGAAGGGAAGTAAGGACCTTGGACATAGGAAGAGTATGCACTCTCCTGAATGATTATGCAAAGCGTCCTCAGTGGCCTGGCTCCTGGCGCCCCGAGGCCCTGGGAAGGCAGGTGCAGCTGAGGTCGCCGGCGCCGGTGGCGGGTTGCCCGGCCGCTGGCGCCCTACAGAGCCTGTTGAGAAATGGGTGTGGCGGTGGTGTGGGTCACCGGGTGGGCGTTCGAGTATTGGGTATGGCGAATTCGTATCGGCCGGTTGATCG
>NZ_SLWM01000021.1:0-125835 GCF_004342085.1 Kribbella orskensis
GAGGAGTTCGCGCATCGCGTCGTTCGTCACGACCCCGTGATGACCCATGCTGTACATCCTGTGTCGCACGAGGCCGAAACGCACTCTCATGCCGCCGATAGTGCGCAGCCAATCCTCTCGGCGGGCACTGGCCAAAGCCGGGTGCAGCCATTGGGGTAGGGACTCTACCGTGGGCCTATGAACGCTGCGGAGAACCTGCTGGCGCTAAGGCCGGCGCTCCTCCGTCGGACTGTCCACGACAGGAACGAGGTTCGCCACCCGGAGTCGCACTTCCTCGATTTCGTGATCGATGGTCAGTCGCTGTCCGATCTGATCCCGGAGGGCCAGGGCCTGGTGACCCCGTTCAACCGCCCTTGGCTGGCCACGGTTCCCGAAGCGGTCGAGCAGTTGCGCGGTCGGAAGCCCTGTACGGACCTCGCTCCCGGTCGAGTACCGCTGCTCGTTTGTGGCGAGTGCGGCGACCTCGCGTGCGGCGCCGTCACTACTGCCTTGGATGTCGGCCAGACGACGACAACCTGGGCGGACTTCAGGTGGGAGGACGGGGCCACGCCGAGCACTTCGATCCACGTGCCATCGGAGCGCCTCAGCTTCTCCAGCCGCATCTACCTCGACGTGGTCAGCGATGCCGCTGAGCGAGTTGCCGGGCTGCCGTATGACCAGCTTGCGAACGAGGGCCGAAGGTCCCGCTGGCCGTGGCAATGGGGTTGGCGCCTCCCCAAGGAGGATTGATCCAAGCTCACGCTCGAACGCACTCATCTGCCGCCGTCAGGTGGTGAATCCGAACCAGCTCGCCGCGTCGGCGGGTTCGATGTGTCGCGGTTCTGAGAGGCCGTCCCGCGGATCCAGGTACAACCAGCCGCATCGCGGGCATTGCAGGAGGGCTCCTCGTTGGTCATCCTCCGCGACCTGTTTGACATGGCCGAAATGCATGTTCTCGTCATCGGCACAGAATTCGCAACCTCGATCGCTCACGACCACCACCGTAGACCGCGCGGCACGTCCGGTCCTATGCCGCAGAGCGAGCGGTCATACCGATGAGCTGATGGGACCGCGAAGTCAGTCCCCCAGCCAGATGAGCACCGAACCGGCCGTCGATGCGCGTGACTCGGCCATCACTCGGAGACGCATGAGGCCCCGCCGTTCTGGCCCATCTCGACGAGTTCGCCGCCGGCATCCGGATAGGTCAGTGTCATGGAGGTCCCTGTCCCGAGTGAGGACCCCTGCCACTTGTATACGCAGACTGGAGACGAACCGCCACCCAGACGATCACGCGGCTGTGGACAACTCTTTCAGGGCTGGGCCTGGAGCAGGGCTGCGTCGAAGAAGCCCACGACCCGCTTCTGGTACTCGTCGGGATGACCCGCCAAGCCGCGGATATGCCTGACGTCGTCGATCTCCCAGATCGACGAGTTCGCGCCTGCGAGCCGGTTGTACGTGGGGTTCATCCACTCCACGTTGCCACCATTGGGCGCCCAGATGAACATGGTCGGGCGGGGCGTGATCCGAGGGATCAGGTCGGTCAGCTTGGGGGGTACGGCGGTGTTGGAGAAAACCGCCACCGCAGCGGTCTTGAGGGCGAGGAGCGGGAAGTTGAGGGCCACCTCGACGGCGGTGTACTCCTCCAGCTCCTCGGGCAGGCTGCGGGTGCCCGAACCCTCGGAGACCACGGCCGCCAGCCTCTCGTCCTGAGCGGCCGCCTGCACCATCAGCTCGCCACCGACGGAAAGGCCGATCCCGCCGATCCGTGCTGGGTCGACGTCGGGTCGCTGCTCGAGAAAGTCGAGCGCCGCGAAGATGTCGCGCTCACCGCCCCAGCCGAACATGTTGCCGTCACCCTCGCTGACGCCCTCGCCTCGACGGTCGAACAGCAACACGCCGTAGCCGTGCTCCACGAGCATCCGGGCCTGCGCCTGGGTCCCCGACCCCTTGCGCCCGGGGAACGAGATGACGGCGGCGCCGTTCTTCGAGGGGACGTACCAGCCCTCCAGGGAGAGACCGTCGCTCGTCTTGAGCGTCACGTTCTCGTACGGCGCACCAAGGTCGGCGTCTGGTACGACGGCGCGCGCCGTGTGGGTCGACATGTAGGCCACGCCGACGGGGAGGACAACCTCGTAGAGCGCAACGACGCCCACCAGCCCGAGCAGGAGCCTGCGGCTGTATCGCCACCAGAGCCGCGGCGTACGCCGCCGGGAGCGCCACAGCACCGAAACGCCGACCCCGACGAGGACCAGTCCCGCCGGGATCGCCAGGAGTCCGGTGAAGTCGTCGCCGGACGGGCCGATCGCGACCGAGTAGTAGCCGGCTTCGAAGCCGCCGATCATGACCCCGAAGATGCCGGTCGCGATCGCGATCAGGGCGCGTGCGCCGGCCCGCACCCGCAGGTGGAACCAGCCGCCGAGCGCCAGCAGGGCCAGCGGAACGAGCCCGCTCGCCAGGTGGTCGAGGGCGTGGGTTCCGGCTGCGGGTTGCAGAAAGTTGTCGTCGACCACGTGCAGGCCGACGACTGCTGTCGCGCCGAGGAAGACCCGATACCGGCCGGACAATCTCCCCGGTGCGGCGTCGTCGATCGCGGCTGACCGGGTGGGGGCTAACGCAGGGTCGGTGTCCATGAATCGACGCTAGGACGGACGCGTGCAACCAGGCAGGTGGCTGCCCGCACGCCCGCGGCGGCCATCACGCGGTTGTCCGTGCGGCCAGCCCCACCGCTCACAATGGTTCCAGGCCCACCCCGAGCCGTCACGTTCGACGCGTGGAAAGTGGTCGCCTTTGGTGAAGGCACACCACCCACTCTTTCGCCGCGGTCGATGCTGGGAGGAACCGCGACAGTCTGCCGCCTCGAGAACGCCCTCTTCTGCCGCGATCCGCGCGGTCATGCCTAGAGATAGGAGCGTTGGGCTGCTGGTACAAATGCGCGACGATGCCGTCGGAAGGAGCCTGTATGGACGTCGAGTGGACAGTTGCGAGTCCCGGGTCAGGTCTGGCTGCCCCTTCGCCGACGCGTTCGGACGCCGAGGCGTACCGCAACCGGCTAACGCAGTTGGTGCAGCAACGCTGGGGCTACTCCGAGGTCTGGGAGGCGGGGACGGTGTACCCGACCATAACGCTGTCGATCAGCGACGATTTGGCGATAGTTCATCGCTTCGTTGACGCCGAGGCATGCTTCCTCCTGGACGGTGAGGACGTGGTTCCCGCGGACAAATCCCGTGACTTCCCGATCCAGGATGCTCTGGTGTCGTTTACCGGTGACTTCATCTCAACGTCAACTCGCGCCGCCGCCATCATGGACGCGTTCGCGCGTGGTGCCGACGCGGGTGAGCTGGGTTCTTGGTCTCGCCTGTGACGGCCGACGTCCGGACATGCCGCTGATCGTGCGCGCCGCCGGGCCAGTCACCACGCGGCCGAGCCGCCGCACGCACCTTCGCCCTCAGCTCGCTTCGATCGCCCTACGCCATACCTCCTCAAACTCCTCGGCGCTCAGGGGCAGGACTTCGAACTCACGTTGGCTGGCGATCTCGTCCTCTGGCGGCACAGGTACCCAGGCGAGGCTTGTACTCAGGTCACTGATTCGGTCCCGCAGCGCATTGGCAAGGGGAAACCGCCGACGTTCCGGCAAATACTCGTTGGGCACGCGCCGGCTTGGTCGGTGTCCGGCTCGGTGACCGGGCCTGGCGAACGCAGGCCAGACGAGCTGTCCGACGAGCACTCGCTGCCGGTCCGCTGCTCAACTTCTCGCGGACCTCGCGTCCGCCTGCCGGACGGGTTACACGATTCGTTGATACCGCGGAGATCTGGCCGACCTAGCCCGGCGGGTCGCACTAATTCGCGGCGTCCTCCTCCCCACGTCCGTAGGCAAGCACTGCGTGCTCCCGATGGGCGTTACAGAATTCGGATCAGGCGCGGCTCAGTTGAGGCTGGGCGGGCTGACGTCGATCCATACCAGTCGGTGGTCCGAGCTCGGGAATGGAAACACGCCGGTCAGCCTGGACAGCGGGTCGGCAAGCAACGGCCAGAAGACTGCGCCGTCGGTGACCCGCAGTTGACGGGACGGGAGGACGTAGTCCGCCCGCAAGTTGCCGGGTGTGCTGTCGGCGAAGTCCGCGGTGTCGAAGGCGGGGTTGCCCAGGTGGGTCAGGTTCGCGCCGCCCTGGAGCGTGGCCGCCTCCACGGCGCCCTGGCTGGCTGGCGTGAAGGCCGCATTGATTCTGGGGTTGTCGAGCAGGAGTTGGGCCGAGCCGGGCAGGCTGTCCCCATCCACCGGATCGGAGTTCTGGTCCCCGGCGATGACGAACTCCGCCCCCGGGGTGAGGCCGCCGCGGCGGCCCTGATCGTCATAGATGTAGTTTCCGTGCCCGGGCCTGACATAGTCGGCCCACAGCCGGATCTCGTCGAAGTTGCGCCGCCCGTTGCGGTCCTCGGGTCCATCGAACACCGGTGGCGTCGGATGGCTGACCAGGAAGTGCACTGCGTGGTTGCCGATCCGGATCGGGACGTCCCAGTGGCTCTTGGACGACAGCGGGAAGACGTCAAGCTCCGCCGAGGAGTACCAGTCTGCCGGTGCCGCGGTGGCCGTGTCGTCGGGCAGCAGCGCGCCCGGCATGTCCCTCCACAAGAAGTGCTGGAAGGTGCGGATCCGCTCGTAGTCGATGGGGTAACGCGAGTAGACAGCCATGCCGAACTGTCCTGGGAAGGCTCCGAACCCCAGCGCGTCGTCGCCGTACCCGGGTGCGCCGGGCACGGTCACGATCCGGCCGTCGTTGTTGAGGTCGAAGCCGGATGCGATGCCGGTGTTGCTCGGTGCGACGAACCGGTAGCCGTACTCGATCGGGTCCGCGCCGTTGTGTCCAATCGACAGGTAGTTCTGTTGGAACAGCCGCGCTGCGACGCCGCCTTCGACGAAATCGAACTCATTGATGAGCAGGACGTCGGGCCGGGTTCGCTGGACGATCTCGGCAATGGTTTGCGCCTGGGCGTTCGCTGGCGTGGACAGGTCGGCCACCAGTTGGCCGGCCGCGCCGCGGTTCAACGAGGCATTGAACGTCGCGAACCGCACCGTAGCGCGCGCGTCCGCATCGCCGCGCGTCGCAGCGGCCGGTTGTGCCACAGCCAGCATTGACAAGCCGAAGGCGAGGACGGCGGCCAGCCGCCGACGACCCGAAACCTGAGTGTGCCAAGCCATCGCTGTCTCCTTGCGGAATCGACTGGTCCCGATGCTGGCACGACCGGTCGGGCTTGGGAACATCGAGCGGTGAAACACGGCCTGAACCGCGCGGTGCAGCGGCCCGTACTGCCGGCCGGAGGCCCCCGGCGCTTGCGATCACCTTCGGGGACCGGATGCCGAGGGCCGAGAACCTCTCAGATGACAACCGCCGCTTACATCGTTCTCCGACAGACCACATCTGCCCAGCGGGCGGCCGCCCGGCCGGCCCGCGGATCAGTGCGTTCGCACCAGATCCACGGGTCGACATCGACTGGCATTGGGACCCAGCTTCAGAACTTGCCGGGTGGGACGTGCAGTGCGAGCAGTTGCCCGCCCTGCACGAGTTCCCCGCTGATGGCGTAGTGGCCCGCACGTCGCACGCAGCCGATGAGCGGGCGGTTCGTGGCTGCTAATCGGTTGCGACCTGGACGGCGCTCAGGATGCTCGACAGGCTCTCCGGGTGGCCCATCTTCAAGTCCGCGAGATCACTGGGCCGGAACCAGCGAAGATCGTCGTGCTCCTCGGGTGCGGCGTTGACAGGTTCTCCGTCCCAGCGCGTAATGAGGAACGCGTGCACGTCGAGGGTCGGGTCGCTGACCGTCATCGGGATGGGTACAGGGTCGTGGACGTGGACACCGAGTTCTTCGAGGCATTCCCGACTGACGGCCTGGTGAGGCAACTCACCCGAGTCGACATGTCCGCCGGCGGAGAAGCTCCAGCAGTCGGGATACCACCGACGCGATGGATGGCGATGCACAAGGAGCACGAGACCGTCGCGCACAAGTACAGCGACTGAGATCGTAATCTGGGCAACCATGGCGGCACTCTAAGCGCGAACGCACTCTCATGCCGCGATCCACGCGCGTGGTTGGCCTCGAGGCTGCTTCGGGTCAGACGTTGAAGCGGAACTCGACTACGTCGCCGTCGGACATGATGTAGTCCTTGCCTTCCATCCGGACCTTGCCGGCAGCTTTGGCGGCGGCCATGGAGCCGGCTTCGACGAGGTCGTCGTACGAGACGATCTCGGCCTTGATGAAGCCTCGCTGGAAGTCGGTGTGGATGACGCCTGCGGCCTCGGGAGCGGTCGCGCCCTTGCGGATGGTCCAGGCGCGGGATTCCTTGGGGCCGGCGGTCAGGTACGTCTGCAGGCCGAGGGTCTCGAAGCCGACCCGGGCGAGCACGTCCAGGCCGGGCTCGTCGACGCCCATCTCGGCGAGCATCTCGCGGGCCTCGTCCTCGTCGCCGAGCTCGACCAGCTCGGCCTCGAACTTGGCGTCCAGGAAGATCGCCTCGGCCGGCGCGACCAGGTCGCGCATCTGCTGCTTGAGCGCCTCGTCGGCGAGCTCGTCCGCGTCGCAGTTGAAGACGAACAGGTACGGCTTGGCCGTCATCAGCATCAGTTCGCGGATCGCGTCCCGGTCGACCGACGTCGCGATGATCGGCGTACCGGCCTCGAGGTGCTTCTGCGCCTCCCGCACGGCCTCCAGCACGACGGCGCTCTCCTTCTTCAGGCGCGCCTCCTTCTCCAGCCGCGGGATCGCCTTCTCGACGGTCTGCAGGTCGGCCAGGATCAGCTCGGTCTGGATCGTGGAGATGTCGTCCGCGGGCGAGACCTTGCCGTCGACGTGGGTGACGTCGTCGTCGCGGAACACCCGGGTGACCTGGCAGATCGCGTCGGACTCGCGGATGTGGCTGAGGAACTTGTTGCCCAGCCCCTCACCCTCGGACGCGCCGCGCACGATGCCGGCGATGTCGACGAACTGCACGGTCGCGGGCAGTTGCTTGGCCGATCCGAAGATCTCGGCGAGCTTGCCCAGCCGCGCGTCCGGCACGCCGACCACTCCGACGTTGGGCTCGATCGTCGCGAACGGGTAGTTCGCCGCGAGCACGTTGTTCTTGGTCAGCGCGTTGAAGAGCGTGGACTTGCCCGCATTGGGGAGCCCGACGATTCCGATGGTGAGTGCCACGGGGGTCAAGGGTACGCGGCCGGACCCGCCCGACCCCAATCCGAGCACCCGGCCCCCGTACTGCGAACCCGCCGCCCCGGTACTGCGAACCGCCCGCGGGACCGGCGAACCGCCACCCAGTACGACGATCAACCCGAGCCCGGGCACAACGCAGTACAGGCGAACCGGCGGCAGGTCAGATCACGAAGGACTCGAGCTCCGCGCCGTACCAGCGGTCCGTCCGGCCGAGCGGGTGCATCCCCAGCCGGCGGCAGACCGCGAGGGACGGGTGGTTGTCCGGGCGGACCACCGCGTAGATCTCGCCGAGCCCACCCCGGAAGCCGTGCGCGATCGCCGCCCGCGCGGACTCCGTCGCCAGCCCGCGCCCCCAGGCATCCGGGTGGAAGTGCCAGCCCACCTCGACCTCGCCCTTGCCCGACCCGTCGGCCGGTTCGGGCAACGGCACCAGGAGCACCGTCCCCGCCACGATCCCGGTGGACTTCTCCTCGACCGCCCACACGCCGTACAGCGGGTCCTTGTTGCGCTCGTTCCAGCGTTCGATCACGCGGGACGCGGCGTCGCGGTCACTCATCACCTTCGGGTCGGCGCCGAGCCAGCGCGACACCTCCCAGCGACGGTAGATGTCGAACACCCGGTCCCCGTCGGCGTCGGTCCAGTCGCGCACCACCAGCCGGTCGGTCTCGAAGACCACTTTGGGATCCATCGCGCGCTCCTCCCCCATCAGCCTGAGCCAAGAGGTCTACCCAGCGCGACCCGCCCGCCGCAAGCGAACCGGCCAAGCTGTGACCGCACGGAAAGCTAGGGTCCTGTTATGAGTGGGCGGCCGTCACGCATCGTGTTCGGATGCGTGCAGTTGTTGAGGTTCGGCGGCCTGGAACTGGTGTCCTGCCTCTTCCCCGCCGCCCTGTTCGCCGGGCTCGCGATCTCGAAGTACGTCGACCTCCCGATCGCCCGGTACGACGCTCTGCTGGTCTACTGCCTGCTCCTCACCTTCGGGTTCTGGGTGGTCCGGCTCGAGACGTGGCGCGAGATCGCAGTGATCTTCGGGTTCCACCTGGTGGGGCTCGCGCTGGAACTCTTCAAGGTCCAGGTGGGCTCCTGGCAGTACCCGGGCGACGCGGTGACGAAGTTCGCCGGGGTGCCGCTGTTCGCGGGGTTCATGTACGCCGCGGTCGGCAGCTACATCTGCCAGGCGTGGCGGCGGTTCGACCTACGGGTGAGCGGATACCGGCCGGTGCTGACCACCGTGCTCGCTGTACTGATCTACGCCAACTTCTTCACCCACCACTGGATCGTGGACCTGCGGATCCCGGTCGCGCTGCTGCTGCTCGTCGTACTGCGGACCACGTGGGTCTTCTACACCGTCGGCGTACGGCGGTACCGGATGCCGCTAGCGCTGTCGTTCCTGCTGATCGGGTTCTTCCTCTGGATCGCGGAGAACGCGGGCACGTTCCTGGACGCGTGGAACTACCCCGACCAGGTCGATGTCTGGCGGCTCGTCCACCAGGCGAAGTTCGGCGCGTGGGCGTTGCTGGTGAGCATGAGCTTCGTCCTCGTCGCCAGCGTGAAGTCCTTGGAGGGCAGGCTTTACCACCGCGGCACCCTTGCCACGGTCGTGACTCCGGAGGCGACTGAGATCTCCCCGCAACACAGCACCGCCAACCAGGTCAGGACTCCGGGCGTCTCCTAAGTGATGTGTGTTGCAGGTAACGCCAGCACTCGAGCTACCTCCAACACACCACTGAGTGGGGCTCCTGAGCGGGGAGCGACTGGGGAACTATCCGCCTGATCGAGGGAGCGTCATGTCCCGAAAGCTTGCTGCCGTCATCGCGACCAGCACCACCGCCGTCCTGGTGTTCGGCTCGCTGATCGCCTTGGCCGTGGGACGTTCGAACCCGCCGCAGCCGACCGTCGCTTCCAACGTCACGCCGATGTCGCCGACCCCGACTCCCACGCCCACAGGCGATGCCGGGCCTGGCACAGGCGGCGCCGATCCTGTCAAGAGCCCTGGTACGCCGGCCGGCAACCCGACCGCGGCCGCTGCCGCAGGCAACAAGAAGGTGCTCTTCTTCAGCTTCGACGACGGTCCCGACCCGGTCTGGACGCCGAGGATCCTGCAGGTGCTGGCGAAGCACGGCGCCCACGCGACCTTCTTCGAGCTCGGCATGATGCAGGCCGAGCACCCCGGACTGCGCGAGCAGATCCTTGCCGCAGGCAACACCATCGGCAGCCACTCGATCACGCACCCGCAGCTGACCGCGATCCCGGCGGCGAAACGGAATCACGAGATCTTCGACGGCCCGAAGTCCAAGTGCTTCCGCCCGCCGTACGGCGCGTCGAACCCGAAGGTCCGCGCCGACATCAAAGCGGCCGGCATGGTCCAGGTTCTCTGGGACGTCGACCCACGCGACTGGAGCCGCCCCGGCACCCAGGCGATCGTCAACAACATCCTCCACCACGCCCACCACCGCAACATCATCCTGATGCACGACGGCGGCGGCGAACGCAGCCAAACTGTCGCAGCCCTGGACAAGGCCCTCCGCATCCTCAAGTCCCGGGGCTACACCTTCCCCGCCATGGACTGCTGAGAGTTCGCGTGCAGCCGCCAGCGTCCCGGAGTACAGCCAGTCAGTGGGGAACTCAGCTGCCGGTCGGGCTGGAGCCGTCCTTGGCGGAGCTCTCTTCCTCGCCCTCCGAGACCAGCCCCATCGCCCCACCGAGCGCGGCGGCGGCACCGACGATCAGCAGCACGATCGCGATGCCCTCACGGTCGTGCCGCCGGGCATCGCATTCCGTCGCTGCCGGACCAGGGCGCAGATCATCAGCCCGGTTGAGACTCGAGCCGCACGACACACTCCCGACGTTGATCGGACCGAACCCAGCCCCGGCGCCGACCACCATCATCAGCGCGCCGACCACGGCGAGTGCCTTGAACATGTCCCAACTCCCTGACGTCCTACCTCGCTCGCAAGCTAGTCCACTCCACTCCGGCCCGACACCCCATCCGGCGCGCCCACACCGGACCGTGACCGGAAATTGTCGGTGGGGTCTGCCACTGTCTGTGACATGACCGGTACGACGGTGTTGTTGCTGCTCGTTTTCCTCCTGGTCGGGCTGTTGCTCGGCGCGGTGTTCGGCGTGCTCTGGTCTCGCGGGAAGGACGGGGCGGAGCTGGCCCGGATCACGGCTGAGCGTGATGCTGCCGAAGACCGGGTGGTCGAGCTGACGCAGGAGCGGCAGACCGTCGGTCAGCAGATGTCGGGGCAGGCGGTCGTGAAGGAGGCCCTCGACCGGTTGCACGCCGAGCTGAGTCAACTGGAGAAGGGTCGCGCCGCCTGGCAGAGCCAACTGCACCAGCAGGTGAACGAGGTGCGGATGAGCGGCGAGGCGCTGCGCCGGGAGACCGCGTCCCTGTCCACCGCGTTGCGGAAACCGCAGGTGCGTGGCCGCTGGGGTGAGCTCCACCTGCGCCGTACGGTCGAGCTGGCCGGCATGGTGGCGCACTGCGACTTCACCGAGCAGACGACCACCACGACCGACGACGGGATGCTGCGGCCCGACATGGTGGTGAGGCTTGCCGAGGGCAAGAATCTGGTCGTCGACTCGAAGGTCCCGCTCGCCGCCTTCCTTGAAGCCGCCGAGAGCGAGGACGCCGACTTCCGCGAGGAGCGACTGCGAGCCCATGCCCGGCATCTCCGCACGCACGTCGATCAACTCTCCGCGAAGGCCTACTGGTCGCGGCTGCCGTCGACACCCGAGTTCGTCATCCTGTTCGTGCCTGGCGAGTCGTTCCTGTCGGCCGCGCTGGATGTGGAGCCCTCCTTACTCGAGTACGCCGCCGAGCGCCGCGTGATCCTCGCGACGCCGACCACCCTGATCGCGACTTTGCGCGCAGCCGCCTACGCCTGGAACCAGTCCGCCCTGACCGAATCGGCCCAACAGGTCTTCGAACTCGGCCGCGAACTCTACGAACGCCTCAGCACCATGGGCGACCACCTCGGCCGAGTCGGCCGGTCCCTCACCTCAGCCGTCGACGCCTACAACAGCACCGTCGGCTCCTTCGAACGCCGAGTCTTCACCAGCGCCCGCAAACTCCGCGACCTCCACGTAACCGAAGCCGAACTAGCCGCCATAGAAACCATCGAAGCCTCAGTCCGCCCTCTAACAGCCCCCGAACTCCTCCCCCTGGACGACCCACCCCCCACCCACCGCTGGCTCCCCACCCAACCCATCGACAAAACCCACCGCGAACCCCCACCCCTCCCCGGCATCGACACCCGAACCGGCTAACACCGCCCCAATGGGCAGGGACATGGCCGCACTTGTGCACGTGCTGAGGGGGCGCGGGGTGGGTGGGCAGTCCGGTACCACAGGAAGCTGAGGCGGGCCACGGACTCGGAGTACTCCGGGGCGACGGGTGGTGCTTCTTGCCCGGTACGCCGGGCGGCGGCGGGTGCAGGCGACCGTTGAAGGGCAAGAAGTGGCAGCCGGCACCTACCTGCCGACGACCGCTGACGATCAGCCGCCCCGCGAGGGTTGATCCACAGCAACCGGGACCTACTTGTGTCAGCCGGCACCCCGTCAGCCGCTCGCGTGGGCTAGCGATGGCCGGGCAGCCGTGCCGCGTTCGGCAACCACACCGTTGCGTCGGAAAGCCGACAGGGGTGAGGTGTTGACATCGGTGTCGGGGGGTCGAAAGGATGAGAGCGCTCTCACTCGTCCGGTGGTCTACCGTCCCTCATCGGATGAGCCGTGGGCATCGGGCTCATCCTGGCTCGCGAAGCCTGCCCTTCGCGGGACCTCGGGGGTTGCTGCGACCTGGTAACGCGGCGACTTCCACCCCGATGCTCCGCCTTCCTCTCGCATGGGACAGACCTGAGGAGGAGTTGTGCGCGTCAAACACAAACTGCTGGCGGTCCTCGCCGCAGCGGCCACTGTCGCCGCCGGGCTCACCGCGATCATCGCGGTCCCGGCCGAGGCTGTGCCGAACACCATTCCGCTGAAGATCACCAACAACTCGGGCCGCGGAGACCCGGTCTACATCTACAACCTGGGCACCAACCTCGCGACCGGCCAGCAGGGCTGGGCCGACGGAGGAGGTACCTTCCATGCCTGGCCGGCCGGCGGCAACCCGCCGACCCCGGCGCCGGACGCGTCGATCGCCGGACCGTCGAACGGCCAGTCGATCACGATCCAGATGCCGAAGTTCTCCGGCCGGGTCTACTTCTCCTACGGCCAGAAGCTGGTCTTCAAGCTGACCACCGGCGGCCTGGTCCAGCCCGCGGTCCAGAACCCGAGCGACCCGAACCGCAACACCCTGTTCAACTGGACCGAGTACACGCTGAACGACTCCGGCCTGTGGATCAACAGCACCCAGGTGGACATGTTCTCCGCCCCGTACGCCGTCGGCGTGCAGGCCGGCGACGGTTCCACCAAGACCACCGGGCATCTCAAGCCGGGCGGCTACAACGGGTTCTTCGACGCACTCCGTGGTCAGCCGGGCGGCTGGGCCAACCTGATCCAGACAGGACCCGACGGCTCGGTACTGCGCGCGCTGGCCCCGACGTACGGGGTCGAGACCGGACTGCTGCCCGCCAACGTGATGGACGACTACATCAATCGGGTCTGGTCGAAGTACAGCAACGAGACGCTCACGGTGACGCCGTTCACCGACCAGCCGAACACCAAGTACTTCGGTCGCGTGTCCGGCAACGTCATGAACTTCACCAACAGCTCGGGCTCGGTGGTCACGTCGTTCCAGAAGCCGAACGCACCCAGCATCTTCGGTTGCGCCGGACTCCTCGACGCCCCGAACGACCTGGTCCGCGGGCCGATCTCGCGGACGCTCTGCGCCGGGTTCAACCGCTCCACCCTGCTGGTCAACCCGAACCAGCCGGACAGCAGCAACGCGAACTTCTACCAGGACGTGGTGACCAACCACTACGCCCGGAAGATCCACGCGCGGATGGCGGACGGCAAGGCGTACGCGTTCGCCTTCGACGACGTCGGCGCGCACGAGTCGCTCGTCCACGACGGCAACCCGCAGCAGGCCTCCATCACCCTCGACCCCTTCAACTGATCCGGGCCCGGCGGGCAGGTTCCACGACCCAGCGGACCCCCGCCGGCCCACCAGCCACCCCAGCGGAACCTGCCCGCCGTCCATAGAGCGACCCACCAGCCACCCCGGGTCCCGCCAGCTGCCCGGCCGGGACCCGGGGTCTCTTTCTGCCTGGACCTTGACGCGCGCATCGGTTAGTGGCAGCTTACCGTTCGTGGGGACTTACCAAGTGAGCACCGTGCTCGACGCGCTGGGCGATCCGACCCGGCGGGCGATCCTGGACACATTGCGGCGGCAGGGGCCGAGCTCCGTGGCGGTGCTGGCCGATCGGGTGCCGGTCAGCAGACCGGCGATCTCGCAGCACCTGAAGGTGCTCGGCCTCGCCGGTCTGGTGGATCACGAGCCGCAGGGCACCCGGAACATCTACCGGATCGACCGGAGCGGACTCGCCGAGGTGCGGGACTGGCTCGACCAGTTCTGGGGCGACGCACTGGACGCCTTCGCGGAGCACGTACGCCGCGTCGAGGGGACCACCGAAACCGAGGGCAGCCGCAGTACCGAAGACCGCGGCAGCCGCAATACCGAAGACGGCGGCGGGCGGAGTACGGGAGAGAGCGAGGAAGGGCGATGAGCATCAATCAGGAGATCGCGCCGCTGGTGAAGACAGTGGTGGTGCCGGCGTCGCCGGGGCGGGCGTTCGAGCTGTTCACGGCGGAGATGGCGGCGTGGTGGCCGCTCGTCACCCACTCGGTCGGCCTCGAGAAGGCGACAGACGTACGGCTGGAAGGCGCTGTCGGCGGCCGGATCGTGGAATACGACAAACACGGCCCGACCTGCTACTGGGGCACCGTGTCGGACTGGGACCCGCCCCAGACGGTCAGCTTCACCTGGCACCCCGGCAACGACCCGAAGCAGGCCGGCCACGTCACCGTCACCTTCCGGCCCGTCGCCGACGGCACCGAGGTCGTCCTGACGCACCGCGGCTGGGAGCGTCGTCCGGACGGTGTCCAGGCGCGCGCCGGCTACGACTCCGGCTGGGACTACGTGCTCGACTTCTATGCGACCAGCACCCGATAGTGACTGGATGGCGAACGCACCGGTCGACCCCACCGCCCTGGCAGCCTCACTCCGCCCGCACGGCGAGTCCGTCATGCTGCCGCAGGCGGCGTACACAGACCCGGCCGTGCTCGCCTGGGAACGCCGCAACTTCTTCGCCGCCACCTGGACCTGCCTCGGCCGCGCCGACGAACTGGCAGCCGGTACGACGTACCGCGCGACGGTGGTCGGCGACGTCGGGGTGATCCTCACGTTCGGGGAGCGCCCGCGCGCGTTCGCCAACACCTGCAGGCATCGCGGCCACGAACTCCTCGGCCAGGGTGGTACGAGCGACCGCCGCTCGGTGGTCTGCCCGTACCACGGCTGGTCGTACGAACTGGACGGCGCGGTGAAGGCGGCGCCGCGGATGGGCGACACGTTCGACCCCGCGCCGTACGGACTGACCGAACTCCCGTCGGAGGTCTGGCACGGGTGGCTCTTCGTCAACGCGCTCGGCACGGCGGCGCCGTTCTCCGAGCACCTCGGCGGGATCACCGACCTCGTCGCGCCGTACCGGCCGGAGGCGTTGTCGCTGAAGGCGCGGCACAGCTACGACGTGGCGTCGAACTGGAAGACGATCGTGGAGAACTACCACGAGTGTTACCACTGCCCGCTGATCCACCCGGAACTGTGCAAGGTGTCCCCGCCGACCTCCGGCGACAACTGGAACCTCCCCGGCGCCTGGGTCGGCGGGCTGATGGATCTTCGTCCGGGAGTCGAGACGATGTCGCTCGACGGGCGGTCCCGCGGGATCCCGCTACCTGGTGTGGATCCGCGGACGGTGAACTACCTCGGGCTGTTCCCGAACCTGCTGATCTCGCTCCACCCCGACTACGTGATGACGCACCGACTCGAGCCGCGCTCATCGGGAGTCACCGCGATCGAGTGCTCGTGGTACTTCCCCGACGAGGTGGACGACCCGTCGTACGCGGTCGAGTTCTGGGATGTCACGAACCGCGAGGACTGGGCCGCCTGCGAGTCGGTGCAGCGGGGCGCGGAGTCACCGCACTTCCGCCCCGGCCCGCTCGCCCCCGCCGAGGACGCCGTCTACCAGTGGGTGACGATGATCGCCCGCGCCTACCTCGGCAAGAGCCTCACCCAGTAGCCGACACAGCGGTGAATTCACCCCATTCAGGCCGACGACCTCTACGACCTCATCTCCAAGGGCCTCGCCGAGGACCGCTCGATCGCGATCACCGCCAATCGCGCACCCCAGGACTGGTATCCGCTGTTTCTGAACCCGGTCGTGGCCGAGTCCCTCCTGGACAGGCTCATCAACACGGGCCACCAAGTGTTCGTGAACGGGCCGTTCTACCGGCCGAACAAGCTACCAAAGCGAAGACCGCGACCACCTGACCGATCACCAATCCGGGGTCGGTCCAATGAGCGTGGTTCCTGCGTCACGAATCGAGCTGGACCCTGATCTGGGTCCCGAGTTCGCTGAAACCCAAAGCGCGGGCGACACTGAGGGATTCCGGCACGCGGGCGCGCCACTGCGGGAGCATCCCGGCCGCGAGTGCGTGGGCGACCGCGGCGGACGCAGTGGCGCGGGCCAGTCCTCTGCCTCGGGCTGAGGGTGCAGTGAGGACGCTGAGGTGGGCAGTGTTTCGAGGCCAGCTGGTGTGGCCGGATGCTGCGATGACCTCATTGCTTTCGTCTGCTTCGCGGATGACGAAGACTGGGGAAGTGATCTTGTCGATTCCCGCCTCGTCGGTGTCGCGTCGGCTGCATAGCCGTTCCAGGGCTCGGAGGTCTTCGTGGTCTGCGGGGAGTTCCTCGATGGTCTGGCCTGCGGCGAGGGCGGCGGAGTCGGCGGGCCGGAAGTCGTCGGCGGTGAGGTAGGCGAGTGCCGTCGGGCCGAGGACGGCGGTCGGGGTGAGGGCTTGGGCCACTCCCTTGTCGCTGCGGAGTTGGGCGATCGACAGGTTGGCGAGGACTTTACGGGCCCTCTCCGCGTTTTCGTCATCCGGGGCGGTGGCGATCGCCGCTTCGCCGAGGATGACGAGACCCATCCAGCCTGGTGGGCACATCTTCGAGGTCGGAGACGTGACGACCGTCAGGCCGGTGGACGGGAAGGCGACGTCGGTCGAGGCGATGTCGGTCCATAGGTCGCGGGCTTGGGAGAGGAGGCTGGTGCGGGGCATGGGGTGATGATGCCAGTGCTGACATTTTGGGCGGACCTGTGGGTTTTCGGTGCGGCGAGGAGGCGCTAGATGGACATCGACGCTGCCGCACAAACGCGACCATCTGTCTTGCACGGTCCTATTACGTGAGCCGACCCCGAGGGAATTGCATGAGCTCAACCTCACGCTGTCGCCGACGATCGACGGGATGACGGTCTCGATGCGGTACCGCGAGTGGGGCTCGATGCTGGCGCCGATCACCAACCGCGTCGAGGGCGACTGGTCGAACGTGGTCGGCCGACCGCACACCTACGCCACGCCAGGCACCTACACCTTCACCTACACGATCCAGTACTGCGGGCCGAACGGCGTACAGGAGGTCGTCAAGACGGCGAAGCTGAAGATCGTGAGGACGACGCCTAGCCTTCAGGCGTGGTCGGAGGTGCCAGTGGTCGCCAGGCCGGCGGCCTTCAGGTCGGTGCGGAGCTCGCGGGGCAGGGAGAACACCAGGCTCTCCTCCGCGGTGGTGACTTCCTGCACCTCCGCGTAGCCGCGCTCGGCCAGCCAGCTGAGCACGTCGCGCACCAGCAACTCCGGCACGCTCGCACCGCTGGTGACGCCGACCGAGTCGACACCCTCCAGCCAGGCCTCGTCGATCTCGGCCGCGTAGTCGACCAGGTAGCCCGCCTTGGCGCCGTGCTCGACGGCGACCTCGACCAGGCGGACCGAGTTCGAGGAGTTGCGCGAGCCGACCACGATCATCAGGTCCGCGTCGGGAGCCAGCTTCTTCACCGCCGCCTGGCGGTTCTGGGTGGCGTAGCAGATGTCGTCGCTCGGCGGGTCCTGCAGCGCGGGGAACCGCTCGCGCAGCCGGCGTACGGTCTCCATCGTCTCGTCCACCGAGAGCGTGGTCTGGGACAGCCAGACGACCTTCTCGGGGTCGCGGACGACGACGTTCGGGACGTCGCCGGGGCCGTCCACCAGGTGGATGTGGTCCGGGGCCTCGCCGCTGGTGCCGATGACCTCTTCGTGGCCCTCGTGACCGATCAGCAGGATGTCGAAGTCGGTGGCGGCGAACCGCTTCGCCTCGTGGTGCACCTTCGTCACCAGCGGGCAGGTCGCGTCGATCGTCTTCAACTGCCGCGCGGCCGCCTCCTCGTGCACCACCGGCGCCACGCCGTGCGCGGAGAAGATCACCGTCTCGCCCTCCGGCACCTCGACGGTCTCGTCCACGAAGATCGCGCCGCGCGCCTGCAGCGTCTGCACGACGTGCTTGTTGTGCACGATCTCCTTGCGCACGTAGACCGGCGGCCCGTACAGGTCGAGCGCCTTCTCGACGGCGACGACCGCCCGGTCCACGCCCGCGCAGTACCCGCGTGGGGCCGCGAGCAGCACCCGCTTCGTCTTGAGCGCGGTCGGCGTACCGGAGTCTTCAGGCTGGACAGTCACGGCTCCCATGGTACGGGCCCCTGCCGGACGCCCTCCCGGCCGTGGCGGACATCACCAGCCACAGCGTGACCCACCTCACCAACCACCGCCTCACCGGCAAGCGTGAGGTGTTGAGGACATGACCGGATGACGCGTACCAGGGGCCGGGATCGAACCGGCGACCTCACCCTTATGAGGGGTGCACGCTAGCCAGCTGCGCCACCCTGGCGCGTGAACTGTTGTCACCGGGAATGCCGTTGCTGTTGGCAACGAGCCGGAAGTCGGGAGCCGCCCGCCCTGTCCGGGCGGCTCCTTCCCAGGAGGTGTTCACTGCCTCAAGGATGCGGGCGGATCCCCTGGTGCGCAAAGGGTTTTCAGGCCTTTGTGGTAGGTCAAGACGGCGACGCCGCTCTGGTAGATCTGGTGGTCTGTCAACCGAATACTGCGCGGCTCGAAGGCGTCTTGCGCCCAGGCCTGGATCACATCGAAGTCCGCAGGCACAAGGCCACGGTTGGCCTCGACGCGGTGCAAGAGGTACGGGCCGAGCCGTTCGACCGCGTCGAGGTAGAAACGGTCGTAGCGGTTGACCTCGTCGTCGATCCAGACGATCGGCCGCGCACCGACCCACTCGGCGACGTGCGGCGTCTTCCAGGAGCGTCGACTCGGGTTGCCCCTGGCGTCTGCCGGCCAGAGGATCACCGGGAGGTCGTCGAGCAGACCGAGCCGCGGAGCGATCAAGCGATTCGCACCGTGTTCCGAGCTCGTCGCCCAGACCAGCTCGAAACGTCTCGGACAGGGCGTTCAGTTCGGCATGCCAGAGAATGTACGGGTCGGCGCTACTCCCCCGACCCGTCATCCACAGGCCCTACCCGGCGCGCCATCCACAGGGGCTGGGAGGGATTGTCGGCGGGTGGCCGTAGAGTCGCCGGGTGGCTTTGGAAACCTCGCCGGATGCGCCTGCGGCCGTTCGCACGATCGCGAACGGCATTGCCGGCTGGATCAACCAGCTCGGCGCCGTCTGGGTCGAGGGACAGCTGACGGACGTGTCGGCGGGGCGTGGCATGTCGACGGTGTTCGGCACGCTGCGCGACACCGACGCGGACATCTCGCTGCGCTTCACCTGCAACCGGCGGATCTTCGACGCGGTCGATCCACCCGTCACCGACGGCTCGCGCGTCGTCGTGAACGCCAAGCCCAACTTCTTCGCCAAACGTGGCACGCTCGCCCTGGCGGTCAGCGAGATCCGGCACGTCGGCATCGGTGAACTCCTCGCCCGGATCGAGCGCCTGAAGCAACTACTCGCGGCCGAGGGACTCTTCGCGGCGTACCGCAAGAAGGCGTTGCCGTTCCTGCCGCACACGATCGGGCTGATCTGCGGCCGCGACTCGGCAGCGGAGCGCGACGTCCTGGAGAACGCCAAGCGCCGCTGGCCCGCAGTCGTCTTCCGCGTCGAGTACGCGTCGGTCCAGGGGCCGTCCGCGGCCGGCGAGGTGATGACCGCGCTGCGCCGGCTGGACGCGGACGAGTCCGTCGAGGTGATCGTCATCGCCCGCGGCGGCGGCTCCCTGGAGGACCTGCTGCCGTTCTCGGACGAAGGCCTGATCCGCGCCGTCTCCCAGGCCCGTACGCCGATCGTCAGCGCGATCGGTCATGAGCCTGATTCCCCGCTGCTCGACCTGGTCGCCGACCTGCGCGCGTCGACGCCGACCGATGCCGCCAAGCGGATCGTGCCGGACGTGCGCGAGGAGCTGGATGGGGTTCGCCTGCTGCGCGAGCGCGCCAACCGCGCCGTGCGGGGCTGGCTCGAGCGGGAGATCCACGCGTTGGCCGCGATCCGGAGCCGTCCGGCGCTGGCCGCCCCGACGACCGACCTGCAGCGGCGTTCCGACGAGATCGTCGCGCTGGTGGAGCGCAATCGCCGGACCTTGACCCACCGGCTCGACCGCGCCGGCGACGACCTGGCCCACCGGCTGGCGAGTGTGCGCGCCCTGTCCCCCAAGGCAACCCTCGACCGCGGGTACTCCGTGCTCCAGCTCGCCGACGGCACCGCAGTACGGGAGGTCGGGCAGGTGTCGGTGGGTGATCTGCTGAACGCACGGGTCAGCGATGGCCGATTCGATGTGGAAGTGACCTCGAGCTCGAAGGAGAGCAAGTGACCGCCGATCGACCCGAGATTTCCTACGAGCAGGCCCGCGAGGAGCTCGTCGAGGTGGTCCGCAAACTGGAGGCCGGCGGCACCTCACTGGAGGAGTCCCTCGCGCTCTGGGAGCGCGGCGAGGAGCTGGCGGCGACCTGCCAGCAGTGGCTCGACGGCGCCCGCAAGCGACTCGCCGAAGCCCAAGCCGCCCACCAGGAGAAGACCGACTGACCTTGCCCGACCACCCTGCCCCTACCGACTGCCGATCCACCGCCGACCGCCGGCTCGACGTACGGCCCGGCGACGTACGGCCCGGCACCGCGTTCGACGTACGGGCAGCTCGGTCGGGCGACCTGTACGGCGCGGCCGTGGCGCGGGTGGCGAGCTGGCGCGGCGCGTTCGCCGGACTGGTGCCGCAGGACTTCCTCGACGCCATGGATCCCGCGAAGATCGCCGCTTCCTGGGCCGACAGCATCGCCGCCGGACGCTCCCGCCTGTACGTCGCGGCTGCGGTCGCAGGCGGCGAGATCGTGGGGTATGCGGGCGTCGGCCCCGAGCGGGAGGCCGATGCGCCCGAGCACGTCGGCGAGTTGTACGCGCTGTTCGTGCACCCGGACTGGTGGGGCTCAGGAGCCGCACGCGTCCTGACTGACGCCGCGGTTGCCGACCTCAGAGCCGCGGGATGCGACCAGGTTTGGCTCTGGGTGCTCGAAGCCAACATCCGCGCCCGCGCCTTCTACCGCCGCTATGGCTTCACCGAGACGCCGGATCGCACCCACTCCAGCCTGAACAACCTCCCGGAACTACGCCTCCGCCTGCAGGCGCGGCCCGAGTACAGCAACGGCGACCGCACGAAGACCTGACTGCATCCGGGCGAGGTCGAAGCCCTCGGTGCGGAGAGCGTTGTGGAGGTCGGCGGCCAGCGGCGCGAGGATCACGTGGGCGGTGTAGTCGGCGTCGAGCTCGGCCCGCGCCTCCTCGACCAGCATCGCGATGTGCCGGTGCCACAGGCGGTATGACCCGATGCGGTAACGCGCGCCGTCCGACGCGTTCTCGCTGTCCATGAACAGCTCGACATGGCGGTCCAGCAGGTCCAGATAGGCGTCGAGGAACGCTGTCACCCGCTCGACGGCCGGCGCACCCGGACCGAGCGGCGGCGGCCCGCTCAGGATCTTCGCCTGCAACTCCTGCTCCCGCTCGTCCAGCAACGCCACCGCGAGCCCGGCCCGGTCGCCGAACCGCCGGAAGACGGTGCCCTTCCCGACTCCCGCAGCGGCCGCGATCGCGTCCAGCGAGACGTTCTTCACGCCAAGCTCGGCGAACAGCCGGTCCGCGGCCTCCAGCACCTTCAGCCGGTTCCGGCGCGCGTCGGCACGTTCGGGACGTGGCTCACCCAGGACGGGCAAACCCTGTTGTGAAACGGACTGTGGTCCGGTACGGTCGTTCATAAGACGGACTGTAGTCCGCTCGGCCCCTCGAGGCCACCTACCACCAGGAGGAATGCACCATGAGCAACACCACCGCCCGGATCGCGGTCGCGTACCACTCCGGCTACGGTCACACCGCGAAACAGGCCGAGGCGGTCGCCGCCGGCGCGGCCGGAGTACCGGGGGCTGTCGCCGACTTGGTCTCGCTGGACGAACTCACCGATGAGGTGTGGGAGCGGCTCGCGCAGGCGGACGCGATCATCTTCGGCGCGCCGACGTACATGGGCAGCCCGAGCGCGGTCTTCAAGGCGTTCGCCGAGGCGAGCGCGACGGTCTGGGCCGACAACCTCGGCTGGCGGGACAAGATCGCCGCCGGATTCACCAACTCGAAGGCGATGTCCGGCGACAAGCTGAACAGCCTGGTCGACTTCGCCATCCTCGCCGCTCAGCACGGGATGATCTGGGTCGGCCTGGACCTCTATCCGGGCTGGGCGACGTCGACCGCGAGCATCGAGGACCTCAACCGGCTCGGCAGTTGGCTGGGTGCGATGGCGCAGTCCGATGCCGACCTGTCGGCCGAGAAGGTGCCACCGGAGACCGACCTGCGTACCGCGGCCGCGCTGGGCGCCCGGGTCGCCACGGTGACCATCCGCCACCTCCGCGGTTCGCTGGCGGCCTGATGGCTTGGTGGGTGCTGGTCGCCGCGGCAGCCTGCGAGATCGCCTTCGCTCTGAGCCTCAAGCCCAGCGACGGCTTCAGCCGCTTCTGGCCGACCGCCGGCGTCCTCGTCTTCGGCGTCATCTCGGTGTACCTGCTCTCGAAGACCCTGGACCGCCTGCCCGTCGGTACTGCGTACGCCGTCTGGACCGGTCTGGGTTCCGTCGGGGTGGTCATGCTGGGCGTCGTCCTCTTCGACGAACCACTCACACCCATCCGGATCGCCTGCATCGGCCTCATCGTCGCCGGCGTCCTGGGCCTCCGCCTGGCCGGCAGCCACTGAGGTCCTGCCGATAGCCCGAGGCGAGAAGGTCGATGAGGCAGTCGGCCGTGCTGGCGGCGGTCCAGCCGTAGGGGCCGTGGAAGGCGCGGAGGTGGACGTAAGTGAGGAGGGTCAGGTTGGTGAGGGCCACGACGTACCGTTCGCGGTCCTCGGGTGGATCGAGGGTGCTGTCGGCGGCGCCGGCTTCGAGGATGCGGAGCCAAGGGCCGAAGAAGTCGAGTTGCTCGCCGACGCCGTCCAGGTCGGGACCGTGGAACGCCTCCTCCGTGTGGGCAAGCAGTGGAAGGTTGCGTTCGGCGACGGCGCAGAGGGAGTGCAGGGCGGCGGTCAGGCGGTCCCGGCCGCTGCCGTCCATCGTCAGCGGCGCCCACATCAGTTCGCGGTAGTCCGCCACCAGTCGCCGGCGGAGCAGGGCTTCGACCGAGGCTCGGGTCAGGCCATGGCGCCAGACGGTCGCGCGGGACACGCCTGCACGCTCGGCGATCCGGTCCAGGCTCAGCGCCGGCCAGCCCTCCTCGTCGAGCAGTTCGACGGCGACCGCCACCAGCTTCTGGTCCACGACGACTCCTGGCGATGGATGAAACAACCAGTCTCATGGTACGACGACGGCAGTTTCACCCATCGCCCGGAGGAGTGCCCGATGCTGATCACGCCCGACCCCGATCCCGCCTTCTGCCTCGTCACCTTCAGCTGGGCCGAGCCGGCCGGTCCACCGGTCGACGACGTGCTCGTACGGTTGATCGCGTTGACCGATCACGCGCAGGACGACGGGCGATTGGAGCCGTTCCTGCTCGACCGGCAACCCGACGGCGTGTGGAGCGGAACACTCCGGCTCCCGGCGGACCTGCGTACGTCGTACCAGCTGTGTCCGGTGCGGCACGGTTCACTGCGCGAAGGGCCGATCGACGACGAGCGATGGAGCGCCGTGATGACTGCGGGCCTGGCCGATCCGGCCAATCCGGCGATCCTCCCGGCCGGCTGCACCTTCGGGAACCAAGGGCCGGCTTCTGTACTCGAACTGCCTGCCGCACCGCCCCAACCAGGCTGGCGCCGCCGTCTCGGTACGCCGACGGGCAGGGTGACTCGTCACGCACTGGGCAGCTCGTCGGTGCACGTCTACCAAGCGCCCGGCGCCGAGGTGGACGCACCGCTCGTGGTGCTCTTCGACGGTGTCCGGTGGCTCAGCCTCGATGTCACGACGATGCTCGACAACTTCGTCGCGGACGGGCTGCTCGAACCGGTCGTGGTGTTGCTGGTCGACACCATCGGCGGCGCCCGCCGGTACCACGGGCTCACGCGGCCCTGGCTCTTCAGTCCACTGGTGGACGACCTGATCCCCTTCGTGGAGGACGGTTGGAAGGTGACCCGGGATCCGGCGAGGACGGTCGTCGCCGGGCAGAGCCTGGGCGGGTTGCTCTCGACGCACCTCGCGCGGACCCGTCCCGAACGCTTCGGCGCGGTCCTCGGCCAGTCCTGCTCGTTCTGGTGGCCTGGCACCGAGGAGGTTGGCGAGCTGATCGGTGAGGCGGAGATCGAGGCCGTCGAAACAGGTCCGCGGACCCGATTCCACCTCACCGCCGGCCTCCACGAGCGCGACCTGCTGACCGGCAACCGCAGAATGCGCGACGCCCTCTCCGCCCACGACCTCACCTACCGGGAGTACCAAGGCGGCCACGACTTCGCCTGCTGGCGAGGAGACCTTGCCGACGGTCTCCTCACTTTGCTCCCGAAGTAGACCCCACTCGCCGCATCGTGGGGCTCGTGGTCGTTCGAGGTCAGACCTTGGGGCGGCGGGAGCGGCGACGGGACAGGCGGCCTCGGGTGGGGAGCGCAGCGGGTGGGACGACGGGGGCCTCCTCCTCGATGTCGGGGAGGGCGACCAGGGTCTGGTAGTCCTCCCAGGTCTCGACCCGGAGCGGGATGTTGCCGGCGGCATCTACTTCGGTGATCGGGTGGCGCCCGGCCCGGATCAGGCCCCAGACGTCCAGGTCGCTGCGGAGCTGCCGCAACTCGCCGAAGAGCTCGCGGCCGAACCAGCACGGGTGCCCCTGGCCGTTGTCGTAGCGGCTCACCCCGATCGGCGTGGCGGGCCCCGCGACCTCCGCGACCAGGGACCAGACAGTGGCCGAAGTCACGCCCGGTTGGTCGCCCAGCATCACCACGATGCCGTCCGTACGCCGGTCGACCACGTCCAGGGCGGGCACGATCGACGAGCTACCGGTGTCCGCGTGCGGTGAATCCACCACCCAGGCGCCGTCCAGGTCGACGCGTTCGCGGACCTGCTCCGACGCCGTCCCCAGCGTGACGATCAACTGGTCGAAGCCGCACTCGCGGGCGGTGTCCAGCGATGCCCCGAGCAGGGTCTCACCCTGGTAGGACAGCAGCTCTTTGGGCACGCCGAGCCGCGGCGACCCATCGGCGGCAAGCACCAGTCCGGTGACGAACACGCCGCATCAACCCCCGACCTGGTTTTCAGACCGCACGCCAGGCTCCTTCGTCGATGCCGATCAACTGATCGAACCCCGAGCCGCCTCGACGTGTCAACGTCTGAATTAGTTCGCGGCAATCAGCGCAAAGTAGCCGCAAACGTTTCAAGCGCGGGATACCCGGCATTTCCGACCACGATCGTGGTGACACCCGAGCCGCTCAGGACGAGCGCATGCTCGTTCTCGCGGTCCAGCAGGGTTTTCCGCTGCCAGACCACCCCGGACACGGTCGTCGTACCGTCATCCTCAGTCTTGCCCAGCTTGTCGGACTGGAATCCCTTGTTGGTGACATTGGACTGTTCCAGGCCGACGTATTTCTTCTCGGTGGTGACAATTCCGAGGTGCCAGGTGATCGGGCTTTGCTCCGGCGCGCGGAATTCCACGCTGGTCGCGGTCCAGCCGTCCGGCATCGGCGCCGGGCCACGGACCCACGGCGCCACCTTCCTCGCATCCTCCAGCTGAGCCGTGTACTCGACCGCGTTGATCTTCTCCGACTTGGGCCGCCACGTCACCACCGCGAGGAACGCCACCACGATGAAGCAGGCCAGCAGCGCCCAGAACATGTTGGTCAGGGTGCGGGCCTTCGCCCGGTCCACCTTGTTCTGCGCACGGTAGGCCTCGGCCTCCGCGCGGACCCTCGCCTGCTCCTCACTCGTCGAGCTCATGTCACCAGTGTCCCCCGAGACCGATCTCGGCCGGACACCGACCGTTGGCTACGATCCGTGGCATGAACGACCTCTCCACGCCACCTGCCCATCTCGAGGTCGACGAGCACGCGCCCGACCGCAACCTGGCCCTCGAGCTGGTCCGGGTCACCGAGGCGGCCGCGATGGCCGCCGGCCGGTGGGTCGGCCGGGGCGACAAGAACGGCGCCGACGGCGCGGCGGTGAACGCGATGCGCACGCTGATCGGCACCGTCGGGATGAACGGCGTGGTGGTGATCGGCGAGGGCGAGAAGGACAACGCCCCGATGCTCTACAACGGCGAGCAGGTCGGTTCCGGCGTCGGCCCGGAGTGCGACGTCGCCGTGGACCCGGTCGACGGGACCACGCTGGTGGCCAAGGGGATGGCGAACGGCATCGCCGTGATGGCGGTGGCGCCGCGCAACACGATGTACGACCCGTCCGCGGTGTTCTACATGGAGAAGCTGGTGGTCGGACCCGAGGCCGCCGACGTGGTGGACATCCGGTTGCCGGTCGGGGAGAACATCCGCCGGGTGGCGAAGGCGAAGGGCTCCACGGTCGACGACGTCACGGTCGTGCTGCTGGACCGCCCGCGTCATGAGGACCTGGCAGCGCAGATCCGGGCCACCGGCGCGCGGATCAAGTTCATCAGCGACGGCGACGTGGCCGGCGCGGTGGAGGCGGCCCGGCCGGACACCGGCCTGGACATGCTGGTCGGCATCGGCGGTACTCCGGAAGGCATCATCGCGGCGTGCGCGATGAAGTGCATGGGCGGCCTGATCCAGGGCAAGCTCTGGCCGCGTGATGACGAGGAGCGGCAGAAGGCGCTCGACGCCGGCCACGACCTCGACCGGGTGCTCTCCACCGACGACCTGGTCAGCGGTGACGACTGCTTCTTCGTCGCCACCGGCATCACCGACGGCGAACTGCTCCGCGGCGTCCGCTACCGCAGCTCGATCGCCCGCACCCACTCGCTGGTGATGCGTTCGCGCAGCGGCACCATCCGCAGCATCGAGAGCGAGCACCAGCTCTCCAAGCTGCGCGCCTACTCGGCCATCGACTTCGAGCACGCCCGATGACCGCACCCGTCCTCGTCATCGGCGAGGCGCTCGTGGACATCGTCGGCACCGGCGGTCGCTCCAACGGCAGCGGATCCGGCCGCAACGGCAGGCACGGGACCAAGGCGACCCCCGGCGGCTCCCCCGCCAACGTCGCCGTCGGGCTGGCCCGCCTCGGCCTGCCGACCGAGCTGGTCACCCGCTTCGGCACCGACCCGTACGGCGACCAGCTCGGCGCGCATTTGTTCGGCAATGGCGTCCAGCTCGCTCCCGGCTCGGTCGACCCGCACTTCCGCACCAGTACCGCGACCGCGACCCTCGACGGGGACGGGGTCGCGTCGTACCAGTTCGACATCACCTGGGAGCCTCCTGCGCTCTCCCTGTCCCGTGGCTGCCCGGCGGTCCACACGGGCTCGATCGCGACCGTGCTCGAACCAGGCGCCGAGGCGATCCGCCGTTTCCTCGGCTCCCTCGCGGAACAACCCGTCACGGTCACGCTGGACCCGAACGCCCGCCCGACGATCACCCCGGACGCGGAGAGCACCTGGGCCGCAGTACGGGGTCTTGCTGCCTCCGCCGATCTGGTGAAGCTCAGTGACGAGGACTGCGAGTTCCTGCGGCCCGGGGCTACGCCAGACGAGATCGCGGCCGAGTTGCTGGCCGTCGACCGGACCAGATGCGTGGTGATCACCCGGGGTGGCGAGGGCGCGATCGGGATCAGCCGGACCGCGCGGATCGAGGTTGCCGCCCCCGCGATCAAGGTGGTCGACACGGTCGGTGCGGGCGATTCGTTCATGTCCGCGCTGATCGCCGGACTCCATACCCGCGGCCTGCTGGGCGCAGTACGGCTGGAGGGTCTGGACGAGGAGACCCTGTCCGATGTCGTCGACTACGCGGTGAAGGCGGCCGCGATCACCTGCACGCGGCACGGCGCGGATCCGCCGACCGCGGCCGAGCACAAGTCCACCTGGGGTTGAGGATGAGCACCGCGGCTACGTGGACCAGCGAGTACGAGACCACCGGCCGGGTGGTGTTCCCCCAGCGCCGCAGCCGTCTGCTGATCCGCCTGGTCTTCTTCGCCCTGCTGATGGCCGCGTCGCTGGTGAGCAACGTCCAGCACCTCCGCGCGGGCGACGTCTCCGGCACCTTGGGCGTACTGCGGCTCACGGCGCTCGCGGGATTCGTCTGCGTCGTCGGGCTCACTGTGTGGCAACTGATCACCCGCCGGCCCGTGGTCACCGTCGACCGGGTCGGCATCACCTCGGGTATGGACCGCGCCAAGGGCCTGGTCCCCTGGGAAGGAATCGCCCGCATCGACGCACCCTCGGGCCTCCCGGGCCTCCGCACCGTCCAGGTCCAGCCGCTCGACAAGCACGGTTCCACCGCTCTCGGCATCCCCCAGGATAACGTCCAAAACCTGGCCGAACTCACCGACTGGCTCCGAGCCCTCCTAGCCCAACGCCAGACCCCCACGGACTAAGCCGTTTCCTTTACAGTGACGGTCCACAGTGACTGGGGGAAACCACATGCCGCCAATGGGCGACGCAGGTCCGGACACCTGGTCGGACGAGTTTGAGCGAACGGGCCAGGTGGTGTTTCCGCAGCGCAGACGCCGGATGGCGATCAGACTGGCGATCATGGTGGTGCTCACCGGGAACCTCGTGCTTTCGCACGCTCCAGACGCACTCGGCAAGAGCGGCTTCGGCTGGAAGACCCTCGGCGTGCTCCTGTCTGTGGGGTGCCTCCTTGCCATCGCGGACTGCATCCGGCCGGTGATCACCCTTCGGCCGATGCTCATCATCGACCAGACCGGGATCCGGCTCGGTCAACGCCAGCTCGCGTGGGGCGAGGTCGGGGAGGTCGGCGTGATCACCGGCTGGCAAACCCTTCGCTCCCTGCCCGTCATCCCTCGCGATGAGCGGGCGAAATCGCTGAGCGTGCCGCAGGACAACGTGAAGGATCTGGAGGTTTTCGCCGGCTGGCTCGGCGAGGTTCTAGCTCAGCAGCGCCAGAACGACATACGGAGCTGAAGGGCCTGGGCGTTCTCGGTCTGCTGGGCCGGCGTCGGCTCAGTGAGGCCGAGGACCGACCGGATCCGGGCCATGGATGAAGTGTCCGCCACCCAGGGACCATCCGACGTCTACAGTGATGACGCTTCGGGGGCGGAGCGGCAACTGGGGGGCAAGGTGGCAGGGATGGGCGAAGCGGGCGCGAAGGTCTGGGCGGCCGAGTGGCAGCGCCATGGGAGGGTGGTGTTTCCGCTTCGACGGAAGCGGATCGCCTTGACCTTGGCGTTGATCTGGCGCTCGTGGTGAACCCCGCCATCGGGCTCACCTCGCAGATGTTCGACGATGCCGTCGACCCGGGCTGGAGTGCGTTCACCCTCGTCTACGCGCCAGTGGTTGTCGGAGTGATCGGATTCCTCGGGTGGCAGTTGATCACCCAGCGGCCCGTGCTCACAGTTGACCAGGACGGCATCCGGCTCGGCACGCGGAGGCGACGGCTCGGCTGGTCCGATATCGGCATGGTCGGCTTCGTGTCAGGGACGAAGGGCCTACAGAATCTGCCGGTCATCCCGAACGACGCCTGGGCCAAGGGGTTCGACATCCGACAGGACAACGTGAAGGACCTGGCCGCCTTCGCGGGCTGGCTGACCGAGGTGATCGACCAGCGGCGGACCGGAGTACGGGGGTGATCGAAGCGGTCAGGTGAGGCCGAGGCGTTTGGACAGGCGGGGGCCTCGTTTGATCTTGATCTCGCCGAGGATGGCGGTGCCCCGGATGTGGAAGACCTTCGGGGCGGCGGTGTTCGGCTGGGTGGTGCTGCCGCCGAGGCCGGACTCCTGCTCCGTGACGGAGCCGAGGATCGGGTTGCTGTCCAGATGGACGATGGCGTTCTGTGGGACCCGGATCTTCACGTCCGCGAGGATCGACTTCACGTCGACGAAGACCTCGTCGTACGGCAGGTGGGCCTCGGTGTAGTCGAGCGTCACGTCGCCGAGGACCGCGTTCACCTCCTGGCGCTGCGGGGCGATCCAGCCGCCGGTCCGCTTGCCCTCGGAGAGGAACACGTTCATCACGGGCGTGTAGTGCGTGACACCTTGCTGACCGGTCGCCGCGACGGGCTGCACGTCCGAGGAGGCCGGCACGGCAAGGCCGTTCGGCAGGTCGGCGGTGATCTGGACGAGCTCGCCGTAGGTCTTGGAGGCGTACAGCGTCTCCAGCCTGTCCTCCAGCTCCGGGTAGCTCAGTCGGCCCTCGCCGGCGGCCTCTCGGAGCACGTCGGCGACTTCCTCGCGTTCGAGGTCGGAGACCCGGCGGCGCAGCGCCAGCTCATCACCGGTCGGCTGCGCGGGCGTGTTCGGCTGGGGAGTCTCGTCCTGGGGAATCTCGTCCTGGGCCACGACAAGACCTTACGCGCGCGAAGGCCTGTTCGCAGATGAGTTATGCCCCCGATTCACCCCTGAGCACGACCCTGATCCCAGAGCCCGACCCCAGGGCCCGATCCGGCGGGAGTGTGCGGCCCGTCGCAGCGACCTGGGCGGCTCCGATCTAGGCTTGGGGTAAATCTCAGACCACTTGCCTGGAGGTACGCCCGGTGTCCGCCGACTTCTCCTACTCCGACCTGCTCCCGCTCGGGGCCGACGACACGGAGTACCGGCTCCTCACCACCGAGGGAGTGAGCACCTTCACGGCCGGCGGCCGCACCTTCCTGCAGATCGAGCCGTCCGTGCTGCAGGCGCTCACGGCCGAGGCGATGCACGACATCTCGCACTACCTCCGTACTGCGCACCTCGCCCAGCTGCGGCGGATCATCGACGACCCGGCGGCGTCCGGGAACGACCGGTTCGTCGCGCTCGACCTGCTGAAGAACGCGAACATCTCGGCCGGCGGCGTACTGCCGATGTGCCAGGACACCGGTACGGCGATCGTGATGGGCAAGAAGTCCGAAGGCGTTCTCACCGGCGCAGTGGACGAGGAGTGGATCAGCCGCGGCGTGTACGACGCGTACACGAAGCTGAACCTGCGTTACTCCCAGATGGCGCCGCTGACCATGTGGGACGAGAAGAACACCGGGTCCAACCTCCCGGCCCAGATCGAGCTCTACTCCACCCCCGGCGGCGGGACGGCCGACCCGGCGTACAAGTTCCTCTTCATGGCCAAGGGCGGCGGCTCGGCGAACAAGTCGTTCCTGTTCCAGGAGACCAAAGCGGTGCTCAACCCGGCCGGGATGATGAACTTCCTGGACGAGAAGATCCGCTCACTCGGTACTGCGGCCTGCCCGCCGTACCACTTGGCGATCGTGGTCGGCGGCACCTCCGCGGAGTACGCGCTGAAGACCGCGAAGTACGCGTCCGCCCACTACCTGGACTCGCTGCCGACGACGGGATCTCAGCTCGGGCACGGGTTCCGCGACGTCGAGCTGGAGCAGCAGGTGTTCGAGCTGACCCAGGAGTTCGGGATCGGCGCGCAGTTCGGCGGCAAGTACTTCTGCCACGATGTCCGGGTGATCCGCCTGCCCCGGCATGGCGCGTCCTGCCCGGTCGCGATCGCGGTGTCCTGCTCGGCCGACCGGCAGGCGCTCGCGAAGATCACCCCCGAGGGCGTCTTCCTGGAGCAACTCGAGCGCGACCCCGCGCGGTTCCTGCCGGACACCACCGACGAACACCTCGCCGATGACACCAACGTGGTCCGCATCGACCTGAACCGGCCGATGAGCGAGATCCGCGCCGAACTGTCGAAGCTGCCGGTGAAGACCCGCCTGTCGCTGAGCGGCCCGCTCGTGGTGGCACGCGACATCGCGCACGCGAAGATCAAGGAACGCCTCGACGCCGGCGAACCGATGCCGCAGTACCTGAAGGACCACGCCGTGTACTACGCAGGCCCGGCCAAGACGCCCGAGGGCTACGCGTCCGGCTCCTTCGGCCCGACCACGGCCGGCCGGATGGACGCGTACGTCGACCAGTTCCAGGGCGCGGGCGGCTCCTTCGTCATGCTTGCCAAGGGCAACCGTTCGGCCAAGGTGACGGCCGCGTGCAAGGAGCACGGCGGCTTCTACCTGGGCTCGATCGGCGGCCCGGCGGCGCGGCTCGCGCAGGACTGCATCAAGTCGGTGGACGTGCTCGAGTACGCCGAGCTCGGGATGGAAGCGGTCTGGAAGATCGAGGTCGAGGACTTCCCGGCCTTCGTCGTGGTCGACGACAAGGGCAACGACTTCTTCACCGACACCCGCAAGCCCGTCCCCCTCACCGTCCGCCCCCGCAGCTGATCCGTCCCCCCGTCCCTCGCTTTGGCCCACGACCTCGCTTGACCCGCAGTACGGCGTACTGCGGGTGCTTGACGGTCCAGGGTGATCGCAGGACGCTCAGTTCAGGGGTGGTGTGGGATGAACCGAGGAATGACCCGCGTCGGGAATCACATCGGCGTCTGGATGTACCGCAAGCTGGACGGGCGGCTCGCGAGCACCAGGAACGCCCACGTCCTGCTGCTCACCACCCCCGGCCGGCGCACGGGTCTGCCGCGATCCACCTGCGTGCGTTATCTCGCGACCACGGACGGTTTCCTCGTCTGGGGCACGGCGTCAGGGGCTCCGCACGACCCCGACTGGTTCCGCAATCTCCGGTCGACGGCGACCGCGGAGGTCCAGATCGACGCACGGCACCTGCAGGTGCAGGCCCGCGAACTGACCGGCAAGGAGCGCGACGCCGCCTGGACCGACGTCATCCTGTCGGCAGCCCCCACTGTCGCCCGCTACGCCACCAAGGCCAACCGCACCATCCCAGTAGCCCTACTTACACCTCTCAAGGAGTAGCACCGGCTCAGCGTGTACTGCGAGGCCGGCACAGTAGGTCGACGGCCAGCACCAGTCCTCAGCGCGAACGCGGACCTGGGTGCGCTGAGGTCCGTCGAGAGCACGCAGGTAGTTCTCGTCCGCCCCCGGCGCACGCTGTGCCCACTCTGCTCCGTCTGTGCGGGGTCAGCCGGCGGTCGCGATCGCCCTCAGCTGGCGGCCGCCGCGGCGGCCGGATCGGGGAGCTTGATCATCAGGTGCTTCGCCCCACGGAGCACATCGGCCTCTTTGTGCCCGAACGCCTGAAGGTACGACCCCAGAGCGGATCGCAGTAACCGCAGCTCCTCGTCATCGAGTTCGATTGTGTACATATTTCCAAGGTAGATCCGTCCGAGGCAGAAAGCGCCACCTCGTGACCGACCCGTTGTGACGCCCTGATCCCGGATCAGCCGTCCTCCCCCGAGGTCCAATCCGGCCATGACCAGAATCTCGGCGGCAACCTCCCCCAACGGCCGATCGTTTGCGGACGGTGAAGTCCTCGATGTGAGCAAGCGTCCCGTGACCCTTCAGAGCCGCCTGGAATACAGATCCCACGCCTCGACGGCAACAACCGACAGCCGGATGCCCTCGACGTACCCGCGGGTCAGCCGAGGAGGTGTTGGGTTATGTGGGTGACGGTGTAGCCGGTGGGGGCTTCGGGGAGGCGGAGGTGGGGGTCGGGGATGAAGGTTTGCCAGTGGTCGGAGAAGGGGGCGGTCCAGGCTTTGATGTCGCGTACTGCGGCGTGGGCGTCTGCGGTGATGCGGTCAGCTTCGGCCTGGGTGAAGCGGCCGGCGGCGACTGCGCCTTCGAGTTCGTCCTCGTCTTTCCACTCGACAGTGCGGTCCGGGTTGATCCACAGGTCGAGCACGTAGTCGACGGTGGAAGTACGCCGGGCGTCGGGGTCGCGGCGGTGCTCGGCCTCGAGGTTCACGTACCAGCCGCGGAAGGTGCCGTCCTCGCCCCAGAAGTGCCACACCGACCAGGGCTTGCCGGTCGGGGACACCTTCAGGATGCCGGTGCCGTGCCAGATGTCGAGCTTGAGCACCCGGTCCTCGGTGAACATGCGCTCGGGACCGGCGTGCCGGGTCTCACGGCCGTCGACGAGCACCGGCTTGATCAGGGGTGTCCCCGGCGCGAGCCAGGCGACCAGGCCTTCCTCGTCGTCGCGGATCACGGTCATCGGCCGCACGTTCGGCAGCTCGCGATGCCGGCCGGTGCCTTCGTAGACCCACTCGATCGTGGTGCCCGGCTCCCAGAACTCGCTGACGCGGGTCTCCGCCTCGGCCGCCGTCACGGCTGGGCCGGACGGGTCATGGAGAGGACGTCGAGGGCGGCGTCGAGCTGCTCCTCGGTCAGGTCGCCCTTCTCGACGTGACCGTTCTCGATCACGACCTCGCGGATCGTCTTGCCCTGCTTGAGCGCGCTCTTCGCCACAGCGGCCGCGTTCTCGTAGCCGATGTAGCGGTTGAGCGGTGTCACGATCGACGGCGACGACTCGGCCAGCGCGCGGGCGTGGTCCACGTTCGCGGTAATGCCGTCGACGCAGCGGTCGGCGAGCAGCCGCGAGGTGTTGGTGAGCAGCTGGATCGACTCGAGCAGGTTGCGGGCGATCACCGGGAGCATCACGTTCAGCTCGAAGTTGCCTCCGGCACCGGCCACGGTGATGGTGGTGTCGTTGCCGATCACCTGGGCGGCGGCCATCAGGGTCGCCTCGCAGATCACCGGGTTCACCTTGCCCGGCATGATGCTCGACCCCGGCTGCAGGTCGGGCAGGGCGATCTCGCCGAGGCCGGCGCGCGGGCCGGATCCCATCCACCGTAGGTCGTTGCAGATCTTGGTCAGGCTCACGGCGATCGTCTTCAGCTGACCCGACAGCTCCACCAACGCGTCCCGGGCACCCTGCGCCTCGAAGTGGTCCGCGGCCTCGCTCAACTCCAGGCCGGTCCGCCGGTTCAGCTCGGTGATCACCTTGGCGGCGAACCCGGGCGGCGTGTTGATACCGGTGCCGACCGCCGTGCCGCCCAGCGGCAGCTCGGTGACGCGCGGCAGGGTCGCTCGCACCCGGTCGGCGCCGCGGCGGATCTGGGTGGCATAGCCGGTGAACTCCTGGCCCAGCGTCACCGGGGTCGCGTCCATCAGGTGGGTGCGGCCGGACTTCACCACCTCGGCGAACTCCGATCCCTTGCGGGACAGGGATTCCGCCAGGTACTCGAGCGCCGGCAGCAGGTCCTGGACGACGCCCGCCGTGGCCGCGACGTGGATCGCGGACGGGAAGGTGTCGTTGCTCGACTGGCTCGCGTTGACGTGATCGTTCGGGTGCACCTCGGAGCCGAGCTCGCGGGTGGCGAGAGTGGCGAGCACCTCGTTCACGTTCATGTTCGTCGACGTCCCCGAGCCGGTCTGGAAGACGTCGATCGGGAACTCGGCGTCGAACTCGCCGCCGGCCACCCGGTCGGCGGCCGCGACGATGCCGTCGGCAAGCTTCGCCTCGACCACGCCCAACTCCGCGTTCACCACCGCGGCGGACGCCTTGATCTGCGCGAGCGCGTGGACCAGCGCCGGCGCCAGCGGCTGGCCGGAGATCGGGAAGTTCTCCACCGCACGCTGGGTCTGCGCCCGCCACAACGCCTCGCGGGGCACCCTGACCTCGCCCATCGTGTCGTGCTCGATCCTGAATTCCACGTTGTCACCCATACCTGCAGCGTACGTCGATCCAGGCTGTCCGCCCGGACTGGTAGAACCGTTGTGGACAACCCCACATGGGACACGGATCACGGACAAACCCGAGGGAGTACGGATGCGCTTCACCCAGGCTTTCGAGATCACCATGTGGGACCAGTCGACCTACGACGACTCCGGCGACCTGGAGCTCGGCCGGGCGAGCGTCGCCAAGAACTTCGCCTCCGGCGACGAGGAGGGCGGCGGCCTCGAAGGCTCCAGTTCGGCGGAGCTGCTGATGGTGGGCACCAGCGCCGGGCCGGCGGCGTACACGGCGGTGGAGCGCTTCACGGGCACGCTGGGCGGCCGCGACGGGTCGTTCGTGATGGTGCACGGCGCGAGCGCGGACCAGACGTCCTCGCCGGGCAGGATCGTGGCCGCGGTCGGCGACCTCACCGGCCTGACCGGGACGGTCCTCTTCGAGCACGACGACGAGGGCCCCCGCCTCACCCTCGACTACGACCTCCTCTGACCGGCAGCGCCCTCAGCCAAGCGACCCTGATAGACGTAATAGGTCTCGGCCCGTCCCTGCAGCTCCACCGACACGGGCCGTACTGCGCACGCCCCGAACGTGTCCCGCACAGCCCCGGCCAGCGCGTCCGACGCGGAAGACGACCACACCGTCAGTACTCCGGACGCCCGCAACCGCCGCCTGCACTCAACCAGGAAGTCCACCTGGTAGATCGCCGAATTCTCGTTGTAAACAAGGAAATCCGGCCCGTTGTCGACATCCAGCAGGATCCCATCGAGCGATCCAGCTGGTTGCCCCATCACCACATCCTGGACGTCCCCGACCTCGACCCGAGCCCGCGGATCGTCCAGCACCGAAGGCACGACCCCATCCCGCATCCACCGCACCACATCAGGCTCGATCTCCGCCACGACCACCTCGCGCACCCGCTCATCCGCGAGCAACGCGCGCACCGTGTACCCGAGCCCCAGCCCGCCGACAAGCACGCGCGACGGTCGCAGTACGGCGTCCAGCGCGACGGAGGCGAGCAACTCCTCACTGGAGGTCTCCCGGTCGTCCATCACGAACACCCCGTTGACCCTCAGTTCCAGCGCGCCGTCACCCCGCCGCCGCAGTACCAGTTCTCCCCGCTCACTGACCGCGCGTGCCACCTCGTCCACGCCGGACATCCTGCCGCAGACGCACGAAAGACCGCAGAGCGCCCAGGGGCACCCACGGTCTTTCAGGGTGACAGCGGTGAGACTCAGTACCAGCCCGTGGCCTTCGAGTGGGACCAGGCGCCGCAGGGCGAGCCGTAGGTGTTCTCGATGTAGTCCAGGCCCCACTTGATCTGGGTGACCGGGTTGGTGCGCCAGTCGGAGCCGTAGGCGGCCATCCGGTTGCCGGGGAGCGCCTGGGGGATGCCGTACGCGCTCGACGTCGGGTTGTCCGCGCTGACCTTCCAGCGGGACTCCTTGGTCCACAGGCTGTCGAGGCAGGAGAACTGGCTCTCCTTCCAGCCGTGGTCCGCGAGCAGGTTCATCGCGATCTCCCTCGGCGTACCGGAGATCTTCTTGCGCTCGGCGTCGCGGCTGGCGCGCTCCTCGCGGGAGTTCTCGTCGGTCTTCTGCAGCGCCTTGTACCTCGCGAGGGCGGTGTTCTTCGCCTTCTGGCGCAGGTCGGCCTTGTTCTGCAGGGCGATCCGGGCGGCCTCGACGGCCTCGATCTGGTTGCGCAGCCGGGTGACCTCCTCGGCCTGCTCCTCGGCGCTCAGCGGCTTCGGCGACGGCGACTTGGCCTTCTGCGCCTTCTCGCTGTTCAGCACGGCCAGCTCGGCCCGGCCGGAGACCGGATCGGAGGCGGCACTGCTCCCGGGGGAGCTGAAGAGGTCGAGTCCTGCAACAACGGAGACTACGGCGATCCCACTGACTGCGAGGACCGCGACGGAGCGCTTCGCTTTCATCTGTCCTTCCGAGATACCCGACCCCCGTCGGCTGCAACAGGAACATACTCTGGACTAAACCAACCGTGATCACAAGCAGGTCACAGAGAACGGTGCGGCCACATGGCGTGTGGCCGCACCGGGTAGCGCGAAAGTCTTACTTTTGTTTTACACCAAGCCCCTACCGGCTGGTCACAACTGCACATCCTCCAGCATCTCGGTGACCAGCGCGGCGATCGGCGAGCGCTCCGAACGGGTCAGCGTGACGTGCGCGAACAGTGGGTGACCCTTCAGCTTCTCGACCACCGCGACGACCCCGTCGTGCCGGCCGACGCGCAGGTTGTCCCGCTGCGCCACGTCGTGGGTGAGCACCACCCTCGAGTTGGCGCCGATCCGCGAGAGCACGGTGAGCAGCACGTTGCGCTCCAGCGACTGGGCCTCGTCCACGATCACGAACGCGTCGTGCAGCGAACGGCCGCGGATGTGGGTCAGCGGCAGCACCTCGAGCATGCCGCGGTCCATCACCTCGTCGATCACGTCGCTGCTGGTCAGCGCGCCGAGCGTGTCGTGCACGGCCTGGGCCCAGGGCGCCATCTTCTCCGACTCCGAGCCGGGCAGGTACCCGAGCTCCTGGCCGCCGACGGCGAACAGCGGCCGGAACACGACCACCTTCTTGTGCTGCCGGCGCTCCATCACGGCCTCGAGTCCGGCGCACAGCGCCAGCGCCGACTTACCGGTACCGGCGCGGCCGCCGAGCGAGATGATCCCGACGTCCGGGTCCAGCAGCAGGTCCAGCGCGACCCGCTGCTCCGCGGAGCGGCCGCGGATGCCGAAGGCCTCCCGGTCGCCACGCACCAGCCGGATCCGCTTGTCCGGCATCACCCGGCCGAGCGCGCTGCCCCGCTCCGAGAGCAGCACCAGGCCCGTGTGGGTCGGGAAGTCCCGGCCCTCCGGGATGTCCAGGACGCCGTCCTCGTACAGGGAGTCGACGTCGCTGGTGGGAACGTCCAGCTCGTCCATCCCGGTCCAGCCGGAGTTCAACGCGAGCTCGGCGCGGTACTCCTCGGCGTCCAGGCCGCAGGCCGAGGCCTTGACCCGCATCGGCAGGTCCTTGGAGACCAACGTGACGTCGCGGCCCTCGGCCTGGAAGTTGCACGCCACCGCGAGGATACGGCTGTCGTTGTCGCCGAGCCGGAAACCGGCCGGCAGGCTCTCGGGGTCGGTGTGATTGAGCTCGACCCGGAGAGTTCCACCCTTCTCCCCCACTGGCAGGGGTGCGTCCAATCGTCCGTGCTGGATCCGGAGCTCGTCCATCAAGCGCAACGCGGTGCGGGCGAAGTAGCCGAGCTCAGGGTGATGCCGTTTTGCCTCCAGTTCGGTGACGACGACGACCGGGATGACGACCTCGTGCTCGTCGAACCGCACCATCGCGTGCGGATCGGACAGGAGCACGGAGGTGTCCAGCACGAAAGTGCGCTGCTCCGGCGTGGATGAGGTGTTTGACGCCTTGGCGTGGGTGGCAGCCATGTCGCACGTCCTCTCGGACCGCGGCGTGCACCACGCCCGGTCCACCAGTGGTCAGGTGTTGGACCGGGTCCGGGCCCGGAGGTCTGGTGCAGACCCCCTCCGCCACGCAGCACGCGCGTAACCGGAAATCAGCGAGGATGAGACCGAGGGTCTCGGGCACTCCGTTCGGCCCCTCATGGGGCTACCGGCGAGCAGTTACGTCTCATCTGATCGGGCCTCCCGGACGGCCGGCTTCCCCTCCGACCGTCACTTAGGACTGTAGATCTGCACCGCAAACGCCGCAGCCCGACACGCCCGGCCACGGGGTTAACGGCGTGTTACACCTTCCCTCCACCGGGGGACGGCGTTCGCCCACCAGGGTGAGCCCGTACTGCGGCCCGCCGGCTGAGGCTGGATCCATGCGGAAGAACTGGCCGGCCTGGTCCGGATATGCGGCAGCCAGCTGGTCTCTCGCGTACGGCGTCCTGGGGATCTTCTGGGCGGCGGGCGGCGCCGACTACCCCTTCGCCAAGGTGGATGAGGACCATTCGACGGGATCCCTGCTGGAGGGGGCACCCGTGGACATCGTGGCTCCGGCGATGGCGGTGCTGGGGCTGACGGGAGCGGTCGTCGCGGTGGTGATGACGAGACGGCAGCCGCGGGGGTGGCTCCTACAGGCGTTCGCCGGAGTACTGGCGGTCGGCCTGGCCCTGGTGATCCCCGACTACACGCTGTTAGCGATCGTCGCCCTGTCCCCCGCGCTGGTGGTGTTCGCCTTCACGGGCGTACCGGGTGAGCAGGGCGGGGTCGGCGACATCCTGTACTGGCACCGGGTGAACCTGGTGCTCATGTTCGTCGGCGGCCTCCTCTGGGCCGCTACGGCGCTCGCGTACCACCGCAGAGCCCGCCAGGCCTGTATCAGCTGCGGGCGGAGCGAGCAGCCCGACAGAGCCTGGACAACCCCGTCTGCGGCCCTGCGGTGGGGTCGCTGGGCAGTGGCGGCCGCAGTGGTCGCCAACCTCCCCTACGAGTTCACCCGAGTCGCCTGGTACTTCGGCTGGCCGCTGGGGATCACCGACGAGTTCCACCGGATGATGGCGGACACGCCGGGCATGCTCGAGATCGGGCTGGCGATGGCGTTGATGGGCGTCGGAGGCAGCGTCCTCACCCATGGTCTGGTGCATCGCTGGGGCGAGGTCTACCCCCGCTGGATCTGGTTCAAGGCGGGGCAGCGGGTGCCCCCGTCGCGCGCGATCGTGCCGGCCTCCGTGGTGGCGCTGGTGCTGATCCCAGCCGGCTTGATGAACCTGCGCATGCCGTTCGAACCAGACAACTGGGCGTTGACCGCACCCGGTGCCTTGGCGATCGTCTGGGGCGCCGCGCTCGGCGCAGCCACCTACGCCTACTACCTGCGCCGCCGTACGACGTGTCGCCGATGCGGGCGTGGCTCCGCACCGGGCAGCGTGCTCACGTCCCGAAGCGGCGCTCCCGCTGGGCGTAGTTCCGGATCGCGCGCAGGAAGTCCACGTGCCGGAAGTCCGGCCACAGCGCCTCGCAGAAGTAGAACTCGCTCAGTGCGCTCTGCCAGAGCAGGAACCCGCCCAGCCGCTGCTCCCCCGACGTCCGGATGACCAGATCCGGGTCCGGCTGGCCCTTCGTGTAGAGGTGCTCGGCGATGTGCTCGACGTCGACCCGCTCCGCGAGCTCCTCGATCGAGATGCCCTTGGCGGCCTCCTCGAGCAGCAGCGAGCGGACCGCGTCGGCCAGCTCGCGGCGGCCGCCGTACCCGACGGCGACGTTGACCACCATGCCGTCCACGGTCTGGGTGGCGGCCTCGGCGCCCTTCAGCACCTCGGCGGTGGCACCGGGCAGCAGGTCGAGCGCGCCGACCGGGTGGACCCGCCAGCGGCCGATCGAGGCGAGCTCCTCGACCGTCTGCTCGATGATCCGCAGCAGCGGCTCCAGCTCTTCGGCCGGCCGGGTCAGGTTGTCGGTGGACAGCATCCACACCGTGACGACCTTGACACCGATCTCGTCGCACCAGTCCAGGAACTCCGAGATCTTCGTCGCGCCGGCCTCGTGACCGCGTGACACCGGGTCGCCGACCGCCCGGGCCCAGCGCCTGTTGCCGTCGATGATCACGCCGATGTGGCGCGGCATCCGGTCCGGCGACAGTGATCGCGCCAGCCGGCGCTCATACAGTCCGTAGACCGCGTTGCGCAGCCTTGCCTTGCCAGGTGTCCGCACAGATGCTCTCCTCGATGAATCCCGCCTACGAGGCTAGCGGAGTTTTCGGCTCCGGGAGGCGTTCGAACTTTTGGCCTGGTTCGTGCATCAGACACTCCGGGTGGACTGTCCGCCGCGGTGATCTCGCCTACAGTTCATCCTTACGTAGCATTGAACCTACGGTTCCGTAGGTTACGGTTGCGTAAGGATGAACCGCGAGAGCTCGAAGGGACGGCGATGACGGCAAGCACCGCAACCAGCGATCAGACCCAGGAAGTCGGGCATCGCCTGACCGAAGTGCTGGCCCCGCTCAAGCCCAAGCTGCGGGGCTGGCTGCACGCCGGCACCTTCCCGCTCGCCACCGCCGCCGGCATCGTGCTGATCTGCCTGGCCCCGAGCGCGAGTGCCCGCTGGGCCGCCGCGGTCTACACCCTCGGCTCGATCCTGTTGTTCGGCATCTCCGCGCTCTACCACCGGTTCTACTGGGGCCCGACCGGCGAGGCTGTGCTGCGCCGGCTCGACCACAGCAACATCTTCCTGCTGATCGCCGGCACCTACACCCCGTTGGGGATGGTGCTGCTGCGCGGCGACGACCGGGTCCTGCTGCTCAGCATGGTCTGGGGCGGCGCCCTGCTGGGCATCCTGTTCCGGATCTTCTGGGTCCACGCCCCGCGCTGGCTCTACACGCCGATCTACCTGGCGCTCGGCTGGGTCGCGATCTTCTGGATGAACGACTTCTACCACCTGGGCGGCGCGGCCGTGGTCACGCTGCTCGCCGTCGGCGGCGGCCTGTACTCGATCGGCGCGGTCATCTACGCCACCAAGCGGCCGAACCCGTCACCGACCTGGTTCGGCTTCCACGAGATCTTCCACGCGTGCACGGTGGCCGCCTTCATCTGCCACTACGTCGCCGTCAGCATCGCCACCTACCGCGCCGGCTGACCGACCCGGCCCCGGCCGAGCTCAGGTCTTCTGCAGCCAGCGCAGTTCGTCGACGAGCGGTCCACTCAGCTCGAGCAGAGCCTCGCGGACCAGCTCGTACCGCTCCTGACCCAGCTGTTCCCTCCAGTGCCGCTCGACCCGTCCGATCGCCGCCTGGCTGAACACCACCGCCTCGTCCCCCTTGGCCGTACGCCGGACCAGCCGGACCCGGCGATCCTCGGGCAACCTCTCTGACTCCGTGTACCCGCGCTCCTGCAGGTAGTCCACGTGCTGCCCGAGCCCCTGTTTCGTCATCCCGGCGATCTCGGCCAGGTCGGTGATCCGGGCACCGCTCGCGGGCATCAGCTCCAGCAGCCGGAAGTGCGACACCCGCAACCCTGGGAACCCGGCCTCGGAGTCCTCGAGGATCTCCGCCCGCAGCCGTTTCAGTGCGAGCCCGAGCAGACCGGCGATGTGCAGCCCACGCGAAGATGCTGAACTGCCCGAAAGGGCGTTGACGGAAGTCATAAGGCAACTTTACTATCTCGATGGTAAGGCTGCTTTACTTCTTCGGCCGGGATCGTCGCGGGGATCGGCATCGATCTGAAGGTGAGCTGAAGGTTCGGCAGCAGCATCGGAGGCACGACCACCAACTCCGGGGGGAACCATGATCAGCACCATCGCCGCCGAGGCGCTCACCTCGCTCGGCCGGGACGCACCCGACGAACAGACCCTGGCCGGCCTGGTCCGGACCATCACCGGGCATCCCGAGGCCGAACCGATCAGCGCGCGGGTCGACCCGGTGGACTACTCGATTGGTACGCCGAGCACCGAGGCCCTGCTCCGGGTCTTCGGAACCGCTGAGCTGCCCGACGGGACATTCGTCGACTGGTCCTGCTTCGTCAAGAAGCTCCAGTCGGTCCGGCACTCACCGATCATCCAGTTCGTGCCCGAGCAGTTGCGCGAGAACTTCATCCAGAACATGCCCTGGCAGCTCGAGGTCGCCGTGCACCGCAGCGACATCGCGTCGGTGCTCCCCGACGGCCTGCGACTGCCGGCGCTCTACTCGATCAACGAGCACGGCGACGATCGGGCGACCCTCTGGATGGAGAACGTGGTGCAGGCTCCCGGCTGCTGGCCGCTGGAGAGGTTCGAGCGGGCAGCGAACCTGCTCGGCAGGTTGTCCGCCCGGCGTCAGCCGCACCTCGTCACGCCGTTCCTGCCGCGGGACGACATCTCCACTCCTGGGATCGGGTTGCGGTACTACACCAATGGGCGGGTGATGATGGCCGCCCTGCCCGCGCTTGCTGACGACCAGACCTGGAAGCACCCCATGCTCGCCACGGCCGTCTGCAACGCGGGCGACCACGGCCTGCGAGACGAACTGCTCGACCTCGGTCAGCGGCTGCCCGCGGTACTGGATGCGCTGGATGCTTTGCCGCAGTGCTACCAGCACGGCGACGCGAGTCCGCAGAACCTGCTGGTCCCGATCGGCAAGCAGGACGAGTTCGTGGTGATCGACTGGGGGTTCGACTGCCCGCAGGCCGTCGGCTTCGACCTCGGCCAGCTGCTGATCGGCCTTGCCCATGCCGGCGAGCTGGAGGCGGAGGAACTGCCGGCGATCCACGAGGTGATTCTTTCGGCGTTCATGGAGGGATTGGCCGCCGAAGGAATGGTCGTACCGGAGGAACAGGTGCGCTACGGCTACCTGGGATCCCTGCTGGCCCGTGCCACCTTCACTGCCTTGCCACTCGAGCAACTCGGCAAGGTGAATGAGAGTGACCTCGAGCTGTTCGAACAACGGGTGCGGCTCACCCGCACTCTGGTGAACCTGGTCTCGACGATCAACTAGGAGTCAGATCAACTAGGAGTCAGTACGAAGACGCGGATCGACCGGCCGCTGCGTTCGACGTACGTGTCGTAGGCGGGCCAGACCTGGAGGACCAGGGGCCAGACCCGGTCCCGCTCCGCCCCTTCCGCCAGGGTGGCGCGGACCGGGACCTCCCTACCGCCGGACAACGCCACGGTGGCGTCCGAGCAGGCGAGCAGGTTGCCGGACCATGCGGGGTGGTGTTGCTGGCCCCAGTTCGACGCCGTGACGACGAAGGCGTCTCCGTCGGGTGCGTAGATGAGCGGGACAGTCCGCGGCTGGCCGGACTTCCTGCCCTGGGTGGTGAGAAGCAAAGTGGGCAAGGCGGAACGGCCGAGGATGGTCACCCGTCCACTGGTCTTCTGCTGCAGCCAGCGATCGATTGGTACCACTGTGCGACCGACGGCCGAGAACCACGGACGGTGCCCTAACGACCGGATGACATTCGTGTACCAGCCCATGCACGAAGTCTGCCGTCACCCCGCAGGCGGGTATGGATGAGGGTGTGAAGAGCATCCGGTACGCAGTTCTGGCAGCCACCGCCGGTCTGGTCCTGACCGGGTGTGGCGACGAATCGACTCCCGACGCCGGGAGCAGTCCCTCGGCGCCCGCCACGAGTACGCCCGCCCCCAGCACGCCCATCACCAGTACCCCGACAACGGCCGCGGGTCCGCTCCCCCTGACGGTGACCAGGACCGGAGGCTTCGCCGGGTTCAACGACAAGGTCTTCATCGACACCGACGGAGTCGCCAGCGTCAGCACCCGGGGCAAGGCTCCCGTGCGCTGCAAGCTGGACGCAGGCTTCCTCGGCACCATCACCGATGCGGTGAAGCAGGTCGACTGGGCCGACGTCGGCATCACCAAGCCGAGCGTGCGGCACCCCGACGACATGATCATCGCCGTCTCGACCAGCGGTGGCCTGGCCCGGCTGGAGGACCCGAAGCTGAAGCCGATGGTGGCCCCGGTGAGCAAGCTGCTCACCGAGGCCGCCGTACCGCCAGGCAAACTCTGCAAGCCGGTCTGACCTAGCCGGCCATCACGACCTGGTTCGCGTCGCCCTGCGGCCACTCCGCGATCACGTTGTACGACGTACCGGCCGAGGTGGAGAACGACTGAAGGGTGGTCGTGTAGCCGGCCGCGTCGAGCTTGGCCTCCACCCAGTCGGCGGAGGCGCGGTAGCCGGGCCGGCCGGTGTACCGGTTGCCGCCGTTGCCGGTGGCAATGGACTGGAAGGCAGCCGGGGCGCACGGCCTGGGCGGAGGCCGTACGCCCCGGACTGGTCACAGCGGGACTTGCGGTGTTACGCGAACTCCGGGTGATTCAGCTCGCGGTCAGTGAGGTGTCGTCGATGACGAAGCTGGTCTGCAGGGAGGAGTCCTCCTGGCCGAGGAACTTCACCGTCACCGTCTTGCCCTTGTACGCCGTCACGTTGAACGTCTTCTGGACGTACGTGGTGTTCTTGTTGAGGTTGGAGTACGTCGCCAGCGTGGTGGTGGTTCCACCGTCGACGATCTGGATCTTGGCGGTGTCGTAGACCGTGGAGCTGGTGGTCTCGGCGGTGTCGATGCGGATCCAGAACGACAGGCTGGCCGAGGTCGCCGACGCCGGGATGGCGACGGACTGGCCGATATTCTCCGTGGTGGTCCGGCCGTTGCCCTGCAGCCACAGCTTCCAGGTGCCGGTCCGGGCCGGACGCCCGGTGTTGTTGGTGATCGGGCCCGCGGTGCCGGTCCAGTTCACCGGGCCGGACTCGAAGCCCGGGTTGAGCAGCAGGTTGTCGCCGGTCGGCGGCTCGGGGTCGCCGGTGCAGGCGGCCGCGCCGGCCGGGACGGAGATGGCGGTGAAGGCAGCCTGGATGCCCTTGCACTGGTTGGAGTCGGCGCCGTACAGCTCCTTGGCGGAGTTGATCGCCCCTTCACGGGCGTCCTTGTAGGTGCTGCCGGAGGTGAGCTTGGTGCTCAGCGTGCGGTACCAGACCTTGGCGGCCACGTCGCGGCCGACGCCGGCCACGGTCGAGCCGTCGCAGGCGGTGCTGCTGTGCGTGACGCCACCGATCACCTTGCTGCCGGTGCCCTCGGAGGCCAGGTAGAACCAGTGGTTCAGCGGGCCGGAGGAGTAGTGCGGGTCGAGCCCGCCGACGCTGGTGCTCCAGCAGTCCCGGCTGGCCCCGTCCTTCGACGGCTTGTCCATGTAGCGCAGCGGCGTGCCGTTGCCGTTGATGTTGATCTTCTCGCCGATCAGGTAGTCACCCGGGTCGGACGAGTTGTTCGCCGAGAACTCCACCGAGGTGCCGAAGATGTCCGAGGTGGATTCGTTCAGGCCGCCCGCGTCGCCGAAGTAGTTCAGGTTCGCGGTCGCCTCGGTGACACCGTGGCTCATCTCGTGGCCGGCCACGTCGATGGCGGTCAGCGGCCGGGCGTTGCCCGAGCCGTCGCCGTACGTCATCTGGGTGCCGTCCCAGAACGCGTTCACGTATGCGTTGCCGTAGTGCACGCGGGACCGCGCACCCTGGCCGTTGTTGAAGATGCCGTTGCGGCCGTGGACGTTCTTGTAGTAGTCCCAGGTGAGCTGGGCGCCGTAGTGCGCGTCGACACCGGCGGTCTGCCGGCTCGAGGTGCTGCCGTTGCCCCAGGTGTCGTCGGCGTCGGTGAAGGTGGTGCCGCTGCCGGAGGTCGCACCGTTCAGGTCGGTGGTGTAGTTGCCGCCGCGGCTCGGGTCGCTCATGGTGAAGCTGCCCGAGGTGCCGATGCTGACCGTGCCGGCGTACATCGAGTTGCCGGTACCGGTCTTGATCTCGTCGTCCTGGGCGAGGACGGCGCCGGACTTGGCGTCGACGAACGTGTGCAGCACGGACGGCGTCTGGTCGGCCTTGACGCCCGAGGTGACGACCTCGTAGGCCAGGACCGGCTTGCCGGTGGCCGCGAAGACGACCAGCGTCCCCTTGTTGCTGGTGGCCTTGAAGTCCGCCGACTTCGAGCCCTTGGCCAGCGCGGCCGCCTGCGACAGCGTCGGCTTGGTGGACGGGACACCCACCTTGCTCGCGCCGCGGTTGTAGATCACGCTCTTGATCGCGTCGCTCTTGCGCTCCACGATCAGGTCGCCGCCGACGACCTTCAGACCGTTGTAGGTGCGGTCGTAGCGGACGTGTTCGGTGCCGTCGGCATCCTTGATGACGTCGCGGACCTTGAGCACCTCACCGCCGCCCAGGCCGAGGGCTGCGGCCGTCTGCGCGGTCAGCGCCTGCTCGGCCTGGACGGCGGCCGGCTGGTTGAACCCGCTGGCCGGAAGTGGGGCCGTACGGGTGGCGGCTCCTGCGGGCGACCCTGTGAAAGCTCCGGCCAATCCCGCTGTTGCGACGATGGCCACCGCCCCTGCTGATGTCAGTCGTTTCAAGACAACATCTCCTCACGGTGTGGTCGCTGTTTGGGCGCAGCGACCAATTCAAATGGGGACGCCGGATGATCTGGCGCAACAGTGCCACTGCGCACTTGTGACACTGCGTGTCAGGACATGCGAGTTCTGTTACATCCGGCTGAGGGAGGACTCTGTCCCTCGCAAGGCCGCGAGTCAAGGGAAAGGACTGAAACGACAGGGAAAACCCGCACTGGCGCGCGTTGTCAGCGGGCGGGCGTCAACTCACGTCGAAGGTCTTCCGGCAACACGACCGGGAGCCGGCAGGTGAACTTCTGACACACGTACGCCGCGGGCCGTCCGCCGACCAGGTCCCGGCCGGCCATCAGCGGTACGTCGAGGCCGGGCTCGCCGTGTACCACGGCCGTCCCCCAGGGCGAGTCCTTGACCGCGACCCGCAGCAGTTCGTCCGACTCCCCCGCGATGGCGATCTCCAGCGGCCCGGCGGCCACCGTCTCTGCGACCGCGAGTCCCCGGCCGGCGAACCGCGGCGCCCGCGCGGCCAGCGTCGCCGAGGCGTTGATCGCCTGCGTGGCCGCGGCCTCGTACCGGGCCGATCCGGTCAGCGAGGCCGCCGTGGTCAATGCTTCGGCCGCCAGGGACACACCGGCCGGACTCGCGTTGTCGGTCGGATCCTGCGGCCGCCAGACCAGCGACTCCGCGTCCGCGGCCGTGTCGTAGAAGGTGCCCTCAGCAACGAATTGATCGAGAACCCTGTCCAGCAGGGACTCCGCGAGCCGCAGCCAGTCGGCGTCACCGGTGACGCCGAGCAGCGTGAGGCACGCCTGGGCGTAGGCGGCGTAGTCCTCGAGCACGCCATGCGCGGTGCCGACCTTGCCGTCTCGCGAGGTCCGGTGGAGTCGGCCCGACGCGTCGAGGTGGACTTCCCGGACCAATCCGGCCGCGGTCACCGCCGCCTCGACGTACTCGGGCTTGTCCAGTACTACGCCCGCCCGCGCGAGCGCGGTGATCGCCAGACCGTTCCAGGCGGCAACCACCTTGTCGTCGCGGCCCGGGTAGGTCCTGGTGCTCCGGGCGTCGCGCAGTACGGCCTGGACCTTCTTCCAGCGGGCGGGGTCATCGGGGTCGCGGCGGAGTTGCAGGACGGAGGTGCCGTGCTCGAAGGTGCCGGTCACGCCGCAGAGGTCGATCACCCAGTCGGCGTCCTCGCCGAGGAGTTGGTGGAGCTCCTCGGGCGACCAGACGTAGTACCGCCCCTCCTCGCCCTCGGTGTCCGCGTCGAGCGCCGAGGCGAAGCCGCCTTCGGGAGTGCGGAGCTCGGCGAGCAGGAAGTCGGCCGTCTCGGTGGCGATCCGCCGCGCCAGTGGATCCTCGGTGATCGCCCACCAGTGGGTGTAGACGTCCAGGAGCAGCGCGTTGTCGTACAGCATCTTCTCGAAGTGCGGGATGACCCACTGCCCGTCCACGCTGTACCGCGCGAAGCCGCCGGCGAGCTGGTCGTACATACCGCCGCGGGCCATTCGCTCGCAGGTGTGCGTCACCATCGCCAGCGCGTCCTCGGAACCGGTCCGGCGGTGATGCCGGAGCAGGAAGTCGAGCACCATCGACGGCGGGAACTTCGGCGCCGCCCCGAAGCCGCCGTCCACCGGGTCAAAGTCCACCTTGAGCAGCGCGACCGCCCGCTCCAGCGTCTGCTCGTCGATCGAACCCTGCGCCGCCGCCGTCCGGGCGCCGAGCTGGGACACCACCTGGGTGCCGATCCCGTCGATCTGCTCGCGCTTGGTCCGCCACGCCTCGACCAGGGACTCGAGCACCTGGCGGAAGGTGGCCATCCCCGCGCGCGGTTGCGACGGGAAGTAGGTGCCGCAGAAGAACGGCTCGGCCGCCGGCGTCAAGAACACCGTCATCGGCCAGCCGCCCTGGCCCGTCATCGCGACCGTCGCCGCCATGTAGATCGCGTCCACGTCGGGGCGCTCCTCGCGGTCCACCTTGATGGTGACGAAGTGCTCGTTCAGGTAGGCGGCGGTCTCCTTGTCCTCGAACGACTCGTGCGCCATCACGTGACACCAGTGGCAGGCCGAGTACCCGATCGACAGCAGGATCGGTTTGCCGTCGCGCTTCGCCACCTCGAACGCGTCCGGTCCCCACTCGTACCAGTCGACCGGGTTGTCCTTGTGCTGCAGGAGATACGGCGATGTCGCGTTCGCCAAGCGGTTCACCACTGCGGCTGTCTCCCATCACACGTGCGGGCGTTCCACGCCATGATCAACTACAACACACTCGCTACAGCCCTACCCATCCGGGATGACCGGACACAGCGGCGGCGCGACGCTGCAATCATCCGTTCCGGATGATTCCGGCCGCGACCGGTAGTCCTACCGTGGCTACTCGGGAGGCAGCGAAATGACGACGGCCACGCAGCGGACACCCAACCCCTTCACCCAGGACGACTACGCCGCACGAATGAGTCGGGTCGTGGACGAAGCCGTCGGAGCGGGACTCACCGGCGTCATCGTCGCGCCCGGACCGGACCTGGTGTGGCTGACCGGCTATCAGCCGACGGCCATCACGGAGCGGCTCACGATGCTGGTGCTCACCGCCGATCGAGAACCCACGCTGGTGGTGCCGACGCTCGAGCGGCCCGATGCGGAGTCAGCGGAAGGCGCCGGCGCCCTCACCATGATCGACTGGGCCGATGGATCCGACCCCTACCCGTTGGCCGGAAGCCTGCTGAGGGCCGACGGCCGGTTCGGGATCTCGGACTCGGCCTGGGCCATGCACCTGCTCGGGCTGCAACAGGCGAGACCTGCGACGAGCTACCACGCGTTGAGCCAGGGCATGCCGATGATGCGTGCGGTCAAGGACGCCGACGAACTGGCGCGGCTGGCCATGGCCGGCGAGGCCGCCGACTCGACGTACCTGGAGATCATCCACGTGCGCTTCGCCGGCCGGCGCGAGACCGAGGTCGCGGCCGATCTGGCCCGGCTGCTCCGGGAGTTCGGCCATGAACAGGTCGACTTCACCGTCGTCGGATCCGGCCCCAACGGCGCCAACCCGCACCATGAGGCAGGAGAGCGGGTCATCCAACCCGGCGACTCGGTCGTGCTCGACTTCGGCGGCCTGATGCACGGGTACGGGTCCGACACCACGCGCACTGTCTGCGTCGGCGAGCCGAGCGCCGAGGTGCAGAAGGTGCACGACATCGTCAGGGCGGCGCAACAAGCGGCGTTCGAGGCCGTCCAGCCGGGCGTTCCGTGCCAGGAGATCGACCGCACTGCCCGGGCAGTCATCACCGACGCCGGCTACGGCGACCAGTTCATCCATCGCACCGGCCACGGGATCGGTGTGACCACCCACGAACCGCCTTACATGGTGGAGGGTGAAGAGCAGCCGCTCGAGCCAGGCATGTGCTTCTCCATCGAGCCCGGTATCTACCTGGCCGGCCGCTTCGGGGTCAGGATCGAGGACATCGTCACCGTCACCGAGAACGCCGGACGACGGTTCAACAACACGGACCACCACCTCCGCGTCGTCGAGTAGGAGCGGCCATGGCCACGTCCCCGCAGAGCGGCACGACGGGGGGCATGACCGTTCGCGGCGCGGCGTTCCTCGGCATCGGGTCGATGGTCGGCGCGGGGATCTTCGCACTGCTCGGCGAGGCAGGTGCGGTCGCCGGTTCCGCTGTCTGGTTGTCGTTCCTCATCGCGGGCATAGTGGCCGCCCTGCAGGGGTATGCCGTGGCCAAGCTGGGCGCGCGGTACCCGTCGTCGGGAGGGATCGTCACCTTCCTGCTCCAGGGGTACGGTCGCGGGCACATCACCGCCATCACCTCATGGCTGCTCTACTTCGCCGCCCTCATCGTCACCGCGATGGTGGCGGTCTCGTTCGGGAGCTACGGATCGGCGCTCTTCTTCGACGACTCGACCGGCTGGGCCACCATCCTGACCATCGTGGTGGTGCTGGCCGTCGCGGTGATCAACATCGCCGGCGCGAGGTTCATCGACCGGGTGCAGAGCCTGATCGTCCTGGTCCTGCTGGCCGTCTTCGCGGTCTTCATCGTCGTCACGCTGGCGCAGCTCGACCCGGATCTGCTTGCCCCGTCGACCTATCCGCCGACGACGGACATCTTCTCCAGCGTCGCGCTGACCTTCTTCGCCTACCTGGGCTTCACGGTCATCAGCTTCACCGGCGCCGACCTGCCGAACCCGGAACGCAACCTGCCCCGGGCCATGTACCTCGCGCTGGGCGTCACCACCGCGCTCTACATCCTCATCTCGCTCGGCGTCTTCGGAACCCTCACGGTCCAGGAGGTCATAGACAACGGCGAGACAGCCCTCGCGCTGGCCGCCAAGCCGGCACTCGGCGACGCCGGCTTCGCCATGATGGCCCTCGCCGCTCTGCTGGCCACGTCATCGTCGGTCAACGCCAACATCTACGCCGCCGCCGGCTCCACCGCGAAGCTGGCCGAGTCCGAGATGTTCCCGCCGGTCTTCGGGCAGCGCGCCCGGGTGGGCGGGACCCGGGGGCTGCTGATCTCAGTGGCGCTCATCCTGCTGCTGGGGATCTTCGTCGACCTGAGCGCCATCGCGTCCCTGGGCAGTGTCGTGGCCCTGGGCATCTTCCTGGTGACCTCCGTCGCGGCCTACCGACTCCGTGCGGAGACGGGTTCCCGGGCGTGGGTCCTCATCGCCGGCATCACGCTGACGGCCCTGGTCCTCCTCGTCTTCGCTGTGCAGACCCTGCAGACCGCCCCCGAGACCTTCATCGCGATGATCGGCGTCCTGGTGCTCGCCATCGGTCTCGACGCGATCTGGAGCCGGCTGCGGAGCCGCCGCGACCCGGTTCACGAGTGAGGTGACCGGGTGTCACCTTTCATCCGCTGTGGATGATCCGCTGCCGATCGCGGATTCCTAGCCTTAGGCCACTAACCAGCGCTACATCGTGGCCAAGGGGGCGATGATGGTGTCGGAACTTCGAAGCACTCCTCTATCTTGTGGCTGGCCGCCCGGCCAGGGATTCAGAACCGGTAGCAAGTCCCTCAGAGCGTGGTTGCGATGAGCTCAGCAGACGTACCCGTCGAGCCACCTCTGGCGGCCGCGGCCGCCAAGACCAAGCTCCCCGCCACCGCGTGGATCTCGTGGGTGGCGCTGGCGATGATGACGACGAGCTCGGTGGCCAGCCTCCGGGCCGCGCCGACCATGGCCGTCTATGGACTGGCCTGCGTCTTCCTGTACCTGCTCCCGGCCGTCGTGTTCCTGCTGCCCACCTCGCTTGTTTCCGCGGAGTTGGCGTCGGGTTGGCAGGGCGGGATCTACAACTGGGTATCGGAAGGCATCTCGAAGCCGATGGGCTTTCTGGCGGTGTGGTGCCAGTTCGCGATGACGATCTTCTACTACCCGAGCCTCCTGGGGTTCGTGGCCAGCACCCTGGCCTACGTGTTCAACCCCGAGCTGGCCAGCAGTGGTGTGTGGACCGCGGCGGTCATCATCGTCGTCTACTGGTCAGGTGTCTGGGTCTCCTCACGCGGCACCAAGGGCGTGGCCGGCCTGGCCAGCGGCGGCCTGATCATCGGCACGCTGATCCCCGGCGTCGTGCTGGTCACCCTCGGCGTCGTCTTCCTCGGCCAGGGCAACCCGTCGGCCGCACCGATGACCGCGGACAACATCTTCCCTGTCTGGGCAGGGCTCTCGAGCCTGGTCCTGATCGTCAACAACTTCCTGTCCTACTCCGGTATGGAGATGAACGCGGTCCACGTGTCGTCGCTGAAGAACCCGGGCAAGGAGTTCCCGAAGTCGATATTCCTGGCCATGGGCCTGGTGCTGGCGATCTTCATCCTCCCCGCCTTGGCGATCAGCTGGATCGTCCCCGCCGAAGAGCTCTCCCTCACCGCCGGGGTGATGCAGGCCTTCGACGCCGTCTTCGCCAACTTCGGCTGGCAGTGGCTGACCCCGATCGTCGGGATCATGCTGGTCACGGCCTCTGTCGCCGGCATGCTGACCTGGCTGGCCGGCCCGTCCAAGGGCCTGCTGCTCATCTCCCGCCAGGAGGGCTACCTCCCGCCGTACCTGCAGCGCCTGAACAAGAACGGCGTCCAGCAGAACATCCTGGTCGTCCAAGGCCTGCTCACCACCGTGATCGGCCTCGCCTACGCGTTCATCCCGGATGTGTCGAGCGCCTACTGGATCTTCTCGGTGATCACCACACAGGTGTATCTGATCATGTACCTGCTGATGTTCGTCGCCGCGGTCCAGCTGCGCCGCAAGTACCCGGACCGCGCCCGTGGCTACCGGGCGCCGATGCTCGTCGGGATGTGCGGCGTCGGGTTCGCGGCCTCGCTGGCGGCATTGCTGGTCGGGTTCATCCCGCCCTCGCAGTTCGAGTCCGGCAACTCCGGCGTGTACCTCGCGATCGTCGGCGGCGGCGCCCTCGGCCTCGGCCTGCTCGTGCCTTTCCTGTTCTACCGGTTCCGCAAGGAGTCATGGAAGCAGCCTGAGCCGGAAGGGGTGACGCAGTCATGAGCACTCAGGTGGAGACACAGACCGGTCGCGAACGCTCGACCATCTACATCGTCGGCGGAGTGGTCCTCGTGATCCTGGTGATCATCGGCCTGATCGCCTTCAGCTCCGCGAAGTCCACCCAGCAGGCCGAGCAGAAGGCTGACCAGTTCATCGCTGCCCTCCAGGCCGAGGGGGCGAGAACACCGACCCGCGACCAGGTCGTCAGGGTTCTGGGCGACGACGGAGGCGCGACCTGCGACAATCCGAACGAGGCCCTCAACCGCGGGATCCTGCTGTCGCTGCTGTCCAACGGCGCCGCCGGGCCGGGGATGCGCCCCGTGATCGCGGACAGCCGGGTCGTCAAAGGCCAGCTGTTGATCATCAAGATCTACTGCCCGGACGAACTGCAGGACTTCCAGGAGTTCGTCGACGACCTCAAGACCGACGACGTCGCGGGGTGAGTGGAGATGGAACTGCGCACCCGGATCGCGGAGCTGATGCCGCAGGCTCGGGACGAGCTCACCGAGCTCGTCGCGATCAAGTCCGTGGCGGATCCCCGCCAGTTCCCTGCTGAGGAATGCGAGCGCGCCGCGACCTGGGTGCTGGACAAGTTCAAGGAGCTGGGATTCTCCGACGCGAACCTGCAGGAGACGGCGGACGGCAGTCGCGCCGTCGTCGGGTCGCGGCCGTGCTCGGATCCCAGCGCTCCCACGGTGCTGCTGTACGCCCACTACGACGTCCAGCCACCACTCGACGACGACGCCTGGCGCACTCCGCCGTTCGAGCTCACCGAGGTGGACGGCCGCTGGTACGGCCGCGGAACCGCCGACTGCAAAGGCAACATCGTCATGCACCTCACGGCGCTGCGTGCGCTCGGTGCGCAGGTGCCGGTGAACCTGAAGCTCGTGGTCGAAGGATCCGAGGAGCAGGGGACCGGTGGCCTCGAGGCGTTCGTGCCTGACCACGCCGATCTGCTCCGCGCGGACACGATTCTTGTCTGTGACACCGGCAACGCGGCCGTCGGCCACCCGGCGGCCACGGTGAGCCTGCGCGGAATGGTGAATGTGGTCGTGACTGTCGAGGCGCTCGGCTCCGAGGTCCACTCCGGCACGTTCGGCGGCCCTGCCCCGGACGCGCTCGCGGCCCTGGTCGCGATGCTTGCCAGCCTGCGCGACGAGCATGGCAACACCACGATCAAAGGGCTGGACAACACCCAGACCTGGTCGGGCGAGCCCTATCCGCCCGACCAGTTCCGCAGCGACGCGACGGTGGTGGAGGGCGTCTCCTTGTCGGGGGACGGCAGCGTCTCGGACATGCTGTGGGCGCGGCCGGCGGTGACCATCCTGGGCATCGACTGCCCTCCGGTGGTCGGGTCGGCGGCGGCCATCGTGCCGCGGGCGGCGGCGCGGCTGAACCTGCGAATCCCGCCGGGCGTGAGCCCGGACCATGCCGGGACCAGCCTGATCGACCAACTTCAGGCGGCTGCTCCCTGGGGCGTCCGGGTCACCACGGAGATCGAGGCGGCCGGAGCGCCCTTCAAGGCCGAGATCGACGGGCCCGCCTACGCAGCCATGGCGACGGCGATGCAAGACGCGTACGGCACGCCGATGGCCACACTGGGACAGGGCGGATCCATCCCGCTGTGCAACGTGTTCGCGGACACCTACCCCGGGACCGAGCTCATCCTGATCGGCGTGGAGGAACCGCAGGCGCTCATCCACGCGCCGAACGAGAGCGTCGACCCGAACGAGCTCGAAGCCATGGCGCTGACCGAGGCCCTCTTCCTCCAGCGCTACGCAACGGGCACTGCGAACAAGGCTGACCACTAGGAGGTCCTCCGCGGAAGCTGTACCCCGCCTCAGGTGGTCTGCGAGAGGGCCACCGACAGGCCGATCGCGAGCGCCATCACGACGAGTTCGCCGATGACGAGTTGCCAGAACCGGGGGCCTGGTTCGATCAGGTTTGTGACTACCTGGCGGCGGTGGATCCAGCCGCCGATGATCAGCACGACGAACGCGACCGTCTTGGCGAGCAGCAGCCCGCCGTACGCGTCGGAGGTGAGGACGTCGAGCACCGTGTCGTAGCCGCCACCCTTGGCCGCGAGACGGCCGGCCGCGCTGATCACCCCGCTGAGCAGTACCGCGATCGACGAGGCGAGGGCGACCTGGCTGTAGCGCTCCAGCACGAGAGGCAATCCGTTGCGGCTGGCCCGCCCGTACCGGACCAGGCCGGCCAGTCCTCCGACCCAGGTGGTCGCCGCGATGACGTGGATGACCAGAGCGGCGCCGGCCAGTACGACGTACGACTCGTTGCGGGGGTAGGCGGTCAGGGCCGGCGGGATCAGCGCGGCGATGGCCACCAGTACTCCGAGGCCGGCGGCTGAGGAGGTCTGAACGCGGCGGATGCCGATCGCCAGTGCGACCACCAGGATGCCGGTGATCAGCAGGGCCTTCACCTCGGGCACGCCAAGCGCGTCGTCCAGCCGGAGCCGGAGCAGAGTGACGGGGGTGTCGAGCAGGATCGCCGCCGTCACGATCGCCCCCGCGAACGCGGAGACTGCCCAGATGATCGCGGAGTTGCTCGCGTCGCGGATCGCCCGGCGGCCTTGCACGCCGAGCGGACCACCGTCAGTGCGCAGCAGCACCACCGCAGCCAGCAGCGCGCCGGCGCAACCGACCGTCGCCATCGTGGAGAGCAGCCGGAAGAACGGCAGCAGCCAGTCGATGAAGACTCCCGGCCCACCGATCGCCAGCGGGTCCGCCTGCGGTTCGCTGCCGGCCGCGTACATGCCGACGACCAGCGCCACCGCGGCCACCAGCACCGCGCTCGCGCCACCCGCGACCAGACGTCCGGGCATCCGGTGCCGGGCGGCGCGGGTCGCGGTCACAGAGCGATCCCGCCCTCGGCACCTTCGTTGAACACGCGCACACTATAGGTGAGCTATCTAACAGTGTCCCGCCACGACACCATCTCGTGACCCGGGTGTCGCAAACGGTTGCGTCGGCGTGACTTTCGGCAATCGCGGCGGGCAGGCTGTTGCCCCCGGCACCGACCTGGTCAAGGCCCTACTTCGGCTGCGATGCGCCGTTCTCGGCCTCGGTCTTCGCCTCGGCCCCAGCCTCGGGTTGCGCGTCGGCCTGGGCCTGGTCAGCCGTCGGCCCGACAGCGCCAGCCTGGTCCGCTGAGCTGTCCGTGGTCGGCGGGACGTCGGACGGTGCTTGGTCGCGCGCACCAGCGTCCGGGTCGAAGTCGATCTTCTTCAGCTGCTTGCCCATGTTGCGCCACAGCAGCACCGTGGCGGCACCGAGCGCCAGCACGATCAGCAGCGCGACCCAGCCCGGCTTGACCGAGTTCGGGTCGATCTCTGTCGCCGGCAGCTTGATGCTCAGAAGATGGGTCGTCGCTTTCACCACGCCAGTGTCTCACCGTCCCGCCCCGCCGTCAGCGCAGCCCCGCGAAGAGGTCGTCCTCAGGCAGTTCGGACTCCACCAGACTGCGGGCCAGCTCGTAGTCCTCGGTCGGCCAGGCCGCCTGGTGCACCTCCAGCGGTACGGCGAACCACGCGCCCTCCGGGTCGATCTGGGTCGCGTGCGCGAGCAGCGCCCGGTCCCGGACCGCGAAGTACTCCGAGCACTCCACCCGGGTGGTGATCCGGCGCTCGTTCTCCGGGTCGGGCTTCCAGTCCTTCAGCCGGTCGGCGTACGGCGACTCCAGGCCGCGGGCCAGCATCGCGTCGTTCAGCGCCTTCATCCGCTCGCGATGGAAGGTGTGGTGGTAGTACAGCTTCAGCGGCTGGTACGGCTCCCCGAGCTCCGGGTACGCGTCCGGGTCCCCGGCCGCCTCGAACGCGGCCACCGTGATCTGGTGGCACATCACGTGATCCGGGTGCGGGTAGCCCCCGTTCTCGTCGTACGTCGTGACGACCTGCGGGCGGAACTCGCGGATCAGCCTCACCAGCGGGGCGGCGGCGTCCTCGACCTTGAGCGACGCGAAGGAGCCCTCCGGCAGCGGCGGCAGCGGGTCACCCTCGGGAAAGCCCGAGTCGACCCAGCCGAGCCACTCCTGCCGGATGCCGAGGATCTCCCGGGCGGCGTCCATCTCCTGGCGGCGGATCTCGCTGATGTTGGCCAGCACGTCCGGGCGATCCATGTTCGGGTTCAGGATCGAGCCGCGTTCTCCACCGGTACAGGTGGCGACCATCACATCGACGCCCTCGGCGACGTACTTGGCGGTCGACGCGGCGCCCTTGCTGGACTCGTCGTCGGGGTGAGCATGGACATGCAGCAGGCGAAGATCTTCAGTCACAAGACACAATGGTCCTCCAAGCCCGAGGAGAACCAGTGACCGACCCACACCCGGCCGTGCGAACCGACAGCGCGCAGGCCGCTCTGGACGCCCGCTACGGACGGACCGGCCGCCGCCGCAGGCCGCTGGTCCTGGGCGCCATCGGCACCCTGGTGCTGCTCGGACTGGTCTGGCTGCTGTGGGTCGCGTTCGTCCAGTCGAACCCGCCGGTGTCCTCGCGGCTGCTGGGTTTCCAGATCACCTCGCAGACCTCGGCGAACGTGACGATCCAGGTGGACCGGAGCAAGTCGGTCGAAGCGGCCTGCCGGCTGCAGGCGAAGGCCGCGGACTTCTCGATCGTGGGCGAGATCACCGTGACGGTGCCGGCCGACTCACCCCGTCAGCAGACGGTCACCTCGACCCTGACGACACAGCGCGCGGCGACGTCCGTCGTACTGGTCGGGTGCACCACCGCCGACGCGCACCGGCCGAACTGACACCGAAGTCAACGCCCGGGCCGGTTAGCTCCGGCCATCCCGGTGGTCTACAAGTGGTCTAACGATTGGTCTGATCACTGGTCTCGCCGCTGCAACCGATTACCGACCGGCGCCACGCAAGCGTTTGCCAAGCTGCTGAGCGGGCAAAGAACTGTGGGGTTCTCAGCCCGATCTTGCTACGCTCACTGGATTGGTCGCCGTCGACGACGGCGGCCTGAGGCTTTTCTACCCATCCCATCGACAAAGGAGCAGCCCGTGACGCAGAAGATCGACGAGGACAGCGTTGTCTGGCTGACGCAGGATGGTTACGACCAGCTGAAGGCCGAGCTCGAGGACCTGAAGGGTCCCGGCCGGGCCGAGATCACGCAGCGGATCAGCGACGCCCGCGACGAGGGCGACCTCAAGGAGAACGGCGGCTACCACGCCGCCAAGGACGAGCAGGGCAAGATGGAGGCCCGGATCCGGCAGCTGGAGGACATGCTGCGCCGCGCCCGTGTCGGCGAGACCCCGAAGTCCGGTGGCGCCGTCGAGCCCGGCATGAAGGTGTCGATCAAGTTCGCCGGTGACGACGACGTCGAGACGTTCCTGCTCGGCTCCCGCGAACTCCTCGCCCTGGACTCCTCGGTGGACATCGACGTCTACTCGCCGCAGTCCCCGCTCGGCGCCGCCATCCTGGGCAAGAAGAAGGGCGAGAAGGCGACCTATGAGGCGCCCAACGGCAAGCCGGTGACGGTAACGATCGTCGCCGCGGTCCCCTTCAAGGGCTGACCAACCAGACACCCCACCCCGGCTCCCCCGCTTGGGGGGCCGGGGTGGTTGTTTCTCCCGATCAGTTGTTGCCGAGGTGGCGCGCAGGCTGATCGCGGGCTCTGCGCGCCCTCCCGTGGGCTCAGTGGGCGGTTGAGCTTCTGTACTTGCGGACGGCTAACGGGGCGAAGACGGCGATGATGGCGGTGCACCAGATCAGGCTGAGCCAGACCGGGTGCTGGGCTGGGAAGCCGTCGGGGCTGGCGAAGGGCGACGGGTTGCCGAAGAGGTGTCTGCAGGCGGCGACGATGGAGGAGATCGGGTTCCACTCGGCGATCGGTTGCAGTCCGCTCGGCAGGTTCGGGGTCGGCACGAAGGCGTTCGACAGGAACGTCAACGGGAACAACCAGATCAACCCCGCCGACGCGGCCACCTCGGCGCTGCTCACCGACAGGCCGATCAACGCGCCCACCCACAGCATCGCGAACGCGAACAGCAACAGGATCGCGAATGCCGCCAGCGCCTGATCGAATCCCTTGTGCCAGCGCCACCCGACGATGAACCCGCAGATGACCATCACCAGCATCACGAAGGCGTTGAAGACGACGTCCCCGATCACCCGCCCGGCGATCACCCCGGACCGCGCCATCGGCAGCGACCGGAACCGGTCGATCAGCCCCTTCGCCATGTCGTCGGCCAGCCCGACGCTCGCCGACGCGACCGCGAACGCCATCGTCTGCGCGAAGATCCCGGCCATCAGGAACTCGCGGTACGCCCGCGGCCCCGGAAAACCCGGGATCGGGATCGCGTTGCCGAACACGTACGCGAACAGCAGCACGAACATGATCGGCTGGATCGTCGCGTAGATCAGCATGTCCGGCGTCCGCGGGATCCGCTTCAGCGTCCGCCAGGCAAGGACACGCGCGTCCGTCAACGCCTGGCCCGAGGAGTTCTGCTTGACCCGCGTGTCCGTGGCACTCATACCTGCACCTTCTTTCCCGCCGGCTTCCCGGCCGACTCGTCCGGCACCGTCTCCGCCTTGTCCGCCGCGTGTCCGGTCAGCGTCAGGAACACGTCGTCCAGCGTCGGCCGCCGCAACCCGATGTCGGCGATCCGGATCCCAGCCCCGTCGAGCGTCCTGATCACCTCGACCAGCGCGCTCGAACCACCCGGCGCCGGCAGCGTGAGCCGCTTGCTGTGCTTGTCGAGCGTGGTCGCCTCCGGGTCGGTCACCTCCAGCGCGGCCGTGAGCAACTCGAGCGCGCGGTAGGTCTCGTCCTGGTCCTGCACGACCACCTCGATCCGCTCACCGCCCACCTTGTTCTTCAGCTCATCGGCCGTCCCTCGGGCGATCACCGAGCCCTGGTCGACCACCACGATGCTGTCGGCCAGCTCGTCGGCCTCCTCGAGGTACTGCGTGGTCAGCAGGATGGTGACTCCCTCGCTGACCCGGTCGCGGATGATCTGCCACAGGTCGAGGCGGCTGCGCGGGTCGAGCCCGGTGGTCGGCTCGTCGAGGAACAGCACCTTGGGATGGGCGATCAGCGAACCCGCCAGGTCGAGCCGGCGTCGCATCCCCCCGGAGTACGTCTTCAGGATCCGGTCGGCGGCGTCGGTGAGGTCGAAGGTGTCGAGCAGTTCCCCGGCCCGTTGTTTCGCCTGCTGGCTGCTCAACTGGTAGAGCCGGCCGAACATCCACAGGTTCTCCCGGCCCGTCAGCAGTTCGTCGACGGCCGCGTACTGCCCCGACAGGCCCACCAGGGCCCGGACGGTGTCGGCTTCCTTCACCACGTCGTGGCCGAGCACCCGGGCCGTGCCCGCGTCGGGTGCCAACAGGGTCGCCAGGACCCGGACCGCTGTCGTCTTACCTGCTCCGTTGGGTCCCAGCAGGCCGAGCACGCTGCCTTCCGGAACCTCCAGATCGATGCCGTCGAGGGCTTTGACCGTGTTCTTCCTGGTCCTGAACGTCTTCACGAGGCCGGTCGCCTCGATAGCAGCCATTCCAGCCGCCCCTTCCTGGATCCCCGCCGGACTGTGATCAGTGGCCATCGTGGACCACTCCGCCGACAGTTTCGACGGCTTTTCGCCCGCGATGCCCGGTAAGTACGCTAGCAGTTATATAAGCTCATGCCACTATTTGGTTGCAGACTCAAACCTGAGTGGCCTCGACTCAACTTTGTTGACATTGAGTCGACAAGGCTCAACTCTGCGGTCTACCGTCCCCGCATGACTTCAGGCCAAGGCATCCTGAGCCACCCCGACTTCCGCCGCCTGTGGACGGCCGACCTGCTGAGCCAGCTGGGCATCCGCCTCGGCATGACCGCCGCTCCCCTGCTCGCCGTCATCACGCTGAACGCCACAACCCTGCAGGTCTCGCTGCTGCGCACCTGCGAGACCGCCGCTTGGCTGCTGCTGGGCTTGTTCGCCGGCGCGTGGATCGACCGGATGCGGTGCCTCCCGGTTCTCGTCATCGCGGATCTCGGCCGGGCTCTGCTCTTCGCCTCGATCCCCGTCGCGGCCTGGTTCGGAGTACTGACCTTGACCCAGCTGTACGTCGTACTGGGGTTGGCCGGGCTGCTCACGGTGATGTTCGACGTGGCGCACAACGCCTACCCGCCGAGGTTGCTCGCGCCCGAGCAGTTGCTGCCTGCCAACGCCAAACTGGCGGGCAACCACTCGATCGCGGCGGTGGTCGGTGCCGGAGCAGGAGGATTCCTGGTCCAGTGGCTGACCGCGGCGGTCACGCTCGGCCTGAACGCCGTCACCTTCCTCTGGTCAGCGCTCTGGCTCCGCTCGATCCGTACTCCGGAACCGCGGCCCGCGCCGGCGGAACAGCCCGATCTGCGGCGCGAGATCGGCGAGGGGCTGCACTATGTGTTCGGCCACCCGTTGCTGCGGCCGATCGTGCTGAACACGACCACCACCATGCTGTTCCAGGCGGCGAGCGGCGCCGTGATGATCGTCTTCCTAGTCCGGGAGATCCACCTCTCCCCCAGCGCCATCGGTCTGCTCAGCATGATCGGCCTGCTCGGCGCACTGGTCGCGTCGTGGTTCACCGAACGCCTGAGCGCCTGGCTGGGCGATGCCCGCGCGCTGCTCATCGCCTCGGTCGGTATCGGTGTCGCCTTCACGCTCCAGGCTCTGACCGGCCCGGGCTGGCAACTCGTCTGGTACGTCGCGGCGACCCTGCTGGCCGCGATCTGCATCATCGTCGCTTACATCCTGCAGATGAGCATCCGCCAGCGCCTCTGCCCACCCGACCTCCAAGGACGGGTCACCGCCACGATGAGCTTCGTGAGCTGGGGATCCGCCCCCATCGGCAGCCTCCTGGGTGGCATCACCGCTACCCTCCTAGGCCTCCGCCCGACCATTTGGCTGGCCGGCCTCGCCACCCTCCTCGGCACCGCCTGGCTCTTCTTCTCCCCGCTCCGAACCCTCCGCAGCATCCCCGCCCCCACCCCACCCCAACCAGCCGACCTCGAGCCCCGCCTGCCATCCCCTGAAGCTCCGCTGCCGAGTGAGGCGGAGTAGGGGTCAGTCGGTGGCCGACATTCGGTCGGTGATGGCGTCCGGACGTGCACCACTCACCAACGCCTGGAACGCGTACCGGGGTGGAGCGGTCTGAGCGTCGCTCCGGGGTGCGTTGTGGGGTTGGTGAGTGGTGCGGGTCCGATCAGTCGGAGATGATCTGGGCGGCGCCTACCAGGACCTCGACGTCCAGGGCGGCTCGGCCGCGACCGATCTCGACATCCTTGCTCTGGCCGTTGACGGCGCCAGTCCAGGTGACACGGCCGAGCTGGGCCTCGGTGTGGACGCGGACGTCGGAGCCTCGGCGCAACGTCACGTTCGCGGAGCCGGACTCGACCCGGACGCGGGAGCGGCCCTTGGTGATCTGGGCGTCGAGGTTCGCGGAACCCGCCTGGACGAGCAGGTCGATCGGGCCGTCCACGTCGGTCACCTTCGCGGTACCGGCGGTGACGCGGACCCGGGTCAGGCCCGGTAGGCGCTCGGCGACGACGCTGCCGCCGGTCACCTCGATCTCCACCTGGAGGGCCGGGTTGACGCGGATCGAGAGTTCCTTGGCGAGACCGTTCACGTGCGACTTCAGGTTGGTCGGGTTGCGCAGCATGCTGAAGCCGTCGATCGAGACACCCATGTCGCCCTCGCTGCTGATCGCGAGGGTGTCGCCGTCACGCTTGATCACGTGCGGACCGTCGACCGCGACCCCGTTGATCGCCGGCTCACCGATCAGCCGGACCCGCCGCCCGATCGCCCGGATCGTCACGCGCTGCACGCCGGCCGGTACCGGCACATTGCTGTGCTCAGCCTCGACGTCCTCATCCTCGGCCGGCGCATCGTCAACCACACTGTCCTGTACTCCGCTCCCCTGCCCGACAACGTCTCCGGCCGAGCCTGCCCCGGCTGTTCCCTGCGGGGCCGAGGGCGCATCGCTGGAAGCCGATCCGGCTCCCGCCGCCGGCGCATCCGTGGCCGACGTGGAGGCCGAGCCGGCATCGGCCGAGTCGGCGTCCGCGGTGTCCGGGGAGTCGACGACGTCGGCCCACACCGAAGCAGACGGAGCATCGTCAGCCGCAGCACCCTGACCAGCCGAGCCCGGCTGCGCAGTACCGGACGGGCTGTCGCCGGCCGTGGCGTCGGGAGTGGTGGCGTCGGAGGTGGCGGCGTGGCGGGGGGTGGAGAGGGCGGCGATCAGGGTCGCGGCTTCGTCGCTGGACAGGTGGCCTTGGGCCACTCGGTCGAGGATGTCCTTGACGCGGCTGTCGTGGTCACTCTGGTTGCTCTGATCGCTCATGCCCCCAGTCCAGCACCCGGACGGGTCGAAACCAATCGGGGATAGCCCCGAACTCCCCCGCTCATCCCGATCGGCGGGCCGGAATGCAGCAGTGCGGGTCACGGCGCCGGGCGGAAGTTGCGGGTGATGGTGCGCAGGAGGGGTTGGCTGGAGGTCCACTGGGACTCGGGAGTGGACCAGTAGATGCCGTAGGCCTGGGTCGGACTCGTGATAACGCCGCGGTTCAGGACGTGCTGGCGGCCGCTACGGACGGCGTAGGTGAACTCCCAGTCGGCGGCCTTGCGGAAGTAGTCGACCGGTTCGATCCGGATGCGGCGGTAGTCGTCGTAGGTGTCGCGGCGAGCCTCCTCCTGCTGACGCCAGTCGGCCACCGGGTCCGGCTTCGGAGCGTCGGTCTGGTCGATCAGCAGGAGGCGCGAGCCACCCGGCTCCCTGAAGTAGACGCGTCCGTTCTGCCGTTCCACCGTCCAGTTGCTCGGCACCGGCAAGGAGAACCCCGTCGGATCGTTGTGCCGCCTGAAGCCGGCGGGCAGGGCCGGCGGGTCGGTGCTCGACTGAGAAGGCTTGCGAGTGTTCGACGGTGCTGACGTGGGTGGTCGGCTGCTGGAGGAAGGCGGTGGGCTGGAGGGTGCGCTGCTTCCCGATCCAGATGGAGTACTGCGGGGCGCCTGTGAGGTGGATCCACCACCGGGCCTGGTGGCTGTGGTCTGAGGTGACTGCGTCTGGTTGTCGTCGGGCTTGAACATGGCCCAACCGACCAGGACAGCACCAATTACCAGGCATGCGACCAAGGCAGCCACAACCTTCGGAACCCATCGGCGATCACGGGATGACGGTTGCCCGGAACGCGCCGCCGGTACCGACTGCTCGTCGCGCAGCGCCAAGACGAGCAAGCGGACCGCGGCCGGGGCGGTCAGGCGGTCGGCAGGGTCCTTTCGAAGAAGGCCTTCCAGGACCGGCCAGAGCGGACCAGCTCGCAGCGCGGGATCAGGAGCGTCTGTGACAGCCGCGGTCAGGGTCGGCAGCACGCTTCCACGTTCGTGCGGCGGTCTTCCCTCGACCGCGGTGTAGAGCGTGGCTCCCAGCGACCACAGATCCGACTCCGGCCCGGCGCTCTTCGCCTTCACTCGCTCCGGGGCGATGTACGCCGGCGACCCCACCAGCGTGCCCGATTGGGTCAGGGACGAATCGCCTTCCAGCGTTGCGATCCCGAAGTCGGTGAGCACCACTCGATAGCGGTCGGCGAGCAGCACGTTGCTGGGTTTCACGTCGCGATGCAGTACCCCGACCGCGTGCGCCGCCTGCAGCGCGGCGAGCATCTGCAGGCCGATCTCCGCGACCCGGCGTACCGGCAGTGGGCCGTCCTCCCGGACTACGTCGGCCAACGTACGGGACCGCACCAGCTCCATCACGATCCAGGGCCGCCCCTCCTCCTCGACCACGTCGTACATGGCGACGACGTTGGGGTGGCTGAGCTGGGCGGCGGAGCGGGCCTCGCGGAGGGTGCGCCGGCGAAGTACTGCGCGTTCCACGTCCGGCAGCTCCGGCGGCAGCAGGATCTCCTTCACCGCCACCTCGCGCCCCAGTAACTCGTCGCGAGCGTGCCAGACGACGCCCATCCCGCCACGCCCCAGCGATCCGAGCAGTCGGTACCGCCCCGCCAGGAGAAGACCCTTTGCCGCCGCGCCCGCCATCGTCAGCAACGCCTCCCGGCGGGGAGGGTCACTAGGGCGGTAGAAGAGCTCACAGCCTGTACTCCGATCGGGCGGCGTCGTTCGCTCCTGGTGCCCACCACCGCCGTCCGCCACACGTGGGGCCACAGCCGAGAACACCATGGCGCGCCAGTCGGACAGAGCTGAGAACAGCAGTGCGGGTCACGGCGGAGTAGCCCGTGACCCGCACTGCTTCTCTATCACTTCACGACTCGAGGAGCCGGTTGTGGTTTGTACTGCGTGGAGCGATCACGCGGCCGGAGACATCTCCTCCTCGGCCAGTTCTTCCTGGACCGCGTTCAGCTCGGCGGCCTCGGCCGAAGCCTCGGCGCGACGCTGCTTGAGGCCGCGAAGACCGGCGAGCCCGATCAGCAGACCGGCAAGCGTGATGCCGGTGACGACCACCAGGGCCGGCTTGTACGACGCCAGCACGCTGCTGGGAGTGGAGGTGCCCCCGGTCTGGCCCCCGATCACAGCTGTGGTGACGGCGAGGACGATCGCGCCGCCGACCTGGCTGGAGGTGTTGAACAGGCCGGACGCGAGCCCCTGCTCGTTGTCGTCCACCCCGTTCGTGGCCTGCATGTTCAGCGCCGGGAAGGTGATCGCGAAGCCCAGGCCGATCAGCACGATGGTCGGCATCACCGTGGCGACGTAGTCCGACGACGTACCGATCCGCAAGAAGAGCGCGTAGCCGACGACGAACAGCGCCATCCCGATCGCGACCATCCGCTCGGTGCCGATCCGGTCGGCGACCTTGCCCGCGTTCGGCGACAGGAAGGCGACCAGCAGGCCGGCCGGCAGGAAGCCCAGCGCGGTCTCGAACGACGACCAGCCCAGCAGGTTCTGCAGGTACAGGGTGCCGATGAACTGGAAGGCGACGTAGGCGCCGAACACGGTCATGATGGCGAGGTTCGCCCGCCGCAGGTTGGCCTTGCGCAGGATGCCGAGCCGGACCAGCGGGTGCTTGGAGTGGAGTTCGATCAGCACGAAGGCGGTGAGCAGCGCGGCCGCCAGGACGAACAGGCCGATCGTGCGGACCGAGGCCCAGCCGGCGCCCTCCGCCCCGACCACGGCGAACACCAGCGTCAGCATGCCGGCGGTGACCGTCACGGCCCCCGGTACGTCGTACCCGCCGGCGGAGTCGTCCCGCGGGCTGTTCGGGATCAGCTTGAGCGCGAAGGCCAGCACGATCAGGGCGACCGGGCCGGGCATCAGGAAGGTCCAGCGCCAGCCGACCTCGGTCAGCAGGCCACCGAGGATCAGGCCCATCGAGAAGCCGCTGGCGGCGCAGGTGGTGAAGATGCTGAGCGCCCGGTTGCGGTCCGGACCCTCGTGGAAGGTGGTGGTGATGATCGAGAGCGCGGCCGGCGCGGTGAACGCGGCGGCGATGCCCTTCACGAACCGCGCGGCGATGAGCAGTTCGGGGTTGGTGGCCAGGGAGCTCAGCATCGAGACCACGGCGAACACGGCCAGCGCGATCAGGAAGACGCGACGGCGGCCGAGCAGGTCGGCGGTCCGGCCGCCGAGTAGCAGCAGGCCCCCGTAGCCGAGCACGTAGCCGGTCACGACCCACTGGAGCGAGGAAAGGGAAACGCCGAGGTCGGCGCCGATGGAGGGCAGCGACATGCCCACCATGGACACGTCCAGGCCGTCGAGGAAGATCACGCCGCAGACCACCAGGAGCGCACCCCACAGGCGCGCGTCCCAGGTCAGGCGGGTCGGTGCGGTTGCTTGCGTTGTGTCTGTCACAAGAGGAGAGCTTTGCATGCACGTGCATCTAATGTCTACTCATTAATTGCGTTTGCATTAAATTTACATGCATGATAACGTCGCGCTCATGACCGAGACGAAGGTCAGCGCTGGGACTGGTGAGATCAGCGCCGACGTCCGCGAGTGGCGCCAGTTGCTGGCCCGCCATGCGGACCTCACCTGCGCGCTGGACCGCGAGCTGCAATCAGGCCACGAACTGGGCATGAGTGAGTACGAAGTGCTCGAGCGGCTGGCGGAACTGCCCGAGCAGTCGGCGAAGGTCCAGCAGATCGCCAAGTCGGTGCACCTGAGCCAGAGCGCCCTCTCCCGGGTGATCGGCCGACTGGAGACCGCCGGACTCGTCGAGCGTCACATGTGCCCGGAGGACCGCCGCGCGATCAACGTCCGCCTCACGGACGACGGCCTGCTCCGGCAGACGGAGGCCCAGCCCACCCAGCGCCGCGTCCTCGCCGAGCGCCTGCATGCTCCGCTGACCAAGACCTGCGACGCCCCTACTCTCTGACCGCGGGCTCCTCAGTTCAGCGTGTACGTGTACCCGTTGCCGCTCAGACTGGCCAAGACCCGTTCCCGGTGATCCTCACCGCGGGTCTCGAGCTGCAACGCCACCTCGACCTCGTCCAGGTTCAGCGTCTTCGAGATGCGTTCGTGCAACACCTCGATGATGTTCGCATCCACCTCCGCCAGCCGGGACAGCAGTGTCGCCAGCCCGCCCGGGGTGTCGGGGATGCGCACCCTGAGCGACATGTAGCGACCGGCGGCGGCCATGCCGTGCCGGATCACCCGCATCAGCAGCAGCGGATCGATGTTGCCGCCGGAAAGGACCACCACGACAGGGGGTTTGAACCGCGCCGGCTCATCCAGTACCGCGGCCACGGCGGCCGCGCCTGCTGGTTCGACCACCAGCTTGGCCCGTTCGAGGATCAGCAAGAGGGCCTCGGACAACGAATCCTCGTCGACCGTGCGCACCTCGCTGACGTACCGCTGGATCGTCTCGAACGGGACCGTCCCCGGCAGGCCGACCGCGATCCCGTCGGCCATCGTCGCCATCTGCTCGAGCTGTAGCGGCTCGCCGGCCGCGAGCGAGGCCGGGTAGGCGGCAGCTCCCTTCGCCTGTACCCCGACCACCTCGATCGGCATCCCGTCGCGCTGCATCGCCAGCGCGATCCCCGCGATCAGCCCGCCACCACCGGTCGGTACGACGACCGTCCGGACTTGCGGGCACTGCTCCACGATCTCCAGCCCGGTGGTCGCCTGCCCCGCAACGATGTCCTCGTGGTCGAACGGGTGGATCAGGATCGCCCCGGTCTCGGCCTCGAACTCGCGCGCCGCCGTCAGGCAGTCGTCGATCGAGGTGCCGGCGAAGCGGATCTCGGCCCCGTACGCGCGGGTCGCCTTCTCCTTCGGGATCGGCGCGCCGTGTGGCATGAACACCGTCGCCTTGATCCCGAGCAGTTGCGCGGCGAGCGCGACACCCTGCGCGTGGTTCCCCGCGCTGGCAGCGACCACGCCGCGGGCCCGGTCCCTCTTGGGCAGCCGAGCCATCCGGACGTACGCCCCGCGCAGCTTGAACGACCCGGTCCGCTGCAGGTTCTCGCACTTCAGGAACACGTCGCCGCCGACGAGCTCGCTCAGCCAGCGGGAGTACTCCAGCGGGGTAGGCGCGACCACGTCATGCAGCAGGTCCGCTGCCCTGGCGATGTCCGCCGCGGTGATGCTCACCCGCTCACACTACGACCGCAACCCCCGGGCCCGGCCGCATTTACCGGCTTGTGACGCCTCCTCTATCTTGCTCAGACTCGGCCGCGATCGCCGCCGGCGTGGCGTTCGCCTACGGGACCCACGTCAGCCGGTCGTCGGGTGGGCGCTCGCGGTTTCGCAACTTCCGCGGTCCTGACTGCATCGAGCCTGGTAGCCGTGTTCTCAGCGGAGTCGGCGAAGGGGGATTGTCATGCGTGGTTCTCGCAAACTGTTCATTGCGGTGGTGGCCGTGGTTCTGGTGGTGGTGCCGGGCACCTCGGCGTACGCCGCTGCGCCGGCGCCTGGCGGACGCATCTTGTACGTCGATCTGGAGAGCCGCCTCAAGAGCGTGCTGCCGACAGGGCAGGGTGGGCAGGATATCGGGGAGAGGCTGGTTTACTCGCCGGACTACTCGCCTGACGGCACCCGGATCGCCTATCTCGACGGGTGGAGCTTCCGCATCATGGCCGCCGACGGCACCGACGACCGGTGGCTCGTCGACGCGGCGTCCGGGCCCGCGTATCCGCGCTGGTCGCCAGACGGCCAGTGGATCATCGCCGAGTCCGCGGGCGACATCTGGTCGGTCAGCAAGGATGGCTACGCCTCCGGCTGGACGAACCTGACCGGTGCGCACGACAGCAACGACCTGGTTCCGACCTGGGAGCCGAAGGGACACCGGTTCGCGACCTCGACCTACAACGACGTCCGGATCTACAGCGCGGACGGCGCACACACCCGCAAGGTCATCCCGATGGCAGGCGCCTACCGCCTCGATTGGAACCCGAAGGAGAACCAGCTCGCGGTCGAGGCACTGGGAGACCTGTGGCTGGTCGACGTCGCGTCCGGGGCGATCCGGCGGTTGACGAACACTCCGGACCTCCAGGAACTGAGCCCGGTCTGGTCGCCGGACGGACGCTGGCTGACCTACGGTCGCGGACCTGGCGTCTACAACCCCGATAATCCGGGCCTGGGCGTCACTCCGGTGATCTGGATGATGGACAGCACCGGCGGCCACCGCCACTCGCTCGGAATCAGCGGTACGCCGTCCAGCTGGCGTGCCGCCAGCTGACCCTTGCAGCCGCCAAGGTGGATCCAGCGTGGCGGCAGGGCGCCTGCGCGTCGTTGACACGTACGCCGACCAGGGCCAGTCCCGAAAGATCGGCGAGTGGGCAAACGCCGGTTTGGGGGTTCTGACCAATCATCGATCCAATTGTGTTGGCGCCATCGGCGGATGACGTGGATGCGCTGGTCAACGCCATCGCGACAGCCACGGCGACCGGCGCCGAACTCGTGCTGGAACCGGGCGAGCATCTGACCAAGCCGGGCAGGAACAACAGGTTCGAAACCAGCGGCCACGGCCCCTCGATTCGGTCCCAGGACCCGGACTCGCGCGCCACGATCAAACGGCCGGACAGCTCGATCGTCCTGGCAAATCCTGACGACAACCACGGCCTGTTCTTCGTGCCCTCCGGCCCGCCCAGCGACAACGACAGGCTGGTCATCGCTCGGGTGAAGAAGCGAGGGATCTGGTGGTTCACACCTGGCAGCCTTGGCGACCGTGACATCGACGTGGCGTTGCCGCTGGGTTCCAACGATCAGGAGATCCACAGACAGGTGAGCTGGTGGCCTTTCCCTCTCTGATGGTTACTTGCTGAGCGTGACTCGGGCCGCCTTAATTCGGTGCTGGCAGTGATGACCACCGGTTAGGTTGTGCGGCATGACACTGCAGACACGCCCCTTCGGCTCCACCGGTATCGACGTCAGCGTGATCGGGCTGGGAGCGTGGCAGCTCGGGCGGCCCGCGAGCTGGCCGACCGGCCCCGACCCGGACGAGGCGGTGCGGATCGTGCACGCCGCGCTGGACGCCGGCGTGAACTTCCTGGACACCGCGCCCGCCTACGCAGACGGCCAGAGCGAGCTCAACCTGGGCCGGGCATTGAAGAGCGTGCCCCGCGGCAAGTTCGTGCTCTGCACGAAGGTCGGCCCCACCCACGACGGCCGCACCGACTGGTCGGTCGGCGCGATCGCGTCATCGGTCGAGGGCAGCGCGGAGCGGATGGGCGTCGACTACATCGACTTCGTGATCCTGCACAGCCCGCCGGCGGACGTGCTGAACAGCGCCGAGCACTACGAGGCGCTCGAGACCTTGCGAGCCAAAGGGTTGGTCCGCGCCTATGGCGCATCGGTCGACTACGACCGCGATGTCCGCACGGTGCTGACCGACACCGATTCGCAGGTCCTCGAGGTACGGATGTCCGCCCTCTACCAGGAGACCTGGCCGGCGGTCTCGGCGGCGGCCGCGCGGGGCGCCGGAGTCATCGTGAAGGTCCCGCTCGAATCCGGCTGGCTTTCGGGTCGCTATGGCGCGGACAGCACGTTCGACGATGTGCGGTCCCGCTGGTCCGCCGACGACGTCGCGCTGCGGGCCGGTCTGGTCGACGAATTGCGCGGGCTGCTGCCGTCCGGCCTGAGCCTCGTCGACGCGTCGCTGCGGTTCCTGCTCGCCAACGACAGCGTGTCCACGGTCATCCCGGGCACCCGCTCGGTCGAGCACCTGCAGACCAGCATCGCCGCTGCCGCCGAGCCGCTGCCTGCAGCCACGGTCGAGGCGATCCAGGCCTGGTACGCCGACCGCCTCGGCGAGCGTCATCTGGACTGGTGAGCTCACGGAGGCTCGCTGCTGGATCCCGCCGATGAGGAGATCGCTTTGAAGGTCACGGCTGTGGTGGTGCGTCCAGAGGACGAGGCGGTGCTCGTGCTGCCGTCGGGACTTCCGCAGGTGGAGCTCGCGGACGGGTTCTGGTTCCCGGACGTCGAGACGCCGTTGCGTGCTTTCCACTCGGAGCTCGGTCTCGACGCCGACGTGCTGGTGTGCCTCGACAGACAGCCGGACGTGACTGCCTACCTGCTGGAAAGCGTCGGCGCGATCCCATCGGATGCGCGCTGGGTCGCGGAGGTCGATGATCCACTGGTCACCGCGGCGCGAGAGCACCTCGCGCTGCCGTCCGGCCACCCGGTCACGCCGCTGTGGACGAAACCCGGCTGGTACGCCGACGCGCTCGGCTGGATCGACGAGCAACTCGACGCGGCGGGATCACCACGGACCGGCGTACCGGCTCAGGTGCGGTCGTGGGGGCTGTCGAACGTACTGCGGTGTCCGACCGCGATGGGTGACGTCTACTTCAAGGCGCTCGCGCACTCCAGCACGATCCGGCCCGCGCGGGTGGACGCGTTGCCGTTGCTGTTCGCGCATGAACCGCTGCTGCTGAGGCGGCTCGCTGACGATCGGCCGGGATCCGTACCGGAGCCTCTGGCGATCGACGAGAAGCAGGTGTGGATGCTGCTGCCGGATCTCGGGCCGCCGCTCGCCACCGAGCCGAAGGTCGAGGTGTGGATCGACTCGCTGCGGGGTCACGCCCGGTTGCAGCGCAGCTATGCGGATCAGGCCGATCGGCTGCTGGAGTTCACCTGCGTCGACCGACGGCTCGCAGTACTGGACGGGGAGATCGACCGGCTGTTCGGGCCGAACCCTGCCACCGAGCGGCTCGAAGCTGCCGAGCGGGCGCGGTTGCCGCGGCGTGCGAAGGAGTTGCGCGAGGCAATCACCGAGCTCGCGGCGATCGGCGTACCGGAGACGCTGCTACACGGTGATCTGCATCCGCGGAACCTCGCCGTACGCGACGGATCGGTGCTCGCCTTCGACTGGACGGACGCGGCGGTGTCGCACCCGTTCCTCGACCTGGTGACCTTCGTCGAGAGGCGCTCGCCGATCTCGGAGGATCCGCGGCTGACGGACGCCTATCTCGGCGAGTGGGAGGAGTACGCCGAGCCGGCCGACCTGCGCCGGGCTCTCGCGCTGGCCCAGGAACTCGGCGCGCTGCACCAGGTGATGACCTCGCTCCACCTGCCGGACCACCTTTCCGGGCCGAGCGCCGAGGCGATGATCGACGGCGCCCATTGGTGGCTCCGCAGCCTCGTCAGTTGAGCAGGAGTTGCCTCACTTGAGGAGGAGTTTGCCGAGGCGGCGGGACGCGACGTACATACCGGCGGTGCCCATCGCGACGAGGTACAGGGCGTTGATCACCAGGGTCCAGCTGACGTTGCCGGTGGTGAAAGCGCGTTCGAGCGCGACGCCCTGGTAGAGCGGGGTGATCTCGACCAGCCAGCGGATCCAGTCGGGGTACGTCTCGACCGGGTAGAAGGTGGCCGAGAAGAGGAACATCGGGATCGTCGCGAGCTGGACGAACTCGAAGTCCTGCCAGCTCCGCATGAAGGTGGTCAGCGCCATCCCCGCGCCGGCGAACGCGTACCCGATCAGCACCGACGCCGGCAACGCCAGCAGCGCCCACCACGACTCGACCAGCCCCATCACGAGCATCACCAGGATGAACATCGCCGAGTAGCACGCGCCGCGCAGCAGCGCCCAGGTCACCTCGCCGGTCGCGACGTCCCACGGTCTGAGCGGTGTGGCGAGCATCGAGTCGTACAACCTCGCGTACTTCATCCGGAAGAAGATGTTGTACGTCGAGTCGAAGATCGCGCCGTTCATCGCTGAGCTCGCGAGCATCGCCGGAGCCACGAAGGCGGCGTACCCGATCACGGTGCCGTCGGACAGGGTGAAGTCGCCGACCAGCTGGGCGACGCCGAGACCGATCGAGAGCAGATAGAACACCGGCTCGAAGAAGCCGGACACGAAGACGATCCAGGACCGCTTGTAGACCAGGAAGTTCCGCTCGACCAGCTGCCGCCCGTTGCCGGGGCGAAGCGGGACCGGGAGCACCCGGGCAGTGAGTGTCGCCATCAGCTGATCAACCTCCGGGTCAGGCCGCGCACCGCGAACCAGGTGCCGACGGCGAACCAGGCGGCTAGATAGGCGAGGTTGCCGAGGGCCGGCAGCGGCTCGACTGTGTTCAGGCTCAAGTCACGGGACAGCTCGACCGCGTGCCACAGCGGGCTCAGGTACGCCAGCCACTCGATCCAGTCCGGCAGCTGGGAGACCGGGAAGAACGCGCCGGAGAACAGGAAGGCCGGGACCACCCCGAAGCGGTAGATCATCGCGAACCCGGAGTCGTTGTCGAGCCGGGTCGCCACCGCGCAGACCGGCGCGGACGCGGCCATCCCGACGAGCAGGGCAACCGGCAGCCCGAGCAGTCCCCACGGCGAGGCGAGTCCACCGAACGCGGCGATCACCGCCGTGAACACCGCGCAGGTGGTGAACACGCGGAAGGCGATGAACGCGAGCTGCCCGTACATCACGTCGGCAGGGCGCAACGGGGTCGCGATCATCGAGAAGTAGAATTTCTGCCACTTGATCCCGCCCATCACCGGGTAGGTCGACTCCCCCACGGCGATCTGCAGCGCGGTCGCCGCGAGCAGGCCGGGCGCGATGTACTGCAGGTAGCTGACGCCGCCGAGCGCGCCCGTCCCGTTCTCGTCGACGAACGAGCCCAGGCCGATCCCCATCGCGGCCAGGTAGAGCAGCGGCAGCAGGAAGCTGCTGACCAGGCTGCCCTTCCAGGTGCGCTTGTAGACGGTCGCCCAGTAGTCGAACTGGCGGCGGCCGTTCTCGATCGCGGTGACGCTCATCAGTCGACCAAAGTCCGGCCGGTGAGCCGCAGGAAGACGTCCTCGAGGGTGGACCGGCGTACGAGCACGGCCGCCGGCTCCAGCCCGCGCTCGTGCACCGCCGCGACCGCCCGCTCACCGTCGTCGGTGTAGAGCAACAGCCGATCAGGCAGTACTTCGATGCGCTGGGCGAGGTCCTCCACCTTGCCGGCCAACGCATCGTGGTCCGCGGACATCACGTCCGGGCCGAACCGCAGCTCGGTCACCTCGCGCGTCGAGTAGTCGCGGATCAGCTCGGCCGGTGATCCCTCGGCCGCGATCCGGCCGCCGTCCATCACCACCAGCCGGTCGCACAACTGCTCCGCCTCGTCCATGTAGTGCGTCGTGATGATCAGGGTCACGCCACTCTGCTTCAGCCGGAACAGCTTGTCCCACAACAGGTGCCGGGCCTGCGGGTCGAGCCCGGTGGTCGGCTCGTCGAGCAGCAGCAGGTCGGGCTTGCTCACCAGCGACCGCGCGATCGTCAGCCGCCGCTTCATCCCGCCGGACAGCTCGTCGACCTTCTCCTTGGCCTTCTCCGTCAGCGCGACGAAGGTGAGCAACTCGTCGGCCCGCTCCCGGCACTCGGCCCGGCTGAGCCCGAAGTACCGGCCGTAGACCGTCAGGTTCTCGTGCACGGACAGCTCGGTGTCGAGCGTGTCGTCCTGCGGGCACACCCCGAGCCGCGCCCGGATCGCCGGCCCGTCCGTGGCCGGATCCATCCCGAGGATCCGCAGCACCCCGCCACTGATCGGCGACACCGCCCCGATCATCCGCATGGTCGACGACTTGCCCGCCCCGTTCGGCCCGAGAAACCCGAAGGCCTCCCCTTTCCAGACGTCCAGGTCGATCCCCGCAACCGCCTCGAAGTCCCCGTAGGACTTCCGCAGCCCACGAGCATGCACCAAGGACTCCCGCTGATCATCCACACCAGGACACTAGACGCCCCTCCCGACAAATCTCTTGTGCTTTTGAGCACTTGCCCCTCCGTCGGCAGGAGGCGCGCGGGTAGGCCGGAGTACTCGTCAGGTGCGCATTTTGTCGGCTACGGCGGTGGCGAAGCCGGTTAGGGCATCGTGGCCTTCGGCGGACATGGCCCAGGGGTTGAAGCTGACGCGGCCCTTGGTGTGGGCGGCGTGCTCCATGGCCAGTTCCGGGCGCCTGAGGAGGCGGAGTGTGTAGGCGGCCGCCTGATGGGTCTCGATGTCGGCCGGTTCGGGGTGGTGGCCGGGGCGCCACCAGTTGGCGCGAGCGTCCAGGAGCATGTCGCGGCGATCGAGGATCAGGGACTGCAACCGGGCGTCGCGCTCCGCCTGCGGCCTCGTCGCGTCTTGGGCGATGTCGACGATCGCCTCGGCGAGCACCAGCGACAGGATCCCGGTACCGAGCGCCCGGTACGGCTGCGTCTTGTACGCCGTGTCCCGGCCGAACCGGAGGAGATCCTCGACCGGCCCCCGGGTCCACTTCGGCGCGAGGATCTGCACCTGCCGGGCGTGCACGAGGTACGAGTCCGGCTGCCGCGCCACCGCGTTGGCGAAGACGAGTTCCTTGTCCCGCGCCGAGAACTGCAGGCCGAGCGCGACCCACTGCAGCGGACACCACGGCGTGGCGTCGTCCGGCGCGGCGTCGATCGCGGCCGTGATCACGTCGTTCGCGGTCCGCAGGATGTCGTGGAAGGTGGCGAACTGCCGCGACGACACGTTCACGGCCCGCTGGGCGGTCCGCACCCCCCACGCCTCGAAGACCAGCGTCTGCGCCAGCCACACGAGCAGCTCCGGATCCCCCGGTATCGCCTGCAGCCGCAACTCGAGCTGCTCACTCCGCCCGATCGCGGCATTCGCCAGCCCGGTCATCCGGATCGCCCGCAGATCGGTACTGATCGGGCTCGCCTTCAGCAGTCCCAGCCCGGCCGACAGATCATCCCCCGCACGAACAGCCGCGTACGCCGCGTCGAGCTCCGGATCATCCCAGGACTGATCGAGCCGAAGCCCCTCAGTACTGACCCGCCGCTTCCGAGAGAAGATCCCCACCTGTCGGATCGTAGACGGCCCAGGTCCGGCGTACGGCGAACCGAGGCGCGACGCAGGAGCGGCGAACCCGGGCGGGTTGGAGCGCCGACGGAGGAGAGGCGTGGCGGGTCGGAGTACTAGCCGCGGCCGGCGTACGGCATGCCGGCGGCCATGACGGTGAGGGTGGGCACGGCGACCGTGGTGGGGAGTTGGGCGATCTGGACCACGAAGTCGGCGACGACCCTCGGGTCGAAGGTGGGCTCTACGGCAGTGGAGCCGTCCGGTTGGAGGACACCCTGGCTCATCCTGGCGGTCATCGAGGTGGCGGCGTTGCCGATGTCGATCTGACCGCAGGTGATGCCGTGGGCGCGACCTTCGAGCTCGAGTCCCTTGGTCAGGCCGCTGATCGCGTGCTTGCTCGCGGTGTAGGCGATCCCGTGCGGCCTCGGCACGTGCGCCGAGATGGAGCCGTTGTTGATGATCCGGCCACCTTTGGGGTCCTGCCGCAGCATCAGCGCGAAGGCCTCCCGCGCGCACAGGAACGAGCCGGTCAGGTTGGTGTCGATCACCTGCCGCCAGTCCTCATCCGTCACGTCCTGTACTGCGGCCGCCGGCGACCCCGTACCCGCGTTGTTCACGAGCAGGTCGATCCGATCGAGTGACTGGAAGAACGCCGAGACGGCTGACCCGTCCGCCACATCCAGTACTGCGGTGCGCACCTCGCCGACCCCGGCCGCACCGACACCGGCCACTCCCTCGGCGGCGGCCGCGGTCTCACGGAGTCTGGTCTCCGTCCGCCCGGTCACCGTCACCTGGAAACCGACAGCCGCGAGGGCCAGCGCCATCTCCCGTCCGAGCCCGGACCCACCCCCGGTCACCACCGCAACCTTCTGCATCCCAGTCCCTTCCTCGTCAGCCGACCCGACTCATCAAACCCCACCCCTCCCCGACCGGCTCCGGCAGCCTGGAAATTGCCTGTGCGTGATCGGTGAACTACGTGTGGTTAACGACTTGCCGCCCTGCAAACATAGTCGGAAACTCATTTGCGTGCATCACGCAAGCATGTATATGCTTGCACCATGCATGTAAATGACGGATGGATGCCTCAGACGCCGGTGGAGGGCGTGCTGCACGCGTTCACCCGGATCGGCCGCCGGCTGAAGGCGAAGCAACCCGGTGACACGATCGACCCCAGCGCCCACCTGGCGCTGTTCGTGCTGCGGTGCAACGGCGCGCTGCGGCTGTCGGATCTGGCCGGCAAGATGGAGATCGACGCCTCGACCGCCAGCCGGCACGTCCGGTCGCTCGAGCAGGTGGGCCTGGTCCGCCGCTCCGCCGACCCCGACGACGGCCGCGCCTTCCGGGTCGAGCTGACCGAGCAGGGCACCCAGGAGTGGGAAGCCGCCTCCAAGCGCCGGATGGAGTTGCTCAGCCGGGCCATGGACGGCTGGACGGACTCCGACATCGAGACCTTCGAGAAGTTGATGACCCGGTTCGCCGAAGGGGTCACCAGTCTTGTCGACGACCGCGCCGACGGACGCGCCTGGGCCGACAAGGGCTGGGCCGCCGCGATGGCCGCCCAGCGCAAGCCGGCCGCTGCCGCCGCGCACCTGAATTCCGAAGAGAACGTGGAGAATAGCCAATGAGCACGACCGAGCCCGCCACCGCCGGCGGCGCCGCGCCTGAACCCAGCGCACCAAACTATCTGTCACACAAGCAGATCCTGGTGATTCTCGGCGGCCTGATGGCCGGCATGTTCCTGGCCGCTCTCGACCAGAGCATCGTCGGAACCGCGCTGCCGCAGATCGTCAGTGAGTTCAACAGCCTGGACAAGCTGTCCTGGGTGGTCACCGCCTACCTGTTGACCTCGACCGCCTCCACTCCGTTGTGGGGCAAGATCTCCGACCTCTACGGCCGCCGCCCGCTGTTCATCGCGGCGATCGTCACCTTCCTGGCCGGCTCCGTGCTGGCCGCACTGTCGCAGAACATCGAGGAACTGATCGGCTTCCGCGCCGTCCAGGGTCTCGGCGCCGGCGGTCTGATGTCGCTCGCGTTCGCCACCATCGGCGACGTGATCCCGCCGCGCGAGCGCGGCAAGTACATGGGGTACTTCGGTGCCGTCTTCGGACTGTCCTCGGTCGCCGGACCGCTGCTCGGTGGTGTCCTCACCGACGGTCCCGGCTGGCGCTGGATCTTCTGGATCAACCTGCCGATCGGCCTGGTCGCGCTGGTCATCGTGGCCGCCGTCCTCAAGCTGCCGCACGTGCGGCGCAGCCACAAGATCGACTACCTCGGCGCCGCGATCGTCACCGGCGCGGTCACCACGCTGCTGCTCGCGATCTCCTGGAGCGGACCGGGCAACGGCTGGGGCAACGGCACCACCATCGCCCTGCTGGTCGGCGCGATCGTCCTGGCCGTCGCGTTCGTCCTGGTCGAACTGCGGGTGGCCGAGCCGATCATCCCGATGGACCTGTTCAAGGGCCGGATCTTCTCGGGCTACGCCGCGTACGCGTTCCTCCTCGGCTTCGCGATGTTCGGCGCGCTGATCTTCCTGCCGCTCTACCTGCAGGCGGTCAAGGACCTGTCCCCGACCCGTTCGGGCCTGGCCCTGCTGCCGATGATCGTCGGTATCTTCGCCGCCTCGATCCCCAGCGGCCAGCTGATGAGCAAGACCGGCCGCTACAAGGTCTACCCGATCATCTCCTCGGTCCTGGTCGGCGGCGCCATGGTGCTGCTGTCCACGCTGTCGATGAGCACGCCGTACTGGCACCTGGCGATCTTCATGTTCATCATGGGCGCCGGTCTGGGTCTGTCGATGCAGATCACCGTCACCGCCGCGCAGAACAGCGTGCCCCGCAAGCACATGGGCACGGCGACCTCGACGATGACGTTCTTCCGGTCCATGGGTGGCGCGATCGGTACCGCCGTGTACGGCGCGGTGCTGACCAGCCGGCTGGAGGTCCACCTGCGCGATATCGTGCCGAACGCCACGCAGACCATGATCGACGGACTCGCCAAGGCGGCGAACAGCGTCCAGGCGCTGCACAGCCTGAAGGAGCCGATGAAGGGCTGGGCCCTGCACGGTCTGGTGGACTCGATGGGAGACGTCTTCCTGGTCTCGCTGCCGTTCCTGGCGATCGCCCTGATCCTCGCGGTGATCACCCCCGAGCAGCGACTGGCCGGTCGTTCCGACGGCCCGCAGAAGCCCGAGGACGACGAGAACGTGGAGGCCTCCGCGGCCGCCGCGATGCACTAACCCGCAGTACCACGAACAGCCGCCGCCCGGGACTCCCCGGGCGGCGGCTGTTTCCGTTGTCCGGGCGGATAGGCTGCGGGTGATGTCGCGACTAGAGGCCTTCGGCAACCAACTGGTCGACTTCCACCTGCGACAGCGAGACCAACTCAGCCGCCCGTTCCGCCGTACCGGCCCGGACTGACAATCCCACGGTGGGGTAGCTGGCCTTCCGCGGCAACCAGGTGACGGACGAGCCGTTCGCGTTCGGCAAACTGTCGGGATGGAACCGCTCCAGCGCAGGATGGCGATCGTCGGGTTGCGTGCCCTTGCGGGTGACGGGTTCGTCCTGGCCGGCGGCTACGCGCTCCGCGCCCACGGCTTCGGCGAGCGCGACTCCGACGACATCGACTTGTTCACCGACGTGCTGGATCCAGAGCGGTTCGCCTCGGCGGTCGAGCGCCTGACCGGCGCCTATCGCGACGACGGTCTGGAGACCGAGGTAGCCCGGCAAGCGCCCGCGTTCGCCCGGCTCATCGTCGCCGCCAAGGACGGCGCGACCGCCAAGGTCGACCTCGGCGTCGATCAGCGGGGCTTCCCGCCGGTGCGACTGAACGTCGGTCCGGTGCTGTCCGAGCAGGATGCGGTCGGGAGCAAGGTCGGCGCGGTGTACTCCCGGCTGGAGCCGCGGGATCTGATCGATGTCCAAGCCGTGCTCGACAGCGGACGCTACGACCCGGACGAACTACTCGCACTCGCCGACCAACGGGAGGCGACGCCACTGGACCGGCGGATGTTCGCCGGCCAGTTGCTCGCCGGCAGCCAGCTGCCGGCGAGCGGTTTCAAGCGGTACGGCGCCGATGCGGAGTTGATCGCGCGGATCCGGGAGACGGCTGGCGCGTGGGCGGAACGGCTGAGCTCCTGATCGGCGAAAATGGCCGCATGAACGAGGACCGCCGTACCAAGCCAGGAGACCTGCACGAGTCGCGGATCCCCTATGTCGTCCCGGAGTCCCTCGACCAGCTCACCGGTCCGCGGACAGGGATCGTCGAGCTCGGCGTCCCGATCAACTGGAGCCCGAAACACACCTTCGACCTGGCCGATCACGACGACCAGGTGTCGCTGTACACGACGGTCATCAGCGAGGCCTCGACGCTCGAGGACCTAAGTCGCTTCCTGAACAAGGACCTGCTGATCGAGCTGTGGCCGCAGCTCCGGCTACCCCGGTACTGCGTCCGCCGGTGGCACGACCAGTTCCCACAACTGGCCGCACTGGGCTCCGGTGGCGTCTGGCAATGATGGATCCGGACCACGAGAAGGCATCCCGGATCGCGCTGTCGGCGATCGAGGACCGCGGTTTCGCCCTCGCCGGCGGCCACGCCCTCACGATGCACGGCATTGGATCCCGGCAGGCCGAGGACATCGACCTCTTCACCGACCGGCAGACGGACTTCGGCCAGGCTGTCACAGACTTGCGGGCTGCCTACGCCGAGCAGAGCTACCAGGTCGAGGTCCCGCGCCTGTACCCGGAGTACGCCCGGCTCGAGCTGACGAAGGACGGCCGCACGACCCAGCTCGACATCGGCCGCGACTACCGGACCCGGCCGCCGGTCGAGACCGAGGTCGGCCCGGTGCTCTCCGCCGATGATGCGGTCGGCTCCAAGGTCAGCGCGGTATACGGTCGAGGCGATGCCAAGGACTACGTCGATCTCTCCGCGGCAGCCTGGTCCGGCCGGTACACACGCGACGAGTTGATGGCGCTCGGCGACGAGCGCGAAGCCTCCTCGATGGACCGCGATATGTTCGCCGAGCAGCTGTCAGCGGCCACCCGCATCCCGGACGCGAAGTACGCCGAGTGCGGGCTGGGCGCCCAAGAAACGGCAGCGCTGAAGCACGACATGGCCGGGTGGGCCCAGGAGCTGCGGACTCGAGCGGAGAACCCTGATCTGGACAACGCCCTGCGGTTGACGCAGACCGGCCAGACCAGGCCGGGGCATGGGCAGGCCGCGGAGGTAAGCGCTGAGGCGGCGCGGCGACATTCGCCGTACGAGCAAGAGCGCGGCAGCGGCGAACGCGAGCACTGACACCGGCGGGTCAGGTTGAGGGGTCGGCTGGTTCGGGGGGTGGGCTGTGGGGTCTTCGGCGTGGGAGGGGGCGTGGGGGTTCTGGGTCTACGTCGTTGCCGGCCAGGTGGTTGACGATGGCGTTGACGACGGCGGCGGTTGGTACTGCGATCAGGGCGCCGACGATTCCCGCGACAACTACGCCGGTGGCGATCGCCAGGATGATCGCCAGCGGGTGGACGCTGACGGCTCGGCCGAGGAGGAACGGCTGGAGCACGTGTGCCTCCAGTTGCTGCACGCCGATCACCACGCCGAGCATGATGATCGCGACGATCGGGCCCTTGGCGACCAGCGCGACCAGGACGGCGACGCTGCCGCTGACCAGGGCGCCGACCACCGGCACGAAGGCACCGACGAAGACCAGGATCCCGATCGCGCTGACCAGCGGTAGGCCGAGGATCGCCGCGCCGAGCGCGATCCCGAAGGCGTCCACGAACGCGACGATGATGGTGGCGCGGACGAAGGCGGTCAGCGACACCCAGGCCTTCCGCCCGGACGAGTCCGCCTTCTCGCGCGCCTGCCGCGGGAACAGCCGGACCACCCAGGCCCAGATCTGCTCGCCCTGGTAGAGGAAGAAGAACAGGCAGAACAGCGCGATGAAGAGCCCGGCCACGACGTGGGTCGCTGTCGTGCCGACCTCGGCCGCGCGCTGACCGAGCGCGCCGCCGCTCATGATGGACTCGCGGAGGTTGTTCAAGGAGTTGGTGATGTCCTGCTCGGACAGCCCGAAGTTGATCCGGAGCAGGTCGCGTACCTTCTGCACACCCTCGCCGACCTGCGTCGACAGGCGGTCGAACTGGCTCGCTATCTGCGTACCGACCAGCGTCAACAGCCCGGCGATCACGACGATCGTACCGAGCACGGTGATGCCGGCGGCTGGGCCACGCGGCAATCCCAACTTGTGCAACCCCAGCGTCACAGGAATGAGCAAGGCGGTCAGCAGCACTCCGACCGTGACCGGGACGACGACCTCGGAGAAGTAGCGCATCCCCCAGCCGATCACCACGACCGCGGCCACGACCACCAGGAAGCGCCAGGCCCACGCACTCGCGATCTGCATCCCCGGCGTGACCCCGAGATCCACCGGCCCCTTGCTGGACGCCGCCACCAGCTGCTTCTCCGGGTCCGGGACGACCGTGTCGCTGAGCTCCTCGGCGACGCTGTTGTCCGCTACGGGACTCGACTCGTCGTGTCCGACCTCCGGCACCGCGGCCGAGTCGTCCCGCCCCACCGGCTCGTCCGGTCCGCTCACTGGTGCACCTCCGGGTCTCAGTTGTTCCAGAGACTAGTGCCCCGGACCATGTGGCCGGGCGCCGGAGATGACGTGCGGACACATGGTCCGCGGCGCTAATGCCCCGCGTCTACGGTTCCATGAATGTGGGCGGCTAGTCCTTCAGCTACTGCTGGATCAAGATCGGCGAGGAGTCCGACGCCTGCGAGGACGTAGTCGGTATCGACGCAGGTGCGAGCGTCGGAAGGGACCAGCCAGCCCTCCTCCTGGGCGCCGGTAGCGACCGAGCCGAGGATCCGGGCCGCCACCTCGGGCCCGTTGTGCCGCAGCACTCCCCCGGACCCGACCAGCAGGTCGACCTCGCGCAGGTCCTTGCCGGACCGCTCGATCACGCGCCCACCCGGTCCGAACACCACCCGCTGCCGCCCGGCGTGCCGCCGCAGCGCGACCGTCGCGGCCACCCGCGCCAACGTCTCATCGTACGACGCCTCGACCGCCCCGCCCGGCAGGTACGACGGGTCATCGTGTCGACGTATTGCGGCCTCAACCAGCCCGGCGTCATCCGTGGAGACCAGCCCGGCCTCGATTCCCGCGGCAACCACCGGTACTGCGCTCCACCGCATGCCGAGGTCGCCTTCGACCGTGCGGGTGACCGGGTGGGTCGCCACCACCTCGCGGCCGAGGTTCGCGTCCTCGGGGTCCAGTTCGATCACCGAGTGCACGTCGGTGGTCGCGCCGCCGATGTCCACCACGGCGACGTCCCCGTGCAGCTTGGCGAGCACCTCGACACCCCGCAGTACGACGTCCGGCGTCGCGGCGCGGACCATCGCGGCGAAGCCTGGATCGCGGGACAGGTTCTTCCCGCCGATCACGTGGGCGAGGAACATCTCGCGGATCGCGGCCCGCGCGCTGTCCGGGGCGAACACGCCGATCTCCGGCACCACGTTGTCCGCGAGCACGTGCGGAACGCTTGCCTCCGACAACATCTCCGCGATCGACGCCTGCGCCTCGACGTTGCCGGCCGTCACCACCGGACGACGCCACCGGTACTTCGCCAGCACCGACGCGGCCTGGGTGATCACCGCCGAGTTGCCGCCGTCCGTGCCGCCCAGGAGCAGCACAACATCGGGGCGCTCGGCCCGCAACTGCTTCAACGACGTTGCCGTCAGCCCACCGTTGACCACGGCAACCACCCGGCCGCCGCTGGACAACGCGACCCGGCGGCCCGCCTCCGCGGTGACCAGTTCCTCGTTGCCGACGACACCGATCCGCAGTCCCCCGCCCGCACTCGAGCAGGCGAGCACCTCGGCCTTGGCGACGCCGGAGTCCGCCGCCAGCAACGCAGTACGGCAGGCATGCCAGCCGTCCATCACGTCGGTATCGACGGTGGTGCGGTGTTCGGCCCGGGCGACCAGGTCACCCGAGCCGGCGTCCACCGCGATCGCCTTGGTGAAGGTCGACCCGAAGTCGACCGCAACCACCAGGCTCACGGGTCAGGACAGCGCGTGGTCGAGGTCCGTCAGCAGGTCGTCGATCGTCTCGATGCCGACGCTGAGCCGGACCAGGTCGGCCGGGACCTCCAGCGGAGTGCCCGCGACCGAGGCGTGCGTCATCTTGCCCGGGTGCTCGATCAGCGACTCCACGCCGCCGAGCGACTCGCCCAGGATGAAGATCTCCGCCTTGTTGCAGATGTCGATCGCGTGCTGCTCGCCGCCGGAGACCCGGAACGACACGATCCCGCCGTACCGCTTCATCTGCTTGGCGGCGGTCTCGTGGCCGGGGTGGCCGTCGATGCCCGGGTAGAGCACCGAGGTGACGTCCTTGTGGCGCTGCAGGAACTCGACGACCTTCTCCGCGTTGTCGCTGTGCCGGTCCATCCGGACGCCGAGCGTCTTGATGCCGCGCAGCACCAGCCAGGAGTCGAACGGGCCGGCGACGGCGCCGATCGCGTTCTGGTGGAAGGCGATCTTCTCGGCCAGTTCCGCGTCGCGGACGATCAGCGCGCCGCCGACCACGTCCGAGTGCCCACCCATGTACTTCGTGGTCGAGTGCACGACCACGTCGGCGCCCAGCTCGAGCGGCTGCTGCAGGTACGGCGAGGCGAAGGTGTTGTCGACGACCAGCAGGGCGCCGGCTTCGTGCGCGATCTGCGCCACGATCGCGATGTCGGCCACGTTCAGCAGCGGGTTCGTCGGTGTCTCGAGCCAGACCACCTTGGTCTTGCCCGGGCGGATCGCGGCCCGGATCGCGTCCGGGTGCGTCACCGCGGCCGGGGTCATCTCGACACCCCAGGCGCCGAGCACCTTGGAGAACAGCCGGAACGTGCCGCCGTACGCGTCGTTGGGGAAGACCACGTGGTCACCCGGCACACAGAGCGAGCGGATCAGGGTGTCCTCGGCCGCGAGACCGCTGGCGAAGGCGAAGCCCCGGGTGCCCGCCTCGATCGCGGCCAGACACTCCTCGAGCGCGGTCCGCGTCGGGTTGGCCGACCGGGAGTACTCGTAGCCGTTGCGGAGCCCCCCGACACCATCCTGTTTGTAGGTGCTGGTCGCATAGATCGGCGGCACCACCGCTCCGGTGGTGGGGTCGGGCTCGTTCCCGGCGTGGATGGCAAGCGTCTCGAAGCCGTACTGGTGTTCGTGATTCACCGGACCAGCGTAAGGCCTGGTCCTATCCGGCCGAGCAGCCCGTCCACAATGGCGCCTGTTAGAGCTTGGACTCGGTGGGGGTGGAGCGGCGGGCTAGTACTGCGGTGGCGGCGTCTAGGAGGACTGTTCGGAGTTCGGCGTCGCTGAGCTCGGTCTGGTCCGTGCCGGCGGCCAGGGCGGCGCCGATGACCTCGACCGAGGCTGCCGCGAGGACGCGGTCCTTGGCAGTCGGGTTGGGGCCTGCCAGCCAGAGCTGGAAGTTCCTGCTGCGGTCGATCAGCGTTTCCAGGTCCTCGCCGAAGGCCGCGAGCACGGCCGCGACGTCCCGCAGTACCGTCGGGCCTGTCGCGCGGTGCTTGATCACCACGTCGAGGTAGGCGCCGAGCAGTTCGCGCTCGGACTCGGGCGACCACTCGACCTGGTCGACGAGCGTCAGCACCTGCTGGATGTCGGCCAGGAAGGTGCCGATGATCGCCTTCAGCAGGTCCTGCTTGGACGAGTAGTGGTAGTACAGCGACGCCTTGGTGATGCCGACCTGTTCGGCGATCTCGCGCAGGCTCGTCTTCTCGTAGCCGCGACTGGAGAACAGCTCGAGCGCCGCCTGGTGGATCTCGGACTTGGTGTCCCGGGCCCGGTCTCTGGTCCCGTCGCGGGGACTCGTCTCGTGCTGCACGTCACCACCTTCTCACTTCTCTTGCCTACCGGGCGGCAGGTAGTCTACCTACCGACCGGCAGGTAGACAGTGAATCAGGAGGGGTCGCGTGTTCACGAAGCTCGGACGATTCGTCGTCCACAATCCCTGGAAGGTGATCGCCGCGTGGGTGATCGCGGCCATCGCCGTGCTGGCGTTCGCGCCGACGCTCGCGGATGTCACCAACAAGGACCAGGCGAGCTTCCTGCCCGACTCCTACGAGTCGGTCCAGGCGCAGAAACTCGCCGCCGACGCGTTCGGCCAGACCAACGACGCGACCGCGAGCATCGTGATCAAGCGGGGCGACGGCGGTGCGCTGACCGCGGCCGACCAGGCGAAGGCCGCCGACCTCGCGAGCAAGATCGCCGCCGCGAAGATCGACCGGGTCACTGGTGCCGTGACCGGCCCGCAGGCGGTCTCGCCCAACAAGCAGGTCCAGTTGATCAGCGTCGGGCTGAAGGGTCTGCCGGACGACCAAGCCGTGCTCGACGCGGTGCAGCACGTCCGCGACCTGACCGGACCCGCCGTCGCCGACAGCGGACTCCAGTACGGCGTGACCGGTGACGCTGCGCTCTTCCTCGACAACCAGGACGCCTTCAACAACGCCTTCGTGGTGGTCGGTATCGCCACCGTCGTGTTGATCATCGGGTTGCTGCTGTTCATCTACCGCAGCCCGGTCGCCGCGTTCCTGCCGATCCTCACGGTCGGCCTGGTCAGCGCGATCGCGCCCGGCCTGATCGCGCTGGCGGCGAAGGCGTTCGGCCTCCAGGTGACACAGGATCTGCAGACCATCCTGACCGTGGTGCTCTACGGGGTCGGCACGGACTACATCCTGTTCCTGCTGTTCCGGTACCGCGAACGCCTCCGCGCCGGCGAGCAGCCGAAGGAGGCACTGGTCTCCGCGACGGCCCGCGTCTCCGAGGTGATCGTGTCGGCCGCCGGCGCCATCGTGGTGGCGTTCAGCGCGTTGCTGCTGGCCGTGTTCGGCGGTTTCAAGAGCCTCGGTCCGGGCCTCGCGATCGCCGTCGCGGTGATGGCGTTCGCCGCGATCACGCTGATCCCGGCCGTCGTTTCGCTGCTCGGCCCGAAGGTGTTCTGGCCGTCGAAGTCCTGGCAGAAGACGCCGAAGGGCGCGATGTTCAAGCGATTCGGCCGATTCACCGCCCGCCGTCCCGCCGTGGTCGCGCTGATCTCGGGTGGCCTGATGGTGGCCCTCGCGCTCGGTGCGCTCGGGATGAAGGTCGACTACGACGCCTTCAGCCAACTCCCGAAGGACACTGAGTCCGCTCGCGCCGTCAAGGACCTGCAGGCAGGCTTCCCGGCCGGCGCGCTCAACCCGACCACCGTCTACCTGCGGAGCACCGACGGTACGCCGCTGAACCCCGCCGAGCTGCAGTCGTACGCCGGGAAGCTGGCGAAGGTGGACGGCGTCGGTTCGGTACTCCCGGCCGCCCCCGACGGATCACTGGCGCTACTCAATCCAGACAAGACCGTCGCGCAGATCAACGTCGTACTGGCGGACCCGCCGTACGCGAAATCGGCGCTGGATCTGGTAGACGGCGCGCTCCGGGACACCGCGCACGCCGAGGCTCCTGCCGGTACGTCCGCGCTGCTCGGAGGGGTCAGCGCGAGCTACACCGACATCCGGGACGCCAACAGCCGCGACCTGTCGGTGATCTTCCCGGTCGCGGGCGGGTTGATCGCGATCATCCTGGCGCTGTTGCTGCGGAGCCTGCTGGCGCCGCTGCTGCTGATGGTCGCGGTGGTGCTCAGCTTCTTCAGCACCACCGGCGCGACCGTGCTGGTGTTCCAGGGCGCGGCCGGGCACCCCGGCGTGACGTTCTCGCTGCCGATCATGCTCTACCTGTTCGTCGTTGCCATCGGCACCGACTACAACATCCTGATGATCGCCCGGCTGCGGGAGGAGGCCGAACGTGGTACGAGTCCACGGGAGGCCGCGGACCTGGCGATCGAACACGGCGGGCCGTCGGTGGCTGCGGCCGGGTTGATCCTGGCGGGCACGTTCTCGTCGCTGATGCTCGCCGGGATGGCGCTGCTCACGGAGATGGGATTCTCGGTCGCCGCAGGGATCGCGATCTCGGCGTTCGTGATGTCGATCTTCCTGGTGCCGAGCGTGATCGCGCTGCTTGGCCCGCGCGCCTGGTGGCCGCGCAAGCTCAAGCTTCAGGCTGCTCCTGAGGCTGAGGAGAAGGAGTTGGAACCGCTGGCACGCTGAGCTTCACGGTGAAGAGCGGCAGCAGGACGTGAACGATCGGCCCGATCGCCAGCGCGTAGGCGACTGTCCCGAGGCCGACGACACCGCCAAGCAGCCAGCCGATCCCGAGCACGATCACCTCGATCGTGGTACGAACCAGCCGCACGCTGAGCCCGGTCCGCCGTACGAGTCCTGTCATCAGGCCGTCGCGCGGACCGGGCCCGAACTGGGCGCCGATGTACATCGCGCCGGCCAGGCCGTTCACCACGATCCCGGCGACCATGAAGACCGCTCGCAGCCACAGCTCGTCCGGCCGGGCGACGGTGGTCAGCGTCAGGTCGGTGACCAGGCCGATCACGATGGCATTGCTGATCGTGCCGAAGCCGGGCCACTGCCGCAGCGGGATCCACGCGAGCAGCACGACGAAGCTCATCGCGATCACGACCGTGCCGAAGCTGACGTCCAGGTGCTTGGTGATGCCGGAGTGCAGGACATCCCACGGGTCCAGGCCCAGGTTGCCCTGGATCATCAGGCCCATCGAGGCGCCGTACAGGATCAGTCCCAGGTAGAGCTGGACCAGGCGGCGCGGGACTTGGCCTGCCTGCAGTTGCTGGATCGGGTTCAGGGCGGCCAACTGCCTGCGCTGGGCGGGCACGGCTTCAGAAGTGGCGGTCACACGTCCCAGTCTGCGGCCGATTGGCCTGGTGCTCGATAGCCAATTAAGCAATAGTGGACTGCATGACAGGGCAACATCTCCCCGCGAGCACCTTGAACGGTCTGCTCGGCACCTGGTCCGACACAGCCGGACCGGCGTATCGCGCGCTGGCCGACCGGCTCCGGCTGCTGATCGCGGACGGGCGGATCATGCCGGGCGCACGGCTGCCCAGTGAGCGCGAGTTGACCGACGCGCTCGGGGTCAGCCGTACCACGGTCGCCTCGGCGTACCGGGAACTGCGCGACCGCGGGTATCTCACCAGCCGCCGTGGTTCCGGCAGTGTCACCTCGCTGCCGTCCAAGGTCGAGCCCGAGCTCGGGCGCCACCATGCGCCAGGGATCGACACGGACGGGCTCTACGACTTCACCTGCGCCGCGTCGCCCGCAGTACCGGGGATCAGTACTGCGGTCGCCGAGGCGATGGAGGATCTCCCTCGGCACCTGGCGACGCCCGGCTACCACCCGCAGGGGCTGCCGCAGCTTCGCGAGCAGATCGCCGCCTCCTATGAGGCACGGGGGTTGCCGACCTCGCCGGACCAGATCATCGTCACCGCCGGCGCGCTGGCTGCGACCTCGATCGCGATCCGGGCGATGACGCAGATCGGCGACCGGGTGCTGACCGAGAGCCCGACCCACCCGAACTCGGTCGACGCGATCCGGCGCAGCGGCTGCCGGGTGGTGGCCGCCCCGATGAGCCCGAACGGCTGGGACCTTCCCTTGCTGGAGGCAACGATCCGGCAGTCGGCGCCGCGAGCCGCCTGGCTGGTGGTGGATTTCCAGAACCCGACCGGGTGGTTGATGTCCGCCGCCGACCGGCAACGGCTGGCGATCGCCTTCGCGCGCAGCCGGACCACCGCGATCATCGACGAGACCCTGTTCGAGCTGTCGCTCGACGGTCAGGAGACGCCGCCGCCGTTCGCGCTGTTCGACCCGAGCGGCGTGATCACGGTCGGCTCGGTGAGCAAGTCGTTCTGGGGCGGTCTGCGGATCGGCTGGCTGCGGGTCCCGGAGACCCTGGTCGCGCGCATCCTCGACGCCCGCGCCTCGATGGACCTCGGTGCTCCCGTGCTCGAGCAGCTCGTTGTCTCGCGGTTGCTGCTTTCTCGCTCCGAGATCCTGCCCGAGCGCCGGGCCGACCTGGCGGTGCGTCGGGACGCGTTGGCTTCCGCACTCCGTACTGCGTTGCCGTCGTGGCGGTTCGAGCTTCCCGGCGGCGGGTTGTCCCTGTGGTGCGAGTTGCCCGAGCCGGTGGGTTCCAGCCTGGTCGGGGTGGCGCAGCGGAACGGAGTACTGGTCGTCGCTGGGTCACGGTTCTCGCCCGATGGTGGTTTGGAGTCCTTCCTGCGGCTGCCGTACACCCTGGACCCGGACACGCTGCGTGACGCAGTACAGCGGCTGGCTCTGTCCTATGGGGCACTTGCCGCGGGGCCGCCGGCTCGCCGTACCGCCGCGATGATCGCTTGACGTAAACGCCCCGTAATCGGCCGGGGGAAGGTTCACCCGCGGCGTCGCGTTGGGAGACTATGAGAGTCATTCTGCGAGAGGCGTGAGATGTCGTTCTTCAACCGCAAGACAGCCCTGGTCGAGCCCGAGGCCGCCCTGCCCGGCCGGCCCCAGCCCGGATTCGCCGTACCGGCGGAGAACATCGTGCTCGGTACGCCGCAGACCGCACCGGCCCCCGAGGGGTTCGCCGAGGTGTGGTTCGGTACCGGCTGTTTCTGGGGCACCGAGGAGATCTTCTGGCAGCAGCCGGGGGTCTACACCACCGCCGTCGGCTACGCGGGCGGGTACACGCCGTACCCGTCGTACGAGGAGGTCTGCACCGGCCGCACGGGTCACACCGAGGCCGTCCGGGTCGTCTATGACCCGACCAAGACCACCTTCACCGACCTGCTGAAGGTCTTCTGGGAGACGCACGACCCGACACAGGGCATGCGCCAGGGCAACGACCTGGGATCCCAGTACCGTTCGGCGATCTACTACACCACCGAAGAGCAGAAGGCCGAGGCCGAGCGCACCCGCGACCTCTACGCCCCGGTCATCAAGCCCCTCGGCTACGGCGACATCACCACCGAGATCGCCCCCGTCGGCACGTTCTACTACGCCGAGGGCTACCACCAGCAGTATTTGCACAAGGTGCCGAACGGCTACAGGTGCCACAGCAACACCGGCGTCCCGTTCCCGGCCGACGCATAACAGCAGACTGAAGACTGAGGGCACCACCTTCGCGGTGGTGCCCTCGGTCGTCTCCGGGCGACGGCCTTCTCGGCCTTGGAGGCTGAGCGCCGTAGCTGGCCGGCGGCCATCACGAGCTCACCGAGTGTTGCCCCATAAGGTTGGCCGGTGAGCATCTTTCGCCGCCCGACCGACCCCACCGAAGTCGTACTCCGACGCCTGTCCAAGAGCCTGCGCTGGTTCCGGCCCTCCCTCGCCGACGCTCCCACGCCGCACTTGCAACTCGGGCACCTCGCCCAGCATCGGCTGTGTCCAGCGATTGAGCAGGGTGACGCGGCTCCAGTGATGACCGCCCTCGCCATCACCGAAGAGGCCCTGGCGGGTGCCAATCTCGACCACGAGCCCAGTGCCAAGCTCGACCACGCGCTCACGCTGGGCCTGGTCGAAGTGGTGAGTAACTGGTGCTCCTGGCCGGAGACGCCACCGGCGGTGGTTGCGACGATCGAGGCAGGCATGGGGCCGATGACCCGCGGGCGGTGGAACTCCGTCCGTGACCAGGGCAACGCCGTGGCCGACTGGATCCGTAACGGAGGTGCAGCCGACCGCACCGGCGAAACGCCGGCGGCGTACCGGGAGATCATGAACGCCGATCTCCGATTCCTCACCCGGTCAGACCGGCAGTACGTCGATGAGACGATGGCCGTGGGCACTGCCGACCGCGTGTGGTTCGAGAAATCCACCGGTCAGGGCGTGTAGCCGTGCCCCGGGTTGCCTGATGTTCATCTGGCGAGCGCAGTAACCCGACCTGTTCTATCGCCTCGCCATCATCGCTACCACCAGCAGTACCTGTCCCCGTCGAAGGACCCGAACGGCTACAGGTGTCACAGCAACACAGGCGTACCGTTCCCGGCCGAGAGCTGACAGCCGGCCCAGAGCGCCAGGACTCTTTCGAGTCCTGGCGCTCTCAGTACTTCCAGGCCGCTAGCTGGTGCCCGCCCACGTCATGCATCACCAGCTGGCCGTGCCGGGCGGGGACGTCGAACACCAGCCAGCCGGACGCCTGCTCGCCCTTGTCGAGGATCACCGGATCCAGGGGCGGATCGAACGCGGTCGAGGTGATGATCGCGTCCCCGCTGTAGCTGCGGCCGCCCACCAGCGCGGTTATCTCCACAAGGTCCTGCCCGTCCGCGAGTGCGCGTAGCTTCACGTACGCGCCCAAGTACAGGCCATGCTCGGGGCGGTCGAACTCGTCGCCCACAGAGAACTTCAGGCGCGTGACGGTGGCCTCGAGCTGGGCGTCACCCGCCTCGTCGTAGACCGTCAGCGTGTCGCCGATCTTGCCGGTCGAAGACTTCGGCGGCGTCACCGGCCAGACCGTGGCCGGCTCGAAGTGCACTGTCCCGTCAAGGTTGTCGACCACGGTCCGTACGACCTGGCGCTTGCTCCCCAAGGAAATGGTGCACGGGATCGTCCTCCCGACCTCGACGACCCGCACGCGCGGCGTGCCGCAGTCGACGGTGGCAGCTGCGGCCTGCGCCGGCAGCCTCGACTTGATCTCGGCTGTGACCTTGCCGCTGTCGATGAGCGCCTTGGATGGTTTGAGCTCGTAGGTGTAATCGCCATCTTTCACATGACTCAGGGTCACGGTTACCGGCAGTTGGCTGCCCGCTACCTCGGCGGTGCACTGGAAACTCGCGCCCTCGGCGACCTTCACCTCTTTGGGACAGGTGACGCTTCCAACCTGCACCTCGGGCACCAGTTCGCGCAGGTACTTGCCGACAGCGTCCGCCGTCCGGTCCGAATCGACCGTGTCGCCCCCAACGGTGACGTCGGCGGAGCAGCCGACCAGCAGGGCCGCAGCCAACAGCACGACGGGTGCCACTGAGCACACCGCGCGAACCCCAATGGCCGCGAATCGAAATGGTCGGTGTGGTGTTGGCGCTGGCACTCGGAGAGCGGCCCTTTGACTGGTGATTACTCGCACGATGACCCCCCGGCGGTGCGACGCGGCAAGGGTTGCGTGCCCACCACATACGTTTGAACTTGGTGGCCGACATACAGCCGCGATGGGCCGGGGCCGCAGCTGCAGCGACCTCCTTGGCGACGCATCCCCGCCAGTCAGATGGGCGGCGGCTCCCTCGCGTCGCGGTCCACAGTCCTGCCTTAGGACGTTACTCCTTGCCCCACCGCGGAGAAAGCTCCAGCCCGAGGTCTTCTATCGCCTCGACGGAACAGCTACCACCAGCAGTACCTCTACAAGAACCCCAACGGCTACCGCTGCCACAGCAACACCGGCGAACCGTTCCCGGCAGACAACCGGTAACACCCCACCCGCACTCACCTGTTGGGTTGGTTGCGCCAACCCGAACCGCTTGGCGGATGGAGGTCGTTCTATCTGGCCCCGAGGGTTTCGGTGCTAGCCGTGGAACTGGTCGCTAGGCCAGGTGCCGACGCTCGACTGCGCCTGGCGGAGGTCCGGTGAGAATTTCTGTCGGTAGCCTGTCGGATCCGGAGCGCGGCGTTCGTAGTACGGGTGATAGGTGGCCGAAGGAGGCTGCCCGGGACAAGGAGTGATGAGATGCCGAAGTACCTGATCTCGTTCGAGAAGGGCGCGATGGACCACATCCCCGAGGAGGACTTTGCCGACGTGGGCAAGGCGTCCCACGCGGTGGTCCAGGAGGCCAAGGACGCCGGCGTGTTCATCTTCGGCGGCGGGCTGAGGTACGACGACGACGACGTGGAGCACGCCGTGGTGGAGATCGACGGGACGATCACCGACGGCCCCTTCCCGGAGAGCAAGGAGCTCATCGGCGGCGGGATGATCGTCGACGTACCCACCCGCGAGGCCGCCTTGGAGTGGGCCGCGAAGATCGCGGTCGCCTGCCGCTGCGCTCAGGACGTCCGCAAGTTCATGTTCGACCCGGAGCAGGACGACTGAGATCACGTTGACGCAGTATCTGTGCAGCCCTTCCAAAGCGAGTGAGTGAGGCGTAGCAGGGGATCCGATCTTCTATCGCCTGGCCGGTATTGCTACCACCAGCAGTACCTGGCCAAGAATCCCAACGGCTACAGGTGCCACAGCAACACCGGCGTGCCGTTCCCAGCTGACGCCTGACTAGAGCGACGGAGGAGCAGCCCCACGGCCGCTCCTCCTCGCTCGTGATGGGCTCATGCGAGCAATCGCGCCAAACCCGTGATCGATTCCTGGGGTGGGACGGCCTCGCCCGGCGTCCCGCTGGCCGCTTCCGTCACCTCCAGGGGCTGGGTCAGGAAGTCGCGGATCCGTGCTGCGCGGGCCAGCAGGGCGCGGGCTTCGTGGGCGGTGGTGCGTTCTTCCAAGGGCAGGGCGTCGCCGTCGAGCAGTGCTGAGCGGGAGGCGAGGACGTCAACGGCCGGGAGCTGCCCGACGACCATCTCGGCGGTTCCCAACCGGACTTCGGCATCCGAGCCAGGCCACGGCGCTGCGGGTGCGGCACCGGCAGCGTGCGCAGCGACGCGCAGCCCGGTCACCGCACCGGGGCCGCCGTCGCAAAGGCCGACCGCACCGTCGAACAGCCCAGGCCCGGTCCGCTCCGCGACAATCTCGTCAACGGCCAACAGCACCGTCACCCCTCCATGAGCCAGCCAGCCGGCGAACCTCTCCGCCAGGCCCACCGCCTCGGCCTCCCGCCCCGCAGGGGCACAGACGACCGCGGTGTACTCGGCCGCCGGGGCCTGCGCATCGAGAAGCTTCCACAGCCGGGCCGATGCCCCGGTCGGAGAGCGTTCAGCAGAGGTGACAGCCACCAGAGCGGCGGAACCTCCGGCCGTCAGGTTGTGCAGGATCTCGGCGACTAGCATCAGGTGGCCGGTGCCGATAGGGCCGGTCAGGTCGACAACTCCGCCTCGCGGCAGCGGCACGAGGGTGTCGAGGACCTTTATCTCTGTGGCCAGCCGGCCGGGTGATTCCGGACGGGACAGCGGTGGCCTGCCCGGCGGCAGCGCGGGCATCGGGTCGTCGAGGTCGTACATAGCACCTAGCAGGGCGCGTACATCAGTCATGAGCATCTCCCAGGGGTCGGTCGCGGCAACGAGTGGTGTGACGGAGGACCGGGTGGCGAGCTCGACGCGCAGCCGACGGCGGGCGTCGTACAGCCGCTTGCGCACGGCTCCCCCGCGGATGCCGAGAAGTACGGCGAGGTCGGATTCCGGCCAGTCGCCGTAGTAGCGCAGCACCAGCAACAACCGGTCGGTGTCCTTCACCAGGGCGAGTGCACGCCGGACCACGGCACGATCCTCGGTCCGCTCGGCCAGGTCTGCCGGATCGATCGGACGTGAGCCCACGGCAGCATCCCCTTGCAGGTCGAAGTCCAGGAGCCGTCCCGGTTGACGTCGGCGCCGGTGCCGGTCGGCGTGCTTGCGCACAGCCAGGTGCAGCCAGCCGGCCACGGCTTCGGGCTCCCGTAGGCCCGCGAGGGTGCGGTGTACCTCGATCAAAGCATCCTGGACGACGTCCTCGACGACCGCAGGATCATCAACCAGGCGGGCAGCCCACCGCAGCATCAACGGCCGTGCCGCTGCCATCAGCGTGTCCCGGGACGCCTTGTCACCCTCCATTGCCGCACGCGCCAGCACTACGAGATCGGCGGGCTCCGCGGTGCCCGTACGCACGCTGTTCTCCTTCACATCTCAATAGGCCCACCCGACACGGCCGGCGTTACCAGCAGATCGCCGCGCAACAGCTGAGTTGTCGATCACTCCGAGGATCAGCGCTCCCGCCCGCTGTCCGTCCGCGAGCCAGCCTGTGCATGGTCCACCCCTCTGTGAGCGCCGGCGCGAACGGGTTCGGAGGAGCCATTCGATCGCCGCGGCGGAAATCGCGACATCGAACTCGGCCAGGGTCTTGGGAAGGCGGCTTGCCGCGCAGGTCCAGACCCTGGTGTGCGTAAGGTGTGCACGAACCGTTCGAACCAAGGTTGTGCAGGCCGACAGCTGTAGTCGTCCGCGCCGATCGGTGCCCAGGAGCCGCGGCCCCGGGCACGCCGTTCCCGATCAGCGATGGCGCAACAGTCGGACATCCGCGACTCTCCTCATGGCACCTGTGGCTTCTCGGCGATGAAGGCGAACTTTCGCACTCGTCCTGCCCGCAGCCAGTCGCTCCAGAGCCGATGGGCGGCCAGCAATTCATCCAGGGCGTGGCGTCCGACATGCGCGGCGATGTTCGGCGCATCGGCGGCAAACGCATTGATCAACGAGTCGACCACGGCACGGTGGGATTGACTGCACTCGGTTTGCCAGCGAGCCCGCAGCCCGACCCGCTCCAGGCAGGAGAGCATGTCCGGCAGGGGAATGAGCCATACGGTGTCGGCGTCGGGCATGCTTGCCCGTTCCGCCTCCGTCAGGGGTTGACCCTCCTCCATGGTGAAGGCGAAGCGCCCGCCTGGCTTCAGCGCCGAGGATATCTCGCTTAGCAGGGCCTGCTTGTCGGGAAAAGCGAGCATGGTTTCCAGCAGTACCACCACGTCGTAGGGGCCACGAGGCACCGGGGGGATCCGGGAGACCTCGAAGCGACAGCCAAGGTTGCCGGCGCGCTCGCGCGCGATGTCAACGGCCCCGGAGTTGGAGTCCACTCCGACATAGGTGCATCCCAGTTCCCGAGTGATCAACCGTCCTGGTCCGGCCATTCCGCAGCACAGGTCCAGCACGGAAACCCCGGGCGCGATACCGGCTTCAACGGCCAAGGACAGGATTTCGCTGGCGCGCATGAAGCTTTCCTGACCGACGAACTCACCAGTTGCGTACGCCGACAGCCGGGCCCGCCGCAAGGCCCGGTCGAAATGAGCACGCTCATCCTGCTTTATGGCATCCGCGTGCGAATGCATTTTGACCGTCAGGACGTTAGGCCCGCCACCTTGATGCGAATTGTCGCGGCGTGCAGGAGGTGGCAGCTGGGGCGTCATTTTCCTGTCAGTGCGGAACGGCGACGAAAGGGCATACCCAAGCAGTACACCTCACCGATATGACGAGACCAGCCCGAACCGACTCAGGCCGACGGTCATCCCGAGTGCGGCGCGAGCAGCGCGACCTGAGCCATCAGGCCAAACCGCCGCTCCCCTTCGAACCGTGAGCAGCGCGCCTCGCGCGTCTATGGTTACAGACGTTCTACGAACGTTGCTAGCGTCCCCGTTTACTGGAGGCAAGGTGATATGACGACCGGACAGGTCCGGGCCAGCTCGGAGTGGCTGAGGTTGCGGGAGCCGGCCGACGCGGCAGCCCGGGCGCCCGAGCTCGTCGAGGAGGTCCGGTCGTACCTGCCGACCGACGGCGGCGCGGCCATTCACGACCTCGGTTGCGGTACCGGGTCGATGGCCCGCTGGCTCGCCGTGCAGCTGACCGGACCCCAACACTGGGTCATGTACGACCGCGACGCCGAGCTGCTCACACTCGCCGCCGCGGACCCGCCGGGCGAGGCCTCCGACCGCACCCCGGTCACCATAGAAACCCGTCGGCGCGACATCACGCGGCTGAAGCCCGGGGAGCTGGCGGGCGCAGCCCTCATCACTGCCTCTGCGCTGCTGGACATGATGACCGCAGAGGAGCTCGGACGACTCGTCGCCACCTGTGCCGGGTCGGGCTGCCCTGTGCTGATCGCCCTCAGCGTCACCGGTCGCGTCGAACTCACACCGACCGATCCGTTCGACCAAAGCGTCTCCGACGCGTTCAATGCCCACCAGCGACGCACAACCGGCGCCGGAAGGCTGCTCGGTCCCGACGCGGTCGGCGCCGCGGTGGATGGCTTCACCCGGCTGGGCATCGACGTCCTGGTCCGCCCAAGCCCGTGGCGGCTCGCGTCCGGTCAGGCCGCTCTAGCGGCTGAGTGGTTCACCGGCTGGCTGGCCGCGGCATGCGAGCAACGACCGGAGCTGGGCGCCGAGGCCGTCCCGTACGCAAGGCGACGCTTGGCCGAGGCAGCCGCCGGCCGGCTGTCCGTCACCGTGCACCACCAGGATCTGCTGGCGCGGCCGAGTTGACGTCCCGCGCGGCCGGTGAACTGGCCTACGCCTCTGCGTCGAGCCGTTCGCCGAACGGGAGGTCGAGCGTGTGTGCGCCTCGTCGGGCCTTCGTGGCCAGGTAGCGCGCGTTCGTCGCGTTGAGGTGGATGCCGGTCGGCACCCGCTCCGCGACGGTCACCCCGAGCCGGTCCAGCTGGCCCGCCTTGTCCGGGTTGTTGCTCAGCAGGGCGACCCGGTCCACGCCCAGGGCACGAAGCATCTGGGCCGCGACCGTGTAGTCGCGCCCGTCCTCGGCGTAACCCAGCGCGAGGTTGGCGTCGTACGTGTCGAGGCCGGCGTCCTGCAGCGCGTACGCGTCTAGCTTCGCGTACAGACCGATGCCGCGGCCCTCCTGGCGCAGGTACAGCAGGAACCCGCCGCTCTCCTCGATGCGCCGGACAGCCTCGAGCAGCTGCGGCCCGCAGTCGCACCGCTCGCTCCCGAGTACGTCGCCGGTGAAGCACTCGCTGTGGACCCGGACCAGCGGCGGTGCCCCCGTGCCCACGCAGACCGCCGCCGCCCGGTCGCCGAGGCCGAGAGCCAGATGCTCACGCCCGTCGGCGAGTCCGTCGAAGGAGTAGACGCGTGCGGTCGTGCCGAACCCGTCGGCGAACCGCAGCGGCAGCATGATCTGGGTACGGATGGTCGCCGTGGGCAAGTGCATCGTGCTCTCCTTTGGTCTTGCTTCAGTCCTGGCAGAAACGCTCCGAGAGCGCGTAGACCAGGAGTACGACGTCGCCGATCCTGCGCACCTCCGCCAACCGCGCGTGGCGGTCGGGGTTCCACGGGAAGCGTCCGTCGCCGACGAACCGCGGCGCCCGGGAGTCGCCCACGAAGAACGGCGCCACGACCAGGTGCAGCTCGTCCGCGAGGCCGGCAGTGAGGAACTGGGTGTGCACATTCCCGCCCCCCTCGACCATCAGCCGTCGCACGCCGCGCACGTGCAGGTCCTCGCTCATCCGGCACATGTCGACCCGCCGACCGCCGTCGACGACCGTGGCCACCGCCCCGAGCCGGCAACGAGCCTCGGCCACGGCGTCGCTGGGGCAGTAGACGAGCTTCTCGGTGTCGCCGGTGACGAAGAAATCGGCGCGCGGGTCCAGCCGGACCCGGCTGGTGACGGTCACCTTGATCGGTGTCGGCGGCAGGCCCCGGGCGGCGCGTTCGGCGCGGCGGGCCCGGGCCCGCACCAGCAGCCGGGGGTTGTCGTTGCGGACCGTGGCGGCGCCGACGAGGATCGCGTCGCTGCGCGCGCGCACGGCGTCGACCCGGTCGAGGTCGGCATCGTTGGACAGCAGCAGTCGTTCGTCGGTGGCAGTGTCGAGGTAGCCGTCGATCGACATGCCGCAGCTGAGCAGGGTGTAGGGGCGATCAGGCATCGACACCGCTCCCGACTCGCTCGGGCTGCGCCTCGGTCGGGCCGCGCACACTGTCGCGGGCGCGCCGACGCCCAACCAGCACGACGACGGCTCCGGGCAGGGTGGCGACCAGCGCGAGCACGCCGTACACCACCGCGACGGTGACGCCCTGCGCCGCGCTCAGCCCGACCGAGCCGAACGCCCACGCGGCAGCACCCTCGCGCGGGCCCCAGCCTGCGATGTTCGTCGGTACCGCCGACGCCATCAGCACGACCAGTGCCAGTGGCAGCAGCCGACCCAGCGACAGGTGTGTCCCGGTCGCGCGCACCGCGACCAGGAACACGGCGGCGTGGCCGAGCACGGCGACGACGGAGGCGAGCAGGATGCCCGGCCAGGCCCGCCGCGCGAGGACCGCGTCGCGGAGGTCGGTAGTGACGGCGCGTGCGATCCGGGCCGGGAGGCGACGCGGGTCCAGGCGCAGAGCTACGGCGACCAGCGCGACACCGGCGACGACCGCGACCGGACAGGCGACCAGGAGAAGAAGCGAGCCTGAGCGCAAGGGCAGGAGGAGCAACACGCCGACTGTAAGCACCAGCTGTACCGCCTGCCCCGACGCCCGCTCCCACGCGACGGCCCGCAGGCTCCGGCCCAGGTGGCCGAGGTCGCGCCCGTGGCGCACGGCCCGGTGGACGTCGCCCACCACTCCGCCGGGCAGCGTGGCGTTGAGGAATTGGGACCGGTAGTACGCAGCCACCGCGGTCCTCAGCGGCATCCCGACGCCGAGCCCGCCCGCGACCAGCCTCCAGCGCCACGCACAGCACAACGTGGTCAGCGACGTGATCGCCAGGGCGGCGGCGAGCGCCCATCCGGTCGTCAGTCGGAGCCCGTCCACCAACGGGCCGGCGCCCACCCGCCAAACGAGAACAGCGAGGATCGCCGCGCCGCCCGCCAGGCGCGCCCAGGTCCAGATGCGTCGGCTGATGGCGGCTCCGATCTCCTAGTTGGGCCCCTTGACAGTGACACGGCCATCACCTGCCGCTGGTTCATCCGTTCACCCGGCGACTTCCGTCAGCACGGCCGACAGCTCGCGTGAGGCCTGCGACCAGTCGGACAGCGTCAGTCGCCGGGACCTGGCCGCCACGCGCAGCCGCGCGCGCTCTCGGGGGTCACCCAGCCACCGACAGAGAGCCTGCGCGAGAGCCTGTGGGTCGCCCGGCGCGACCAGCAGGCCGGGCCGGCTGCCGTCGGCGGCGTGGCCGAGAGCCTCCGGCACGCCCCCGACCTCCGTGGCCACGACCGGCAGCCCACGGGCGAGCGCCTCGATGACGACCATGCCGTAGGTCTCAGCCCGCGAGGCCAGCACCAGCGCGTCCGCCTCCGCGTAGGCGCGCTCGAGTGCGGCGTCCGTGAGCGGGCCGGTGAAGCACACCCGGTCGCCGAGCCCACTGTCCTCGGCCTGTCGGCGCAGCATCTCAACGAAATCCACATCGAGCTCCACTGAGCCGACGCAGACGCATCGCCAGGCCGGGTCGTCGACGGTGGCCAGCGCATCGAGCAGGAGATCGTGGCCCTTGAGCGGGGTGATGGCTCCGACACAGAGCAACCGACCGCCGGACGGCGATGCCGGTGCCACGTCGGCGACGTCGACGCCCGGCCGCACGACGTACACGCGATCCTCGGGCAGCGCGTAGTTGTCCAGCAGCCACCCTCGGGTCCAGTCGCTCGTGGCCACGATCGCGGACGCCGCCGACAGCGCGGCGACCTCGCGTGGCTCGTCCCGCGGCATGTGCAGCAGTACGACGAGCCGCAACCGGTCGGCCTCCGGCTCCAGCACCTCCGGGACCACGGACGCCAGCAGGCCGTCGACCAACACCTGTCCGCCGTCCGGTACCCGGGCCAGCGCCGCAGCCACGGCCAAGCGGGCCGCCGCGTCGGGCAGGGGCCACTGGCCTGCCACGGCGTGCTCGTGGACCGACCAGCCGAGCGCCACGAGCCCGCGACAGACCCGGCGGTCGTACACGTTGCCACCGCTCGGCCGACTCGGGTCGTTGATCCCGTCCGGGACCACGACGTGCACCTCTGTCACAACGACCGCTCGTAGCCCGCCGAGGCGATGGGCGACTCGCCCAGCGTCACCGCGATCCGGGCCAGCCCGCTCGCGGACTCCCCTAGTCCGCCGGCCGCGACACGGTCGGCGAGCCGGTCCGCGATCAGCCTGGCGAGGACCTCCGTGGTGGTGTTTCGGCCGGCCAGTTCAGGCACCTCGTCGAGGTTGCGGTAGTTGAGGTCCGCAAGAACGCCGCGCAGCTCCTCGGCGGCCCGGCCGATGTCCACCACGATGTCGTCGGAGTCGAGCTCCTCCCGGGCGAAGGTCGCGTCCACGACGAACGTCGCTCCGTGCAGGCGCTGCGCTGGGCCGAACACCTCGCCGCGGAGGCTGTGCGCGATCATCATGTGGTCGCGGACGGTGACACTGAACATCGGTCCTACCCTTCGTCGTAGGTCAGCGTGTGGCAGAGCGCGGGCAGCTGGCCGGAGGCCAGTCGGGCCATCACGTCGGGCAGCTCGTCGAAGCGGGATGCGCCGGTGAGGAGCGCGTCGAAGGACGGGTCGCGGAGCAGGTCCAGCGCGAGCGCGCGCCGCTCGGCGGTAGTACGCCGTCCGCGCCGGGCCGCCGCAACGACGCCGACCTGGCTGGCGCGGATGCCCAGACGTCCGGAGTGGAAGGCGCCACCGAGGGACAGCTGCACCTGCCGGTCGCCGTACCAGCTGAGATCGACGACCGTGCCGTCCGCGGCGAGCAGGTCCAGGGAGAGCTGCAACCCGGTGGACGTCGCGCTGGCGTGCATCACCAGGTCCTGACCCCCGGCCGCGTCCTCTGGCAGCGCGAAGTCGACGCCGAGGGCGGTCGCGGTGTCCGCGCGCGTCTCGTCGACGTCCACGAGGGTCACCCTCGTGGCTGGTATGCCACCGATCAGCCGGGCGACGCAGCACCCCACCATGCCGGCGCCAACGACCGTGATTCTGTCGCCGACCAGTGGCGCGGCGTCCCACAGTGCGTTGACCGCGGTCTCCACCGTCCCGGCGAGAACGGCCCGCTCCGGTGGGACCTCGTCCGGGACCACTGTCACGGCCTCGATGGGCACGACGTATGCCGTCTGGTGGGGGAACAGACAGAAGACGGTGCGCCCGCGCAGCTCGTCCGGACCCCACTCGACGATGCCGACGTTGAGGTAGCCGTACTTCACCGGGCCGGGGAAGTCCCCCTCCTGGAACGGGGCCCGCATCGCGTCGTACTGGGTCTCCGGTACGCCGCCGCGGAACACCAGTGCCTCGGTGCCCCGGCTCACCCCGGACCGCAGCGTGCGCACCAGCACCTCGCCCGGGCCCGGCTCCGGCAGCCGGACCGGGCGGATCTCGCCCCGGCCGGGTTCGCGGATCCAGAACGCGCGTGCTTCTGTCGGCACCCGCAGCCTCCTTCTCCCCCGGATGAACCGGAGCGTCGCCTTTCCCGTATGACTTGTCGTACCCCTAGATACGGAGGCATCGTGCATCGGGTTCAGGGTCGGGTGCGCAGCGGGGTCCAGACCGGCCCGCTCGCAGGGTTCGTCTGCCTGCTCGCGCTCCTCGGTGTACTCGCGGCGACCACCGGCCTCGACACCTACGGCTGGGCGACGGGCGTTGCCTGCGGAGCCGGCCTTGCCGCCCTCCTCGCCCGCGCGATGGCGAGTCACCGTCGTGACGGGCTAGCGCCGGCGGACAAAGTGACACTGGCTCGCGCGGTCCTCGCGTGTGGGGTCGCGGCGCTCACGGCGGACTCGTTCGGTGGCCAGGCACGGGTGGCGCCCCTCGTGGCGCTCTCGACGGTGGCGCTGGTCCTCGACGGGATCGACGGCCGGATCGCTCGGCGTACCGGCACCGCCTCGGCGTTCGGGGCGCGTTTCGACATGGAGGTCGACGCGTTCCTGATCCTGGTCCTGAGCGTGTACGCCGCACGGACGACGGGCTGGTGGGTGCTTGCGATAGGTGCGGCCCGCTACGTGTTCGTGGTCGCCGGCTGGGCGCTTCCGTGGCTGCGCGGTTCGCTCCCGCCCCGCTACTGGGCCAAGGTAGTCGCCGCGATCGAGGGCATCGCGCTGACCGTCGCGGCGGCCGGCATCCTGCCCGATGCTGTGACCACCGTCGTGCTGCTGATCGCACTGGGACTGCTGGCCGAGTCGTTCGGCCGTCACATCTGGGGGCTGTGGCGTCTGGCCGGAGGCCAGCCCGGCCCTCGCGCCGCCATGACTTCGGCGCTGGCGGTGCTCCTGCTCTGGGCTGCGCTCCTCGTGCCGGACCACACCGGCGACATGTCGCCGGCCGCCTTCCTTCGGATCCCGCTCGAGGGTCTGCTGTTCGTCGTCCTCGTACTGGTGCTGCCGCGCAGACTCACGCGGATCCTCGCATTGATCGGCGGTCTCCTCGTCGGCGTGCTGGCGACCCTGCGGCTGCTCGACAGAGGTTTCTACTTCGCCTTCGACCGCCCCTTCCACCCCGTCTACGACACGGCGTACGCCGGCTCCGCGCTGGGCCTGCTCGGCGACTCGATCGGCCGCGCCGGCGCCGTCGCAGTCCTCATCGGAGCCGGACTGCTCTGCGTGGCCATGCTTGCCCTGCTGCCGCTGTCAGCGGTGCGCCTGACCCGGCTCGTGGCGAGACACCGGCGGTCGTCGATCCGGATCGTGGCCGTCCTGGCCGCGATCTCGATCGTGCCCGCACTGATCGGCGCCCAGCCGGAGCCAGCAGGACGCATCGCCTCGACCGCCGCGGCTCGGCTTGCCACGCAGGTCAGTGACGACCTCCGCGACCAGCGGGAGTTCGTGCGGGCGCTCGAGCAGGATCCCTTCCGCGGCACCCCGGACGACGACTTGCTGGCCGGCCTGAGGGGCAAGGACGTGCTCCTGGTCTTCGTCGAGAGCTACGGACGCACCGCGCTCGACTCCCCCGTCGTCGAGTCGGCGCTCGATGCCGGGGACCGGCGGCTGAAGCAGGCCGGCTTCTCCTCGCGCAGCGGCTTCCTCACCTCGTCGACCTTCGGCGGCCTCAGCTGGCTGGCCCACTCCACCCTTCAGTCCGGGCTGTGGGTGGACAACCAGCGGCGGTACGACCACCTCGTCACCCTCGACCGGCTCACCCTCACCGACGCGTTCGGTCGCGCGGGCTGGCGGACCATCGCCGACGTACCGTCCAACGACGAGGACTGGCCGGTGGCGAAGGCGTACTACCACTACGACAAGGTCTACGACCGCCGGAACGTGGGGTACGCCGGGCCACAGTTCAGCTACGCCTCGATGCCTGACCAATACACCCTGGCCGCGCTCCAGCGCCTGGAGCTGGACAAGCCCAATCGCGCTCCCGTCATGGCCGAGGTCGACCTGGTCTCAAGCCACACGCCCTGGGCACCGCTCCCCCGGCTCGTCGACTGGAGCCGGGTCGGCGACGGCTCGGTCTTCGACCCGATGCCGGCCGAGGGCGACTCGCCGGACGACGTGTGGCGGGACCCGGACCGTGTGAAGGCCGCCTACGCACAGTCCATCGCCTACTCGCTCGACGCCCTGACCTCGTTCGTACAGCAACTCCACGACCGGGACCTGGTCCTCGTCGTCCTCGGCGACCACCAGCCGGCCAGCATCGTCTCCGGCGAGGGGGCGAGCCGCGACGTGCCGGTGAGTATCATCGCCGCCGACCCGGCCGTGACGGCTCGGGTGGCGGACTGGGGCTGGCGGGGCGGGCTGCGGCCGGACGCCGGCGCACCGGTCTGGCCGATGGATACCTTCCGGGACCGGTTCCTCACCGCCTACGGCCCCTAGCGCTCGCCCACCTCCTCGGCATATCCGTGAGCGGATCTGAACCCGGGGCCAGTTGGTGCCGTCGATTGTTCACCCAACGAATCACCCCAGTCGGGGTTGAAGGTGTCAGGCTGCCGAGCTCGGAGCGGTCCGGGAGACCGGCTTGATGTGGGCGAAGGCGCTGCGGGCGTTCCAGGTGGGGAAGGCTCGGACGAGCGACGAGGGGCCGTGGAGTTGGATGCGGCGGTTGCGGGTGGCTTCGGCCCAGCTGAGCTGGCCGGCGTGCCACTTGACGAAGGCTTCGGCTTCCGCCGTGATGTAGAGGTCCTCGTCCAGGCCGGGGTACGTCTTGCAGATCTCGGTGTCGCCGTGCTCGATCAGCAGCCAGTACCGCTCGGGGCGTTGGCGACCGGTGAAGTCGAACCGGACGACGACGCGCGGACCCGGGAGCCGGTCTCGGTGGAGCATGTTGCACATCGACCACAGGGCCACGAAGGGATCGAGGTGCTCGGGGGCGATCTCGAGCCAGGCGGCACCCCACTCGCCGAGCGACACGCAGACCTTGAAGAGGTCGTGACCCGCGGGTGCGAGCTCGTAATGGCGCCCGCGCCCGTCCGGCTTGGGTGCTGACTCGACGATGCCGAATCGTTCGAGCTGCTTGAGCCGCTGCGAGAGCATGGTGCGGGAGAGCCCGGGCGCGCCCTCCAGGATCTCGCTGAAGCTGCCGCACCCCAGATACAGGTTGCGGATGATCAGCGGCGTCCAGCGCTCGGCGAAGATCTCGGCGCCACGAGCGATGGGGCAGTACTGGCCGTATGTCCTCACGACGCCAGTGTCGCGCCGCTGCCTTCGGCGGTGAAGTCCAGATTCTTGACTTCACCGCCGGGGCCGATGGCGATGCGATGGGGCTGTCGACAGCGGAAGGGCCGATGACGACATCGACCACCGAGCAAGTCGGCTACCCGAGCGAGGAGGCAACCGCCATGGAGATCGACGGGTTCCGGGGCCAGCTGATCACTGCTGATGACGCCGACTACGACACCGCCCGGGCCGTGTGGAACGGCGCCGTCGACCGGCGCCCCCGGCTGATCGCGCGATGCAGCGGGACCGGCGACGCGGCCACGGCCGTGCGCTTCGCCCGCGATCACGACCTGGAGATCGCCGTACGAGGCGGGGGCCACGGCGTGGCCGGCACCGCGGTCTGCGATGACGGGATCGTCATCGACCTCTCGGCGATGCGGGCCGTGTGGGTCGACCCCGCCGGCCGCATGGCTCGGGTGCAGGGTGGTGCGCTGTGGGGCGACGTCGACCACGAGACGCAGGCCCACGGTCTGGCCACCACCGGCGGCATCATTGGCCACACCGGCGTCGCCGGAGTCACCCTCGGCGGGGGCCTCGGCTTCCTCATGCGCAAATACGGCCTCGCCGTCGACAACCTGTTGGCCACCGAGGTGGTCACCGCCGACGGCAGCATCATCCAGTCGTCAGCAGACGAACACGACGATCTGTTCTGGGCGCTGCGAGGCGGTGGCGGCAACTTCGGCGTCGTCACCTCGTTCCAGTTTGCGCTGCACGCTCTCGGCCCGACCGTGATGGCCGGACCCGTCTTCTGGGCCGCCGAAGACACCACCAACGCACTGCGCTTCTACCGGGACTTCGTCGCCGAAGCGCCCGACGAACTCGGCACCGTGATCAGGCTCGGCACCGTCCCTCCATTGCAGGTCATCCCCGAGGAGCTCCACTGGCGGCCGGCCATGGCCGTGATCTGCTGCTACGTCGGGGCGGTCGACGATGGCGAGCGTGCGGTGCGGGCCCTCAAACGGTTCGGGTCGCCGCTCGTGGACCTGCTCGCACCCACGCCGTACGCCGCCTTCCAGGGCGGCCTCGACGACCACGTCCCCCACGGCTGGCACTACTACTGGAAGGCGACCAACCTCGCCGGCCTCACCGACGACGCCATCGCTGTCATCGCCGACCACGCCTACACCGCCAACTCGCCCCGGAGCTACGCGGCGATGTTCCACATGGGTGGCGCCGTCACCCGAGTTCCCCACGACGGCACCGCCTACGCCGGTCGCGACGTGGCATACAACATCGTCATCGACGGTGCGTGGCTCCCCGAAGAGTCCGAGAAGGTCGCCGCGACCGAGACAGCCTGGACGCGGGGGTTCCTCGAAGCCCTCGGACCGCACCGCGGCGACGGCGTGTACGTCAATTTCCTCGATGCCGACGACGGCGCCAGCCGCGTTCGAGAGGCGTACGGCGATCACACCTACCAGCGACTCGCCGAGGTCAAGGCCAAGTACGACCCCGACAACGCCTTCCACCACAACAAGAACATCCCCCCTGGTTGAGCAGGCCTGGCGACCACCGACGCGGCGGAGCGCGGACCCCGGAAGCCCGGAGACGAGGCGGGTGAGACGTCGACTGGGCAGGAGAGCGCTTCTATCGCCGCGTTTACATCGCTGCCACCAGCAGTATTTGCACAAGGTGCCGAACGGCTACAGGTGCCGCTCGAACACGGGTGTTCCGTTCCCGACTGACGACTGACGACTGATCCTTCCAGCAGACCGAGCACCAGCGGTGAAGTCCTCGGCCTGCGTCACGCCTTCTCCCAACATCACGTCAGGTTCGGCAGGACATTCTCGACGGCATCGGGGTTGATCCCTGCGGCAGCTCGCCACCAGCAGGCTGGGTGCGCACGTTCCACGAACCGCTGAGGTGGCAGGTCACGGGCAACCCACGGAACGAATTCCTTGACGATTCCTCAATGACCGTCCGTGTCGAGTGCACCGCAGATCCCGAGAATGTCCAGCAGGACCTCGCGCTCGGCCTTGTTTCCTTGACGAAACGGAGCCGGGCAGCGGCCTGCGAGGCTGTGGTGTCCGGCGGAAGATCATTCAGCGTCTCGAGGATTGTGCGCCCGAGCCGCCCGTCATCGGCGGTGGGCTCACGTTCGGTCAGGGTCACGAACGGGTTACCCGGCCACGCGCCACCACCGATGAAGGTTCGGCTGGGCGCGTGGCTGGGGTTGGCTCCCAGCCTGATCGACTGGTGCGCGCCTCCTGGATCGGAACGGCATGCCCTGAGCCGGCCGACGGGCGCCAACGGACCCAGAGAGCTTCCGGGGTTCTTGCGCTCCACCACATATGAGGACTCAAATGGCTGGTGAAGCTTGGCGAACGGGCAACTCGGGGTGCGGTAGGCCGACCACTGCACTGCGGGTGCCGACGTGCTGACGTTCGGTCGTCACTCCAGTGGCACGCGACCAGCACGGAGGCAACCCATGAAGTTCACCTCTCAGATGACCCGCCGCAGAGCGTTGGGCCTGGCAACTGCGTCCCTGATCATCTCCGCCGGCCTGATCACCCCGACAACCTCGTTGGGTGCGGCCGCCGGAGGTACGCGCGCGATCCCCAGCGGCGGAACGACGAGCATCCAGACGCGTCCGCTCGGCGTGGACGGTCTCCAGCAGCCGGAGCTGCGGCCCGGAGGCCGGGAAGAGGAGGAAGGCGACGGCGAGGCCGGTCAGTTCACCCGTCCGCGCCCGGGGTTCAAGAACGGCAAGTTCCCGAAGAAGCCGCTCGACGCACCAGTAGTCGCGTCCAGCGCCGTGGCCGGCTCCAACGCGGATGTTCAGGCGAGCGTGAACGGCCTGACCCACCGCGACCAGCGCCTCGCCAACGGCGGCAACCAGTTCTCGCTCGAACCGCCCGACCAGGCGCTGTGTGTCGGCAACGGGTTCGTCGTCGAGGCGGTCAACAGCGTGCTGCGGGTCCGCAGCTCCGCGAACGCCACCGCGCTGAGCGGGGTCCAGGACCTCAACACGTTCTTCGGCTACCCGCCCGCGATCAACCGCACGACCGGAGTGATCGGGCCGCAGGTCATCGACCCGGTGTGCCTGTACGACCCGGACAACCAGCGCTTCATGGTGGTCCTGACCACCTTGGGCAGCCTGCCCAACGGCGACTTCACCGGCAAGAACACGATCGACCTCGCCGTGTCGAACACCGGCAACCCGCTCGGAACCTGGACCATCTACCACGTCCCGGCGCAGAACGACGGGGCCGACGGCACGCCCGACCACGGCTGCACCGTCGACGGTGTCGTCCACGGCCCGTGCTTCCAGGACTACCCGCACATCGGTCAGGATGCCAACGGCGTGTACGTGTCGACCAACGAGTACGACCTGTTCGGGCCGAACTTCAGCGCCGCGCAGATCTTCGCGTTCTCGAAGGCACAGCTCGCCGGCCACCCGGCCAGTGTCAACCTGACCCTGATCGAGAACCTCGCCGTCGACGGCTCGCCGGGCTTCACCGTCTGGCCGGCCAACTCGCCGGCCGGGGAGTACTCCAGCGAACGGAACGGTACGGAGTACGCGCTGAGCACGATCGCCGGTGACGGCAGCGAGACCGGCAACCCGACCGGTACCGCGCGCCGGCTGGGCATCTGGGCGATCACCAACACCGCGTCGCTGGACACCGCGACTCCGGACCTCGGCATCACGAGCCGGCTGACGAACAGCCAGACGTACGTGTTCCCGCCGAAGTCGGACCAGAAGCCGGGGAACATCCCGCTCGGCGAGTGCATCAACGACACGACGATGCCGACACCGTTCGGTCCCGGGTGCTGGCAGGCGTTCTTCGTGCCCGAGGACGAGCCCGCGCACGACGAGGTGGAGTCCACGCCGGACTCGCTGGATTCCCGGATGCAGCAGACCTGGTACGTCAACGGCACCCTGTGGGGTTCCTCCGGTACCGCGGTCAGGGTGGACGGCGAACTCAAGGCGGGCATTGCCTGGTTCGCGGTGAGCCCGAAGATCAACGGCGCCGGCAAGATCGAGGGACGGGTGACCAAGCAGGGTTACATCGCGCTCGCGAACAACAACCTCACCATGCCGGCCATCGCCTTCACCCCGGCCGGTAAGGGAGCGATCGCCTTCTCGGTTCTCGGCGAGACCAACTTCCCGAGCGCGGGTTACGTCCGCATCGACGAGAGCGGGTCGGTGGGGCCGATCCACGTCGCGGCCGCGGGGCTCGGGCCAGCTGACGGATTCACCTCGTACAAGGCGTTCGTCGGGGATCCGCCGCGGACTCGTTGGGGTGACTACGGCGCCGCCGTGACCGACGGCGGCAACATCTGGTTGGCGTCGGAGTACATCGGCCAGACCTGCACACTGGCGGAATACTTCCCCTCGCCGAACCTGGCCAATTTCGGAAGCTGCGGAGGCACGCGCACCAGTCTCGCAAACTGGTACACCAGGCTCACCAAGCTGAGTCAGTGAACTGAGCCGTGAGCTGAAGGACTGCGGACCGGGCGCCTCGTCCGGTCCGCAGCCCTGTAGGCGTGGCAGGCACCGCTGCCACAGCAGCACCGGGGTGCCGTTCCCGAGCGGCGCCTGATCCGGAGCACCGGCGCAGGGCGATACGACGTTGCCCCGCGCCACACCGGCTTGAGCGCGTTCTAGTCAGCGCTCGCGGTTGTTGCTCCGGAGAGCACGCTGATGCGGCGTCGGATCTGGCGAGGCAGGTACCACTGCCAAAAGAGCATGACCCCGAAGAACAACGCAGGCACCAGCGCCCACAGCGAGTCAGCGACGGCTCCAACGACAGAAGTGATCCACAACAACACCATCATGACGATGGACAGCCTGCGTGTCTTTCCGGCGAACTGCCCCAGTTGCACAGAGGCGATGGAGAGAGCTGCCGATCGAATCTCCGCGTCCACGGGCACGGGTCCGCCTGCCGCTGCCTGGTGAGCCACCTCGACCTTGTCGGTCGGGAGATCACCCTCAGCCTCCTTCATCCCGGTTTGCCAGTTGGCGCTCCACCAACCCATCGCCAGACCGAACGGAATACCGGTGACGAGGGCGCCTACGCCAGCCTCCGTCCAACTCGACCCGTCCAACTTCGTGGAGAGCCCCATAGCGACCCCGAACGGGACGCCGCCGATGACAGCCAAGACCCACCACGGGACTTCGGACCGATACGCACGCACCTCAGGATCATCCACCAGCCGCTGCACTCCCGTCTTGTTCTATGGCCTCGGCGGTACTGCTACCACGCCACGCGGTGGGTGGCACGGCGAGCGCTGCCGGCGGATGTCCCGGCGGCGGGCTGGACTACGAGGACGACGACGTGGATCACGCCGTGGTGGAGACCGACGGGATGGTCATCGACGGCCCGTTCCCGGAGAGCAAGGAGCTCATCTGCGGCATGACGATCGTCGACGTACCCACCCGGGCTGCCGCCCTGGAGTGGGCCGCAAAGATCGCGGTCGCCTGCCGCTGTGCGCAAGACGTCCGCAAATTCATGTTCGACCCGGATCTGATCGAATGAGATCACGTCGACTCAGCCGGGTGACTTGCCCGGGTCGATCTGCTGGGCGAGGTACTGCTGGGCGCCGACCCGCTCGATCGCGTCGAGCTGGCTCTCGAACCAGTCGACGTGTTTCTCCTCGTCGCGGACCATCTCCTCGAACACCGCGGCGGTGCCGTGGTCGCCGAGGTCGTGGCACTCCTTCGCGGCCCCGTTGAACTGCGCCACCGCGGCGCGCTCGCCGTCGGCCCCCAGCCGGAGCATCTCTTGGGCGTCCTCGCCGACCGTCACGGCACCGAGCTTCTGCAGGTTCGGGTGACCGTCGAACAACAGGATGCGGTTGATCAACGCGTCGGCGTCGTTCATCTCGTCGATGGACAGGTCGTAGAACGCCTTGCCCAGCCGACCGAATCCCCAGTTGTCGAGCATCCTGGCCTCCAGGAAGTACCCGTTGATCACCGTCAGCTCGAGTGTCAGCGCCTCGTTGAGCAGTACGACGACGCGTGGGTTAACCGGTTGCACTTGCCACCTCCGTGAACGAGGTTGCCGAGACCGACCTCCCATGCTGGCACAACAACCGCTTCAACGAGAAGACGCAGCCGCCACAGTTCTGCCCCGCCCCGGTCGCCCCGCACACCTGCGCGAGCGTGCGAGCGCCGTCGTCGATGCTCTCGCGGACCTCCCGGTCGCTGACGACCTCGCAGTGGCAGACAATCATGCAGGTGAGGCTACCCTAAGCACTATGGGCCAGTCACGTTCGTGTCAGCGTGATCCCCGTCCCAGCGTTGGCTGGGTCAGCCCATGCTTTTCTGGCCGTCGATTGTTTCCCGGATGATGTCGGCGTGGCCGGCGTGCTGAGCCGTTTCGGCGGCGATGTGGAGGAAGACGCGGCGGACCGTCCAGAAGATGCCCGGTGGCTGCCAAGGCGCGGCCGGGAGTTCGTGGGTGGTGTCGAGGTCGAGGGTGCGGACGAGGTCGTCGGTGGCGGCTGCGACCTTCTCGTACTCGGCCAGTACGCCGGCTAGCGTCTCGCCCTCGGTGAGGCGGAACTGGTTCTCCCACTGGGCGATCCGCTCCGGGGTGTACTCAATCTCCTCAGGCGTGTCCTTGCCGCCGCCCACCTGGGCGAAGTCGGCCCAATTCCGCTCGACCTCGGTGACGTGTTTGATCAGGCCGCCGACCGTCAGCGCACTGACGGTACTGCGGGTGTTCGCCTGCTCGTCGGACAGGCCTTCCGCGGTGTGGCGCAGGAAGTAGCGGTGCTTGGTGAGGAAGTCGAGGATGTCGGCGCGCTCACCGGTCAAGCTCTGCTCGTTCGTTGTCATGCACCGAGCCTAGGAGCCATAGCGGCCAACTTCTGACCTCTACGACGGCAGATCCGAGGCGTTGCGAACCCCGCTGCCACAGCAACACCGGGGCGCCCGCGCCGGTGGATCAGGAGCCTGCATCGCTCGACGGGTGGGCAGCGGCAATTTCCGTGAGCCTGCCGTTGAGATCGTTGGAACAGCGAGTTTCCGAGGTAGGGACAGCGAGTGCGAGTTCCCGCTGCGCCGAAGGCAGATCGCCCAGTCGAGCGTGGGTGAAGGCGACCACCAAACGAGCCCGGGGTTCGTGAATATCGAACGCGTTGGCCGCTTGCCGATACGCCTCTGACAGCACGCCGGCTTCGCTCCCGGTGGCGTCCGACCAGGCGGCCGCGCGCTTGGTGACCTGCCGCACAGCCTTCGCGGCCTCGCGTCGTACCTGCCTGTCGCCCTCGAGCCTCGAGATCCCATCGCGACCGGCAAGCAGGACGCCTGGCCCGACCAGAGGCTCAGATCACCAACTGTCAGAGGGGTGTCACCTGCAGGTGACGCCCTCTTCCTCATGCGAGCCGGAATCCTCCCGGAGGGATGACGCAGCCTCCGCAGGTTGGCCTCTACGGTGAGGCAAACCGGCGGCAGGCGGCGGGAATCCCTCTGGCTCGTGGAGGTCGACGTGAACGTCCTCCTCGGCGCGCTCCTGGTCATAGGTGTCGCCGCGATCACAATCACGCTGATGCTCCTCGTCCGGCGACGTGCGCCGGAAGGCAGCTACTTCAGCGACGGTGACCGTGCGTCGGGTGTCTTCGGGGTGCTGGCCACCGGCTTCTCGGTGCTCCTCGGGTTCATCATCTTTCTCGCGTTCGACTCCTACGACCAGTCGCGTTCGGGCGCCGAGACGGAGGCGACCGTCCTGGCGCAGCAGGTCGAGACGGCGCAGTACATGCCCAAGGCCGTTTCTGTGGAGCTGACCGGCGAGCTCGTCTGCTACGCGCGATCGGTCATCGGGCCCGAGTGGAGCGCCCTCGAGCACGGCACGCTCGGCGACGCGATCAACCCGTGGGGAGGGGAGATGTTCCGGACGCTCCAGACGGTTGATCCGAAGACAGCGACCGAGCAGTCGGCGTACGACCGGTGGATGGATCAAACGCAGGCTCGGCAGCAGGCGCGGCTCGCGCGGGTCCACGGGGCGGAGGGGATCATTCCGACGCCCTTGTGGCTCGTCCTGGCGGTGATCTCCGTGGTGATCTTCCTCTACATGTTGTTCTTCGCCGATCATGGGGAGCGGGCCAAGACGCAAGCCTTGATGATGGGCAGCGTGACAGTTGTCATCACCTTGTTGCTGCTCCTGCTCGTGTTCTTCAACCATCCGCACGGCCAAGGCGTCGGCAGGCTGCAGCCGACGGCGATGGAACGATCCCTCCGCCAGATCGACTCCGAGCTCGCGATCGTCGGACTGGACCTGAAGCCTCCGTGTGATGCAAATGGCCGAGCAAACTGAGAACCGGCCCGCATCCGGCTTCGACCGCTGGCACGAGTTGCTCGTCGCCGTGCTCCTGGTGGTGGCTGCCGTCGCCACTTCGTGGAGCAGCTACCAGGCGACGCGATGGAACGGCGAGCAGGCCAAGGCGGCAGGCCGCACCGGAGCCATCCGGATCGACGCCGCCCGGTCGTCCAGCTTGGCCGAGGCGCAGACCCAGGTCGACGTAGCCACCTTCATCGCGTGGGCCGATGCGGACCGCCGCGGCGAGAGCGAGCTCGCCGTCTTCTATGTGAGCCGCTTCCGCCCAGAGTTCGCGAAGGCATTCGACGCGTGGCTCGCGACCAAACCCTTCACGAACGCGAGCGCGCCGAAGACGCCCTTCGCGATGCCCGACTACAAGCTGGCGGCTCGGGCTGATGCCGATCGGCTGGACCTGGCGGCCGAGGCATCGGCGACCGAAGTGAGCCGCAACATCCAGCGAGCCAGCAACTATGTCCTGACGGTTGTGCTGTACAGCGTGGTCCTGTTCTTCGCCGGCATGAGCACCAAGATCGTCAGTCGCCGCGTCCGCGCGTTCATGCTCGTGACTGCCTGCATCGTGCTCCTCACGGCCATCGCCTGGCTCTTCACGTTCCCCGTCAGCCTGCAGGTCTGACCCCGCGTCCTTGGTTCGGAGCACCTGCTCGGCCGCGCGGGCTCAGCCCCTCGCCTGACGGAGGAGCGGGCGTGCGGCCTGCACCTCCGCAGTACGTGGGTTAGGGGCTCGACGAAGGCCCGCCCCTGCCTTCGACCGACTCAGGTCTTGAGGACGAGGGTGGTTCGGTCAGCTTCGCGGAGTGGGGCGAGGGTGTCGGCCTCGGCGGCGATCGCGTCGCGTTCCGCGGCGGTGATTCGGTCGAAGGGCTGCACGGTGAACTGGATGCTCTTGCCGCGGCGTTGTGAGGTCCATACTCCTTTGGCTTCGCCGTCGACGAGGACCAGGCCCGGCGCGCCGACCGGACGCCAGAGTCGCCTGCGCAGGTCGCGATCCGGGAGCAGCCGGTCTCGGTCACGCTGTTGCAGGAAGGGATCCTGGGCGGGGACCAGCCGGACTCCGGCCGGTTCGGGTGGAGAGGCCAGCGCTTCGACGTCGGACGCGAGCAACCACTCGACAGGGCGCCGTTTCGCGTTCACCTGAACGAGTTCCGGCGCGATCAGCTCGAAGATCGCGCGTACGTCGGACAGGCTGCGCAGGGTCCACTCGGCGAAGCTCTGGTGGGAGGCCGGCCCGTAGCAGCGAAGGTAGCGTCGCAGGAGCTCGGCCTGGGCGATGTCCTGGTCGACGATCCCCGCTGGTTCACCGAGCCATTGGTCTTTACGGGCAACGAGAGCGTCGGTCATCCGGCGGGTGTCCGCGAGACAGGCGATCCCGAGCTGACCCATCGCGCGGAAGAGAGGTTCGGGGAGATCGGCGTGCGCCCCGGACGGGCGTTCGAGGTCACGGATCTCCTCCATCCGCCGGGCGAACTGCTGGCGGAAAGCCTCCACCTCCAGTTGCTGGCCGTCCAGTACTTCCCGCGCAACCTTCGCGGCGTGCTCCACCAGACTTGCGAGCGGCACATCCAAGGACGTGGCCCAACCGCCGAAGGAGATCCGCCACGAGTCCTCTCCGGTGGGCATCGCGCCCGTGGTGAAGACAGCCGCGTCCTGAGTAGGCACCAGGTACGGCGCGCCGCGCAGCGACCAGATCGCCAGCAAGGTCTTGTCCTGCTTGAGTGCCTGGTCGATCCCGGCGAGGCTCACGTCCGCGACCCGGGCATGCAACGCGAGGGAAGCGGTCTGTCGCGGCGTCTCCTGAACCCCGGCGGCGGCAACCGCCTGAATCATCGAGCCGGCCGGGAGCCGCTCGGCCAGATGGTGACGTGACAGCCGGAACGCAAGGATCTGGTGTCGGTCCACACCCAGCATCGTCGCCTGTCCGCTGCCACCGGGCAAGGAAGATCAGTCGCGCCTGCGGTCGTAGGTCGCAGTACCGGAGCCGGCTGGTGCGGCGTCAGATGGTGATGGTGACCTTGGCCTGGGCGTGGTGGGTTTCGAGGTAGGTGATGGCGGCGGGGACATCTGCGAGGGCGTAGCTGCGGTCGATGGCGGGGGTCAGTTGGGACGACTCGGCCAGCGTCTTGAGCGTTGTCAGATGTTCCAGGGTCAGAGGGGTGGAGAAGTCGATCAGGCAGTGGCGAACGAAGCGGGACTGCAGTTTGGCCTGGAGGAGGATGCGCATCGGGCCGACCACGGAGCCGCCGGTGAAGGTGCCACCCCCGGAGAGCACGAGGGTCCCGGACGGGGTCAAGCAGCGGCGCAGGTCGGCGAGGGAGCGGTTCGCAACGAGGTCCAGCACGACGTCGTACGGGCCTCCGTTGCGAGTGAAGTCCTCCTTGCCGTAGTCGATGACGTGGTCGGCGCCGAGCGAGCGGACCAGGTCCACGTTCCTCGTGCTGCAGACGCCGGTCACCTTTGCGCCGAACGTCTTGGCGAGCTGTACTGCGAACGTCCCCACGCCACCTGACGCCCCATTGACCAGCACGCGTTGCCCCGCTTCGACCTTCGCCACATCGCGCAGGCCGAACAGCGCAGTACTCCCCGCCAACGGAATAGCCGCCGCTTGCTCGAAGGTGAGGTTGATCGGTTTCAACTCCACCAGGTCCTCCGGCGCGCACACGTACTCCGCGAAGGCGCCGTTGGCGTCGCCGAGATCGCCGTACACCTCGTCACCCGGGCTGAACCGCGTCACCTCGGGCCCGACCGCTTCCACCCGCCCGGCGAAGTCCCGCCCGCGGATCCTGGCCTTGGGACCCTTGCGCCCGAAAGCCGCGGGCAGCATCAGGCGTGCCAGGTACGGGTCGCCCCGCATCACGTGCCAGTCGTACGCGTTGACCGAGCTCGCGCGCGCCCGGACCAGCACCAGGTTGCTAACGGCAACCGGCTTCTCGACCTCGCCGAACTCCAGCACGTCAGGTGAGCCATACCGATCCTGGACGATTGCCTTCATTGCGTACTCCGTGACGCTGGTTCGGTGCGTGCGTTGTCCGGAGGCTCCGGCCTACTCGTGACGGTAGGCGTCCGCCGGCACCACAGCCATCAGGGACAACCCCCATGCCCCCACGGATCTCATAACCTGGGTGTCCGCAACTACCTGACGAGAACGGCGAGGACTGAGATGGCGCTTCGGTGGTACACAACGGTGATCAACTGCCTGGATGTGCGCAAGCAGGCCGCGTGGTGGGCGGAGGCGCTCGAGTGGCAGCTCGTCCATGAGTCCGACGACGAGTGCGTGATCATTCCGGGGTGGGTGGATCAGAAGGTGATGCAGGAGACGCCGTGGGAGCGGATCGGGCCGGGGCTGGTCTTCGTCACCGTTCCTGAGGGGAAGACGGTCAAGAATCGGCTGCACATCGATCTGGCTCCGCACACCAGCCAGGACCGGGACGCCGAGATCAGCCGGCTGGAGGGCCTCGGTGCCCACCGGGTCGACGTCGGGCAGGCCGACGACGCGTCGTGGACAGTGCTCGCGGACCCCGAAGGCAACGAGTTCTGCGTCCTCAGCTCCCGCGATTCCTGACTACGGTCAGAAAACACAGACAAAGTCGGTGCCCGACTACAGTGGGGGCACCGCGACTGGCGAGGGTGGGGTACCACCGGGGAGCGGGTTCTGAAGAGTGGCGTCGTCCGCCTGGGCGCCTTCGGTCGAGGTAACCGGAGGCAGCAGATGGAACTGCGGTACGGCATGAATCCGCATCAGCCCGCGACGATCACACCACTTCAACCAGGCCGTACGCCGTTCCGCGTGGTGCGCGGGGAGCCGTCCTACATCAACGTGCTCGACGCGCTGGGAGCCTGGCAGCTCGTCCGGGAGGCGAGCGCATGCTTCGACAGGCCGGCGGCGGCTTCGTTCAAGCACGTGTCCCCGGCGGGTGCCGCGCTGGCGGGCGAGGTTGATGCCGGGATGAGATCGACCTACGACCGCGGAGACGTCGGCGCGGTGACCAGCGCCTATGTGCGAGCCCGCGACGCCGATCCGAAGTCGTCGTACGGGGACTTCGTCGCCGTGTCGCACCCGGTCGACGCCGAGTTGGCCGCGTTCCTCCAGCGTCTTGCCTGCGACGGGATCATCGCTCCGGCGTACGACGAGGGCGTGGTCGGGACGCTCGCCGGGAAGAAGCGAGGGACTTTCCTGGTCCTGGAAGGTGATCCCACGTTCGAGCCGCCGACGGAGGAGGTGCGCGAGGTGTACGGGCTGCGCCTCACCCAGCAGCCGGACGATCTGCCGTTGGACCGATCGCTCTTCGACGGGCAGCCCGGGGCCGACGATCTGCTGCTGGGGATGATCGTGCTGCGGTACACCCAGTCCAACTCGGTTGCCTTCCTGAAGGACGGGATGGCCCTCGGCATCGGAGCCGGGCAGCAGTCGCGGATCGACTGCACCCAACTCGCCGGCAGCAAGGCGCAAACGTGGTGGTTGCGCCGCCATCCCGAAGTACTCGCCGAGACCTGCCGGCCTGGCATCAAGCTGTCAGACCGTATCGCTCGGCAGCTCGCGTTGCTGGACAGCTTGGGGTCCACCGAGCGGGACGCCTGGTTGTCGCACCTCACCGACGTGAGCATGGTGTCGGACGGCGCGATCCCGTTCCGCGACAACATCGACGTTGCCCACGGCTACGGAGTCCGCTCGATCGCCGAGCCCGGCGGCTCACTCCGCAGTACAGAGATCATCCAAGCCTGCAAGGACAACGGCATCACCCTCACCCAAACCGGCATCCGCCTCTTCCGCCACTAAGAGGAAAACCAAGTGGAGGTGCGAGGGGCATTCAGCGGACACTGGTCGGTGTGATCGAGGATGCGATACAGGTGGCGCGGGCGTTCGTTCGTGAGCGATTCCCCGAGGCGCGGAGTGCGTGGCTGGGTGGGAGTGTGGCTCGGGGCACGGCGACGGCTACCTCGGATCTTGATGTCACGGTGTTGCTCAACGGACCGCCGGCGCCGATGCGGGAGTCGGTGGTGTACGGCGGATGGCCGGTTGAGGTGTTCGTGCATACGGAGAAGTCGCTTGCGTACTACTGCGAGAAGGACCGCCAACGCCGTCAGCCGACCATGATGCGGCTGGTCGGGGAGAGCATCATCCTGGTGGACACGGACGGCTCAGGAGGACGACTGCAGGAGTCGGGCCGAGCCGAGGTGGCTGCCGGTCCCCCGGCGCTGCCCGACGACGAGCTTCAGCTATTGAGGTACAAGGTCACCGATCTGCTGGAGGACCTGATCGGTGCTGACGGCAACGACGTACGGACGGTGGTCGCCGCCCTGCTCGGGCAGGACGCTGCGGTGTTGCTCTTGACGGGTGCTCAGCGGTGGAGTCGCACTGGGAAGGGTCTGCTGCGCGAGCTCGCCGCATACGACGGGGAACACGGCACCAACCACGCCAGCGCCTTCCCGGCAGCAGTCCGAGCGGCCTCTGCCGGCGAGGCGGACCAACTAATCGACCTCGCCGACGGTGTTCTGGCTCAGAATGGCGGCCGCCTCGTCGACGGCTTCCGCCTCTCCGGCAGCACCCGAGACGCAGACACCGACTAGCAGCCTCGACTCACGACGCTGCGGTCTCCTCGAGGACCTCGATCTTCACCTTGGTGTTGAAGTCCGCGCAGGCGGCGAGCAGGGCCGCGGCCGACAGCGTCTCGGGGCCGAAGACCGCCGGATCGGGCAGGAAGCGCACCAGCGTGCCCGCTGTGTCGCCGCTCTCGATCTCCGTCGCGGGACCCGGCGGAAGACCGCGCTCATACCGCTGGACCCAGCCGCGGCCGTCGACGCGACGGTTCGTGTGGGTCAGCCATGAGCTCAGCGCGGCGACCACCGACATCCCCGACCGCGGCCGCCCGTCCGGCAGTACCTCGGCGTCAGGAACCCCGTAGAACCGCAGATCTCGCGTTGCCATGATCGGCTTCACCATCGGTACCCCGGCCTCGTCGTACCGGGTGTCCGTGCCGCGCCCGTTGTCCTCCACCGAGATCGACCCGTCCCCGTGCAAGACCACCCGCGCCCAGGTCGTCGTCCCCTCCGGAGCGGCCTCGTCCACCGGATAAGCCAGTACTTCGAGCGCCAGGTGGAGGAGCCCACCCTCGGCGTACTGGTCGGCCGAACTCCTGATCTCGGCGATGTGCGCGGGATCGACGGCGGAGGCCCAGTTGTGCGTCGTGATCAAGTCCACGACCCCACCGTATCCACCGGCAAGTGATTGCGCCTAGGCGGCGGACCACCCGAGTTGGGCAGGTTCTACCGATGAAGGCACTGGGGGTTCATGGGCGACGACCGCGCGAACACTCTGCTGTACAAGCAGCGATCCCGCGCTGATAGTCGGCGAGAACCTCGTCGATCACGTGCTGGGCGTTCGCGGCGATGCCCTTGTTGGTCTCGCGGTAGTAGGGCAATTGGATGAGCGCCATCGACAGGGCACGGCCGCGGCTCCGGATCCAGGTGGCGTCATCCACTGCCAGCGCCTCGCGGAAAGCCGGGCGGGCTGAGGCGGGCAGCAGGTTCCAGGCCGGGATCAGGTCGCAGGCAGGATCACCGAGGCCCGCGGTGGCGAAGTCGAGTACTGCGGTCAGGCGACCGCCGGCCGTCAGCAGGTTCGACGGCATAAGGTCACCGTGCACCCAGACAGCCTCAGCGGCGGGTGCTGCAGCCAGCGCCGATTCCCAAGCAGCCAAGGCGGTCTCGGTGTCGATCCAGCCCTCGAGCTGGACGAGCGCCTCGCGAGTCCCCTTGTCCTCCAGCTCGAGCGGACCGCCCCGGTACGCCGGAGGTCCGCCCGGCAGGTCGACCGCCCGGAACGCCCGGACGAACGACGCGAGATCCTCCGCAAGTCCCGCGGGATCCTCCACCGCCCCGGCAACGGCGATCGAGCCCTCGATCCAGCGCTGCACCGACCACGGCCACGGATACCCCTCGCCCGGTTTCCCCATCCCCACCGGCGACGGAATGGCCACCGGCAGCAGCGGCGCGAACCGCGGCAACCACTCGAACTCCTTCTCGATGTCCGAAACGCCACCTTCGATCCGCGGCAACCGCACGGTCAACGAGTCCCCGAGCCGGAACATCGCGTTCACCGTCCCGCTCGACGGGATCTCCTCGACCCCCAACCCGGCCCACTGCGGAAACTGCGCGGCCACGAGCCGAAGTACGAGCGCCTCATCGATCTCAGCCTCACCGGCATGCATCTTCACGCCCCCATCCCACCGTCAGCCACCCCACGCTGTCGAACCGAATTCAGAACTCGTGGCGGCGACGTAGGTGGCGGGGGCGGCCGTCGGGGTCGTAGAGGTGGTCGTAGAGGGGGCGTGCCCAGAGGGACTGGAGGTGGGTGACGTGCTCGGGGTTGTGGTGGCGGAGTTGGCCTGGTGGGCGGGGGCCGTGCTCGCCTGAGGCGTGCCAGGAGTCCAGGGCGGTGGCGGCATCCTTCAGCTGGTCGAAGCCCCCGAGCGGGTCCAGGGCGGGCTCGGTGCCGAGGTGTTCGGTCCAGAGCTCGGTGCGGAGCGAGGCGGCGAGGTCGGAGCTCACCAATGAGCAGGTGAGTTCGCTGTCGTTGGTCCAGGAACGGCGGTTGAGATTGGCCGACCCGCACGCGAACCACTCGTCGTCTACGACGCACACCTTCGCGTGCACGTAGATCGGCACTCCCTTGTCGTTCTCCAGGTCGTAGATCCCGACCCGGTTCGGCGCCGTCGCCCGTAGCATCCGCAGCGCCTGCAGTTGCCCGTAGCGAGCCGGCGGACCGCTGAACCGTTCGTCCTGGTCCGGATACCGCGGTACCACGGCGATCACCAGCAGCCCCGGCTCCCGTTCCAATGCCCGGCAGATGCCCTCGGCAACCACCTCGGACCACAGATACTGATCCTCCAGGTAGATCAACCGCCGCGCCCGCCCGAACGCCTTCTGATACCCCCGCGCCACGCTGTACTCGCCCTTCGCCGCGAACGGGAACGGCGGGTGCTTGTGCCCGTACGTCCGCAACACCTGTACTGCGTGCTCCCCCACCGCCGGCGGATCCGGGAACGTCTCGGGCAGCGTCGACGGACGACGCGGCATCCGGGCCTTCCGTTGCACCAGCACCCGGTACGGCGTACGGCGGTCCAGCGGGTGCGAGTCGTCCCACCGTTCCACGAAGGTGCGCAGGAGATCCCCCACGATCGGACCACGCAACTCCAGCGCGACGTCGTGCCAGGGCGCGCGGGATCCGTACCGCTCGCCCATCGGCGCCTGCTGGGGATCACCGTGATGGCGGGCGTCGTCCCGGCGCTGGTGGCTCAGGTCGATCCCGCCGACGAACGCCAGGTCCAGCTCGGGTGCGCCGCGGTGCCGGATCACGAACAGTTTCTGGTGGTGCGAGGCCATCCGGCGGACCCGCTGGTCGAGCAGGACCTCGCCACCGGCCTCGTTGAGCTCCCGCCCGAGCCGCTGGTTCTCCTGCGCGTTGAACTGCAGGTGGTCCGAGTGCGATCGCCAGAGCAGGCCGCGTACCTCGACCCCTGACCTGGCGAGGTCGCAGAGCACCTTGCCGACGGTCGGCCCGTCGGGGTACATCGCCTCGTCCGCATCGCCGCGCCAGTCGGTGAAGTACACCCGGTCGCCGGCCTTCAGCGCGCACAGTTCGTCGTACAGGCGCTGGAAGTAGACGGCGCCGTGGACCAGCGGCCGGACCAGGTTCCCGTCGGTCCAGGAACCGTCCCGGTCGATCTCGGTGGCCGGGTTGCCCCGCTCCTCCGGCGTCAGGAACCAGTCGCTCATTCAGACCGAGTACCCGCTTGACGCGATCCCGAACGGCGCGATCCCGAACGGATGAGAGGCTGGACGGGTGGACTGGATCAGACGTAGGGCCGGCTCCGTGCTCGCAGTGTCACTCTTCGCACTGCTGGGCTGGAGCTTCGTGGTGGGCACCTCGATGCCGAGCTGGTTCGACTCCCGCGAGGACTGCGCGCTGACCCTGCACCGCACGGAGAGCTACGACATCACCGTCACCAGCCAGTGGTTCCCGCCGCGAGCGGCGTGCGACTTCGGCGGCGGTGACGTCGTCCAGTTCATCTCGCCCACCAAGTCGGCCATCCTGACGATCGCGCTGATCCTGATCGCCGTGGTGGTCCCCGGCAGCCTGTACCTCGTCGCCCGCCGCCTCTTCGAACCTGCCGGGGTGATCCGCTCGGCCGAGGCGGTCGACCTTCGTGCCCGGCAGATCCGGCATCTGGTCACCGGCGGGACGGTCAGCTTCGTCCTGATCGCCGCCTTCACCTTCGGCAATGTCTTCGCCCTCGTTCTCGGCGGGCCACTCGGCGGCTTGGTCGGCGCGCTCGCGTTCGCGCTCCTTCTGTCGGCCGTGGCGGCCTCACTCGACCGCCAGATCGGCCCGCTCCCGAGTACCGCGCTGGACTCCCGCCGCCGAGGTGTCGCGGTCGGCCTGGGCACGTTCGCCGCGATCTTCGCCGCGACTGCACTGACCGGAGACCTTCCGTTCTTCCGTTTCTGGGCCGCACCCGTCGGCGCCATCGCCTCGGTCGTACTGGTCCGGATGCAGTGGACTCGACTAGCCCGGCGGTCCGATGGTGGAACCGGCGACGGGAACACAGTCGAGGAAGATCTGCTGGGCGGTCCGCGGTCCTGACGCGGTGATCTGGTCGACCAGCAGGCGAACCGCCCGGCGACCCAGCTCCCGCCGAGGTACCTCGAACCCGCTCACCTCGGGCCGATCCTTCGGCTGACCGAGCACCGCCACCGACAGGTCCGCCGGAGTACGCAGGCCCGCGGCTTCCACCGCTGCCAGCAGTGCCGCCGACAACTCGCCCGTGTCGGTCTCCTCCACGACGACGGCCGTGACCCCCTCCGCCCGCCACCGCGCGATCAACCCGGTGCCGACTTCGGCCGGTGTCGCCCGTACGACGATGCGCCGTACGGCGAGGCGGGCCTTCCGGGCGGCGGCGAGGACACCCTTCTCGCGGTCCGAGGACGAGGGGGCGTCGTCGTCCTCGCGCAGATAGCGGAGCTCGCGATGCCCGAGAGCGACGAGCCGCTCCACCACGGCGGCCGAGGCGGCGACGTAATCCACACCCACGAAGGGAATCCGCCCGTCCAGCTCGTCCCGGCGGCCGATGTAGACCAGCGGGAAGCCGCCGCCGAGCAACCAGTCGATCGGCTCCTCCGGCACGTGCCGCCCGAAGAACAGGCAGCCGTCGGCCACCCGGGTCCGCCGGATCGCGGTCTTGTCGTGCGCACGCCCCTGGCCGCCGCCGGTCCCGGTGAAGAGCACCAGGTCCTGGCCGAGCGCGGCCGCCTCCTCCTCGATCCCCACCAGGATGGGGTAATAGAACCCGTCAACGTCCGTCGGAAAGGCCGAGGCAAAGGTGTAGACGCCGAGCATGTGGTTGCGCGAGGAGGCCAGCCGAGTGGCGACCGGGTCCGGCACGTACCCGAGCTCCTCGGCCGCGTCGAGCACCCGCTGCCTGGTCCCCTCGGACAACCGCACCCCGTCGGTATTCCCGGACAGAATCAACGAGACCGTCGTCTGCGAAACCCCCGCTGCTGCAGCAATATCCGCCTGTCGCGGCGCCCTAGCCATACCCTCACCCTAGCCAACACGAATCAGCCCCATGACCGCCCGAATCCCCCACTCCCAGAGCCGTCCCGCCGGCTAGCGGGTTCCTCGCCGCCTGGCAGCTTGTAGAGCCTGTTGAGAAATGGGTGTGGCGGTGGTGTGGGTCACCGGGTGGGCGTTCGAGTATTGGGTATGGCGAATTCGTATCGGCCGGTT